>NZ_JBPEHL010000017.1:0-132298 GCF_051201095.1 Shinella sp. BE166 | reverse complement strand
CAACAATCATCCAAATAGCCAGATCGACGACCTGCTGCCTTGGGCCTATGCCGCAAAGCACGAACTGAAAGCCGTGGCCTGAAAACAGCGCTTACCTTGTATTCCTGGTTTTCGAGTTCAAGAGCATGCAGGCGATCTTGCTCCGCCATCACTTGGTCAGTGACGTCCGCAACTTGCCTGGCATCCTCGATCAGACTGGATATGACGGCCTTGAGTTCTGCGATGATCGCGTCCCTCGGGTCCTGATTTTCATTCATGGTTTTACCCCTCATCTTGAGGGTATGAGCAAATAGCCGGTCGAGACGGGCGGCAAGGAGCCGGCAGATTGTCGCAGCCTGTCGAGTGGAGACCCTGCCGAGATTTAGACGGATTGGAGAAGTGCCAAGGATAAATACGAGATCATGCGGGATTCGGCGTTGAAATCTGAAGCCGTTGCCGTGGCGTGTGTGATACATGGAAAGCCCGGGTACATAGGTGGGTACGGACCCAATCCAGGGCTTTTGAAAACCGCGTGAAATCAATGGCGCGAATTTTGGCGGAGAGGGTGGGATTTGAACCCACGATACCCTTGCAGGTATGCCGCATTTCGAGTGCGGTGCATTCGACCACTCTGCCACCTCTCCGCATAGTCGGTCGGCGCCCTTCGACGCGGGGCGGTACATAGCGGGTGTGGGACGGGCTTGCAAGGGGGATCGCCCGAGGAATGTTCATCTATTTGTCACGGTGACGGAAATTCCCTTGACAGTTTTCATCGCCTCACCTATTGCGCAAGGTGCAGTGGCATAGGTCTCACTTGTGCCGCGACGCTGGTTCTTTGTGCCATGCCTTATTGGTACTCCGCAAGGAACCGCATGAGCCGGCGGTGCGCCAATGCATCGCCATTCCGAGCGACTGATAAAAAGACGGCCTTGCCTCAAAGGGCAAAGAGCCGGCACGAACATGAAAGGATATAAAATGTTCGCAGTCATCAAGACCGGCGGTAAGCAGTACCGCGTGGCCGCCAACGACGTTCTGACGATTGAAAAGCTGTCGGGCGGCGCTGGTGCAAAGATCGAATTCACCGAAGTGCTGATGGTCGGCGTTGGCGCCGATGCCACGATCGGTGCGCCCTTCGTCGAAGGCGCCATCGTGACGGCCGAAGTCGTCGAGCATGGCCGCGCCAAGAAGGTCATCGCCTTCAAGAAGCGTCGTCGCCAGAACTCGAAGCGTTCGCGTGGTCATCGTCAGCACAACACGACTGTCCGCATCATCGACATCGCAGCCGCCGGCAAAGCGAAGAAGGCTTCCAAGAAGTCTGAACCCGCAGCCGAAGCAGCAGCCGAATAATCCGGACAGGTAAAGGAGAACTCCCATGGCACACAAGAAAGCTGGCGGTTCCTCGCGCAACGGTCGCGATTCCGAGTCCAAGCGCCTTGGCGTGAAGAAGTTTGGCGGCGAAGCCGTCCTCGCAGGCAACATTATCGTCCGCCAGCGCGGCACGCAGTGGCATCCCGGTGCCAATGTCGGCCTCGGCAAGGATCACACGATCTTCGCACTTACGGCTGGCAATGTGAATTTCCGTACGAAGGCCAACGGTCGCGTTTACGTGTCTGTCGCCCCGAAAGCGGAAGCAGCGGAATAAGCCGGTAGCGCTCTAAAACAGCCGGCGTCTCATTGACCCGGCTGACGCTACAGGTTCAGGCCTGAAGAAAAAAGGGGAGATGGGGCAAGACCCATCTCCCCTTTTTGCTCTGGAGGACTGAGCCATGCAGACCGAATTGTTGCGGGACGACCAATCAAGGTCTCCCAAGGAAAGGCTGAGGCCTGAACGGCCAAGGACCGATTGCCCGATCTTACTGTCGCCGCGGCTCGTCATGAGAGCCCCGCACGAAGACGACATCGACGCCCTTGCCCATCTCGCCAACAACGCCAATATCGCCAACATGGTCGCCCGCATGCCCCACCCCTATACGGTGGCGGATGCCGCCGATTTCGTGCGACGCACACGCGCCGGCGCGATTGGCAAGTGCGTCTATGCCATTACCAAAGCCGACAACGGCGCCTTCCTCGGTTGCTGCGGTATCGAGCCGCATGAGGACGGACGCACTGTCGAGCTCGGCTATTGGCTGGGCGAGCCCTACTGGAACCAGGGTTATGTCACCGAGGCGGCGCATGCGCTGATCGACATGGTCTTCCGCACCCGCGATGTCGAGCAGATCGACGCGCGGTGCCGGGTCATGAACATCCCCTCGCGACGGGTCATCCAGAAGTGCGGCTTCCAGTTCCAGGCGACCGGCATGGTGCAGAGCCTCTCGGTCGGCGGCATGGTGCCCGTCGAATGGTACAGGCTCGACCGCAAGACCTGGGTCTCGCTGAAGAGCTGGGGAGGCATGCGATGAACGCGATGCAGACCCCGATGAATGTCGAGCGCAGCACCGGCCCCGGTGCCTGCCCGACCATCACGACCCCGCGCCTGGCGCTGCGCCCGCACCGCATGTCCGATGCGGATGCGATCGCGCAGTCGCTCGGCGACTTCCAGGTCTCGCGCATGCTGGCCCGCGTGCCGGCACCTTATGACCGGCAGGATGCGAGCGAATGGCTGTCGATCGCCACCACCGATCTCTACGAGGGCTGGGCGCTCGCCATCACGGCGGGAGACGACGTGCATATCGGCTGTGTCGCCTTCGAGCGGCGCGGCAACGGATGGGAACTCGGCTACTGGCTGAACCGCTTCTACTGGGGGCGGGGCTATATGAGCGAGGCGGTGCATGGGGCGACGGCGCGGTTCCTCATGCGCATGCCGGGCACGGATATCCACTCCGGCATCTTCGCCGACAACCTCGCCTCGCTGAGAGTGCAGGAAAAGACGGGCTTCCGCATCACCGGATGCAGCGACGTGTTCAGCGTCGCCCGCGGTGCCATGGTTCCGCATATCGAAACGCGGCTGGAGCCGGGCGATTTTCGCCCGGCAGCGCCCAGGCGCTAAACAGATCGGGGCGGAGCGATCCGCCCCGGTTTCTCACGACAGCTCGAACCAGACGGGCAGGTGGTCGGAGCCGAAGGCGGTCTCGTCGACCCAGGCATCCGTCAGCCGCTCGACGAGGCCGTGGCTGAGGAAACAATAGTCGAGGAAGAGGCGGTCGGCATGGTTCTTGGGATCGATCCAGCTGTAGCTTGCGGCGTGTCGCTTGCCGAGGCCGGCCAGCGCATCGACCGGATGGGTGGCGCGGATCTGACGGCCGTAGAGCGCGTCGACGCTGCCCGCCATTTCGTCATATTCCGGCGATTCCGGCACCATGTTGAAGTCGCCCATCAGCACGTAATCCTCCGGCACCGGCGGTTCGGCCAGGCCGAATTCGTGCGCACCGGAAATCGCGCCGCCTTCAAAGCCGTAAAGCTGGACGCGATCCTTGAGAGTGCGAATCTGCGCGATGCGCTCGTCGCGGTGGACATGGTCGAGATGCGTGGAATAGACGCGGATGGTGCCCTTCGGCGTCGCGATCACCGCTTCGGTGGCGCCGCGCTGCAGGTTCAGCTTGTCGAGCGTTCGCGTGCGCGGAAGCAGGATCGTGCGGGTCGAGAGGATCGGCCAGCGCGAAAAGATCATGTTGCCGAACTGGAAGCGGCGGTTGACCGCGCGGCCCTGCTCGATCGCCGAGCCGGCGTCGAGATCGCAGGCCGCACCGAAGACGGAATAATGCGTGGCGAGCAGCGTCTGCAATTCCGCGACCATGTCGACATGGCCGTTGCGGTGAAAATTGCGGGTCACTTCCTGGAGCGCGATGATATCGGCACCGTGAATGCTGGACACGATGCGCGGCAGGTCGAACCGATCATCGAGACCGATGCCATACTGGACGTTGTAGCTGACGAATTTCACGATAGTCTTTGACCTCTCAGGCAAGCGGCTATATCGAAGACGGCACTATTAGAAGACGAGAAAAGCGAACGGC
Source organism: Shinella sp. BE166 (assembly GCF_051201095.1). NCBI lineage: Bacteria > Pseudomonadati > Pseudomonadota > Alphaproteobacteria > Hyphomicrobiales > Rhizobiaceae > Shinella > Shinella sp. BE166. Next base: position 128,366 of record NZ_JBPEHL010000017.1, on the reverse strand, counting down.
GAGCCGATGAAATTCCTGGACGAAGCAAAAGTCTATATCCGGTCCGGTGACGGCGGGGCAGGGGCTGTCTCGTTCCGTCGCGAAAAATTCATTGAGTTCGGCGGGCCGGACGGCGGCGACGGCGGACGCGGTGGTGACGTGTGGGTGGAGGCCGTCAACGGCCTCAACACGCTGATCGACTTCCGCTTCCAGCAGCACTTCAAGGCTGCGACCGGCACGCACGGCATGGGCCGCAACCGCACGGGCGCCAATGGCGACAGCGTGACGCTGAAGGTGCCCGTCGGCACGCAGATCTTCGAGGAAGACAACGAGACGCTGATCATCGACATGGTCACCGAGGGCCAGCGCTTCAAGCTGGCGGCCGGCGGCAATGGCGGCTTCGGCAACACGCATTTCAAGTCCTCCACCAACCAGGCGCCGAACTGGGCCAATCCGGGCCTGGAGGGTGACGAAAAGACCATCTGGCTGCGGCTGAAGCTGATCGCCGATGCCGGCCTCGTCGGCCTGCCGAATGCGGGAAAATCGACCTTCCTCGCCACCTGCACGCGCGCCCGGCCGAAGATCGCAAACTATCCCTTCACGACGCTGCACCCCAACCTCGGCGTCGCGACGATCGACGGCGGCGAATTCATCCTCGCCGACATTCCGGGCCTCATCGAGGGTGCCCATGACGGCATCGGGCTCGGCGACCGTTTCCTCGGCCATGTCGAGCGCACGCGCGTGCTGCTGCACCTCGTCTCCGCGCAGGAGGAGGACGTCGCCAAGGCCTATAAGACGGTGAAACACGAGCTGGAAGCCTATGGTGGCGGCATCACCGACAAGCCGGTGATCGTGGCACTGTCGCAGATCGACCTGCTCGACGAGGACGAGTTGAAGAAGAAGACCAAGGCGCTTCAGAAGGCGAGCGGCCAGAAGCCGTACCAGATTTCTGCCGTTGCCGGCGTCGGCATGACGAGCACGCTCCGGGCGCTGCGCGACATCATCGTTGAAGCGAAGAATTCCGGATCCGACGACTGAGATGACGAGACACCGCAAACCGCTCGGAAAATACCGCCGGATTGTGATCAAGATCGGCTCGGCCCTGCTCGTCGACCGGGCGAGCGGCCTTAAAAAGGCGTGGCTTGATGCCATGTGCAAGGACATCGCCGCATTGAGAGCCGGCGGCACCGAGGTGCTCGTCGTCTCCTCCGGCGCCATTGCGCTCGGCCGTTCCGTGCTGAAAGTGCCCTCGGGCGCCCTGAAACTGGAGGAAAGCCAGGCGGCCGCGGCGGTCGGCCAGATCGCTCTGGCGCGCGCCTGGTCGGAAAGCCTTTCCACGGACGACATCGTCGCCGGCCAGATCCTGCTGACGCTCGGCGATACGGAAGAGCGGCGGCGGTATCTCAACGCGCGCGCGACGATCAACCAGCTCCTGAAGCTCGGCGCCGTGCCGATCATCAACGAAAACGACACGGTCGCGACGACCGAAATCCGCTACGGCGACAACGATCGCCTCGCCGCCCGCGTCGCCACCATGACGGGCGCCGACCTGCTGGTGCTGCTCTCCGATATCGACGGGCTCTATACGGCCCCGCCGCATCTCGATCCCAACGCGCGCTTCCTCGAAACGATCGACGCGATCACGCCGGAGATCGAGGCGATGGCCGGTGGTGCCGCCTCGGAATTGTCGCGCGGCGGCATGCGGACGAAAATCGACGCAGGGAAAATCGCGACGGGTGCGGGCTGCGCCATGATCATTGCGTCGGGCAAGGTCGATCATCCGTTGCGCGCGGTCGAGGAGGGCGCTCGTTCCTCGTGGTTCGCGCCTTCCGGTTCGCCCGTCACCGCACGCAAAACCTGGATTGCCGGGCAGTTGCAGCCGGCGGGACGGCTCGAAATCGATGCCGGCGCGGAAACGGCGCTCGCTTCGGGCAAAAGCCTGCTGCCGGCCGGCGTGCGCGGCGTCTGGGGCTCGTTTTCGCGCGGCGACACCGTCTCGATCTACGGCGCGAACGGGCGCGAGATCGCCAGGGGGCTTGCCGGCTATGATGCCGATGAAGCGCGCCTGATCGTGGGGAAAAAATCGGCGGAGATTGCCGCCATTCTCGGTTATGCCGGCCGTGCGGCCATGGTGCACCGGGACGACCTCGTGGTGACCGGCCGTTCGGCAGCGCCGCTTGCCGAGGCGGGAAGGGATGTGAGCCATGCTTGACCAGGCCAAAAAAACCGACATCGACAGCCTGATGGCCGAGATCGGCCGCAACGCCCGTGCCGCCGCCCGACCGCTGGCCATTGCCACCGCCGAGCAGAAGAACCGCGCGCTCGAAGCGATGGCGGCACAGATCTTCGCGGGCCGCGACGCCATTCTCGCCGCCAATGAAATCGACCTCGCCAATGCGAAGGAAAGCGGCGTCGCCGCCTCCTTCATCGACCGGCTGACGCTGACGGCGGAGCGCATCGAGGGCATCGCCGCCGCGATCCGCGATATCGCGGACCTGAAGGACCCGGTCGGCGACGTGATCGCCGAATGGAACCGCCCGAACGGCCTGCATATCGAGCGCGTGCGCACGCCGCTCGGCGTCATCGGCGTCATTTATGAAAGCCGGCCAAACGTCACGGCCGATGCCGGCGCGCTTTGCCTGAAGGCCGGCAATGCCGTGATCCTGCGCGGCGGATCGGACAGCGTGAATTCATCGCAGGCGATCCATTCCTGCCTCGTTGCGGGCCTCAAGGCCGCCGGCCTGCCGGAACACGCGATCCAGTATGTGCCGGTGACGGACCGCGCTGCCGTCGGCGCCATGCTGTCCGGCCTCAATGGCGCCATCGACGTCATCGTGCCGCGCGGCGGCAAAAGCCTCGTCGCCCGCGTGCAGGGCGAGGCGCGTGTGCCGGTATTCGCCCATCTCGAAGGCCTCTGCCACATCTATGTCGACAAGTCCGCCGATCTGGAGATGGCCAAAAGGATCGTCGTCAACGCCAAGATGCGCCGCACCGGTATCTGCGGCGCGGCGGAAACGCTGCTGGTCGACCGCGCGGTTGCGGACACGCATCTGGCGCCGCTGGTGGAGGGCCTGCGCGCCGCCGGCTGCGAGGTGCGCGCGACGGAGGAAATTCGCGCCCGCATTCCCGATCTCGTCGCCGCGACCGAGACGGACTGGTCGACGGAATATCTCGACGCCATCATCTCGGTCACTCTCGTCGACGGCATTTCCGGCGCGATCGAGCATATCAACCGCTGGTCCTCCGCCCATACCGAAGCCGTCATCGCCGAGGACCCGGCCGTCGTCGAACGCTTCTTCACGGAAATCGACTCGGCGATCCTGCTGCACAACGCCTCCACGCAATTCGCCGATGGCGGCGAGTTCGGCATGGGCGGCGAGATCGGCATCGCGACGGGAAAGATGCATGCGCGCGGCCCCGTCGGCGTCGAGCAGCTCACCTCCTTCAAATACCGGGTGCGCGGCACCGGACAGGTGCGGCCCTGAAGTGACGCCGGACGCCATTGCAGACCGCTACCTGAAAATGCCGCATGTCGAAAAGGGCATGGCGGTCGGCCTGTTCGGCGGCTCATTCAACCCGCCGCACCAGGGCCATGCACTTGTCGCCGAAACGGCGCTGCGCCGCCTCGGCCTCGACCAGCTCTGGTGGATGGTGACGCCCGGCAACCCCCTGAAGGACCATCGGCAATTGGCGCCGCTTGCCGAGCGCATCAAGCTCAGCGAGGCGATCGCCCCCAGCCCGCGGGTGAAGGTGACCGCCTTCGAAAAGCGCCTCGGCCAGAGTTATACGGCAAAGACCCTGGAGCGCGTGCAGGCGCTGAACCGCGGCGTCCATTTCGTCTGGATCATGGGCGCCGACAATCTCGGCACCTTCCACCGCTGGCAGAACTGGCAGAAGATCGCCTGCACCTTCCCGATCGCCGTCATCGACCGCCCCGGCTCGACGCTCTCCTACCTCTCCTCGCGCATGGCGAAAACCTTCGACTATGCGCGCGTCGACGAGGAGGATGCGATGAGCCTTCCGGGCCGCCGGGCACCGGCCTGGACCTTCATCCACGGGCCGCGTTCGGCGTTGAGTTCCACCGCCTTGCGCGACCGCGCGGCCCTAGAGCATTTCCGGTGAACATAGGTTCACCGGAAATGCTCTAGGTTTTGTTTTTGCCGCATTGTCCGACGCCGAAACGATGCCGTTTCGGCTGTAAATGCTCTAGAGAAAACCATCCCTCAGAAGTGACGTCTTGAAACTGGCATGCATTGATGCCTACATTTACACTGTACCGGTAAGGTAATGCCGGTACGAGACGTGCTGTCCTGTTACCCAGAAAGGAACGAACCTGACAACAGTGCACGCAAAGGGAAGCGCCCGCAGCGTCTTCTCGAAAGGCCCGGGACGTGGCGACGATGCCGCCGACCGCGCGCTTCAACTGGTCCTCGCAAGCCTCGAGGACTCCAAGGCAGAAGATATCGTTACCATCGACATTGCCGGAAAATCAGCACTGGGCGACTACATGGTGGTCGTGTCCGGACGCTCGAACCGTCACGTCATGGCGATTGCCGATCACCTCATATCCGATCTCAAGGACGAAGGCCTGGGCAATGCCCGCGTCGAAGGCCTGGAGGCTGGCGACTGGGTGCTGATCGACGCAGGCGATATCATCATCCACGTGTTCCGGCCTGAAGTCCGGGAGTTCTACGCCATCGAACGGATGTGGGCGACTCCCGAGATCGAGGACGGCACCGTCCATTAACAGACGCCGGACGCCTGTCCGGTGGGGAAAAGCGGGTGCGCGGCTTGAGCGCACTCACGAACGGACAGGGTTTGGGCGATGCGGGTTGGACTTTTCGCGGTTGGACGGCTGAAGGCCGGCCCTGAGAAGGATCTTGCGGCCCGCTATCTGGACCGTTTCGCCAAGGCCGGCCCCGCCATCGGCCTGGAGCTCGGCAAGTTTGTCGAAGTCGGCGAAAGCCGCGCCGGCAATGCCGAGACGCGCAAGCGCGAAGAAGCGGTCCTGCTGGAAAAGGCGCTGCCCGACGGCGCCGTGCTGATCCTGCTCGACGAGCGCGGCAAATCGCTCGATTCGCCAGCCTTTGCCGACCTGATCGGCAATTTCCGTGACGGCGGAAAACGCGATCTGATGATCGCGATCGGCGGCGCCGACGGACTGGACCCCGCGCTCTACAACCGTGCTGACGCCACGCTCTGCCTCGGCAAGCTCACCTGGCCGCACCAGCTCGTGCGCATCATGCTCGCCGAGCAGCTCTACCGCACCGTCACCATCCTCTCCGGCCACCCCTATCACCGCAGTTAGAGCATTTCCGCACTTCTTCGAATCGCGAAAACGCTCTCTTTCTTTGTTTTTACGCAATTCCGGACGCAAAACCGCTGCACACTTTTGCTGGAATTGCTCTACGCGCAATCGTCACGCAAGGCTGAGCGCGCAGGGTGGCAGAGGCCGTATTTTTGGCGTGGTTTGTTGGCCAAGTGTTTTCCGGCAGCGGGATTTCTTGGCGAAACCTCCAAATCAGCATAGAGCGTTGGGGGAACGGACGTTCGGGAGACGATGAAGAAAGCCGGCACAGTCAATCCGGGTGAGGGGGTCAGTCGCCTGCTGCGACCGGCCCTGCTTTCGGCCGTCCTGTCGCTGGCCCTTGTTTCCCACCCCATTGCCGCCGAGCCCGTCGAGGGAAATGTCGCGCTGGAGAAGACCGGCTCCCTGCCGAAGGTCGAGCCCGATCCAGCCGCCGCTCTTGCCCTGCGTCGTGACAGCACGCGCCGGGAGCTCGAAACGCTGTCCCAGTCGATCACGGTTTCGAGCGAGAAGACGAAGGAGCTGGAAGCCGAGATCGCCACGCTCGAAAAATCCCGCCAGAGCCTGCGCGATGCCATCGTCAAGTCCGCCGCGATGCGCAAGGACATGGAAAACAAGATTCTTACCGGCGAAAAGCGGCTGGAAGGCATGCGCGAGCGCGAAGCGGGCGTGCGCGCCTCGCTGCACGAGCGGCGCGGCCTGCTGGCGGAAGTTCTCGCCGCCCTCCAGCGCATGGGCCGCAACCCGCCGCCGGCGCTGCTCGTCAAGCCCGAGGATGCGCTCTCCTCCGTGCGCAGCGCCATCCTTCTGGGCGCCGTCGTGCCCGGCATCCGCAAGGAGACCGAGGAACTCGTCGCCGATCTCAAAGAATTGATGGACGTCAAGACGGACATCGACCGCGAGCGCACCGAGCTTGCCCAGGCCATGCTGCTACGCGTCGAGGAGGAAAAACGCTCCGAACTGCTGGTCGCCCAGAACGAGGCGCTGACGGCCGCGAACAGCCGCACATTGGCCGCGGAACGCCGGCGCGCCGAGGAGCTTGCGGCCCGCGCCACCAGCCTGGAAGGCCTGATCGGCAGCCTGGAGCGCGACATCGGCTCCGTGCGCGACGCGGCCGCCCTGGCGCGCACCAAGGAAGAGGAACGGCGCAACCAGACGGACGCCGAACGGGAGCGGGCGAGGGCGCTCGCGCGCGACTCGGTGCCCGACAAAAACCGCATTGCTCCGGCATATGAATTCTCCGAACTGCAGGCAAAACTGGACTTTCCCGTGGCCGGCGACGTTCTGCGCCAATTTGGCGAAGCAGACGGCACCGGCCATGATTCGCAGGGGCTGACGCTCGCCGCAAATCCCGGCGCGCTGGTCACCGCCCCTTCGGATGGCTGGATCGTCTTTGCCGGCACGTTCCGCAGTTACGGGCGCATGATCATCCTGAATGCGGGGGAGGGCTACCATCTTGTGCTCTCCGGCATGGACCGGGTGAGCGTGCGAGAGGGTCAATTCGTCGTGGCGGGAGAACCACTTGCCGTGATGGGTGAAAAAAGGGTCGCGAGTGTCAACGCTTTGACGCTGGAAACAGACAAGCCGACACTTTACATTGAATTCCGAAAGAACGGAAAACCGGTTGATTCCCGGCCGTGGTGGTCCGCAAAAAATTCTGGAAAGGCACGCAATGATACGTAGGGCTTCACTTGTGATCGTCGGTGCACTGATGGGTGCGACCGCCATGAGCGTCATCAACACGGCGACATTGCCTGCCGAAGCTGCCGGCTCGTCAACTTATCGTGAGCTCTCCATCTTCGGAGACGTCTTCGAACGCGTGCGCGCGCAATATGTGACGCCGCCGAAGGAAGACCAGCTGATCGAGAATGCCATCAATGGCATGCTCACCTCGCTCGACCCGCATTCGTCCTACATGAATGCCAAGGACGCCGACGACATGCGCACGCAGACGCGCGGCGAATTCGGCGGTCTCGGCATCGAGGTCACGATGGAGGACGAGCTCGTCAAGGTCATCACCCCGATCGACGATACGCCGGCCGCCCGCGCGGGCGTTCTCGCCGGCGACTTCATTGCCAAGATCGACGGCGCGGACGTGCGCGGCCTGAAGCTTGAAGAAGCGGTCGAGAAGATGCGCGGCGCCGTCAACACGCCGATCAAGCTGACGCTGATCCGCAAGGGCGCCGACAAGCCGATCGAACTCACCATAATGCGCGACATCATCGCGGTGCGCGCGGTCAAGTCCCGCGTCGAGAACGATGTCGGTTATCTCCGCGTCATCTCGTTCACGGAAAAGACCTATGACGACCTCGAAGCCGCGATCACCAAGATCAAGGAAGAGGTCCCGGCCGACAAGCTGAAGGGCTACGTGCTCGATCTGCGCCTCAATCCGGGCGGCCTTCTCGACCAGGCGATCAACGTCTCCGACGCCTTCCTGGAGCGCGGCGAGGTCGTTTCGACCCGCGGCCGCAACGAGGACGAAACCCGCCGCTTCAACGCGACGCCGGGCGACATCACCGACGGCAAGCCGGTCATCGTCATGGTCAATGGCGGTTCGGCGTCGGCGTCGGAAATCGTCGCCGGCGCGCTGCAGGACCTGCGCCGCGCCACCGTGCTCGGCACGCGGTCCTTCGGCAAGGGCTCCGTCCAGACCATCATCCCGATGGGCGACGCCGGCGCACTGCGCCTGACGACGGCGCTCTACTACACGCCATCCGGCAAATCGATCCAGGGCACCGGCATCACGCCGGACATCACGGTCGAACAGCCGCTGCCGGCCGAGTTGCAGGGCAAGCTGGAAGCCGCCGGTGAATCCAGCCTGCGCGGCCACATCCAGGGCCAGAGCGAAACGCAGGAAGGCTCCGGCTCTTCGGCCTATGTGCCGCCGGAAGCCAAGGACGACCTCCAGCTTCAGTATGCGCTGGAACTGCTGCGCGGCCAGAAGACGGACAAGGCCTTCCCGGCCAATCCGGAAAAGGCAGAGCTGAAGAAGTAAGCCGCTTGCTCCTGGCCCGTCACCGCACGGGCCAGGATTTCTTCTTGCACCTTCCGGCCAGCACGGACTGACCTTGGGCACAGACATTCACGCACCTCTCGGCCAGGACCGCAAGGCAAGGCCAGGACCGGCAGGACCGTCGCGGTTCTCCGCCGGTAATGTCGTGTTTGCCATGGCGATCGCCGGCATGCTCGGTTTTTCCGGCTGGACCGCTTTGGCGCCGACGGGCCTGCGCACCGCGCCGCTCACCGTGCCCGCGGAAGAAACCTCCTCAGACACGACGACCGATGCCAAACCCGACCAGAAGACCGCCGAGGCGAAGGACGGCGTGCGCCGGACGACCGGCCTTTCCGGCGTGCGCGTCGAAGAGACGCTGACCGACGACGGCAATGTCGTGCGCAAATACACGCCGGGCGCGCGCGACGGCACCGGGCCACTCATCATCGAGGCCAACCGCATCGGCCAGGATGCGCGCTCCGCCGCCTTCCCGAACGAAGACCTGCTGGAAGAAACCTCCGACGGCAAGATCCCGATCATCGGCCTCGACGGCACGCGGCCGATGGACCAGTACGCCCGGCCCTGGTCCGGCGCACGCGGCACACGCATCGCCATCGTCGTCGGCGGGCTCGGCCTCAGCCAGACGGGCACGCAGCGCGCGATCCGCGAACTGCCCGGCGAAGTGACGCTGGCCTTTGCCGCGAGCGGCAACAGCCTGCCGCGCTGGATGCAGGAGGCGCGCCGCAACGGCCACGAAATCCTGCTGCAAATGCCGCTGGAACCCTTCGACTATCCGCAGAACGACCCCGGCCTCTACACGCTGCGCACCGAGCTCGGCGAAACCGAAAACCTTGCCGAACTGCACCGCGCCATGGCGCAGATCACCAACTATACCGGCATCGTCAATTTCATGGGCGGCCGCTTCCTTTCCGACGCCGATGCGCTGGAGCCGGTGATCCGCGACGTCTCCAGCCGCGGCCTGCTCTTCCTCGACGACGGCAGCTCTGCGCAGTCGCTGTCAGGCACCATCGCCGGTGCCGTCGAGGCGCCGCATGCCTTTGCCGACCTCCAGCTCGATGCCGACCTTTCGCGTGATGCGGTGCTGAAGAAACTCGACGAGCTGGAGCGCATCGCGCGGCGCAACGGCACGGCGATCGGCATGGCCTCGGCCTTCGACGAAAGTGTGGACGCGATCCGCGAATGGTGCGAGGAAGCGCAGGGCCGCGGCATCGAGATCGTCGGCGTCGCGTCGCTTGCAGCCGTTCCCGCCAAAAAATAGGAATTTTCGATGGGCAAGGATAAGGACAAGGTGGTTCGGGCCGAGGACCTGCCCTACCGCCCCTGTGTCGGCATCATGGTGCTGAACGCGGACAACAAGGTCTGGGCCGGCCGGCGGATTCCCGTCGGCAATTCCGAATATGACGGTTCGCCGCAGCTCTGGCAGATGCCGCAGGGCGGCATCGACAAGGACGAGGACCCGCTGGCCGCCGCCCACCGCGAGCTCTACGAGGAAACCGGCATGAAGAGCGTCTCGCTCCTCGCCGATGCCGGGCGCTGGATCAACTACGACCTGCCGGCCCAGCTCATCGGCATCGGCCTCAAGGGCAAATATCGCGGCCAGACGCAGCGCTGGTACGCCTTCCGCTTCGAGGGCGACGAAAGCGAGATCGCCATCAACCCGCCGCCAGGCGGCCACGAGCCGGAATTCGACGCCTGGGAATGGAAGGCGATGCAGGACCTGCCGGGGCTCATCGTGCCCTTCAAGCGCAAGGTCTACGAAGAGGTCGTCGCCGCATTCACGCACCTGGCGCCCTGACAAACAAAAATCCCCGGCGAAGCCGGGGATTTTCCATTCCGGATGGCGCGGATGCGCCCTTATTCGGCTTCGTTTGCCGGTGCGGCGTTGAGCTGGCCGTATTTTTCCTCGCCGAGCTTCTTCAGAAGGTCGATCTGGGTTTCGAGGAAGTCGATATGGCCTTCCTCGTCGATCAGCAGCTCTTCGAAGAGCTTCATGGTGACGTAGTCACCGGCGTCATGACAGATGTCGCGCGACTTCTTGTAGGCCTTGCGGGCGTCATATTCGCCGGCGAGGTCGGCTTCCAGCACTTCCTTGACGTTCTGGCCAATGCGAAGCGGTGCGACGGTCTGGAGGTTGGGGTGGCCTTCGAGGAAGATGATGCGGGCGACGAGCTTGTCGGCATGCTGCATCTCTTCGATCGACTCGGCACGCTCCTTCTTGGCGAGAAGCGTGTAACCCCAGTCCTCCAGAAGGCGGTAGTGGAGCCAGTACTGGTTGACAGCACCCAGCTCGAGATAGAGCGCTTCGTTAAGCTGCTCGATGACTTTTTTGTCGCCTTTCAAGGTCCGCTCTCCTGTTTTCTTCATGGAATTGTTTGAGGCGGATCATGAAATCAAATATCTCGTCGTCCGTCGAGTGGCGGCCGGCGTGGTACTGCTCGGTTGTGCGGATGATGATGTCGACGACGTTGGGGAAACAGCCGCAACAGCGGCCCCGCTTCTGCATCGCGTGATAGACTTTTGCGGGCACGATGAGCTGCCAACAGTCCTCGTCGAGGAGCTCGTTGATCACATCGACAATTTCACTATCGGTTATGAAGTTGCAGCTGCAAACCAGCATTTCGTCTTGCCTGTCATACGCAAAGCACTGAGTTTCCGCCATTAAGCAAAAGGCGACCTTTGTTGTCAAGAATGAACAGGTCAGCCTTACTGACTCATGAATTTAGAGTCATTCTAAACTTGATTATAAATATCGTCTTTTCAGAGGGTTACAGTTCGGTGACATGTCAAAAAGACTTCGAACGGTGCGGCAAACTGACCGATCACATTTTATTGCAAAAGTCGCTTTCGGCGCGGATTTTCCTTAAACCCTCCGATTCCGTCCCCTGCCGGCCCAAACGTCGAATCGTCGCGCGAACCGCCCCATTTACGCATAGGATGCAGGCGGGGCATGCAAATTCGACCCTCGAAAAACGCTGGAAATCGTCTATATGACGGGCAAAGGAGAGCCCATGGCCCGCATAGACCAGACCGATGATTGGCGGACGCGCCACGCCCCGACGATCAGCGCGTTCGAATCGCTGGCGCTCGAAGCCTATGGCCATCTGCCGGAAGAGTTCCGCGCGCTGACCGGCAATCTCATCATCGAGATCGCCGAATTCCCGAGCGACGACGTCTTCGAGGACATGGCGCTCGAAACACCCTTCGACCTGCTCGGCCTGTTCGAGGGCCGCGGCATCAGCGAACGCTTCACCGTCGAGACCGGCGAAATGCCCAACCGCATCACCCTCTACCGCCGCCCGATCCTCGATTACTGGGCGGAGAACGAGGAAACGCTGGGCGACATCATCACCCACGTCCTCATCCACGAGATCGGCCACCATTTCGGCCTGTCGGACGACGACATGGAACGCATCGAGGCCAGCGCCGAGATCGCGGCGGGCTGAGCCGGACGACGTTTATCGACCGACGGCACCCCACCCACGACGTCATCCTCGGGCTTGACCCGAGGATCCACACGGCACCCTGGCCATGGATGGTCGGGTCAAGCCCGACCATGACGGAGGAGAGGTGGGGGAGTGGCGGCGCCGTGTTTTGTTTCGCGCTTACTGCTCCGAAAGCTTGATATCCGGCGTATATTCCTTGCCCGGCACGTCCTTCACCACCGCCTGGCCGCACTGCATCAGCTTTGTTTCGGCATTGTAGGCATAGGTCGGCGAGCCGTGCAGGTCCCAGCCCTTGTTCAGCGCCAGCGTCACCTTGTGGCAGAACGCGGCATCGTCGGGGCCGGTCAGGAAGCGGTAGACTTTCATGCTTTCTTCTTTCTCTCGTTGATCAGGTCAGCCTTGGCGAGCACGCGCCCGGCCTGTTCGGCATGGAGTTTCTCGACCATGCGGCCGGCAAGCTCGACGACGGCTTTGCCGGCATTTTCCGGCGCGTCGAAGGCCGCGACGATGGCAAGCGCCTCGGCGGCCTCAGCCTCGGTGACACCAAAAGCCTCGTTGGCGATGGCGATCTGGGTCGGGTGGATCAGCATCTTGCCGTCGAAGCCCATCTGGCGGCCCTGCCGGGCTTCCGCTTCGAGGCCGTCCGTATCGGAAAAATCGTTGAAGACCGCATCGATGACATCGAGCCCCGAGGCGCGCGCCGCCACGACCACCTGAAGCAGCAGCGGCACGAGGAAGGGGCGGCCGGGAATATCGGCGATGCCGGTTTCCTTGCGCAGGTCGTTGAGGCCGACAACGAAGCAGTCGAGCCGGCCGCCATGGGTGCGGCCCGTCTCGGCGATTTCGGCAAGATTGAGCAGACCGGCGGCCGTCTCGACCATCGCCCAGAGCCGCGGCCCCTCGTCGGCACCCGCCTCCGACAACCAGTCGGCGACGGTGAGCACGTCCTGCGGCGTCGAGACCTTCGACAGCAGCACCGCGTCCGGCATGCAGTCCAGCACCGCTTCGAGGTCGAGCGCGCCGTCCGGTCCGTCGAGCGGGTTGATGCGGATGACATATTCGTGAGCGCCCGACCGGTCGAGGCCCTGGAAATGGGCGACGAGGGCGGCCCGCGCCTCCGCCTTCTTCTCCGGCAGCACGGAATCCTCGAGGTCGAAGATGATCGTGTCGCAGTCGAGCGTCGCGGACTTGGCGAGCGCGCGGGTGTTGATGGCGGGAACGCTCAGCACCGAGCGGCGGAGAGCGAGCGGATGGTGGTGCGGTGTCCTGTTCATCCGTCCTTTTTGCCGCGCTTTGTCGCAGCCGGCAAGCACTACCGGTTTCGGCCTTGCAATGGACAAAATCGGCCCCCACATTCATCTCTACAGAAAGGGCAAAATCCCATGCAGCGCATACGCTCCATCGTCTTCACCGTCCTCACCATGCTGATCGCCGGCGCGACTTTCCTGTTCGCCGCCTCGCTCGGCCTTGCCATCGCCGGCATCGTCGCCGTGCTGATGCTCGGCAGCATGCTCGCAGGCAAGCTCCAGCCCCGTCCGGTTCGGGCAACGGCCCGCGCGCGCAACGATCGCGCCGCCCCCGGCCAGCGCGAACCGCGCATCTGGAACGACGGCCGCGGCACGATCATCGATCTCTAGGCCGCATCCCCTCCTTCAGGAGGCACCGGGCGCAGACTGCGCCCGGCTTTTGCGTCTGGTCGCCCGGCTGTTCGGAAGATTCTCCTTCAAATTCCGGGAAAACTGATCTAAACGCTTGGCGAAACCGACATCACCGTATTCCGAGGGTCCTTGCCATGGAAAAGTTCGTCAAGCTGACCGGCGTCGCCGCGCCGCTTCCCGTTGTCAATATCGACACGGACATGATCATTCCCAAGGACTACCTGAAGACCATCAAGCGCACCGGCCTCGGCAAGGGCCTCTTCGCCGAAGCGCGCTTTCATGAAGACGGCAGCGTCAACGAAGACTTCGTGCTGAACAAGCCCGCCTACCAGAACGCCACGATCCTGGTTGCCGGCGACAATTTCGGCTGCGGCTCCTCGCGCGAACACGCGCCGTGGGCGCTGCTCGACTTCGGCATCCGCTGCGTCATCTCGACGAGCTTCGCGGACATCTTCTACAACAACTGTTTCAAGAACGGCATCCTGCCGATCGTCGTCAGCCAGGACGACCTCGACAAGCTGATGGACGACGCGAGCCGCGGCTCGAACGCCATCCTGACCGTCGACCTGGAAGCCCAGGAAATCACCGGCCCCGACGGCGGCCGCATCACCTTCGACATCGATGCCTTCCGCCGCCACTGCCTGCTGAACGGCCTCGACGACATCGGCCTGACGCTGGAAAAGGCGACGTCGATCGACAGCTACGAAAAGCAGACCGCCTCCTCGCGGCCCTGGGCCTGAGCCGATGCGCCGGCTGATTTCGTCCGGCTCGCCGTTCGAGGTAAAGGCCGGCTATTCGCGCGCCGTCGTCCAGGGTGACTGGTGCTTCGTTTCCGGCACGACCGGCTACGACTACACCACCATGACCATGCCCGAGAGCGTCGAAGAGCAGACGCGCCGCTGCCTCGCCACCATCGGCGAGGTTCTGGAGGAGGCCGGCTTCTCCTTCGCAGACATCGTGCGCTGCCACTATTACGTGACCGACGCCGCCTTTGCCGACCGGGTCTTTCCGATCCTCGGCGAGACCTTCGGCCGGATCCGCCCCGCCGCCACGATGGTCGTCTGCGCGCTCATCCGGCCGGAAATGCTGATCGAAATCGAAGTCACGGCGCTCAAGCAAAACTGAAACGCTCGCGCAAAAATCTTTCGTCCCGGCGATTTTCCTTGAACGGAAGTTGCGCTAAGAAGCGCGCGACCATTCCATGACATCAAGGAAAATGCCATGACAGCGCGTACCCTCCTTCTCCTGCCCGGCGACGGCATCGGCCCGGAAGCCATGGCGGAAGTCCGCAAGATCATCGCCTATATGAATGCCGAACTCGGCGCCGGTTTTGAGACCGACGAAGGCCTCGTCGGCGGCTCGGCCTATGACGCCCACGGCGCGGCGATCTCGGAAGGCGACATGGAGAAGGCGCTTGCAGCGGATGCCGTGCTGTTCGGCGCCGTCGGCGGCCCGAAGTGGGATGACGTTCCTTATGAAGTCCGCCCGGAAGCCGGCCTGCTGCGCCTGCGCAAGGACCTGAAGCTGTTTGCAAACCTGCGCCCGGCCATCTGCTACCCGGCGCTCGCCAATGCCTCCTCGCTGAAGGCCGAGCTCGTCGAGGGCCTCGATATCCTGATCGTGCGCGAACTCACCGGCGGCGTCTATTTCGGCGAGCCGAAGGAGATCATCGATCTCGGCAACGGCCAGAAGCGCGGCATCGACACGCAGGTCTACGACACCTACGAGATCGAGCGCATCGCCGGCGTCGCCTTCGAACTCGCCCGCACGCGCGGCAACCGCGTCTGCTCGATGGAAAAGCGCAACGTCATGAAGTCCGGCGTGCTGTGGAACCAGGTCGTGACCGAGACGCACAAGCGCGCCTATTCCGACGTGCAGCTGGAGCACATGCTGGCCGATGCCGGCGGCATGCAGCTTGTGCGCGCTCCCAAGCAGTTCGACGTCATCGTCACCGACAACCTGTTCGGCGACATGCTCTCCGACGTCGCCGCCATGCTCACCGGCTCGCTCGGCATGCTGCCGTCCGCCTCGCTCGGCGCGCCGGACGCGAAGGGCCAGCGCAAGGCGCTCTACGAGCCCGTGCACGGCTCGGCACCGGACATTGCCGGCAAAGGCATCGCCAACCCGATCGCCATGATCGCCTCGTTTGCCATGTGCCTGCGCTACTCCTTCAACATGGTCGCGGAAGCCGACAACCTCGAAAAGGCGATCGCCGACGTGCTCGACAGCGGCGTGCGCACCGGCGACATCATGTCGGAAGGCAGCCGCCAGGTCGGCACGACCGAAATGGGCGACGCCATCCTCGAAGCGTTCAAGAAGCTCTCGGCCTGAGACGGATATCTTCGCTGAAAAGGCTCCCGGCGCAGGCGCTCAGGGAGCCTTTTTCGTTTGCGCTCCCTTGAAATGCCGGCTGCCGCCAACACATGGAAGCGACGCTGTTTTCAAAGGATGACCATGAACCGATCGTTTGCGACCTCCTCGCTCTGGATCCTCGCCACCACCGTGCTCCTCGTCGTGGCCCTCGTGCCCTTCGATCCCACGCTCTCCGAGCGCGCCCAAGGCCTTCCGGGCGGCATCGTCACCTTCAACGAGCGCATCACCGATTTCGGCACGTTCAGCTGGATGATCTACGGCTCCGGCCTGGTTGTCATCCTCGCCTATATCGTGCACCGGGTCAGCCGCAACGAGACGCTGGCGGGTCGCGCCCGCACGGCGCGGCGGCTGTCGCTCTATTTCCTCGTGACGATCGGCGCGACGAGCGCACTGGTGCATCTCTTCAAGCTGATCGTCGGGCGGGCGCGGCCGGAACTCTTCTCCGAACTCGGAGCCTACAGCCTGACGCCCTTCGCCTATGACAATCTCTATGCGAGCTTCCCGTCCGGCCATTCCGCCGCCGTCGGCTCGTTTTTCGGCGCCTTTTCCATGCTGGCGCCGCGGCTGCGGCCGCTGTTCCTCGTCGGCGCGCTGATGATCGGCATCTCCCGCGTCATCGTCGGCGCGCATTATCCGAGCGACGTCGCCGCCGGCCTGCTGCTCGGCCTCTGGACCGCCGTCGCCACCGCTTTCGTCTTCGCCCGCAGGGAATGGCTCTTCCGCTTCAACGAGCACGGCTGGCCGTTGCCGAAGGCGCTGCTGCCACCCAAGCCCCAATAAAGAACCCGGCCCGTGTTGCCACGAGCCGGGTCCGCCATGAACAATCGGAAGGGGGAGATCAATCCATGGCGTGGATGTCGCGGTCCTTGGTTTCCGGCAGGAACAGGAGACCGATGACCAGCGTGATGCCGGCGAACACGATGGGATACCAGAGGCCGTAGTAGATATCGCCCTGGGCGGCGCTCATCGCGAAGGCCGTTGCCGGAAGCAGACCGCCGAACCAGCCGTTACCGATATGGTAGGGCAGCGACATGCCGGTGTAGCGGATGCGGGTCGGGAAGAGTTCGACCAGCAGGGCGGCGATCGGGCCGTAGACCATCGTGACGTAAATCACGAGGACCGTCAGCACAGCGATGGTCATGATCCAGTTCACATTTGCCGGATCGGCGACCATGGTGAAGGCACCGCCCTTGTCGACCGTGTAGACCGCCATCTCGGTGACGCCGGCGGCTTCTTCGGCCGTCAGCAGCTTGGCGGTGACGAGGTCGGCAGCGGGCGTCGTCGCCTTCTCGCCGGCGCGGATGGCGGCAGCATCGAGCGCGAGTTCCGGGTTGGCCGTGACGAAGGCGTCGAGCTTGGAGTCCGGCACCTTGATCGCACCGCGCACCAGCGGGTAACCGCCTGCCTGCAGGGCAAGGTTGGTTTCCTTCTGGAAGGCAGCGTCGAGCGCCTTGGCCTGGTCGGCCGAAGCGATGGCGTCGTAGCTGTTGATCGTCTTGTCGCCGATCTGGACGGTCGCAGCCGTACCGGCAGCCGCCGTGGTGACGACGTCATAGGGCACCGAGTTGCGGGTCAGGAACGACGTCGCGATATCGCACGAGGTGGTGAACTTCGCCGTGCCCGTCGGGTTGAACTGGAACTTGCAATCGCCCGGGGCGGCGGTGACCGTCGCGCGGATCGATTCCTGCGCCTGAGCGAGCGCCGGGTTGCCGGCCCAGGTCATGGCCTTGAACAGCGGGAAGTAGGTGAGCATGGCGAGCAGCAAGCCGGCCATGATGATCGGCTTGCGGCCGATCTTGTCCGACAGCCAGCCGAACAGCACGAAGAAGCCGGTGCCGATGAGCAGCGAGCAGGCGACCATGATATTGGCCGACTGGCCGTCCACCTTCAGCACGCCGGTCAGGAAGAACAGCGCGTAGAACTGGCCGGAATACCAGACGACGGCCTGGCCGACGACGGCGCCGAACAGCGCCAGCAGCGCGATCTTGGCGTTGCGCCACTGGCCGAAGGCTTCCGTCAGCGGTGCCTTGGAGCCCTTGCCCTCTTCTTTCATCTTCGCGAAGGCCGGCGATTCGTTCATCTTCAGACGAATCCAGACGGAAACGCCGAGCAGGATGGCCGAAAGCAGGAACGGAATGCGCCAGCCCCATTCGGCGAAGGCTTCCTTGCCGAGAATGAACTGCACCAGCAGGATGACCACCAGTGACAGGAACAGGCCGAGCGTCGCCGTTGTCTGGATCCACGAGGTGAAGTAACCGCGCTTGCCGTCCGGGGCGTGTTCGGCGACGTAGGTCGCGGCACCGCCATATTCACCACCGAGCGCCAGGCCCTGGAGCATGCGCAGGATGATGAGGATGATCGGAGCAGCGATGCCGATGGTGGCAGCACCGGGCAAAAGGCCGACCACGAAGGTCGAGAAGCCCATGATCAGGATGGTGACGAGGAAGGTATATTTGCGGCCGACGAGGTCGCCGAGGCGGCCGAACACCAGCGCGCCGAACGGACGCACGAGGAAGCCCGCAGCAAAGGCCAGAAGTGCGAAGATGTTGCGCGTCGTTTCCGGATACTGGCTGAAGAAGGTGGCGCCGATATAGATCGCCAAGGAACCGTAAAGATAGAAATCATACCACTCGAAAACAGTGCCGAGCGAAGAGGCGAAGATCACCTTCTTCTGCTCGCCGGTCATGGGCGTCGATTTGGCCGCGCCCACTGTCGAAACATTTGCCATTTCATTGTCCTCCACAAAAACGGCGTATCGGGCAGCCCATGATCGTCCGGAGTTTCTCCCTTAAAACCCAGGACAGGGTGCGCCTGATTGGAAGGATGGCAGAAAAAGAACTGTGACAGCAGCGCTGCTTTGGGCTTATGACTTTGGGTGTACGACTTTGGTCGAAGATGAAACGTCTTCGCCGAAGCGCCGCTTTGCGCACGCGCAAGGCTTGACTCTTCGTGAGATGAGCGTATTCAGCACCCACGCAAAGGAACCGCCATGTCCCGCCTTGGTCTCACCATCGCCAGCATGATCGATCCGGCCTTCAACGCCGGACGGGTTCGCCATTGCGCATCCATTTCCAAAACAACGGCCAAAACGACGACGAAAACCGTCTGACGTCTCTGGCCCACCGCTCTCTCCCCGGTATGGCCGGGGACCGAAACCCGCGTCGAGGCCGGCGGGTTTCCCTCCAGAACCCGCGGAGAGACAGAGAAAGAGAGCATGAGTATGGGTTTCAAGATCGCAATCGCCGGCGCGACCGGCAATGTCGGCCGTGAAATGCTGAACATCCTGGCCGAGCGCGGCTTCCCGGCCGACGAAGTCGTCGCCCTCGCTTCCAGCCGTTCGCTGGGCACCGAAGTCTCCTTCGGCGACAAGACGCTGAAGGTCCAGAACCTGGAAAACTACGACTTCTCCGACACGGACATTTGCCTGATGTCGGCCGGCGGCACGGTTTCCCAGAAGTATTCGCCGAAGATCGGCGCCAAGGGCTGCGTCGTCATCGACAATTCCTCGGCCTGGCGCTACGACGCCGACGTTCCGCTGGTCGTTCCGGAAGTGAACCCTGACGCCATCACGATGTTCACCCGCAAGAACATCATCGCCAACCCCAATTGCTCGACCGCCCAGCTCGTCGTCGCGCTGAAGCCGCTGCATGACCGCGCCACGATCAAGCGCGTCGTCGTCTCGACCTACCAGTCCGTCTCCGGCGCCGGCAAGGAAGGCATGGACGAGCTCTTCCAGCAGACCCGCGCCGTCTTCGTCGCCGATCCGGTCGAATCGAAGAAGTTCACCAAGCGCATCGCCTTCAACGTCATTCCGCACATCGATTCGTTCATGGAAGACGGCTACACGAAGGAAGAGTGGAAGGTTCTGGCCGAGACCAAGAAGATCCTCGACCCGAAGATCAAGGTGACCTGCACGGCCGTGCGCGTGCCCGTCTTCATCGGCCACTCCGAATCGGTCAACATCGAGTTCGAAAACGAGATCACGGCGGACGAGGCCCGCGAGATCCTGCGCGAGGCGCCGGGTTGCCAGGTCATCGACAAGCACGAGAACGGCGGCTACATCACGCCATACGAATCGGCCGGTGAAGACGCCACCTACATCTCGCGCATCCGCGAGGACGCGACCGTCGAAAACGGCCTCAACATCTGGGTCGTCTCCGATAACCTGCGCAAGGGTGCCGCGCTCAACGCCATCCAGATCGCGGAACTGCTCGTCGCCCGCGGCCTGATCAAGGCGAAGAAGCAGGCTGCCTGATCACGGGAGCGGACGGTAAAATTGGAGTGTTTCCGCGTTTCTGGCAAATGTGGCAACGTTCCGGTAACCAATTTTAAATAAAAGTCCCGGTTGTTCCGTTTGAGAACGATCGGGACTTTGCTTTGAACCATGCCGGCGGACAGGCCGGAACGGCTTCACGGCAAGGTGCGATGACAGGAACGGCGGGGCATGGCATGCTCCCGCAGCGGAATTTGATTTAGATCACGGGGTTTTTCATGGGCATGACACGGAGCGTGGCCAAGGTGCTGGCCGCAATGATCGCCACGGCAGCAGTGCCGGCGGCGGCTGAAGCTGCCAAGTGCGGCAACGATGCAGGCGGTTTTCCGGCCTGGGTAGAGGCATACAAGGACGAGGCCGCCGGCCGCGGCATCAACCGCGCGACGCTGGACAAGGCATTCGCCAATGTCAGCTATGCCCGCGCGACGATCCGCGCCGACCGCGGCCAGAAGAGTTTCAAACTCTCCCTCGAACAGTTCATGCAGAAGCGTGGCGGCCAGGCGATCATCCGCCGCGGCAAGGGCCTGAAGAAGCAGAACGCAGCACTGTTCGAGCGCATCGAGGGCCGTTACGGCGTGCCGGCCGGCCCGCTCTTGGCCATCTGGGGCATGGAAACCGGCTTCGGCGGCTTCCTCGGCAAGGAACACACGATCTCGGCCGTGGCGACACTCGCCTATGATTGCCGCCGTTCGGAATATTTCACCAATCAGCTCAACGCCACGATGCAGCTTGTCCAGAAGGGCATTCTCTCGACGTCCGCACGGGGTGCCGCGCATGGCGAAATCGGCCAGACGCAGTTCCTGCCGGCAAACGTGCTGAAATACGCCGTCGACGGCGACGGCAACGGCCGCATCGACCTTGTCGGCTCGAAGGCCGACGCACTCGCCTCCACCGCGAACTTCCTGCGCGGCCACGGCTGGAGCGCCGGCGGCGGCTACCAGCCGGGCCAGGGCAATTTCGGCGCCCTGCAGGGCTGGAACGCGGCCAGCGTCTACCAGCGCGCGATCGCCATCATCGGCGCGGAAATCGACGGCGAATAAGTCGGGACAAGATCGAATGCAGGAAACCCGGTGCGAGCTTCGCGCCGGGTTTTTCTTTACGTGCCCGGGCGCACGAAATCGCCGGTCTTGGCGTCCATGATCCAGAGCTCGCCGGTCGAAATGTCGAACCATGAGCCGTGCAGCTGGATGCGGCCCTTTTCTTCCAGGATGCGCACGCAGGGGAAGGTTCTGAGATTGGCGAGCGAGTTGCGGATCGAGACGCGCTCGAGCGCACGCTGGCGTTCCGCCTGCGTCAGGAGTTCGGCACCCTGGATCTGTTCGGCGACGGGCCTCAGCATGCCCATCCACTTGCCGATGAAGTCGCCGGGCGAGAGCGGCTCGGCATCGAGCGCGAGCGCTGCCGAAATGCCGCCGCAGCGGCCATGGCCCATCACCACGATATCGCTGACCTTCAGCGACTGCACCGCAAATTCAAGCGCCGCCGACGTCGAGTGGTACTGCCCGTCCGGCTCATAGGGCGGCACGAGGTTGGCGACGTTGCGAATCACGAAGAGTTCGCCCGGTCCGCTGTCGAAGATCGTCTCGGGTGCTGCCCGGGAGTCACAACAGGCAATCACCAGCGTCTTCGGCTTCTGGCCGGTCTCGGCCAGCGCCCGGTAGCGCGCCGACTGTTCGGCATAACGGCCGGACATGAAATTGCGGTAGCCATTCAGAAGACGGTCGGGAAAGCTGTTCATGGTGTCAAAATACCCCCGTGCAAACGATCTGCCGGATGAGGCCCCATCCGGATGTGCATAAACCACTCCGCACGGGATGGCGCAAGACGATTCAGGGCCGTTTGGTCTGCGCCGGATGCAGGAGGCGGCGCATGTGCACCATGGCCATGGGCGTGGAAATGCTGCCGGCATCCTGTTCCAGCGTCAGCTCGTCCGCACCGCGCTTGGCGGTGCGCGCGACGATCTCGAAGACGCTGGCCGTCGCCATCATCAAGGCCCGTTCTTCCGCCAGGCCTTCCATCAGCCGGGAGAGGAAGATCGCCGAAAGCAGGTCGCCGGTGCCGTTCGGCGGGTTGGGCACAAGGCGGTGTTCCGCCAGAAGCGCGCTGCGCCCGGAAAGATAGAGATTGCCCGTACTGCCCGCCATCAGCGGCAGCGAAGAGGTGACCAGCATGCGCGACGGGCCGAGCGACAGCGCCGCCTCCATGACCGCCGCATTGGTTTCCAGCGGCGCGCCGGAAAGCCAGGCCAGCTCGAACCGGTTGGGCGTGGCGATCGAGGCGAGCGGAATCAGCCGGTCGCGGATCGCCACCGCCGTCTCTTCCGCGATATAAAGGCCGCTCTCATCGCCGCAGACCGGATCGCACATATAGAGAAGGTCCGGATTTTCCGCCTTGAGCCCCGACACAAGGCGCGCCACGGAAGCCACCTGCGCGGCACTGCCGAGATAGCCCGACAACACCGCCTTCACCTCGCCGCGCCAGGGCGCGCGCAAAAGGTCGGAGATCATCGCATCGAAATCCTCGGCTGAGATCGCCACGCGGGTCGATTTTCCGTGTCCCGGATGCCAGGGCAGGATGACCGTCGGCAGCGCCCAGACCGGGTGCCCGAGCGTCTCGAGCGCGAAGACGGCGGCGCGGTTGCCGACCGTGCCGCGCACCACATGGCTCGAAATCACGATGACCGTGCCCTTGTCGCTCTCGTTCATAAGCCGGCTCCCTTTCGTCCCGTCGAGTGATGACAAGGGGGTCCGAGCCTGTCAACGCCCGCCCTGCCATCCACCTCTCGCGCGACACCGCCGATCGCCCCGCATGACCGGTTTGTGACGTCTTTTCGTCAAAAAAACCGGAATTCCTGGGCGAAACGACAGTGTAACTGACCTATTCCGGACAAAATCGATTGAATTTTCTGACGATTCCACAAATTTCGTCGCAGGTATTTTTTCTTCTGCTAACGTCCGGCCATCGGATTCGAGGGAGAATTCCATGGGTGCCCGGACCAACGTGAAACGAGAAAAACACATCGAAGCCGCAAAGGCTGCAGCTGCCGCCCTCGGCGCAAAAACACTAAACCCCGACATCCTGTTCGGGCGTGCCAGCAAGGACGACATCGAGCTTTATACCGGCCCGATGCTGGCGGTTGCCGCCGCCCATGCCATGGCCGAAATCGAGGCCTGGGACGGTGCCACGCCGCGCGTCACCGTCACCACGCTGCCGGAGGTTCGCCCGGAGGGCGAGCCCGTCTCCGTGCTCTCGGTCACCGACCGCAACCAGCCGTTCCTCTACGATTCGGTGATGGGCGAAGTGACGAGCACACACCGCGACATCCACCTCGCGGTCCACCCGATCCTCGTCGTGACCCCCGGCGAAACGCCGAAACTCTTCTCGCCGGACGAGGAAAGCGACCCGGCACACCGGGTCAGCCATATCGAGATCCACCTGTCGGAACTCGCACCGGGCGAGGCCGCCTTGCTCGTCGAGCGCGTGAACACCGTGCTGAACCAGGTTCACCAGGCCGTCGACGACTGGCCCGCCATGGTGGAAAAACTCGACAGCGCCATGGCCGACATGGAGCGTTACGCCAAGGCCAAGGCCGACAAGGATGAAGCCCTCGCCTTCATGACCTGGCTGCGCAGCAACAACTTCACCTTCCTCGGCATGCGGGAATACAGCTATTCCGGCAAGGGCGAGCAGGCGACCGTGGAGCGCGGCGGCGAAGGGCTCGGCATCCTCTCCGATCCCGACGTGCGCGTGCTGCGCCTCGGCAAGGACGCCGTGACGACGACGCCGGAAATCCTCGAATTCCTCGAAGGCCCGGATTTCCTGATCGTCACCAAGGCCAATGTGAAATCCCTCGTGCACCGCCGCGCCTATATGGATTATATCGGCCTGAAGCGGTTCAACGAGAAGGGCAAGGTGATCGGCGAACTGCGCATCGTCGGCCTCTTCACCTCTACCGCCTATACGCATGCCGCCGGCCAGATCCCGCTTTTGCGTTCCAAGGTGGCTCAGGTCATCGAGCATTTCGGCTACGACCCGAAGAGCCATTCCGGCAAGATGCTGATCAACACGCTGGAATCCTACCCGCGCGACGATCTCTTCCAGATCGACACCGGCCTGCTCGCCACCTTCTGCGAGCAGATCAACGAACTGTCCGACCGCCCGCGCATCCGCGTGCTGCCGCGCATCGACCGGTTCGACCGCTTCGTCTCCGTCATCGTCTACGTGCCGCGCGAACAATATGATTCCGACGTGCGCGAAAAGATCGGCAACTATCTGAAGTCGGCTTACGATGGCCGCGTCTCCGCCTATTACCCGGCTTTCCCGGAGGGTGGGCTTGCCCGCGTGCATTTCATCATCGGCCGTTCCGGCGGCAAGACGCCACGCATTCCGCAGCCGAAGCTGGAACAGGCCGTGCGCGAGATCGCCACGCGCTGGACGGATCGCTTCGAAACGCTCTCCGGCGGCGATGGCCTGCGTCTGGTCACCGATCGCGGCTACCAGGAGGACTTCATGCCCGCCGAGGCCCATGCCGACCTCGCCCTCATTTCAACGGCGACGCCGGACGACCCGATCCGCATTTCCTTCTACCGCAAGGCCTGGAACAACGACCTCAGCACGGTCGAGCTGAAGATCTTCCATGCCGGCGAGCCCGTTTCGCTGTCGCGCCGCGTGCCGCTGCTGGAAAACCTCGGCTTCAACGTCGTCAGCGAACAGACGCACGACCTCACGGTCGCCGGTTTCGACGGTGAACAGCGCCGGGTCATCCTGCACGACATGGAGCTCAAGCACCGCGACGGCATCGAGATCAATCTCGACAAGCTGAGCCCGATGCTGGAGGAAGCGTTCCTTGCGGCCTGGCATGGCGAGGTCGACGACGACGCGCTGAACCGCCTCATCCTGACCGCTGGCATTTCCGCCCGCGAGATCATGGCGCTGCGCACCTATTCGCGCTACCTGCGCCAGACCGGCATTCCCTATTCGCAGGGCTATATCGCCGATACGCTGAACAAGTACCCGCCCATCGCCGCCAACCTCTTCCGCCTGTTCAAGACCCGCCTCGACCCGAAATTTTCGGATCGCCAGCGCGAGAAGAAGACCGGCGAGACGGCCACGGCGATCGAAGAAGCGCTCGCCAACGTGCCGAGCCTCGACGAGGACCGCATTCTCCGCCGCTACGTCAACGCCATCCAGGCGACGCTGCGCACCAACTATTTCCAGCGCGACGCCGACGGCAAGCCGCGCAAGACGCTGGCGATCAAGCTCGATCCGAAAGCGCTGGACGGCCTGCCGGAACCACGGCCCTTCCGCGAGATCTTCGTCTACGGCGCCGAGGTGGAAGGCGTGCACCTGCGCTTCGGCAAGGTCGCCCGCGGGGGTCTCCGCTGGTCGGACCGCGCGCAGGACTACCGCACGGAAGTGCTCGGCCTCGTGAAGGCGCAGCAGGTCAAGAACTCGGTCATCGTGCCGGTCGGCGCAAAGGGCGGCTTCTATCCGAAGCAGCTTCCCGCCGGCGGCAGCCGCGATGCGATCTTCAAGGCCGGCACCGAGGCCTACAAGACCTATATCCGCACGCTGCTCTCCGTCACCGACAACATCGTCGGCCAGGACGTCGTGCCGCCGGCCGATACGGTCCGCCTCGATGGCGACGATCCCTATTTCGTCGTCGCGGCCGACAAGGGCACGGCGACCTTCTCCGACACGGCGAACGGGTTGGCGCAGGAAGCCGGCTTCTGGCTCGACGACGCTTTTGCCTCCGGCGGTTCGGCCGGCTACGACCACAAGAAGATGGGCATCACGGCCCGCGGCGCCTGGGAGACGGTCAAGCGCCACTTCCGCGAGATGAACATCGACATCCAGAAGACGCCCTTTACCGTCGCCGGCGTCGGCGACATGTCGGGCGACGTCTTCGGCAACGGCATGCTGCTGTCGCGAAAAATCCGGCTCGTGGCCGCCTTCGACCACCGCGACATCTTCATCGATCCGAATCCGGATACCGATACGTCCTTCGCCGAGCGCCGCCGCATGTTCGCTTTGCCGCGCTCCAGTTGGCAGGATTATGACCGCTCGGTGCTCTCCAAGGGCGCGATGATCATTCCGCGCACGGAGAAATCCGTGACGCTGACGGCTGAAGCCATGGCCGTCATCGGCATCGACAAGGCCAAGGCGACGCCGTTCGAGATCATGACGGCGATCCTCAAGGCGCCGGTCGACCTGATGTGGTTCGGCGGCATCGGCACCTATATCCGCGGCCAGAACGAGACGGACGCGGAGGTGGGCGACCGCGCCAACGACCCGATCCGCATCGTCGCTGACGATCTTCGTGCAAAGGTGATCGGCGAGGGCGCCAACCTCGGCGTCACCCAGCGCGGCCGCATCGCCTTCGCCATGAAGGGCGGACGCTGCAACTCGGATGCCATCGACAACTCGGCCGGCGTGAATTCGTCGGACGTCGAGGTCAACATCAAGATCGCGCTCGCCTCCGCCATGCGCGACGAGCGGCTGACGCGCGCCAAGCGCAACGTGCTGCTCGCCTCGATGACGGACGAGGTGGGCCACCTCGTGCTGCGCAACAACTACCTGCAATCGCTGGCGATTTCGCTGACGGAAAAGCAGGGTGCCGCCAACCGCGCGCCGCTGACACGCCTGATGGACCGCTTCGAGGCCGCCGGACAGCTCAACCGCAAGGTCGAGACGCTGCCCGACGACCGCACGGTCGCCGAGCGCTACCAGGCCGGCAAGCCGCTGACCCGGCCGGAGATCGGCGTGCTGCTCTCCTATGCCAAGCTCGTGCTGTTCGATGAACTCGTGCATACCGGCCTGCCGGACGAGCCCTATTTCGAGCCGACGCTGATCAGCTACTTCCCGGCGAAGATGCAGAAGACTTATGGCGACGACATCCGCTCGCATCGCCTGCGCCGCGAGATCATCGCGACGATCCTCGCCAACGAGGTGATCAACCGCGGCGGCCCGGCCTTCATCAATTCGCTGACCGACGGCACCGGCTTCGGCCCGGCGGATGCCGTGAAGGCCGCCGTCATCGCCCGCGATGGCTACGGCCTCGCAGCCCTCTATGCCGGTGTCGACGCGCTCGACACGCTGGTGGCGGGTGCCGTTCAGAACGAACTCTACGAGGAGATCGGCCGCATCTACGCCACCGTTACCAGCTTGCTGCTGACGACCGGTGCGGTGTCCGGCCCGCTGGACCAGGCGGTGCACAAGCTCAAGCAGGCACTGAAGCAGCTTCGCCCGCAGCTCTCGACGCTGATCTCGGAAGCCGCCGGCGACGAGGCACGCCGCAAGGCCCACGCCTATGAGGACGAGGGCGTGCCGGCGGACCTGGCGGAGGAGATCGCCACGCTGTCCATGCTGACCTTCGTGCCGGAGGTGATGCTGATCGCATCGGCGACCGGCGACACGCTCGGCAAGACGGCGCAGACCTTTGCCGGCATCAGCGCGGCGCTCAATATCGGCCGACTGCTTTCCGCGGCAAGCCGCATCCCGACCGGCGATCTCTACGAGTCGCTCGCCCTGCAGCGCAGCCTCACCGACATCGCCAATGCCCGCCGGGATCTCGCGAGCGTCGTGCTGACCGGCCACAAGGGCGAAAAGGCGCCGCTTGCGACCTGGCAGCAGGCCGACAAGGAACGGCTCGCCCGCGTGACGGCAAACCTCTCGGCGCTGACCGAAACGGGCGAAGCCACGCTCGCCAAGGTGAGCGTCGCCGCCGGCATCCTGAGCGACCTTGCACAGGCACGGTCGAAGTGACAAAGTCCCGTGCCGGCTGATGGAGCGAAGGCTCCGTTAGCCGGCATCGGACGGGCGCACAGTCGTCGCCCCCGCGAATTGGAGGGGCGATGACGATCGCGACGGAAAGCCGGGAGCCGCGCACAAGCCGGGCCGGCATCACGGGCTGGATGCTGTTCGACTGGGCGGCGCAACCCTTCTTCACGGTCATCACCACCTTCATCTTCGGCCCCTACCTCGTCTCGCGCCTCACCGAGGACCACGCCGCTGGCCAGGCGGCCTGGAGCTATACGCTCACCCTTTCCGGCACCCTGATCGCACTGCTCGCCCCCATCATGGGCTCGATCGCCGACGCCTCCGGCGCGAGAAAACCCTGGATAGCTGTCTTTGCGGTGATCAAGATCCTGTCGCTCGCCGCACTCTGGAATGCCGCACCGGGCTCGGGCCTGCTGTTCGCCATGGCGATGATCGTGCTGGCGACAGTCGCGGCCGAATTCTCCATCGTCTTCAACGATTCGATGATGCCGCGCCTCGTGCGTCCCGAGGATGCCGGCCGCATCTCCAACATCGCCTGGGGCCTCGGCTATCTCGGCGGCATGATCGTGCTGATCGCCGTCGTCGCGCTCCTCGCCGCCAATCCCGAGACCGGCAAGACGGCAATCGGCATCGCCCCGCTCTTCGGCCTCGACACTGCCGCCGGCGAGGACGCCCGCATCACCGGGCCGATCTCGGCGCTGTGGTATCTCGTCTTCATCCTGCCGATGTTCTTCTTCACGCCGGATCAGGAGAAAGGATTGCCGATCGCCGCTGCCGTGCGCGCCGGCCTCGCCGATCTTTCCGCGACGCTGCGCGATCTTAAGAAGAAGCCCGGCATCCTGCGCTTCCTCATCGCCCGCATGATCTACCAGGACGGCGTCAACGGCCTGCTGGCGCTCGGCGGCACCTTCGCCGCCGGCATGTTCGCCTGGCAGACCTTCGAACTCGGCATCTACGGCATCATTCTCAACGTGGTGGCGATCGGCGGCTGCCTTTATGCCAGCCGGCTGGACAAGCGGCTCGGCTCCAAGACCGTCGTGGTAATGAGCCTCGTCTGCCTGACCATCGCCACCGTCGGCATCGTCTCCACCGGCCCCGGTTTCACCCTGTTCGGCCTGATCCCGCTGCCGACCGCCGATTCCGGCGGCCTGTTCGCCACCGCCGCGGAAAAGGCCTATATCCTCTACGGCCTGCTGATCGGCGTCGCCTTCGGCCCCGTCCAGGCCTCGGCCCGCTCCTATCTCGCGCAAAGCATCCATCCGGACGAGGCGGGCCGCTATTTCGGCCTCTATGCCCTGTCCGGCCGCGCCACGTCGTTCCTCGCGCCACTCTCCGTCGCCCTCATCACCACCGCGACGGGTTCCGCCCGCATCGGCATGATGGCGCTGATCGCCTTCCTCGTCGTCGGCTTCCTGCTCCTGCTGCGCACGCCCTATCCGGCCAACAAGACCTGAAACGCAAAACGCCCCGCAAGCGGGGCGTCAGCTTCATGACAACCTTGCCGCACCCCCAACGTCATCCTCGGCCTTGAGCCGAGGATCCACGTCTCGTCCGCTGCGGTGGATGCTCGGGTCAAGCCCGAGCATGACGGAGGAGGGGTTGCGGTTAACGCCGACGTTTTAAGCCCCGCGAAGAATCCGGCTCAATGCCGGAAGTGGCGCATGCCGGTGAAGACCATGGCGACGCCGGCCTCGTCGGCGGCGGCAATCACTTCCGCATCGCGCATCGAGCCGCCGGGCTGGATAACGGCCGTGGCGCCCGCGGCGATTGCCGAAAGCAGGCCGTCGGCGAAGGGCAGGAAGGCTTCCGAGGCAACGGCCGACCCGCGCGTCAGCGGCTCGGCAAGGCCCATCGCCTTTGCGGCGTCCTCGGCCTTCAGGCCGGCGATGCGGGCGGAATCGACGCGGCTCATCTGGCCGGCGCCGATGCCGGCGGTCTGGCCGTCCTTGGCATAGACCACGGCGTTCGACTTGACGTGCTTGGCCACCTTGAAGGCGAACTTCATGTCCACCAGCTCCTGCGCCGTCGGCGCGCGCTTGGTGACGACCTTGAGTTCGAGATCCTCGACCATGCCGTTGTCGCGGCTCTGCACGAGCAATCCGCCGGAGACCGTCTTGGCGGAAAGGCCGGGCGTACGCGGATCGGGCAGGGCACCGGTCACCAGCAGGCGAAGGTTCGGCTTGCCGGCAATGACGGCGCGCGCCTTCTCATCCGCATCCGGCGCGATGATGACCTCGGTGAACAGCTTGACGATCTCCTCGGCCGTCTCGCCGTCGAGCGTCGAATT
Organism: Shinella sp. BE166; assembly: GCF_051201095.1. Lineage (NCBI taxonomy): Bacteria > Pseudomonadati > Pseudomonadota > Alphaproteobacteria > Hyphomicrobiales > Rhizobiaceae > Shinella > Shinella sp. BE166. Next base: position 98,253 of record NZ_JBPEHL010000017.1, on the reverse strand, counting down.
GAGCGCGATGATGCCGCCGAAGGCCGAGACCGGATCGCAGGCGAGCGCCCGCGCATAGGCATCCTTCAGCGTCTTGCCGGTGGCTACACCGCAGGGATTGGCGTGCTTGATGATCGCGCAGGCCGGGCCGTTTTCCGGCATGAACTCGGCGACGAGCTCGAAGGCGGCGTCCGTATCGTTGATATTGTTGTAGGAAAGCTGCTTGCCCTGCAGCAGCGTCGCCGTCGCGACACCGGGACGGTTCTCGCCGGTGACGTAGAAGCCCGCCTTCTGGTGCGGGTTCTCGCCGTAGCGCATCTCTTCCTTCAACACACCGCCGAGCACGCGGTGGCGCGGCATGGCGATGTCGAGCACTTCGGCAAACCAGTTGGAGATCGCGGCGTCATAGGCTGCCGTGCGGGCATAGGCCTTGGCCGCGAGACGCTGGCGGAAGGCATAGGAGGTTGCGCCGTCGGCGAGTTCCTCGATGAGGGCAGGGTAGTCGGCCGGGTCTGTGACGATGGTCACATAGGCGTGGTTCTTGGCGGACGCGCGGATCATCGCCGGGCCGCCGATGTCGATGTTTTCGACGGTCGTCGGGTAGTCGCCGCCCTTGGCGCGCACCTCTTCGAACGGGTAGAGGTTGATGACGGCGAGGTCGATCGCGCCGATGCCGTGCGCCTTCATCGCCTCGACATGTTCCGCGTCATCACGGATCGCCAGCAAGCCGCCATGCACGGCGGGATGCAGCGTCTTGACGCGGCCGTCCATGATTTCCGGAAAGCCCGTGACCTCGGAAACGTCGGTCACCGCGAGGCCGGCGTCGCTCAGCGCCTTGTGCGTGCCGCCGGTCGACAGCAGCCGCACGCCCTTTTCGGCAAGGGCGCGGGCGAGATCGACGATGCCCGCCTTGTCGGACACGGACAGCAGCGCCGTGCGGATGGCGACGCGATCGGGGGCGGGGATTTTCTTGGAAATGACGGCCATGGGGCGCTCCGTTCTGCGGCCCGGGAGGGAGGGGCCGGATGGTCATGCGCCCCGTTATCACAGGCGCGCCCGCGAGAAAACCGCGAAACGTCCTGACGTCTCAGCGTTGTCGCGCCAGCGACCATTGAATTTCCGCCACCCTGGCCAGCGGCATGGTGAGCGTCAGTTGGCGCGAGGCGCGCACGCCGGAGGGATCGGCGAAGAAGACGTCCTCCTCCTCTTCCACCGGCACATCGACGCAGGTCAGCGCCCAGGCCTCGCCATCCACCGCGATGAGCCGCGTCTCGTTGGCGGAGACCCGGTAGAGCTGGATGGTCGGGTGGATGTGGAAGCGTACCACCGCCGTGCCCTTCTCGATGGCGCCATCCGGGTCGCTCGGCTTGTAGAACCGTTCGCGGCCGCGAATCTCGCTGCCCGTCGCTGCGACAAGGATGTCGCGCTCATAGAGCAGGCCGAAGCGCTTGAGGTAGCCGTCATGGGTCGCCGTCACGCTGTCGGCGCCGGACTGGCGCTCGGCACGCGACACATCGACCTTGGAAATACCGCCGACGACGATCGGCCCGATGAAGCGCGAGGTGGAGATGCGTGCGGAAGACGTGTCGTTGAGCGTCGCGACCGAATGGGCCGCCGTGGTGCGCGACAATTGCCGCAGCGCCTCGCCGGCAAAGCGCGGCCGGCCGGAATTGACGATGAAGCGGTTCTTCCCCGACGACATTTCGAGGGACAGCGCGCCGGCGGCGGCCGTTGCCGAAAGATCGACCGAGCGCGGCACCCCGGTATCCATCAGCACGACCGTCTCCTTCACCGCCAGGCGATCGTAATTGCTCGACGGCAGGGCCTTGAAGGGCGACCCGCCGGTCTCGTCGTAGCGCAGCGCCGACATCAGCTCGTGCGCCAGTGTATAGGTCGCGCCGTTGAACAGCGCGAGTTCGCCGCCCTGGTGGCGGAAGAAGCGCAGCGCCGGATAGATGCGGTCGATGGAGGGAATGAGCTGCGCCGGCATGTCATGGCCGAGATTGACATAGGTCTGGCGCAGCGGCAGCAGGTCGAGCAGCACGTCGAGGGCTGCCCGCGGATTGCGTGAGCAATGGCCGCCATCGGGAAGGATCTGCCGGTCGAGCTCCTCGTCGAGATGGCGCGCGGCCTTGCGCATGCGCGAGGGGGAGGCCGGCATGGCGATGGAGGCCATGGCGAGCGCGATGCGCACCCGAAGCCGCGGCTCGCCATCACGCGTCGTATCGGCGACGTGGCGAAGGTAGCGCACCTGGAAGGCGAGGCTCTTCAGGAAGCGGCGATAGAAGGGGTAATCGGCATCCTTCAGCACGACCGGCGAATGGGACAGCCACGCAATGATGCGCTGCGCCGCGACATCCGGCCGCCAGGCCAGCCCGCCGATGTAACGGCCGTGGCTCTGCAACCAGTCATCGACGATGAAGCGGGCCGTCAGCGCCGCCTTTTCCGGATCGACGAGGCGCATATGGCGAAGCCAGCCGAAGGAATGCAGGCGGACGGCGAATTCTTCCGAGGGAAGCTCCAGCGCGAAGGGTGATTCGCCCTCGCATTCGAGAATGCGCCCGGCGAGCGGAAAGCGACCCCCGACGATTTCTTCGCCGGCAAAGAGGTCGGCCGGATGCAGGTCCGTCGGCGCAACGATCAGCCGGTCCGGCGTACCGCCGGAAAAGCGCATGGCGCTGATTCGTCCCAAGGCAAGCCTACGCGAGAAACGGCGCCAACCCTCACGCATATACAGATAGAGTAGCCGCTGCCTGTCGGAAAGCTGCATGGTTAACGAATGCCTCCTGAACCTATAGGTAGGCTGAGGAGGCAAGCGGCGTCAATTCATCGACTGCTGATGGGCTGTTGATGACTTCGGAAGCATTTCGGGGCGATTTTTCCAGCTCAGCCGCCATGGCTGAGCCGTACGGCGTAAAACCCGTCCACGCCGCCGGCATGCGTGTCCGTCGCGGGCAGCATGGCAGGCGTGGTGCGGAATTCGCCGCGGCGGGAGATCGCCGCCTCCAGGCCCGGCCAATCGGCTGGGTCGACGGGCTCGATGCGCCAGCCCGGATTGTCGGCGAGAACGCGGGCGATCATCTCCTCGCCCTCGATCGGATCGAGCGAGCAATTCGAAAACACCAGCTCGCCGCCGGGCTTCACGAGCGTCAGCGCATGGCGCAGCAGGCGCTCCTGCAACCGGGCAAGCTTTTCGATATCCTCCGGACCCTTGGTCCAGAGCACGTCGGGATGGCGGCGGATCGTGCCGGTGGAAGAGCAGGGCGCGTCGAGCAGCACGGCGTCGAACAGTTCGTCCGGCCGGTAATCCGCCATATTGGCTTCCACCACGGTCGCGGAAAGGCCGAGACGCTCCAGATTGCCGGCGAGCCGCTTCAACCGGTTGGCGGACTGGTCGAGCGCCGTCACCACGGCACCCGCCGCGGCAAGCTGCGCGGTCTTGCCGCCGGGCGCGGCGCAGAGATCGGCGACACGTTTGCCGGCAAGGTCGCGGAAGAGTTTTGCCGGCAGGCTCGCCGCCGCATCCTGCACCCACCATTCACCGGCCTCGAAACCTTCGAGCGCCGGAATGGCGCCCGAGGCGACAGGCAGGCGGACGGAGCCGGTGGGCAGCACGAGGCCGCTGAACCTCGCGGCCCAGCCGTCCGGATCGGATTTGACTGTCAGATCTATGGTGGAGGGTTGGAGCAGCGCGTCGTTGATACGCGCGGTGTGCTCGCGGCCGTAGATGGCGACGAGACGCTCATGGAACCAGGGCGGAATGACGGGGACCGTGCGGGTGGCCGTCAGATGCGAGGCCTTTTCGCGTGCCAGGCGCCGCAGCACGGCGTTGGTGAGGCTGGCGAAGCGGCGGTTGCGCGGGTCGATCTGGGCCTGTTCGACCGCGAGATCAACGGCGGAATGATCCGGCACGTCGAGATAGAGGATCTGCGCGGCGGCGACCGTCAGCACATGGTGCAGCGCGCGCGCGCCCTCCGGCAGCGGCGTGCCGACCAGCGTGTCCATGATGGCATCGATACGCGGCAGGTGGCGCAGCGCCGTGTTGAGGATGGCGCGGACCAGGGCGCGGTCGGCATCGTTGAGCTGCCGGTAGGCCGGATTGCCGTTTTCGAAGTCGAGCATGCCGTCAAGCGGCGTCCTGCGGTCCACCACGGCGGCAAGGATCTTGGCGGCGGCCTGGCGGGCGCGCAGGCCGGGCTTTTCCGGATAGCCCACATCCGCCTCGGGCGCCTTCGGCCCGCGGCCGCCGGCATTGCGTTTCGGATGCGCTCTGTGTTTCGTTCTGTCGTCGTTCAAGACCAGGGACCTTTGGGTGGTTCGGAACCACCGCGTCCCCAGCCCGTCGTCGGAACGGAGCGCGATTTGCGGACGGGATTATCAGCCCGGACCGGCTCCGTCGAGCGCGCTTGCATGCCGCGGGCCATTTCCTCGAGCGCAGCGATGCGGTTTTCCGTGTTCGGATGGGTCGAAAACAGGTTGTCCATGCGCTCGCCCGACAGCGGATTGATGATGAACATATGCGCGGTCGCGGGATTGCGCTCGGCGTCATCGTTCGGCACGCGGCCCGCCGCGACGGCGATCTTCTTCAGCGCCGAGGAGAGCCACAGCGGGTTGCCGCAGATTTCCGCGCCGCGCTTGTCGGCCGAATATTCGCGCGTCCGACTGATCGCCATCTGCACCAGCATGGCGGCGAAGGGGGCAACGATCATCGCGATCAGCACACCGATGAAGCCGAGCGGATTGTTGTTCTCCCGGTTGCCGCCGCCGAAGAACATGGCGAAGTTGGCGAGCATGGAGATCGCGCCGGCAATCGTCGCCGTCAGCGTCATGGTCAGCGTGTCGCGGTTCTGGATATGCGCCAGTTCATGCGCCATCACGCCCGCCACCTCCTCGTAGCTCAGCGCCTGGAGAAGGCCGGTGGAGGCGGCGACAGCGGCATTCTGCGGATTGCGGCCGGTGGCGAAAGCATTCGGCTGGTCGCTGTTGATGACGAAGACGCGCGGCATGGGCAGGCCGGCACGCTTGGCGAGGTCGCGCACGATGCCGTAATATTCCGGCGCGGAACGCTCATCGACCTCCTTCGCCCCGTACATGGACAGAACCATGCGGTCGGAATTCCAGTAGGAGAAAAAATTCATGGCGATCGCGACAAGAAGCGCGATCATCATGCCGCCCTTGCCGCCGATGAGCAGGCCCACGCCCATGAAAAGCGCCGTCATGAAGGCGAGAAGCATGGCTGTGCGAACGATGTTCATACGGTTACGGCTCCTGTTGGGTCTCTTGGCCCGGTTGCTCTTCCCTGTTGTCAAGGGAGTGTTTCACGTGAATCAACGCTTTCCACAGCGTCGTCGCGCTTCTATATGATGGTAAGCGAACAGGAATTCTTCAATATCCGGGAAGGATGCCGATTTTCATGCAGAACGACAACGACAATCATTCTGACGGCCGCAAAGTGCTTCCGCCCGCCGCCCAGCGCGCCCTCCAGGAAGCCGAGGAACGGCGCAAGGCCGAGAAAACCGCCGAGCCCGCCCCCGAAATCGGCGGCCGTGGCGGCGCCGACCCCGCGCGCTTCGGCGACTGGGAAATCAAGGGCCGGGCGATCGATTTCTGAGAGGGCGGAATCCGGCTCAAGATAATGTGGCTCCCACCGGAGCCAGCTACCTCTCCCTCGTCATGGTCGGGCTTGACCCGACCATCCACACCACCCGCCGCATGGATCCTCGGGTCAAGCCCGAGGATGACGGAAGAGGGGAGGAGACAATTTTCCTGCAAACGACCGTTCAACGAAAACGGCGGCCAGAGGCCGCCGTTTTGTTTTATGCCGGTTGGCTCGCTCAGCCGGCGGCCTTGTTCTGCCGGTTGGCGATCAGGTCGTCCACGACGGCCGGATCGGCGAGCGTCGAGGTGTCGCCGAGCGAACCGAAATCGTCCTCGGCGATCTTGCGCAGGATGCGGCGCATGATCTTGCCCGAGCGGGTCTTCGGCAGGCCGGGCGCGAACTGGATCTTGTCCGGCGTGGCGATCGGGCCGATCTCCTTGCGCACATGCTTGACGAGGTCCTGGCGCAGCGTGTCGTTGCCCTCTTCGCCGGCCATCAGCGAGACGTAGCAATAGATGCCCTGGCCCTTGAGGCTGTGCGGATAGCCGACGACGGCGGCTTCCGAAACCAGATGGTGCGAGACGAGGGCCGATTCGATTTCCGCCGTGCCGAGGCGGTGGCCGGAAATGTTGAGCACGTCGTCGACGCGGCCGGTAATCCAGTAATAACCGTCCTCGTCGCGGCGGCAGCCGTCACCCGTGAAATATTTGCCCTTGTAGGTCGCAAAATAGGTTTCGACGAAGCGCTTGTGATCGCCGTAGACGCTGCGCATCTGGCCCGGCCAGCTATCGGTGATGCAGAGATTGCCGTCCGCGGGACCTTCCAGCACATTGCCCTCATTGTCGACGAGCTCCGGCTTGATGCCGAAGAAGGGGCGCGTCGCGGAGCCGGGCTTCAAGTCCGTCGCACCCGGCAGCGGGGTGATCAGGATGCCGCCGGTCTCCGTCTGCCACCAGGTATCGACGATCGGCGAACGGCCTTCGCCGACAACGTTGTAATACCATTCCCACGCTTCCGGGTTGATCGGCTCGCCGACCGAGCCGAGCAGGCGGATCGACGAGCGCGACGAGCGTTTCACGAAGGCATCGCCAGCGCCCATCAGCGCGCGGATCGCCGTGGGCGCGGTGTAGAAGATGTTGACCTTGTGCTTGTCGACCACTTCCCAGAAGCGGCCGGCATCCGGGAAGTTCGGCACGCCTTCGAACATTAGCGTGGTGGCGCGGTTCGCCAGCGGCCCGTAGACGATGTAGGAATGGCCGGTGACCCAGCCGACATCGGCGGTGCACCAGTAGACGTCGCCGTCCTGGTAGTCGAAGACGTATTTGTGCGTCATCGAGGCATAGACGAGGTAACCGGCCGTGGTGTGCAGCACGCCCTTCGGCTTGCCGGTGGAACCCGACGTATAGAGAATGAAGAGCGGATCTTCCGCCTTCATCTTTGCCGGCGGACAATCGCGCGGCACGGTCAGCACTTCCTGATGGTGCCAGATGTCGCGGCCGGGCGCCCAGCCGGTCTTGCCGCCGGTGCGGCGCACGACGAGCACCTTGTTGACGATGACGTGCTGCTTGGCGGCGATGTCGATCGCCGTATCGGTGTTTTCCTTGAGCGGGATCGGCTTGCCGCCGCGCACGCCCTCGTCGCAGGTGACGACGAAGGTCGATTCGCAGTCGACGATACGGCCGGCCAGCGCATCCGGCGAGAAGCCGCCGAACACCACGGAATGGATGGCGCCGATGCGCGCGCAGGCGAGCATCGCATAGGCCGCTTCCGGGATCATCGGCATGTAGATGGTGACACGGTCGCCCTTCTTGACGCCGTGCTTCTTCATCACGTTCGCCATGCGGCAGACGTGCTCGTAGAGCTCGTTATAGGTGATCTTCTTGTCGATATAGGGATTGTCGCCTTCCCAGATGATGGCGACGTCATCGCCGTGCGCCTTGAGGTGGCGATCGATGCAATTGTAGGAGACGTTGGTGATGCCGTCCTCGAACCACTTGATCGGGACCTTGCCGTTAAAGGACGTGTTCTTGACCTTGGTATAGGGCTTGAACCAGTCGATCCGCATGCCGTGCTTGTCCCAGAAACGCTCCGGGTTCTCGACGCTCTCGCGATACCATTTCTGATAGGTATCGTTGTCGATCAACGCACGGTTTTTCGCGGATTTCAGGACCGGATAGGTCTTTGCGGACATTCATGCCTCCCTTGACTGCGCATGCGCGGGAAGCCGCATTCTCCTTCGGCCCCGCACCTCCTGCGCCATACATATCAGGTCAAATCACCCGGGCAATTAGACAAAGGTCATTTGTCTCTTGAAGAATTGCATTTCTGCGACAGTGGCGTTATAGAGGGCCGAATTCCCGGAACATAGTGGTTAACTACCCCACGACCCGCGACACCGGCGCGGACGGACAGAAGGACTATATGCATGGCTCAGCAGCTCCTCATGCCAAAGGCGACCGCGGTCTGGCTGGTCGACAACACGGCGCTGTCGTTCGACCAGATCGCCACATTCTGCAAACTGCATCCGCTTGAAGTGAAGGCGATCGCCGACGGCGAATCGGCCCAGGGCATCAAGGGTCTCGACCCGATCTCCACCGGCCAGCTTTCCCGCGAGGAGATCGCGCGTGCGGAAGGCAACCCGTATCACAAGCTGAAACTTTCCGAACCGAAGGTCCGCGTGCCGGAATCCAAGCGCAAGGGTCCGCGTTACACGCCGGTCTCCAAGCGCCAGGACCGCCCGAACGCCATTCTCTGGCTCGTGCGCAACCATCCGGAACTGAAGGATGCGCAGATCTCGCGTCTCGTCGGCACGACCAAGTCGACGATCGAGCAGATCCGCGAGCGCACCCACTGGAACTCCGCCAACCTCGCGCCGATGGACCCGGTGACGTTGGGCCTGTGCTCGCAGATCGACCTCGACCTCGAAGTCGAACGCGCCTCGAAGGGCCGCCCGCTGCCGACCGCCGCCGAACTCGGCGCGACGCTGGAAGCCGCCCGCGAAACGGAAAAGCTGCCCTACAGCACCGATGTGGAAGAGGAGAAGGAAATCGACGCCGATGCCGTCTTCGCCAAGCTCAAGTCGCTGAAGTCGGCAACGCCCGACGAGGACGAAGACGAGCGCTTCTAAGCGCCGCTCCATCGCAGATCTTAAACCGGCCGCCCAAAGCGGCCGGTTTTTTTATTTGGGAACCTACCAACCCCACGACGTCATCCTCGGGCTCGACCCGAGGATCCACCGGCTTGCTCGACGTGCTGGATGGTCGGGTCAAGCCCGACCATGACGGAGGAGAGATATGTGCGCGCCGGAATCCCTAGCCGATCCGGCGCGTCGACAGCGCCTCGGCGATCTCGTCGAGAATAGCCGGATCGTCGATCGTCGCGGGCATCTTCCAGTCCTGCTTGTCGGCGATCTTCTGCATGGTGCCGCGCAGGATTTTTCCCGAGCGCGTCTTCGGCAGGCGTTTCACGCAGAGCGCCGTCTTGAAGGCGGCGACCGGGCCGATGCGCTCGCGCACCAGCGCGATCACCTCCTGCTCCACAAGCGATGATTCACGTGAAACACCGCTCTTCAAAACGAGGAAGCCCGCCGGCAGCTGGCCCTTCACCGCATCGGCTACGCCGATGACCGCGCATTCGGCGACGTCCGGATGGCTGGCGCAGACCTCCTCCATTGCCCCCGTCGAAAGCCGGTGGCCGGCGACGTTGATGATGTCGTCGGTGCGCGACATGATGAAGACGTAGCCGTCCTCGTCCACATAGCCGGCATCGGCCGTCTTGTAATAGCCGGGGAACTCGGCAAGGCAGGTGGTGTGGAACCGCTCATCGGCATTCCAGAAGGTCGGCAGGCAGCCCGGGGGCAGGGGAAGCTTGATGGCGATGTTGCCGAGCGTGCCCGACGCCACCTCATGGCCGGCATCGTCCAGCACATGCAGCTCGTAGCCTGGCATCGGCACGGTGGGCGAGCCGTGTTTCACGGGCAGCCGATCGAGGCCGAGCGGGTTGCCGACGATCGCCCAGCCCGTCTCCGTCTGCCACCAGTGATCGACCACCGGCACGCCGAGCACGGCCTCCGCCCAGCGGATCGTCTCCGGATCGGCGCGCTCGCCCGCCAAAAACAGCGCCCGCAGGCTGGAGAGGTCATGGCGTTTCACCAGCAGCCCCTCCGGATCCTCCTTGCGGATCGCGCGGAATGCCGTTGGTGCTGTGAAGAGCACGGAGACCTTGTACTCCTCCACCACCCGCCAGAAGGCCCCGGCATCCGGCGTGCCGACCGGCTTGCCCTCGTACAGCACCGTCGTGCTGCCGTTCAAAAGTGGCGCATAGACGATGTAGGAATGGCCGACGACCCAGCCGATATCGGAGGCCGCCCAGTAGACTTCACCCGGCTCCACGCCGTAAAGCGCCCGCATCGTCCAGGCGAGTGCCACCATGTGCCCGCCATTGTCGCGGATGACACCCTTCGGCTGGCCGGTCGTGCCGGATGTGTAGAGGATATAAAGCGGGTCGGTCGCGGCGAGTGACGCGCAGGGGATTTCCCGCGCCGCGGCCCGCGCTGCCGCCAATGCCGCTCCGAGATCGACATCGCGTGCATCGTGAAGCTCCGCGACCAGCTCCGGGCGTTGCAGCACGAGGCAATGATCCGGCTTGTGCCGCGCCAATTCGACTGCCGTATCGAGCAGCGGCTTGTAGGCGACCACCCGGTTCGGCTCCACGCCGCAGCTTGCGGTGACGACGAGTTTCGCCGTGGAATCGTCGATGCGTGCCGCCAGCTCGCTTGCGGCAAAACCGCCGAAGACCACCGAATGGATCGCCCCGATGCGCGCGCAGGCGAGCATGGCGAAAATCGCCTCCGGGATCATCGGCATGTAGAGAATGACGCGGTCGCCCTTTACGACGCCATGATCGACAAGCACGGCCGCCATGGCATTCACCTGCGCAAGCAGGTCGGCATAGCTGTAGCGCGCCTTGCGGCCCGTCACCGGACTATCGTAGATCAGCGCCGCCTGATCGCCGCGTCCCGCGGCCACATGCCGGTCGACGCAATTGTGGCAGGTATTGCCCACGGCATCCGGAAACCAGCGCCCATAGACGCCCTGCGCGCCATCGAAAATTTCCACCGGTTCCATGAACCAGTCGATCGCCCGCGCGGCCTCCGTCCAATGCGTCCTGTGATCGTCCTTCCAGGCCCGGTAGGTTTCGGCATATGTTTTCGGCATCGTTTCCTCCCACCCGACCGCGAAACGGCCGGTTTCTCCTATGAAGAGAATAGGGAAGGGCGCGCGATGCGCAAAGCCAGACGAAAGCCTGAGACGGCAGGCCGCCGTCTTGCGCTTCGTCAAACCGGAAGCGCGATCAGCGCGTCCCGAAGATCGCCGAGCCGACGCGCACGCTGGTTGCGCCAAGGCCGATGGCAACATCGTAGTCGCCCGACATGCCCATCGAGAGCTTTTCGAGGCCGCAGCGTTCAGCGAGTTTCGCCAGCAGCGCGAAATGCGGCCCAGGATATTCCTCCGCCGGCGGAATGCACATCAGCCCTTCGATCGAAAGGCCGAGTTCGTTGCGGCAGAAGGCAACGAAGGCAACCGTATCGTCCGGCGCAATGCCGGCCTTCTGCGGCTCAAGGCCGGTATTGACCTGCACATAGAGCCGCAGGCTGCGTCCCTGCCGCGCCATCTCGGCGGCGATGGTGCGGGCGATCTTCTCGCGATCGACCGTCTCGATGACGTCGAACAGCGCCACGGCCTCGGCCGTCTTGTTGGATTGCAGCGGGCCGATCAGGTGCAGCTCGATATCCGGCGTCTCCGCGCGAAGACCCGGCCACTTGCCCTCCGCCTCCTGCACGCGGTTCTCGCCGAAGACGCGCTGGCCGGCCGCGATCGCCGGACGGATGGCGTCCGCGTCAAAGGTCTTCGAGACCGCGACCAGCGTCACCGCCTGCGGCTCCCGGCCGGCCTCGCTGGCGGCCTTGCGCATTCGGTTGCGAACGTCTTCGAGACGGTCCTGCAGGTCCATGGTCATTCTCCCTTCGGCATCATGCTCCGGACCTAGCCAAAATGGCGCCGCTTGCCAAGCCGCGGGCGATGCGACACAGCCCCGCGGAGCCCACAAAACTTGACGCTTCGGCGGTTTCATGATGAAGGTCTCGCCACTATATTCGCATGGGCGAACCGCCCTCCAAGACTCCCAAAAGACTTCCGGAACATCAAAGACATGGCCACCGAACGTTACAATCCGCGCGATGCCGAACCCCGCTGGCAGGCAAAATGGAACGAAGAAAACGTCTTTCTGACCAAGAACGACGATCCGCGCGAAAAGTACTACGTGCTTGAGATGTTCCCCTATCCGTCGGGCCGCATCCATATGGGCCATGTGCGCAACTATGCCATGGGCGACGTGGTTGCCCGCTACAAGCGTGCGCGCGGCTTCAACGTGCTGCATCCGATGGGCTGGGACGCCTTCGGCATGCCCGCCGAAAACGCCGCCATGCAGAACAAGGTCCACCCCAAGGGCTGGACCTACGAAAACATCGCGACGATGCGCGGGCAGCTGAAGTCCATGGGCCTGTCGCTGGACTGGTCGCGCGAATTCGCCACCTGCGACGTCGAATATTACCAGCGCCAGCAGCATCTCTTCCTGGATTTCCTGGAAAAGGGCCTGGTCTACCGCAAGCAGTCCAAGGTCAACTGGGACCCGGTCGACCACACGGTTCTGGCCAACGAACAGGTGATCGACGGCCGCGGCTGGCGGTCCGGCGCGCTGGTCGAACAGCGCGAACTCACCCAGTGGTTCTTCCGCATCACGGATTTCAGCCAGGACCTGCTTGATTCGCTGGACACGCTCGACCAGTGGCCGGAAAAGGTCCGGCTGATGCAGAAGAACTGGATCGGCCGCTCGGAAGGCATGCTGATCCGCTGGGAGATCGCCGAAAGCGCCGGCCTTACGGGCGAAAAGGACGTCACTGTCTACACGACGCGTCCCGACACGCTGTTCGGCGCCTCGTTCCTGGCAATCTCCGCCGACCATCCGCTGGCCAAGGACGCCGCCGCGCAGAATCCCGACATCATGGCCTTCTGCGAGGAGTGCCGCCGCGCCGGCACCTCGCTGGCCGCCCTCGAAACCGCCGAGAAAAAGGGCATGGACACGGGTATCCGCGTTCGCCATCCCTTCGACGCGAGCTGGGAACTGCCGGTCTATGTCGCGAACTTCGTGCTGATGGATTATGGCACGGGCGCCATCTTCGGCTGCCCCTCCGGCGACCAGCGCGACCTCGACTTCGCCCACAAATACGACCTGCCAGTCGTGCCCGTCGTCATGCCGAAGGACGCCGACGCTGCGACCTTCGCGATCGGCGACGAGGCCTATGTCGGCGATGGCGTGATGATCAATTCCCGCTTCCTCGATGGTCTCAGCACCGAAGACGCCTTCGAGACCGTGGCGAACCGCCTGTCGGCCGCGACCCTCGGCAATGCGCCGCAGGGCGAGCGCAAGGTGAATTTCCGCCTGCGCGACTGGGGCATTTCGCGCCAGCGCTACTGGGGCTGCCCAATCCCGGTCATCCATTGCGACGATTGCGGCGTGGTTCCCGTGCCGAAGGCCGACCTGCCGGTAAAGCTGCCGGACGACGTCACCTTCGACAAGCCCGGCAACCCGCTCGACCGGCACCCGACCTGGCGCCACGTCGCCTGCCCGCATTGCGGCAAGGACGCGCGGCGCGAGACGGACACGATGGACACCTTCGTCGATTCGTCCTGGTATTTCGCCCGCTTCACCGCGCCCTGGGAAAACAACCCGACCGATCCGGCCGCCGCCAATGCCTGGCTGCCGGTCGATCAATATATCGGCGGCATCGAGCACGCGATCCTGCATCTGCTCTATTCGCGCTTCTTCAGCCGCGCCATGCAGGTCTCGGGCCATCTCGACGTCAAGGAGCCCTTCAAGGGCCTCTTCACCCAGGGCATGGTCGTGCACGAGACCTATAGCCGCGGCGAGGGCGCCAAGCGCGAATGGGTGACCCCCGCCGAAATCCGCATCGAGGAACTGGACGGCAAGCGCCGCGCCCTGCACCTCGAATCCGGCGAAGAAATCGCCATCGGCTCGATCGAGAAGATGTCGAAATCGAAGAAGAACGTCGTCGACCCGGACGATATCATCGCCTCCTACGGCGCCGATACCGCCCGCTTCTTCGTGCTCTCCGACTCCCCGCCGGACCGCGACGTCATCTGGTCGGAAGCCGGCGTCGAAGGCGCGCACCGCTTCGTCCAGCGCGTCTGGCGCCTTGTGTCGGAAGCCGCCGTCGCCCTGAAAACCGCCGAAAGCCGTCCGGGCACAGAGGGCGACGCGCTCGCCGTCTCGCAGATCGCGCACAAGACGCTGAAGGCCGTGCAGGCCGACTACGACAAGCTCGCCTTCAACAAGGCCGTCGCGCGCATCTACGAATTCGTCAATGCGCTCGCCGCGCCGCTGGCAACCGCTGCTGCCGGCAAGGCCTCGCCCGAGCTCGCGTCCGCGCTGTGCGAGGCCGTCGGCATCCTGATCCGCATTGTCGCCCCCATGACCCCGCATCTCGCCGAAGAGTGCTGGCGCGAGATCGGCGGCGCCGGCCTCGTCGCCACAACCGGCTGGCCGGCCTACCAGGACAGCCTGGTCGCCGACAACGAGGTCACGCTGCCGGTGCAGATCAACGGCAAGAAGCGTGCGGATTTGACAATCGCCCGCGATGCGGACCAGAGTGCGGTCGAAGCGGCCGTGCTGGCGCTCGAAGCCGTCCAGGCCGCGCTCGCCGGCCAACGCCCCAAGAAGATCATCGTCGTACCGCAGAGGATCGTGAATGTTGTTGTCTGACGGAACCGGCCTCTCGCGGTTTGCCAAGGCGCTTGCCGGCCTCGCCATCCTCGGCGCGCTCGCCGGCTGCCAGGTGCGGCCGCTCTATTCCACGGGAAGCGGCACGGAAGGCAAACTTGCCTCCGTGTCCATTTCAGAAGCGAATGACCGCGTGGAACAGAAGGTTCGCAACGACCTGATATTCCTCCTCGCGGGCGGTGCCGGCGAGCCGCAGAACGCGATCTATCACCTCGAAATGAACGTCACCGTCCGCAACATTGGCGTCCTCATCGACGTTGCCGACGATATTCCCCGCGCCGGCCGCATCGTCGTCGCGGCGGACTATAACCTCGTGAAAACCGACTCCGGCGAAACGCTGGCCTCCGGCAAACGCTCGTCCGTCGCGCTGGTCGATTTCCCGGTACAGGAATTCGCAAAGCTGCGCGCCGTGCGCGATGCGGAAAACCGCGCCGCACGCGAGCTGGCAGAACTGATCCGCGCAGACGTCGCCGCCGCGCTCGGCCGTCGCTGAGCCGGCTATGGCAGAGGTCAAGTCGCACGAATTCGATGGTTTCCTGAAACGGAAGCCGCTGCCCGTGCGGCTTTTCCTCATCTACGGTCCCGACCGCGGTCTCGTTTCCGAGCGCGCCGCGGCACTCGCCGCGAACAGCGGCGTCGATCTCGCGGATGCCTTCTCCGTCGTGAAACTCGACGCCGGCGAGGTCGGCAACCAGCCCGGCCGCCTGATCGACGAAATGAACGCCATCGGCCTCTTCGGCGGCGATCGCCTCGTCTGGATCCGCAATGCCGGCAGCGAAAAAGGCCTCGCCGACGCGCTCGAAATCCTCGCCGGCATGCCCACCGGCCCTTCGACGCTCATCATCGAGGCCGGCGACCTGAAGAAGGGCGCTGCGCTGCGCAAGGCGGCCGAAACGAGTAGCCAGGCCGCCGCCATCGCCTGCTACGCTGACGACGGACGCGCCTTGCAGGCTCTCATCGACCAGGAACTCGCCACCGAAGGCCTGCGGATCTCCCCCGCTGCCCGGGAACGCCTGGTGGAAACGATCGGCGGCGACCGGCTCGCCTCCCGCAATGAAGTGCGCAAGCTCGCCCTCTATTGCCGCGGCAAGGAGCTGATCGAAGAACAGGATGTCGAAGACATTGTCGGCGACGCCAGCGCAATCTCGACGGACGACGCCATAGACGCGATCCTCAAGGGCGACCGCGACGGTTTCATGCACGCCATCCAGAAGATCGTCTCCTCCAAGACACCGATCTTCCTCGTCCTGCAAGGCTGCCTCAGACAATTCCAGCTGCTGGAGCTGATGCGTGCCGAAATGGATGAAAAACGCGCGCCCGCAGCGCAGGCCATGGCGACGCTCGGCCGCCATCTTCATTTCCGGCGCAAGCCGATCATCGAAAATGCCCTGAAAACCTGGGCCGGTCCCGCCATCCGCCGTGAAACCCAGCGCCTGCAAGCGGCGATCCTGCAAAGCCGGCAACGCCCGGCATTGGAAGATACGATCGCCATGCAGACCATGCTGGCAACTGTCCTTCAATCTGCCCGGCGCTGAATCCGGCTAAGGAATTTTAGCGCCGTTCCAGAAGCCGGCAGATTTCCTCAAGCTGCTCCAGCGTCTTGTAGGCGATGCGCAGATGGCCACCGCTGCCCTTGTGGTTCACGGATACATCGAGACCGAGAACGTCGGACAGCGTGCGCTCCAGCGCCAGCGTATCGGCATCCTTCTCGTCCTTGCGCGCCGTCTGGCCGTGGCCTGGATCGGTCTGCGCCTTGATATCGTTCTGGGCCAGCCGCTCCGCATCGCGCACCGACATGCCCTTCGCGACAACCGCCTTGGCCAGCGCAATCGGATCCGATGTCGGGATGAGCGCGCGCGCATGACCGGCGGAAAGGGTACCAGAGGCAAGCATTTCACGCACGGGCTCCGGCAGCTTCAGCAGGCGAAGGCTGTTTGCCACGTGGCTACGGCTCTTGCCGATGATTTCGCCGAGATCGTTCTGCGTGTAACCGTGGTCGGCGATCAGAAGCTCATAGCCCATCGCCTCTTCCAGCGGATTGAGATCCGAACGCTGGACGTTTTCCACGATGGCGATTTCCAGCGCCGTACGGTCGTCCACGTCACGAATGATGACCGGTATCTCGATCAGCCCGGCGAGCTGCGCCGCCCGCCAGCGCCGTTCCCCGGCGATAATTTCAAAACGATTGTCGGCAATGGTGCGCACCACAACCGGCTGCACGATCCCGTGCTGACGGATGGACGACGCCAGGTCCTGCAGCTCCGACTCGTCGAAATAACGCCGCGGGTTGCGCGGGTTGCGACCAACGAATTCGATCGGCACTTCCCGGTCCGGATTGAGCGCCGGGCGTGCGCCGACATCGGCGGCCGGAAGCTGGTCCATTTCGCCGATCAGGGCTGCAAGGCCGCGGCCGAGACGCCGCTTTGAGTTGTCATCGTTCATCGGTTCTACTCACGGATACTGAATTCAGGCCGCCTTACGCTGCCTCTCACGCTGGATCACCTCGGAAGCAAGCTGAAGATAGGCCTGGCTTCCGGCGCATTTGAGGTCATAGAGGATTGCCGGCTTGCCATAGGACGGCGCTTCGGAGACCCGCACATTCCGCGGAATGAGCGTATGGTAGACCTTCTCGCCGAGATGCGTGCGCACGTCGTTGACGACCTGCTGCGCCAGATTGTTGCGCGAGTCGAACATGGTGAGCACGATACCCTGGATATCAAGGCGCGGATTGATCGTGCGACGCACCTGATCCACCGTCTCCAGCAACTGGCTGAGACCCTCCAGCGCAAAAAACTCGCATTGCAGCGGCACCAGAACGGAATGCGCGGCAGCGAGAGCGTTCATCGTCAGAAGATTGAAGGACGGTGGGCAATCGACGAGCACGTAAGAGTAAGACAGCGCCTCATCGGAGGCCAAAGCGCGCTTCAGTCGGAAAACGCGGTCATTCTGCTGCGCGATCTCCATCTCGACCCCGAGCAGGTCCATGGTCGAAGGGATAATTGAGAGGTTCGGCACAGCCGTCTGCAAGACCGTCTCGGCAACACCGTGGCTACCGATCAGCAGATCATAAGAGGAAAACTCGCGGTTCCGGCGATCGATACCGAGACCGGTGCTGGCATTGCCCTGGGGATCCAGGTCGACGATCAGTACACGCTCACCAATCGCGGCCAGCGCGGTCGCCAGATTGATCGCGGTCGTCGTTTTGCCGACGCCACCTTTCTGGTTTGCAATGGTAATGATTCGGTTCTTTTCGCCTGCCATGGACATCCGCCGATCACTAAATTGTTCGCGAGAGCTTCGAAAGTTCGAGCACAACGGAATCCGGCTCGACAATGCTGGCGTGTTTTACCAGATCGAATCTCCACCGACCAAGCGCTTTATCGATCTCCCGCTGGTAATCCCGGCCTTTGTGAAGAAAAAAACGCAAATCGGCATTCCGCTCCGCCCATGGCAGTCCGAAATCCATCAACAGGTCGAGGTCGGCAAGCGCGCGGGCAGATATGGCATCACAATGTGCAATCACCGCCGGAGCGTCCTCGATGCGAATCGCATGGACGGATGCGCGGGCGCCGGTTTCCAGAATGGCAGTGCGCAGGAACGCTGCCTTCTTGTTGTTGCTCTCGACAAGATGAACCCAACCATCCCCTGAGCCTGCGAGCAGAATGCCGGTAACGATCCCCGGAAAGCCCCCGCCACTCCCAAGGTCGACCCAGGTTCGGGGGCCTGGGCAAAGCGAATAGATTTGCACGCTATCGACAATATGGCGGCGCCACACCTCCGAAAGCGTGGAGGGTGCAACCAGATTGATGGCCTTCGCCCATTTCTGGAAAAGCGCAACAAAGGCGTTCAGCCTGTCTACAGTTTCACGTGAAACATTCAGACCATTCAGTTCCGACGGCAGACGGTTCATGGGTGTGCAACTCGCTGGACCGGTGCAGGGAGGCGTTTAAGATAGGCGAGCAAAAGGGTAAGCCCTGCAGGCGTCATACCGTCAACACGTGCGGCCTGAGCGAGATTCGAAGGCTTCGCCACCGCCAGCTTCTGCCGCAGTTCGATGGAAAGGCCAGGCAAAGTGCTGAAATCGAAATCGTCCGGAATTATCCGTCCTTCCTCGCGTCGCGCCTCCGCAATGTCTGTTTCCTGACGGTTCATATAGACGGCATAGGCTGCTTCAATCTCGATGGCGTCCCGAATGCGCGGCGAAAAGCGCCCGAGCTCAGGCCACACCGCAGCAAGCCGCGCGTAATCGATATCGGAATAGGCGAGTAGCTCATAGGCATTGCGACGCACCCCATCCTGATTGATCCTCAAGCCATGACCCGCCGCCTCATTCGGTGACAGTTTAAGATTGTGAAGCTGTGCCCGGGCCAATCCCATACCCTCGGACCATTGGCTAAAGCGTAGCTCCCGCTTGGTGCCTACGATGCCCAGACTCACACCAACCGGAGTCAGCCGGACATCCGCGTTATCGGCGCGCAGAGAAAGACGATATTCTGCGCGCGAGGTGAACATGCGGTAGGGCTCCGTCACACCACGGGAGGTGAGATCGTCGAGCATGACGCCGATATAACTTTCGGTTCGGCTAAAGACGTGCCCCTCTGCACCCGAAGCGCGTCGCGCAGCGTTCAAGCCGGCGACAAGCCCCTGTGCCGCGGCTTCTTCATAACCGGTCGTGCCGTTGATTTGACCAGCCAGAAAAAGGCCAGGCTGCCGTTTGACTTCCAGCGTGGCCGACAATTCGCGAGGGTCTACGTGATCATATTCAATCGCATAACCGGGTTGCAGGATTGTAACCCGCTCCAGGCCCGGGATTGTGCGAATGAACGCATCCTGCACGTCGGCAGGAAGGGATGTAGAAATGCCATTGGGATAGACGGTGTCGTCGTCGAGACCTTCGGGTTCCAGGAAAATCTGGTGGCCGTCGCGTTCGCCGAACTTGACGATCTTGTCTTCGATCGACGGGCAGTAACGGGGACCGACGCCTTCGATCTGGCCGGAATACATGGCGGATTTGCCGATGTTCTCCTCGATAATGCGGTGAGTTGCTGGCGTCGTTCTCGTCACGCCGCATTCGATCTGCGGCGTAGTAATGCGATCCGTCATGAAGGAGAACGGCACAGGATCTTCGTCCGCGGCCTGGCGCCCTACGGCATTCCAATCAATGGTGCGGCCATCGAGCCGGGCCGGCGTGCCGGTCTTCAGGCGCGCCAACTTGAATCCGAAACGTTCAAACGTCGCAGAGAGTCCAAGTGACGGCTCTTCGCCCACGCGACCGGCCGGAATCTTTTCGTTGCCGATATGAATAAGGCCCCGCAAGAACGTGCCGGTGGTGATAACAATCGCGCCACAGTCAAGGCGGCGGCCGTCCTTCATCACAACGGCATCAATCGTGCCGTCCTTAATTTCAAGATCGAAGGCATCACCTTCGATCACGTCCAGGCCAGATATCGCCGCGATTTCGGCTTGCATAGCCTCGCGGTAGAGCTTTCGATCGGCTTGGGTTCGAGGACCGCGTACTGCCGGGCCTTTGCGGCGGTTCAGCAAGCGAAACTGGATGCCGGCACGGTCTGCCACCCGCCCCATCAGGCCGTCCAAGGCATCCACTTCGCGAACAAGGTGGCCTTTCCCGAGACCACCGATCGCCGGATTACAGGACATGACGCCAATCGTCGCCGCCTTGTGTGTGAGCAAAGCCGTCTTGGCGCCGGCGCGGGCAGCCGCTGCGGCGGCTTCCACGCCGGCATGGCCGCCGCCGACCACGACAACATCATAATTCTTTATCATCGTCATGTTGGACCTACCTGTTTCACGTGAAACGCTCAAAGCGACTCGTGTACGTTGTGCTGTTTCACGTGAATCATTTGCCTATACAAAATTCTGAGAAAATGACGTCGAGTAGATTTTCTACATCGACACGTCCAGTTACGCGACCGAGAGCTTGTCCTGCCAAGCGAAGATACTCTGCTTGCACGTCCAAGCCAGATCCTCCGGCACCTAATGCGAGCTGTACCTGCTCCCGAGCCATAGTGAGGTTTAGAGCATGCCTCTGTCGAGTTGGAAGCGCTAGGGCGCCGCCGGCCTCGAGATTTGGCAGATGCAGGCCGAGGAGATCGAGCAGTTCCGGTATGCCTTCACCTGTCCGTACGGAGATAATAACATCGGCATCAGATTTTGGCCAAGAAGCATCTCGCGAGTCAGCCTTTGTCTGGACGCGGATAATAGGTGCGTCATAGCCTTGAACAAATTCATGCCAATCCGGTTTGTGCGCCGCAGACAGTAAAAGGACCAGATGGGCTTCGGCCATCGAGAGCTGCGTGCGGCGAATGCCTTCTCGCTCAACAATATCGTCGGTCTCTCGCAGGCCGGCCGTATCGTAGAGCCGTACGGCAAAGCCTGCAAGATCGAGATCGACGTGCAGGACGTCACGCGTGGTTCCCGGGACGTCAGTGACAATGGCGACGTCGCGTTTTGCCAAGTAGTTCAGCAGACTCGACTTCCCGGCATTGGGGGCGCCGACGATGACGACTTTCAGTCCGTCTCGCACGATTTCTCCGGTACGTGCTTCGGCGAGATGGTTAAAGATTTCTTGATCGAGTTTCTGCATGTCGTGCCAGATTTGGCTTGCGACAGAGCCGGGGACATCGTCCTCGTCTGCGAAATCCAGTTCGGCTTCGATCATCGCGCGGGCATGCGTCAAACGTTTCGCCCACGAATCGTACAGTCTGGAGAGGCCACCTGAAGCCTGTTCCGCCGCGAGACGACGTTGCATTTCGGTTTCGGCGGCGATCAGGTCGGCGAGGCCCTCGACCTCGACCAGGTCCATGCGGCCGTTCAAGAACGCACGGCGGGAGAATTCGCCGGCTTCTGCGGCGCGCAAACCTTCCATGCCTTCCAGCGCGGCCAGAACGGCTTTTACGGTCGCGCGTCCGCCATGAATCTGGACCTCGCCGCAATCTTCTCCCGTAAAAGAACTTGGTGCTGGGAAAAACAGTATGAGGCCATCATCGAGTTTTTCGCCGTTGCGGTTCCGAATCGATTGTAGCGATGCCCGCCGCTCGGGCGGAATACGCCCACAGAGAGACTGGATTGCCTGGCCGCTCGCGGGACCGCTGAGGCGAATCACGGCGACACCGGAGGGCAAGCCGCCGCTCGACAGTGCGAAGATCGTATCGGAGGTGTTCATATGTTCAACATTCCGGGTACGAATCGATTCTTCTGTTTCGGTAAAGAATCGATTTTCTCTCGTGAAACGAAAATGGTCCCGTCTTGCAACGGGACCATGCGGTTAAGCGAAAATGAAGACCGAATTAGGTGTTCATCGAGTCGAAGAAATCGCCGTTGCTCTTCGTCTGCTTCAGCTTGTCGATCAGGAACTCGATCGCATCCGTGGTGCCCATCGGAGACAGGATGCGGCGGAGAACGAAAATCTTCTGGAGGTCCTGGCGTGGAACCAGCAGGTCTTCCTTGCGGGTGCCGGACTTGAGGATGTCCATTGCCGGGAAGATGCGCTTGTCGGCGACCTTGCGGTCCAGCACGATTTCTGAGTTGCCGGTGCCCTTGAACTCTTCGAAGATGACTTCGTCCATGCGGCTGCCGGTGTCGATCAGCGCCGTGGCGATGATGGTCAGCGAGCCGCCTTCTTCGATGTTACGGGCGGCACCGAAGAAGCGCTTCGGGCGCTGCAGCGCATTGGCGTCGACACCGCCGGTCAGGACCTTGCCGGAGGACGGTACGACCGTGTTGTAGGCGCGGCCGAGGCGGGTGATCGAATCGAGCAGGATGACGACGTCGCGGCCGTGTTCGACAAGGCGCTTTGCCTTTTCGATGACCATTTCGGCGACCTGGACGTGGCGCGTCGCGGGCTCGTCGAAGGTCGAGGAGACGACCTCGCCCTTCACCGAGCGCTGCATGTCTGTCACTTCTTCCGGCCGCTCGTCGATGAGCAGCACGATGAGATAACATTCCGGATGGTTCGCCGTGATGGAATGGGCGATATTCTGCAGGAGAACCGTCTTACCCGTGCGCGGCGGCGCGACGATCAGGCCGCGCTGGCCTTTGCCGAGCGGTGCCACGAGATCGATGACGCGCGGCGACAGGTCCTTCGAGGTCGGGATTTCGAGTTCCATCTTGAAACGCTCGTTCGGATAGAGCGGCGTCAGGTTGTCGAAATGGACCTTGTGGCGGATCTTTTCCGGATCGTCGAAATTGATCGTGTTGACCTTGAGGAGCGCGAAATAACGTTCGCCTTCCTTGGGGCCGCGGATCGGGCCTTCGACCGTATCGCCGGTCTTCAATGAGAAGCGGCGGATCTGGGAGGGCGAGATGTAGATATCGTCCGGGCCCGGCAGGTAGTTCGCATTGGCGGAGCGCAGGAAGCCAAAACCGTCTTGCAGCACTTCCACGACGCCTTCGCCGATGATTTCGACCTCTTGCTCGGCCAGCATCTTCAGGATGGCAAACATGAGTTCCTGTTTGCGCATCGTGCTCGCGTTTTCGACCTCAAGCGATTCGGCAAAGGCGAGGAGATCGGTCGGAGTCTTGTTCTTGAGGTCTTGTAGCTTCATTTCGGCCATGAATGGTCCATGCTGGTGGTCGTCGGGATGGGAAAAGGCGTGCGGGTCAAGGACGAACTGCGCGGGGTCCGGTGCAGTCCACTGAACGAAGTCACATGCCACGAGAGATGAGATGCGCGGAAAATAGCTGTTCCGGTCGATGCTCGCAAGGGGGCTTGGGAATTTCGTCGGTTTTGTTGCGGACGGCCTCAGAACGGTTTGACGACGACCAGCACGACGATGAGGATCATCAGGAGCGCCGGCGCCTCGTTCCAGAACCGCCACTGCCGGCCGGTCTTGGTGTTGCGGTCTTCGGCGAAAGCTTTTACGGCGCAGCCGTAATATTGGTGGACGCCGGTCAGGAGCACGACGAAGGCGAGCTTGGCATGCAGCCATCCGCCCTGGAAACCGTAAACCGACCAGGCGAGATAGAGGCCGAGCAGCCAGGCAAGGCCCATCGCGGGCTGCATGATGACCCGGTAGAGCCGACGTTCCATCACCTTGAAGGTTTCCGACTGGGCGGAACCGACGGGTGCATCGGTGTGGTAGACGAAGAGGCGCGGTAGGTAGAGCAGGCCCGACATCCAGGAGATGACGGCGATGATGTGCAGCGCCTTGATCCACAGGTAGAGGTCATCCGGCGGATAGGCAATCAGGACGCCCGCCAGCAGGGCGAAAAGCGTGAGCGCGACGGCGGCGCGCAGCCGCGCGCGGCGCCCCGCACTTTCGCCCGTCTGCTTCTCGCTCACCGGGCTTCTCCACGCACCCGTGCCACGAGGCGGGCAACGTTTTCGGGATCCGCCTGCGGCGTGATGCCATGGCCGAGATTGAAGATCAGCGGGCCGTTGCCGAGGGCTTGCAGGATGGCGTCGATGCCGTCGTCGAGCGCCGCACCGCCTGCAACGACCCGCATCGGATCGAGATTGCCCTGGATAGGACCGTCCTTCTGCAACTCCGCGGCGACGGAAAGCGGCACCGACCAGTCGAGGCCGATGGCATCCGCGCCGGTCTGCTGCCGGTAGGATTTCAGGAGCAGGCCTGCTCCCTTGGCAAAGGCGATGATCTTGGCCTGTGGGCGGCGGGCTTTGACCGATGCGATGATCCGCTGCACCGGGCGCACGGCGAAATCGGCGAATTCCCGCTCACCGAGAACGCCGGCCCAGGAATCGAAGATCTGCACCGCATCGGCGCCGGCATCGATCTGGGCGACCAGGTAATCAGCCGAGAGTTCCGCAAGCACGTCGAGCAGGCGTGCGAAGGCGCGCGGCTCGCGATAGGCGAAAAGCCGAGCCGGCGCTTGATCGGGCGTGCCATGACCGGCGATCATGTAGGTCGCAACGGTCCAGGGGGCGCCGCAGAAGCCGAGCAGCGCCGTTTCCTCGGGGAGGGTCCGGCGGATGCGAGAGACCGCGTCCATGACCGGTTGCAGGTGATTTGCGACAGTGTCGCCCTTCAGGGCCAGGATGCCGTCGACGTCGATCGGATCGAGCCGCGGGCCATGGCCCTCTTCGAAGCGCACGTTGCGCTTCAGCGCATCCGGAATGACGAGAATATCGGAAAACAGGATCGCCGCATCGAAGCCGTAACGCCGGATCGGCTGGAGGGTCACCTCCGTTGCCAGCTCCGGCGAATAACAGAGATCGAGGAAACTCCCTGCTCGTGCGCGCACTTCCCGATATTCCGGCAGGTAACGCCCGGCCTGGCGCATCAGCCACAGGGGAGGGGGGGAGACCGTCTTGCCATTCAGCACATCGACGATCTTCCGGCTTTTCACTGACACCGCAGGGCTCTCCCAATAAAGAAATAATCTCTTTTAAGAAGGTTTCTATTTCTTAGAGTCGGTGACTATCAAGGATTAAATCCTCTCCACAGGAAGCCGGCTTGCGCACACAGGCATCGGAAAAGTCCGTGGCTGTGTGATGTTTTCGGCCACAAAACGGGGAAAACCGGATTCCATCCATGGAATCAAAACGATCCGGCGGCGCTCAAAAAAGCCTTCCTGTGGATGAGTTGTGGAGAAGCGCGACACTTTGCCCGTCGGTGAGTCTTATCCACATGGCTGCCCGATCCCTCTCCCGCTTTGCGCCATTTGTGGATAAATCGGCACTTGTCCTCTTGCCTCGGGACCCCTCCCGTTCTTAGCTCGTGGCTGTCCCGGTTCATCAACAGGGGGCGGAGGATATTGTGGAAAGCACCAAAAACTACTTCCATCTCCACCTGATTTCGGACTCGACGGGCGAGACACTCATTGCGGCGGGCCGCGCCGTGGCGGCGCAGTTCCAGTCCTCGCAGGCGCTGGAACATGTCTATCCGCTGATCCGCAACCGCAAGCAGCTGATGCCCGTGCTCGATGCCATCGACGGCGCGCCGGGCATCGTGCTCTACACGATCGTCGACCGGGACCTGTCGCAGATCATCGACCAGCGCTGCCGGGAGATGGGCGTGCCCTGCGTCTCCGTGCTCGAACCGGTGATCGATCTGTTCCAGTCCTATCTCGGTGCGCCGTCGCGCCGCCGGGTGGGCGCGCAGCATGTGATGGATGCCGATTATTTCGCGCGCATCGATGCACTGAATTTCACGATGGACCATGATGACGGGCAATTGCCCGCCGATCTGGACGAGGCGGACGTCATTCTCGTCGGTATCAGCCGGACGTCGAAGACGCCGACGAGCATCTATCTCGCCAACCGCGGCATCAAGACGGCGAATGTGCCGATCGTGCTCGGCGTGCCGCTGCCCGACCGGCTTTCGAGCGCGACGAAGCCGTTGATCGTCGGCCTGATCGCCACGACGGACCGGATTTCTCAGGTGCGGCAGAACCGGGTGCTCGGCCAGGCACAGGGCTTTCGCGGCGAGGATTATGTCGACCGGGCACAGATTTCCGAAGAGCTGAAATTTGCCCGCGCGCTCTGCACGCGCCACAACTGGCCGATCATCGATGTCACGCGCCGCTCGATCGAGGAAACAGCGGCGGCCATCGTTGCTCTTCGGCCCAAGCTCCGCTAACGCGAGGCGCATAATGGAGATCTCTCGATGACGCCGCTGATCCTCGCCTCGCAAAGTCCCTTCCGGCGCATGCTGATGGAGAATGCCGGACTGGCCTTCGAAACGCGGGCCGCCGAGATCGACGAGCGCGCGGTGGAAGCTGCACTCGCGGTGCGCAATCCCACGCCGCCCCAGGTCGCCGAGGCGCTGGCGATCGAAAAAGCGCAGGATGTGGCGCGCCGCTGTCCGGGCTCGCTCGTCATCGGTTCGGACCAGACGCTTTCGCTCGATGGCCGGGTGTTTCACAAGCCGGCGGACATGGCCGAGGCAAAGTCGCATCTGACGGCGATGTCCAGACGCACCCATGCGCTGAACTGTGGCATCGCGCTGGTGCGGAACGGTCAAACCCTCTGGAGCCATGTCTCCATCGCGCATCTCACGATGCGTCCGCTGTCCGCATCTTTCATCGATCGTCATCTTGCGCGGGTCGGCGAGCGGGTGCTGGCGAGCGTCGGCGCCTATCAGCTCGAAGGGGAGGGCGTGCAGCTGTTTGAGCGGATCGACGGCGATTATTTCACCATTCTCGGCCTGCCGCTGCTTCCGTTGCTGGCTAAACTTCGCGAACTCGGTGCCATCGATGCATGATTCACGTGAAACATTCGGCCGCCAGGCCTTCGTTACCGGCTATCCGGTCAAACATTCGCGCTCGCCGCTGATCCATGGCTATTGGCTGGAAACGCTGGGTTTGACGGGTTCCTACACGCGGCAGGAAGTGAAGCCTGAGGATTTTGCCGGCTTCCTATCCCGGTTGAAAAGCGGTGAATCCGGCTTCGCCGGCGGTAACGTCACCATCCCGCACAAGGAGCTGGCGTTTCGCCTGGCCGACAAGCCGGATGCGCTGAGCGAGGAACTCGGCGCCTCGAACACGCTCTGGCTGGAGGAGGGCGTGCTTCATGCCACCAACACGGACGGCTTTGGTTTCCTCGCAAATCTCGATGCGACAGCGCCGGGTTGGGACGGGACGGACCGGGCCGTCATTCTGGGAGCCGGCGGCGCCAGCCGGGCGATCATCCAGGCGGTGCGTGACCGGGGTGTCGGGGAAATCCATGTGGTGAACCGCACCGTCGAGCGCGCTGAGGAGCTGGCCGCCCGTTTCGGGCCGAAGGTGCACGCCCATGCCATGCCGGCCTTGGCCGAAGTCTCGAAGGGTGCCGGGCTCTTCGTCAACACGACCTCGCTCGGCATGGACGGCGAGGCGGCGCCGGATTTCGATTTCTCGCCGCTGGCGGGCGGGGCGGTGGTGACGGATATCGTCTATGTGCCCCTGATCACGCCGATCCTTCGGCAGGCGGCGGAGCAGGGTTTTGCCACGGTGGATGGTCTCGGCATGCTGCTGCACCAGGCGGCCCCCGGCTTTGAAAAATGGTTCGGCACGCGGCCGGTCGTCGATGCGGCGCTGCGCCAACTGATCCTCGCCGACATGGAGACGCATGCATGATCGTGCTCGGCCTCACAGGATCGATCGGCACGGGCAAGTCGACGACCGCGGCGATGTTCCATGATTTCGGCGTGCCGGTGCACGATGCGGATGCGACGGTGCACGATCTCTATCGAAGCGAGGCCGTCGCCCCCGTCGCCGCGCATTTTCCGGAGGCGCTGAAGGATGGCGTCATCGACCGCAAGGCGCTCTCTACGGTTCTGGCGCAATCGCCAGAACGGTTCCGCGAGCTGGAAGCGATCATCCATCCGCTGGTCCGGGCACGGGAAAAGGCCTTTCTCGATGCCGAGCGGCAGAAGGGCTCGGCGCTCGTCCTGCTCGATATTCCGCTGCTCTACGAGACGGGCGGCGAGGCGCGTGTCGACAAGGTCGTTGTGGTGACCTGCGATCCGGAGACCCAGCGCCAGCGCGTGCTCGCCCGCCCCGGCATGACGGAGGAAAAATTTGCGCTCATCCTGTCGCGGCAGATGCCGGATGCGGAAAAGCGCCGGCGCGCCGATTTCCTTATCCATACGGACGAGGGGCTTGAAGCGGCGCGCAAACAGGTGGAAGAGGTAATCAACACCTTGAAGGGACGACGGGACTGATGCGCGAGATCATCTTCGATACGGAAACGACCGGCCTCGACAGCAAGCTCGACCGCGTCATCGAAATCGGCGGCGTCGAGCTGGAAAACCATTTCCCGACCGGCAAGACCCTGCACCTCTATATCAATCCCGGCGACCGCAAGGTCCATCCCGATGCGCTCGCGGTGCACGGCATCACGGACGAATCGCTGAAGGACAAGCCCGTCTTCGCCGACGTGGTGGAGGCGATCCTGGACTTCTTCGGCGAGGCCCGCTGGGTGGCGCACAATGCCAACTTCGACATGGGCTTCATCAATGCCGAGCTCGACCGGCTCGGCCGGCCGCCGATCCTGCAGGAGCGGGTGACGGACACGCTGGCGCTGGCGCGCCGGAAACACCCGATGGGGCCGAACTCGCTCGATGCGCTCTGCCGGCGCTACGGCATCGACAATTCGCACCGCACGCGCCACGGCGCGCTGCTCGACTCCGAACTGCTCGCCGAAGTCTATATCGAGATGATCGGCGGCCGGCAGGCGGCCCTTGGCCTCGGTTCGGCGGAAAGCGGCCGCAAGACGCTGGTCGAGACGGAAGACGAGGTCATCCAGCCGCTCGGCGTGCGGCCGAAGCCGCTGGCGCCGCGGCTGACCGAGGAAGAGCGTGCCGCCCATGCGGCCATGGTCGCCACGATGCGCGACAAGGCGATCTGGGCGAAATACGAAGCCTGACGCCAAGCGAATCAAAAGAATCTCGGCAAAGAAAAACCCCCGGCCACTGGTAGCCGGGGGTTTTTCCTTTGAAGTCGATGGGGCCTTAGTTGGCCTGAACCTTCGCCTTGACCTGTTCTTCGGCCATGCGCTGGGTGAACATCTGCGCAAAATCGATCGGGTCGATCATCAGCGGCGGGAAGCCGCCGTTGCGGGTGGCGTCGGAGATGATCTGGCGGGCGAAGGGGAAGAGCAGGCGCGGGCACTCGATGAAGAGCACCGGCAGCATGTGTTCCTGCGGGAAGCCGGTGACGCGGAAGACGCCGCCATAGGCGAGCTCGGCATTGAACAGCATCTTGTCGCCGTCCTTGGCCTCTGCGTTCAGCGAGAGGATGACGTCGAAGTCCGTTTCCGACATCGGGTTGGCATTGACGTTGACGCTGATATTGATCGCCGGGGCCTTGTCACGGGCCTGGAGCGACCGTGGTGCACCGGGGTTTTCGAAGGAGAAGTCCTTCACATACTGCGCCAGGATGTTGAGCGAGGGGCTCGCGGCGTTGTTCTCGGTTGCTGCGTCGGTCATGGAAAGATCCTCGGGGACTCTGGAAAGTCAGGCCATCTAGCATTTCGGCCCCGGCCTTACAACCCTGGGCCTTCCGGCCCGCCACCCTTTGCCCTCAGGGCCGGTCGTCGCGCTGGAAGTCGGTTTCGTCGAGTTCGATCGTGCGCTGCGGGCCGGTTTTCGGCCGGTTGCCTTGCCCGTTATCTGGCCGCGCGCCGCCGATATCGACCACGACGACGTTGCGCATCAGCCGGTTCCAGAGAAAGGTGCGCACCGGCGGCAGAAACAGCGCGAGGCCGACGACATCGGTGAGGAAGCCGGGGATCAAAAGCAGGATGCCGGCAACGACGATCATCGCACCGTCGAGCAGCTCCTTACCGGGCGCGCGGCCGGTCTGTGCCGATTGCCGCAGCCGGGTCAGCACCCCGAAGCCCTGGATGCGCATCAGCACGATGCCGACGACGGCCGACAGCACGACCAGCGACAGGGTGGAAAAAAGCCCGATCCGCCGCCCGACCAGAATGAAACAGGCGATCTCCGCGAGCGGCAGCAGAAGAATGAAGAAAGGAATAAGAAGTCTCAGCATGCCCCGTAATCTCGCACAGATTCGCGCGTGCCGATACTGGCGGCACGGTTTCGGCCGCTTTCACGTCATCGCCATTTGAATGATCGGTCTTTGCGGACTATATGGGGAAGGAACAAGAAAAACCAAAACGGCTGCGGATCGATAATGGGCTCATTCGACTTTGTAACGATTTTCTTCCTGGTGGCTGCGGTTGTCATCTTCCTGCAGCTGCGCAGCGTGCTCGGCCGGCGTACCGGCAGCGAGCGCCCGCCGTTCGATCCGTACTCCAAGCGCGAGACCGTAAGCGAGGCTGATTCGGCCGATCGCGGCAAGGTGGTCACGCTGCCGCGGCGCGATGGCTCGGACGAAGAGGAAAATCCCTACGCCTCCGTCGATGGCTTTGCCGCCCCCGGCACGCCCCTCAACGAGCAGCTGCGCTCGGTGGTCAAGGTCGATCCTTCCTTCAACCCGAAGGAATTCGTCAATGGCGCCCGCATGGCCTATGAGATGATCGTCGTCGCCTTTGCCGATGGCGACCGCAAGGCGCTGAAGAACCTGTTGTCGCGCGAAGTCTACGAGGGCTTCGACGCCGCCATCTCCGAACGCGAGAGCAAGGGCGAGGTCGTGCGCTCCAGCTTCGTCGGCATCGAGAAGGCCGATATCGTCAGCGCCGAGGTCAAGGACAGCGAAGTCAACGTGACGCTGCGCATCATCAGCCAGCTGATTTCCGCCACCTATGACAAATCGGGGGCGCTGGTCGAAGGCGATGCGGAGACGGTGGCCGAGGTCAACGACCTCTGGACCTTCGCCCGCGATATCCGCTCGCGCGACCCGAACTGGAAGCTGATCGCCACCGAATCGGAAGGCTGAGCGGGGCCAAGCCATGGAGTATCGCCTGGTTCCGGCCCGGTTTTCGGCGCTTCCCGGCTGGGACGAGGACGACCCGACGCCGCTGATGGCGGCGATGGACCGCTGTCGCGACCACGTCCGCACCGTAAAGCCCTACAAGACAGGCTCGCTCGGCATCACCGCCGGCGAGCTTTTGGTGTTGCTGGATGCGGCAGCAGACGAAAAACCGCAAGGCCCGGCGGCGGTGCGCGCTTTCTTCGAGGCGCATTGCGTGCCGTTCCTCATCGAGAAGGCGGATGGCTCCCCCGGTTTCGTCACGGCCTTCTACGAGCCGGAAGTGGCGGTGCGCGCCGCGCCGGATGCGGAGTTTCGCTATCCCTTCTATGCCCGGCCGGACGACCTGGTCGATATCGACGACGCCAATCGCCCGGCCGGTTTCGCGCCGGGTTTTGCATTTGGGCTGCAAAAGGCTGGAGAGATTGTCGAGCATCCGGATCGCGGCGAGATCGAGCGGGGCTACCTCGCCGGCCGCGGGCTGGAAATCGCCTATGCGCGCTCCAAGGTGGATGTGTTCTTCGCCCATGTGCAAGGTGCTGCCCGTCTCGTCTATCCGGACGGTGCGATGAAGCGCGTCACCTATGCGGGCAAATCGGGCCATCCTTTCTCGCCGATCGGCAAGCTCCTGATCGATCGCGGCGAAATCGACGCCGCCACCGTCTCCATGGCCTCGATCCGCGACTGGCTGGCGCGGCATGAGGATCAGGTGGACGAGGTGCTCTGGCACAACCGCTCCTTCATCTTCTTCAAGGAAGCGGCTGTCGAGGATCCTTCGCTCGGGCCGATCGCCGCCGCCAAGGTGCCGCTCGTTGCCGGCCGGTCGCTGGCGGTCGATCGGCTGATCCACACCTTCGGCCTGCCCTTCTTCCTGTCGAGCGACAGCCTCACCCACATGGATAGCTGCAAACCCTTCCGGCGGCTGATGCTGGCGCTTGATACCGGCACCGCGATTGTCGGCCCGGCGCGGGGCGACATTTTTACCGGTTCGGGGGATGCGGCGGGGGCGCTGGCGGGCCATGTCCGCAATGCCGCGACCTTCCACATCCTCATCCCCAGGGCGGCGGCGGAGAGATACCTCCATGCCGAAGGATAAGGCGCTCTCCAGCGAAGACCGCATCCTCTGGGGCAAGGTGGCGCGCAGCACGCGGGCAATGCCCGGCAAGCTCGATGCCTTGACGGAGTTCGAGGCCGCCTTTGTCGAAAAGCCCGAGGCGCAGAAGCCGCCGGAGCCGGAACCGAAGAAGAAGCCCGGCAAGGCGGCCGACGGCATCGTGCTCACCCCGTCGCGCGACAGGGAGGTCCGGCACCATCCGATGGAGCGCCCGGTCAAGCGCAAGATCGCCAAGGGGCACCTGGCGCTCGAAGCGCGCATCGACCTGCACGGCATGATCCAGAGCGAGGCGCACGGCTTCCTGCTCGGCTTCCTCATCAAGGCGCATGAGCGGGGCCTGCGCCATGTGTTGGTCATCACCGGCAAGGGCACCTCGCTCGGCAGCGACGGTGCCTTGAAGCGGGCGGTGCCGCTGTGGTTCTCGCTGCCGGAGTTTCGCCCGCTGATCTCCTCCTACGAGCCGGCGGCCCGCAACCATGGCGGCGAGGGCGCGCTCTATGTGCGGCTTGCCCGTCATCCGGGGGAGAAACGATGACGACACCCTTCGGCAAGGCCGTGCGGCACCTGCGCGACCGCAAGGGCGTCTCGCAGAAGGAGATGGCGCTGGCGCTCGGCGTCAGTCCGGCCTATCTTTCGGCGCTGGAGCACGGACGGCGCGGAACGCCCAGCTTCGATTTCCTCCAGCGCGTCGCCGGTTATTTCAACGTGATCTGGGACGAGGCGGAAGAACTTT
Source organism: Shinella sp. BE166 (assembly GCF_051201095.1). Classification (NCBI taxonomy): domain Bacteria; kingdom Pseudomonadati; phylum Pseudomonadota; class Alphaproteobacteria; order Hyphomicrobiales; family Rhizobiaceae; genus Shinella; species Shinella sp. BE166. Next base: position 65,634 of record NZ_JBPEHL010000017.1, on the reverse strand, counting down.
TCCGCATTGCGCAGATTTCCGACCCGCGCGTCGTGGTCGATACGGCCGGCCTGCCGCCGGAATATACGGCCTTTGCCAACCGGCTTTCGGCCGAAATCGGCAGCCTGCCGCCCGAGACGGTGCGTCGCCTCGCCGGCATTCTCGAAAAAGCATGCAATTCCCGGGCAAAACCCCGTTGATCCCCTGAATTCTGCCGTGTTTACCCCCTCTCTGATTTGGAACTTCAGGGCAAAATCCCTATATTCGCAAGACCCGGAAAGCCGTGATTCGCCGCGCTTCCCGTCTTCCGCGACAACCTGGAAAGACTTCTGAATGACTGACACACCCGAGACCGAAAACGGCCCGGCCGAGTATGGCGCAGATTCGATCAAGGTCCTGAAGGGGCTTGATGCGGTGCGCAAGCGCCCGGGCATGTATATCGGTGACACGGATGACGGTTCGGGTCTGCATCACATGGTCTACGAAGTCGTCGACAACGCGATCGACGAGGCGCTGGCCGGCCATGCGGATATCGTGACCGTCACGCTGAATGCGGACGGTTCCGTGACGGTCACCGACAACGGCCGCGGCATCCCGACCGACATCCACAAGGAAGAAGGCGTTTCGGCGGCCGAGGTCATCATGACCCAGCTCCACGCCGGCGGTAAGTTCGACCAGAATTCCTACAAGGTTTCGGGCGGCCTGCACGGCGTGGGCGTTTCGGTGGTGAATGCGCTCTCGGTCAAGCTGAAGCTGAAGATCCGCCGCGCGGGAAAAATCCACGAGATGAGCTTCACCCATGGCGTGGCCGACAGCCCGCTGGTGGTGACCGGTGATTGCGGCGACGAGACCGGCACGGAAGTGACCTTCCTGCCCTCGTCGGACACCTTCACCAACATCGAATTCGTCTATTCGACGCTGGAGCACCGCCTGCGCGAACTGGCCTTCCTGAATTCCGGCGTGCGCATCCTGCTCACTGATCGCCGCCACTCGGATATCAAGCAGGACGAGCTGATGTATGAGGGCGGCCTCGAAGCCTTCGTGCACTATCTCGACCGCGCCAAGAAGTCGCTGGTCTCCAAGCCCATCGCCATCCGCGGCGAAAAAGACGGCATCACCGTCGAAGTGGCCATGTGGTGGAACGACAGCTACCACGAGAACGTGCTCTGCTTCACCAACAACATCCCGCAGCGCGACGGCGGCACGCATATGGCGGGCTTCCGCGGCGCGCTGACCCGCCAGGTCGTCTCCTATGCCGATACGTCCGGCATCATGAAGCGCGAAAAGGTGACGCTGCAGGGCGAGGATTGCCGCGAAGGGCTGACGGCGGTGCTGTCGGTCAAGGTTCCGGATCCGAAATTCTCCTCGCAGACCAAGGACAAGCTCGTCTCGTCCGAGGTTCGCCCGGTTGTCGAAAACCTCGTCAACGAGGCGCTCTCCACCTGGTTCGAGGAACATCCGTCGGATGCCAAGATCCTCGTCGGCAAGGTGGTGGAAGCAGCCGCCGCCCGCGAAGCCGCGCGCAAGGCCCGCGAACTGACGCGGCGCAAGGGCGCGCTCGATATCTCGTCGCTGCCCGGCAAGCTCGCCGACTGCTCCGAGCGTGACCCGGCCAAGTCCGAAGTCTTCCTCGTCGAGGGTGATTCGGCCGGCGGCTCGGCCAAGCAGGGCCGCTCGCGCGAAAACCAGGCCATTCTTCCGCTGCGCGGAAAAATCCTGAACGTCGAGCGCGCGCGCTTCGACAAGATGCTGTCCAGCCAGGAAATCGGCACGCTAATCACCGCGCTCGGCACGTCGATCGGCAAGGACGAGTTCAACGCCGACAAGCTGCGCTACCACAAGATCATTATCATGACGGACGCCGACGTCGATGGCGCGCATATCCGCACCCTGCTGCTCACCTTCTTCTTCCGGCAGATGCCGGAGCTGATCGAGCGCGGCCATCTCTACATCGCCCAGCCGCCGCTCTATAAGGTGGCGCGCGGCAAATCGAGCCAGTACCTGAAGGACGAAAAGGCGCTGGAAGAGTACCTGATCAATGCCGGTCTCGACGATGCGACGCTGGAGTTGGGCTCCGGCGAAGTGCGCGCCGGCCAGGATATCCGCGAGCTGATCCAGGATGCGCTGCGCCTGCGCACGCTGATCGATGGCCTGCATTCGCGCTACAGCCGCTCGATCGTCGAACAGGCGGCGATTACCGGGGCGCTCAACCTCGAACTCAGCCATGACCGCGACGCCTTTGCCGCCAAGGCGCAGGAGGTGGCCCGCCGCCTCGACCTGATCGCCGAGGAGACCGAACGCGGCTGGACCGGCTCGGTCGCGACGGACGGTGGCCTGCGCTTCGAGCGCATGGTGCGCGGCGTCAAGGAATTCGCCCATATCGACATGGCGCTGATCGGTTCGGCCGATGCCCGCCACATCGACCAGCTCTCGGCGCGGTTCCTGGAAACCTACACTGTGCAGCCGGTGCTGCGCCGCAAGGATGGCCAGGTGGAAATCACCGGTCCGCGCGCCCTGCTCGACGCGGTCTTCGCCGCCGGCCGCAAGGGCCTGTCGATGCAGCGCTACAAGGGTCTCGGCGAGATGAATGCCGAGCAGCTCTGGGAAACGACGCTCGATCCGAACGTCCGCTCGCTGCTGCAGGTGCGGGTTCCGGATGCGACGGATGCCGATGGCCTCTTTGCCCGCCTGATGGGCGACGAGGTGGAGCCGCGCCGCGACTTCATCCAAGAAAACGCCCTCAGCGTTGCCAACCTCGACATCTGATCCCTAAAGAGCCGCCGCGAGGCGGCTCTTTCATTTCAGGGGTCAGGCGGAAAACCGGCCTTCGGAAACGAACTCTTCGACCGCCTTGCGCCCGCTCGGCACCTCGCGTTTCATCAGGTCCTCCGGCAGCGTCTCCTTGGGCGCGATCTTGCCGATGGCGACTGCCGCCTCCACGCGAAAACCTTCCGGAACGTCCAGAACCTGCATGGCCTTCGCGCGGTCGATGCCGCCCATGCCGTGGGCGTGGTAGCCGGCATGGATGGCCTGGAGGGCGAGATAGGCCCAGGCGGCGCCCGTATCGAAAGCGTGGGTATAGGCCGGCCGCATCTCGCCGTCGGCATTCTTGCGGTGGGTCTGGGAGATGATCACGGCGAGCACGGCGGCCTTGTCCGCCCAGCGGCGGTTGCCCTCGTCGAGCGTCTGGTAGATCGTCTCGAAGGCCTCGGTGCCGCGATGGCCGTAGACGAAGCGCCAGGGCTGGCCGTTGGCGGCCGAGGGTGCCCAGCGCGCCGCCTCGAACAGCGACAGCAGCGTCTCCTGCGGCATGGCCTCGCCGGTGAAGGCGCGCGGCGACCAGCGGTCGAGGAAAATGGGGTCGATGGCGTGATCTGCGGTGCGGCCGGTCTTGTCAGTCATTGCAGTCCTCGAATGTGGGTTTTTTCCGGGGCAACTCTAGACCCGGCGCCCGCCGGCGCGAAGCGGTAAAATCACGTCTCTGTCGCATTGTCGAACGGGGGGCGGAGGCAATATAACGCTTGGCGAACACGTCAGAACGGCATCGCGAAATGGGAGATATCCGATGAGCTTCAAAGACCCGAGCCTGCTTCGCCAGGCAGCCCTGGTGGGCACCCGCTGGATCGAAGCGGATTCGAGCGGCATAGCGGTGAAGAACCCCGCGACCGGCGAACTCGTCGGCTACGTGCCGAAACTGGGCGCAAAGGAGACGAAGGAAGCGATCGACGCCGCTGCCGCCGCCCAGAAGGGCTGGGCCGCCCGCACCGCCAAGGAACGCTCGGCCGTGCTGCGCAAGTGGTTCGATCTGATGATCGAGAACAAGGACGACCTCGGCCGCATCCTGACGATGGAACAGGGCAAGCCGCTGGCGGAAGCCACCGGTGAAATCGTCTATGGCGCAAGCTTCGTCGAGTGGTTCGCCGAAGAGGCGCGCCGCGTCTATGGCGACATCATCCCCGGCCACCAGAAGGACAAGCGCCTGCTGGTGATGAAGCAGCCGATCGGCGTCGTCGCGGCGATCACGCCCTGGAATTTCCCGAATGCCATGATCACCCGCAAGGCAGGCCCGGCCTTTGCCGCCGGCTGCGCCATGGTGCTGAAGCCCGCCTCGCAGACGCCGTTCTCCGCCATTGCCATAGCCATCCTCGCCGAGCGCGCCGGCCTGCCCGCCGGCCTGTTCAGCGTCATCACGGGCTCGGCCCGCGAGATCGGCGCGGAGATGACCGCCAACCCGATCGTGCGCAAGCTCACCTTCACCGGCTCGACGGAAATAGGCGCCGAGCTTTACAAGCAGTGCGCCCCGACCATCAAGAAGCTCGGCCTCGAACTCGGCGGCAATGCGCCCTTCATCGTCTTCGACGATGCGGATCTCGATGCGGCCGTCGAAGGCGCGCTGATCGCCAAGTTCCGCAACAACGGCCAGACGTGCGTCTGCGCCAACCGCATCTATGTGCAGGATGCGGTCTATGACGCCTTTTCCGAAAAGCTCGCCACCGCCGTCGGCAAGCTGAAGACCGGCAACGGTTTTGACGAAGGCGTGGTGCTCGGCCCGCTGATCGACCAGTCGGCGCTGGAAAAGGTCGAGGAACACGTTTCCGACGCGCTGAAGAAGGGCGGCCGGGTCGTGCAGGGCGGCAAGCGCCATGCGCTCGGCGGCACCTTCTACGAGGCGACCGTCATCGCCGACGTGACGACCGACATGGCCGTCGCCCGCGAAGAGACTTTCGGGCCGGTCGCGCCGCTCTTCCGCTTCAAGGACGAGGACGACGTCATCGCCCAGGCGAACGACACGGAATTCGGCCTCGCCTCCTATTTCTACGCCAAGGAACTGTCGCGCGTCTTCCGCGTCGCCGAGGCGCTGGAATATGGCATGGTCGGCGTCAATACCGGCCTGATCTCCACGGCGGAAGCGCCCTTCGGCGGCGTCAAGCTGTCCGGTCTCGGACGCGAAGGCTCGAAATACGGTATCGAGGAGTTCATGGAAGTCAAATATGTCTGCCTCGGCGGCATTGCCTGAGCAGCATTGATTGTGAAGACCCGGCCGGCATCACGCCGGCCGGTTTCCGTTTTGAGAGGGAAAAGATCGTGGCAGCACCCAGAAACGCCTTCAAGGCAGCCCTTCGCGAAGGCCGGTTCCAGCTCGGCCTGTGGGTGGCGCTCGGCAGCGCCTATGCCGCGGAAATCCTCTCCGGCAGCGGCTATGACTGGCTGCTGATCGACGGCGAACATGGCCCGAACGACATGCCGCTGATCAGCGCGCAGATCGGCGCGCTGCGTCATTCGCCGAGCCACGCCATGGTGCGCCCGCCGATGGGCGAGGCCTGGCTGTTGAAGCAGCTACTCGATCAGGGTGCGCAGACCTTCCTCATTCCGATGGTCGAATCGGCGGCCGAGGCGGAGGCGCTGGTGCGCGCCGTACGCTATCCGCCCCATGGCATTCGCGGCGTCGGCGCCGGCCTCGGGCGCGCGAGCGATTTCAACCGTGTGCCGGACTATCTCGCGACCGCCAATGACGAAATCTGCCTGATCGTGCAGATCGAAAGCCGGGCGGGCCTTGCCGCGATCGACGAGATCGCCGCGGTGGAGGGCGTCGACGGCCTGTTCATCGGCCCGTCGGACCTCGCAGCCGACATGGGCTTGCTCGGCGATCCCGGCGCGCCGGAGGTGCTGGCGGCGATCACCGATGCCTTTCAGCGCATCAAGGCGGCGGGCAAGGCGCGCGGCATCATGACCGTGTCGCTGCCGCAGGCCGAAATCTACCGCGATCTCGGTGCGGATTTCATGGCGATCGGCACCGACGTCACCTGCCTCGTCTCCGCGGCAGACGGCCTGCGCCGCCGCTTCCTGGGTGAGGAGAAGACCGGCGAACGCAGCGGCTACTGAGCGGCCGCGATGGCCGTGAGCCTGGGCATCGGCACGTCCGGCGTCCAGGCCTTGAAGTCGACGATGCGGCGAACCAGCTTTTCCGCATGGTGGTTGGCGATCTCGCGCATGCGGTGTTCGAGAAACGGATTGTCGAAGCGCTCCAGCGTTGCCGCGACATAGTCTTCCGCCTGTTTGCCCAGTCCTTTGGCGGCGAAACCCGGAATCACCTCATCACGATAGATCGTTAGAAGCCTCTCGCGAATGCCGGTATCGCGAAGAATCACTTTTACCGTCTCGTCAGCCGGCCGGTTTTCCTTCATCCAGATATCCGCCAGCACCGTATGACCGAGATTGAGGATGTGCAGCTTGAGCTTTTCGTAGGGCGTCAGGTCGTCGACGACGAGAACGTTTGCGTGTCTGCACGGCACCGTCAGGCCCGGCTGGTTTTCGATCGCCCAGAGCGCATAGGGTTCCGCAATCGCGCCGGCCGGCTTGATGGGCTCGGAAACGATCCGGTCGACCAGAGTATTCGCCCAGATCACCTTCTCCGATAGCCAGGCCGAGAATGCGGAATCCGGGTAACGATCGGCTTGCAGCCCGAGCACGAGCCGCTTCAGCACCTCGCCGTTTCGCGAGATGAGTTCGCAGGGCAGCATGGTAACCGGGCGTTCGCCCGCCTGAAAGCGGGCATGCAGCAGCGCCAGCAACTTCCCCGGAAAGGAGGCCGGCACGGTGCCGGCGAGATCGACCGGCCCGATCCTGTAGCCGGTATCGCCGGTATTGGAGAGCACGACCTCGGCCTCGTCGCAAAAAATCCGGATGACCTCGTCCCAGTCGCTCGCCGCCGAAAGCGTACGCGCGACGCTGGTGACGCGCTGTTCGCGGTTGATCTCCCGGCCGTCCTTGCGCCCGCGCACGATCACCGGAAAGCCGCCCGGTGCTGCAAGGGCCGCAAGCCGGCCGGCGCGCTCCGGCGAGCCCGTCGTCTGCACGACCGTGATGCGGCCGAGCGCCTCGCCCTTCTCCAGCGCTTCGCCGACGAAGAGATCCGCATGGGCCTGCAAAAAGCGGCTGGTTCCGAATTGCAGGATGGGTGTGCGCATGGCGGTCTCGTCAGTTGATGGATTGCAGCAGGGTTTCGCGCGCCGATTTCAGGTGGCGCCGGCAGGCATCCTCGATCTGCGAGGGATCGCGCGAGCGCAGCGCCGCGATATAGACGAGGTGTTCCTCCATGGCCCGCGCATTGCGCTGGCGGGCATTCGTCTTGTTCCACTGGTAGTGATAGTGGAAGACGATGGCGATGACGTCGTAGAAATCGACGATGAAACGGTTCTTCGAAGCGCGGTGCACCAAGAGGTGGAAGCGCTCGTCCAGCTCGGAAAAATCCAGGTAACGATTTTCGATATCGCCGAGAATGGAATGGTGCACCGCCTCGATCGCATCGAGCTCCAGCCAGGCGGGATGCTCTGCCGGCAGGCGCGCGAAGGCGGCGGCCGAGCGCAGCTCGAACATTTCGCGCACCTCCGTCAGTTCCAGCGCGAACTCGCGGGTAAAGCCCTTCAGCACCCAATGGCTGTTCGGCCGCTTCTCGATGAGGCCGAAGCGGCTGAAGCGGATGAGGAATTCGCGCACGCTGGTGGTGCCGATGCCGATCTCGCGCGCCAGTTCCAGCTCGTTGATCTGCATACCCGGCTCCGCGCCGCCGGCGAGAATCCGGCGCATGAAGCTGCGCTCGATGATTTCGGAGAGCGAATCCGTCTCTTCCGTCGGAAAATAGTCAGAGGCGAGCGGCTTGCGCAGCACAATCTTGCGGCGCTTCTCCCAGGCGAGCAGCCCGACATCTTCAAGCCGGGTCAGGATCGCGCGCACGGTCGTGCGGCTGACGCCGAGCGCGGCGCCAAGCTCGGGCTCCGAGGGCAGGCTTGCCGATTGCTCGAGCAGCTTGACGCAGCGATTGAAGGCGTCCTTGAAGACGTTGTTCTGTTTGGCCATGGGTGCCGCCGGTTCCTGGGATGTCGCGTCCCTTAATGGCTGATCGGGCAAATGACCAGGCGACCAGCCGCATCGCGTCCGCCGTCGGCATCCTCCGTTTCCTCCTTCGTGCATATTACCCATTGACGACGATCTGTCTATTGCCGATAAAAGACAAATGCCGGCGAGAGGACGCCGGCCGGGAGGATGCATGAAGACGCGGACCATCGGCAGGACAGGCCTGGCCGTGACCGAATATGGTTTCGGCACCGCAGCGCTTGGCGGGCTCTACCGGGCCTGCCCTCGCGACGCGGCGATGGCGACGCTCGATGCCGCCTGGCAGGAGGGCGTACGCTATTTCGACACCGCGCCCTGGTATGGCTTCGGCCTGGCGGAGCGCCGCACCGGCGATTTCCTGCGCGACAAGCCGAAGGGCAGCTACGTGCTGTCCAGCAAGGTCGGCCGCATCATGGTGCCCGTTGCCGACGACAAGGTGCCGGCCTACGGCTATGTCGATCCGCTGCCCTTCGATGTGCGCTACGACTACAGCTATGACGGCATCATGCGCTCGGTCGAACTCAGCCATGCGCGGCTCGGGCTGAACCGTATCGACATGCTCTATGTGCACGATATCGGCGTCTATACGCATGGTGCCGAGCGCAACGCCTTTCACCTGCGCGCGCTTCTCGACTCCGGCTTGAAGGCGCTGGACGAACTCAAATCCTCCGGCGCCATCAAGGCCTACGGGCTTGGCGTCAACGAGGTGCCGGTCTGCCTGGATGTGCTGCGGCATGCCGATCTCGACTGCATCCTGCTTGCCGGGCGCTATACGCTGCTCGACCGTTCCGCGGCCGCGGAACTTCTGCCGCTCTGCGAGGAGAAGGGCACCTCCCTCGTGGTGGGCGGCGTGTTCAATTCCGGCATCCTGGCGACGGGGCCGGTCGAAGGCGCGCATTTCGACTATATGCCGGCAACGCCGGAGGTGGCGGGCAAGGTGCGCGCGATGATGGAGATCGCGCGCGGGCAGCATGTGCCGCTCGCCGCACCGGCGCTGAAATTTCCGCTGGAGCATCCTTCCGTCGCCTGCGTGCTTCTCGGCACGGCGAAGCCGGAAAGCCTTCACCGCAATATGGCGCTCGCGCGCATGACGTTTTCGAAAGACATTTATCCGGCTTTCGAGCCGCATATACTCGTTGCGCCGGAACTGGGAGACGACGCCGTCCGGCAATGATTTCGATCTGGGAGGATCGGCAGAACCATGTTGAAGGGTATTCATCCGCTGCTCGGGCCGGACCTGCTGTACGCGATCTCGACCATGGGCCATGGTGACGACATCGTCATCGCGGACGCGAATTTTCCGTCGAGTTTTCTCGGCCCCGAGGTGATCCGGGCGGACGGCGTCGATGCGGTGTCGATCACCGAGGCCATCCTTGCCCATATGCCGCTCGATACTTTCGTGCCCGAGGCCGCCTGGCGCATGGAGGTCGTCGGCGATCCAGCGGCGGTGCCGGACATCTGCGTCACCTTCCAGGATCTCGTTCGTCGATTGGCCGGCGACTTCACGGTGCATGCTGTCGAGCGCTTCGCCTTCTACGAGATGGCGAAGAAGGCCGCCTATATTGTCGCCACGACGGAATTCCGGCTTTATGGCAATATCATTCTGAAAAAGGGTGTCGTGCACCCGCATGAGGTCTACCGGGTCTGAACGCCTGCAGCCACCGTTTGGGAGGACGGATGGCGATGACTGGAATGCCTGAAAGGACACGGTTTTTTGCAAGGGATTGCTTGCTTGCCAAGGAGGGCAGGCGGGTATAGCGTGAAGCAATACTGTTTTTTATCGATAAAAGATCGAGTTGTCCGCTTCCTGCGACGCGATCGCATAAGCAACAGGGAGCACTAGAGAGGAGAAATCTGATGAGCATTGTAAGATCGCTTCTGTCTCGCCGCGCCTTTACGGCGCTGGCGGGTGCCGCAGTCCTCGCCACCATGGCCCCTGCCGCGTCCTTCGCGCAGGAGGTCACCATCCCGATCATCGTCAAGGACACCACGTCCTTCTACTGGCAGATCGTGCTTGCGGGTGCCCGCGCCGCCGGCAAGGATCTCGGCGTCAATGTGCCGGAGCTCGGCGCGCAGTCGGAATCCGACATCAACGGCCAGATCAGCATCCTCGAAAACGCCGTCGCGGGCGGCCCGGCCGCCGTCGTCATCTCGCCGACGGAGTTCAAGGCGCTCGGCAAGCCGGTCGATGAAGCGGCGAAGTCCGTGCCGATCATCGGCATCGACTCGGGCGCGGATTCCAAGGCCTTCACCTCGTTCCTGACGACCGACAATGTGCAGGGCGGCCGCATCGCCGCCGATGGCCTCGCCGCGGCGGTCAAGGCCGCGACGGGCAAGGAAGAGGGCGAGATCGCCATCATCACCAGCCTGCCGGGCGTCGGCTCGCTCGACCAGCGCCGTGAAGGCTTCCTGGATGAGATCAAGACCAAGTATCCGGGCCTCAGCGTCGTTGCCGACAAATATGCGGACGGACAAGCGACCACCGGCCTCAACATGATGACCGACCTCATCACCGCCAACCCGAACCTCGTCGGTGTCTTCGCCTCCAACCTCATCATGGCGCAGGGCGTGGGCCAGGCGATCGCGGAAAACAAGCTCGGCGACAAGATCAAGGTCATCGGCTTCGACAGCGACGAAAAGACCGTCGGCTTCCTCAAGGAGGGCGTGCTCGCCGGCCTCGTCGTGCAGGATCCGTACCGCATGGGCTATGACGGCGTGAAGACGGCGCTCGCCGTTTCCAAGGGCGAGAAGGTGGAAACCTTCGTCGATACGGGCGCCAACCTCGTGACCAAGGAAAACATGGCCGATCCGAAGATCGATGCCCTGCTGAACCCGAAGATCTGATCGGTTTCACGCAGCGCGTTTGACGATCTCCCGCCCGGGCCGCATGATCCGGGCGGGACGCTTTCCACGCAGTCGGGAGGAGACAGCGATGAGCAGCCTTGAAGAGCTCAGCCATCGGCACGAAGACGAGGCGAAACTCGCCGAATCCGAAACGGTGCCGCGCGGCGCGCCGATCCTCGAACTGCGCGGGCTTCAAAAGAAATACGGCCTCGTCGAAGCGCTGAAGCCGGCGACGGTGACGTTCCTGGCGGGCGAAATCCACGCCATCGTCGGCGAGAACGGTGCCGGCAAATCGACGCTGATAAAGCTCCTTACCGGGGTTATCCGGCGCACGGCGGGCGAGGTTTTCTGGTGCGGCAAACCCGTGCAGCTCGCGACACCGACCGAAGCCATCAAGCGCGGCATCAATGCCGTGCACCAGGAGGTCGTGCTCTGCGCGCATCTCTCCGTCGCGGCGAACATGTTTCTCGGCGACGAGATGGATCGCTACGGCCTGATGCGCAAGGGCGCCATGGAGCGTGCGGCGCAGGCCGTGCTCGACGATCTCGGCTTCCTGCTGCCGGCGGGCGCCCTGCTCGGCAGCCTCACCATCGGCCAGCAACAGCTCGTCGCCACCGCCAAGGCCGCCATGCGCGGCATCCGCTTCCTCATCTTCGACGAACCGACCGCCTACCTGACGCGCCAGGAATCCGCCCAGCTTTTCCGGCTCATTCGCCGGCTACGCGATCAGGGCGTGACCATCGTCTATATCAGCCACCGCATGGAAGAGGTCTTCGAGCTTGCCGACCGTGTCTCGGTCCTGCGCGACGGCACCCATGTCGGCACGCGCCTTATCAGCGAGACCAACGACAACGAGCTGATCGCGCTGATGATCAACCGCACGATCGAGCAGATCTACCACAAGGAAAAAGTGCCGATCGGCAAGGCCATCGTCGAGACGAAGGGGCTTTCGGGACCCGGCTTCGAGGATGTGTCTCTGACGGTGCGTTCCGGCGAAATCGTCGGTCTTTATGGGTTGATTGGTGCCGGGCGCAGCGAATTCGCGCTCGGCCTCTATGGTCGCCAGCCGCTTTCCGCCGGCGAAGTTTTCTGGGATGGCAAGAAGGTCGACATCCGCAATGAACGCGACGCCATGGAGCTCGGCATCGCGCTGGCACCGGAAAGCCGGCGTGACCAGGGTCTCTGCCTCAACCTGCCGATCGGCCTCAACATCAACCTGCCGATCCTCAAGCGGTTGAGTTCGGGGCTCCTGATCCGCAAGGGCGACGAGGCGGCGAATGCCGACCAGCAGATCCGCAACCTCAGCATCAAGACGCCGTCGCGCCGCGTGCTCGCCTCCGCCATGTCCGGCGGCAACCAGCAGAAAATCGTTATCGGCAAGTGGCTCAGCCACGGCGCCAGGCTGTTCATCTTCGATGAGCCGACGGTCGGCGTCGATGTCGGCACCAAAGCGGAAATCTACCGCCTGTTCGGCGAACTCCTGAAAAAGGGCGCCGGCATTATCCTGATCTCGTCCTACCTGCCGGAGGTCTACGAGCTTTCCGACCGGCTGCATGTGTTCCGCGGCGGCCGGCTCGTCGCCAGCCACGACCACCGGGCGGCCTCGCACGAGGACGTCCTGACCCAGGCCATCGGCATTTAGAGCAATACCAGCAAAAGTGCGAAGCGGTTTTGCGTCCGGGATTGCGTGAAAACATGCAGTGCCGCCGCGCGACAAAGGAGAAGAAACATGAGCGTGGAGACGACGACGGAAAGCGCACCGGCACCGAAGAAGGGCACGAACATCCTGCTCGGCCTGACGCTGCTCGGCCTTTTGCTGTTCCTCTGGCTGCTGCTCGGTCTGTCGACCAATGCCTTCTGGTCGCCGAACAATATCAGCAACCTGCTGCGCCAGGGCGCCATGACGGCGATCCTGGCCGTTGGCCAGACCTTCGTGATCATCACCGCCGGCATCGACCTCTCGGTCGGCGCCATCGTCGGCTTCACCAGCGTCATCGTCGCCTGGTTGCTCCAGGCGGGCGTGCCGCTCTGGGCGGCGATCATCCTGACGCTGCTGATGGGCGTGGCGATCGGCGCCTTCCATGGTTTCGGCATCGTGCGCATGGGCCTGCCGCCCTTCATCATCACGCTCGCCACGCTCACCTCGCTGCGCGGCATCGGCCTGCTCATCACCAACGGCTCGACGATCTCGATCAACCATGAAGGCTTCACCAACTTCTCGCGCACCGATTTCCTCGGCGTGCCGAGCCTGTTCTGGATGGTCATCCTGGTGGCGATCCCGGCCTTCGTCTTTCTGCACCTCTCGCGCTGGGGGCGTTATCTCTTCGCAGTCGGCTCGAATGCCGAGGCGGCGCGGCTTTCCGGCGTCAATGTCAACCGCACGATCTATCTCGCCTATATCCTGTCCGCCACCTGCGCCGCCTTCGTCGGCCTGCTGCTCGCCTCGCGCATCGGCATCGGCAATGCCACGCAGGCGGAGGGCTGGGAATTGCAGGCGATCGCCTCCTCGGTTATCGGCGGCACCAGCCTGTTCGGCGCGGTCGGTTCGGTGCACGGGCCGCTGCTCGGCGCCTTCATCCTGGCGACCATCAACAACGGCGCGAACCTCCTGAACGTCAACTCGTTCTGGCAGCGCATCATCACCGGCTTGCTGATCATCGTCATCGTCTATTTCGACCAGCTGCGCCGCCGCGGAAGCCGTTGAGATGAAGACAATCGTCTGTGTCGAGCCCGGCCGCCTGGAGGCGGTCGAACGGGAGAATCCGGCTACGCTTGCCGAAGGGTGGGTGCGCCTCGCCATCAGCCATGTCGGCATCTGCGGCACCGACTATCATATTTTCGAGGGCAAACATCCGTTCCTCGAATACCCGCGAGTCATGGGCCACGAAGTCTCCGCCACCGTCGTCGATCCCGGCACGAGCGCGTTTGCCGTCGGCGCTCCCGTCGTCGTCAACCCGTATTTGTCCTGCGGCACCTGCGTCGCCTGCCGGCGGGGCAAGCCGAACTGTTGCATGGCGATCCGCGTGCTCGGCGTACACACGGACGGCGCCTTCTGCGAGGAGATCGCGCTCCCGGCGGACAATCTTTATCCGGCTGAGGGTCTATCGTTGGAAGCGGCCGCGACCGTCGAGTTCCTGGCGATTGGTGCCCACGCGGTCCGCCGTTCGCAAGCGTCGGCCGGGTCTCGGGCGCTGGTCATCGGCGCCGGCCCGATCGGCCTCGGCACCGCGCTCTTCTCGCGTATCGCCGGCCATGCAGTGACGCTGATGGACACGTCCGCCGAACGCCTCGCCATTGCGGCGGAGCGTTTTGGTTTCGCAAGCGGCATTCTCGCGGGAGAGACAGCCGCCGAAGGGGTATCCACGGCGACCGGTGGCGACGGTTTCGATGTCGTCTTCGACGCGACGGGCTATGCAAAATCGATGGAGGCGGCCTTCGCCTATGTCGCCCATGGCGGCGCCCTGGTGCTCGTCAGCGTCGTCAAGGACGAGATCCGTTTTTCCGATCCGGAATTCCACAAGCGGGAGATGACGCTGGTCGGCAGCCGCAATGCCACGCGCGCCGATTTCGAGCATGTCATGGCAAATATCCGCGCCGGCCAGGTGCCGGTCGAAGCGCTCGTCACGCACCGCACCACGCTCGACCGCGTGCCCGTGGACCTCGCCCGCTGGGCGACGGAAAAATCGGGTCTCATCAAGGCCATTGTGCGCGTTGCAGCATAGGGCGGCGTGATCTCGCACCCGCCGGATTTGTTCATGTCCGCGAAAGGTCTGGGGCCTACCATGCTCTTGGACCGGTCGGTTCCGGTCTGTTGCTCCGCAGCGAAAACGTGTTAGTCTTTCGCACCTGCGGAAACCGGGATGATCCGGACGAGGCGGCCATTCCGGCCTGCACTGTCCAAGACGGGGTGTCGCGTTCAATGTATTATCAGCTCTATGAAATGAACCATGCGATGATGGCGCCCTGGCGCGCCGTCGCGGACCAGATACGGATGGCGTTCCGCAACCCGCTCAATCCGGTCTCGCACACCTATTTCGGCCGCACCATGGCCGCGGGCTTCGAGGTCCTCGAACGCTCCACCCGGCGCTACGGCAAGCCTGAATTCGACCTCCCGACCACGCTCATCGACGGCAAGACCATTTCCGTGCATGAGAAGGTTGTCTGGAAGCAGCCCTTCTGCAATCTCGTGCATTTCGAGCGCTGTTTGCCGGCCGGCCACCGCCGCGATCCGAAAGTGCTGATCGTCGCGCCGATGTCCGGCCACTATGCGACGCTGCTGCGCGGCACCGTCGAAGCGCTGCTGCCGCATGCGGAAGTGCACATCACCGACTGGATCGACGCGCGCATGGTGCCGCTCTCCGACGGCACCTTCGATCTCGACGACTATATCGACTATGTCATCCAGATGCTGCATGCGCTGGGGCCGGATACCCATGTCATCGCCGTCTGCCAGCCGGCCGTGCCGGTGCTGGCCGCCGTTGCCGTCATGGAAGCCGATGACGATCCGCTGTCGCCCTCGACCATGACGCTGATGGGCGGGCCGATCGACACGCGCATCAACCCGACCGCCGTCAACAAGCTGGCGGAAGAAAAGCCGATCGACTGGTTCCGCGACAATGTCATCATGCCGGTGCCGTGGCCGCAGCCGGGCTTCATGCGCATGGTCTATCCGGGCTTCCTCCAGCTTTCCGGTTTCATGTCGATGAACCTCGACCGCCACGTCGTCGCCCACAAGGAGTTCTTCGCCCATCTCGTGAAGAACGACGGCGATGCGGCCGAAAAACACCGCGATTTCTACGACGAATACCTGGCGGTCATGGACCTGACGGCGGAATTCTATCTCCAGACGGTCGAGACCGTGTTCATGAAACATGCGCTGCCGAAGGGCGAGATGATGCACCGCACGCGTCCCGTCGATACGGCGGCGATCCGCAAGGTGGCGCTGCTCACCGTCGAAGGCGAGAACGACGACATTTCCGGCGTCGGCCAGACCCAGGCGGCGCAGACCATCTGCACCAACATTCCGGACGACATGCGCATGCACTACATGCAGCCGGATGTCGGCCATTACGGGGTCTTCAACGGCTCGCGCTTCCGCAAGGAAATCGCGCCGCGCATCCTGTCCTTCATCGCCGAGCATGCCCGCAGCGAGAAGGCAAAGGCGGTGCCGCGTGTCATCAAGGGCGGAAAATCAGGCGCTGCCGCCTGATTTTCTGGGCCGCTTTCAGGCACTTGCCCGAATTTACCGGGCATTGTCTTGAACGCGATCCGTGCTCTGCCCACATCGGAATCATCGGAAACCAGGGTGGTTTCCGCCGATCGTGAGGAAGATTGCACATGAACCAGTCAGCGCTTATCCGTCCGGACTGGACGCCTGCGACCATCGCCCTGATGGTGCTCGGCTTCGTGGTGTTCTGGCCCCTCGGCCTAGCCATGCTTGCCTACATCATCTTCGGCGATCGCCTGAAATCCTTTAAGAAAGATGCCAACGAAACGGTTGATGGCCTGTTCGCCTCCTGCCGCAGCAAATGGGGTGGCCGCCGCGGCGGTTCCTCGTTCCGCAGCGCCACCGGCAATGTCGCCTTCGACGACTGGCGCGATGCCGAATTGTCGCGCCTCGATGAGGAGCGCCGCAAGCTCGACGAGATGCGCGAAGAATTCGATTCCTACGTCCGCGAGCTTCGCCGCGCCAAGGACCAGGAGGAGTTCGACCGCTTCATGCGCGAACGCCGCGCCTCCGGCCACGGCGACGTCCCGGGCTTCCCGGCGACGTGAAGCCGGTCTCCGGCTTCTTCGTGACGACCGACCGGCGCCTCGTGCGCCGGTTTTTCGTTGAGGCGTTTCAGTCGGGCCCGAATCGGCTATGAAAGGTGCCATGTTCTCCTCGCTTCGCAAGCCCCGCAAGGCCCTGAAGACGCCGCCTCCGCCGGAGACGCGCGAACTCGACGTCAATGGCCGGCGCCTGCCGCTGACCATCCGGCGCGACCTGCGCGCGACCCGGCTGACGCTGCGCATCGAGCCCGGCGGCCGGGCGCTGCGCATGACGGTGCCGAATGGCGTACCGGAGCGCGATATCCGCGATTTCCTCGATCGCCATCAGGGCTGGCTGATGACGAAGCTCGCCAAGTTCCGCTCGACCAACGAGCTGGCCGACGGCGGCTATGTCATGATCCGCGGCGTCTCGCACCGCATCGAGGCGACGGGCCGGCTGCGCGGCCTGACGGAGGCCCTGATCATCGAGGACGAGGCGGTGCTGCGCGTCGGCGGCATGGAAGAAAGCATCCCGCGCCGCATCAGCGATTTTCTGAAGAAGGAAGCGCGGCTGGAGCTCGATCGACTGGTCGCGGTTCACGCCGGCCGCGTCGGCAAGAGGGTCAAGTCGCTGACGCTGCGCGACACGCGCAGCCGCTGGGGCTCCTGCTCGGTGGATGGCGCGCTCAGCTTCTCCTGGCGCATCGCCATGGCGCCGCCGCATGTGATCGATTATCTCGCCGCGCACGAAGTGGCGCATCTGCGCGAGATGAACCACAGCCCGGCCTTCTGGACGCTCTGCGAGCAGCTCTGCCCCGGCATGGAAGACGCCAAGCGCTGGCTGAAGCGCAATGGCAGCCTGTTGCACGCGGTGGACTTCGGCTGACGCTATTCAGAATTCAGCGACGATCAGCGAGGGCGTCGCGGATTTTCTTGTCGGTATTATACTGCCCGAGCGCATAGACGGCCCAGATGGCGGCCGGCAGCCAGCCGATCAGCGTGATCTGCAAAATGAGGCAGATAATGCCCGCGATCGGCCGCCCGATGGTGAAAAACACGAGGAAGGGCAGAAGGATGGCGATGATGAGCCGCATGGAGGTCTCCGGTCGATGTCTTTTGTGAATATGGGTCCGCCTGGCGCCCATGCAAGGGTGCCGGTTTGGTTGCCGGTTTCGGGCGATCCACCGCCGTCTTTCGGCTCGACTCTTCGGGAAAATCGTGCGACTTCCCTCCCCATGAAACTCGACATTAAAATCTGCGGACTGAAGACCGAGGAGGCCGTCGACAAGGCCGTTTCGCTCGGTGCCAGCCATATCGGCTTCATCTTCTTTCCCAAGAGCCCCCGCAACATTGAGCCGTCGGATGCCGGGCGTCTGGCAGACCGCGTGCGCGGCCGCGTTAAAATTGTCGCCGTCACGGTCAATGCCGACAATGACACGCTCGACGAGATCGTCGACCAGCTCTCGCCGGACATTCTCCAATTGCACGGCAGCGAAACGCCGGAACGCGTGCTGAACGTCAAAGCGGTCTATGGCCTGCCGGTCATGAAGGCCCTTTCGGTGCGCGACGCGGATGATCTGAAGAAGGTCGAGCCCTATATCGGCATTGCCGATCGCTTCCTGTTCGATGCCAAGCCGCCGGCGGGCTCCGAGCTTCCGGGTGGCAATGGCGTGTCCTTCGACTGGACGCTGATGCATTTGCTTGACGGAAGCGTCGATTACATGCTTTCCGGTGGGTTGAACAAGGATAACCTCGCCGAGGCCATCGAGCTCACCGGCGCGCCGGGCATCGATGCCAGTTCCGGGCTCGAAAGCGCCCCGGGCGTCAAGGATCTCGGCCTGATCGAAGCGTTTTTTGAAGCGGCAAGAAAAGCGGAACGCGAGACCGCCGTCGCAGGGAGAGGCAAGTGAACCAGTCACCCAACCTGAATTCGTACCGGGAAGGTCCGGACGAGGACGGCCGTTTCGGCATTTTCGGCGGTCGTTTCGTTGCCGAAACCCTGATGCCGCTGATCCTCGAGCTTCAGGAAGAATGGGACAAGGCGAAGACCGATCCCGCCTTCCAGGCCGAACTCAAGCATCTCGGCACCCATTATATCGGCCGCCCGAGCCCGCTTTATTTCGCCGAACGGCTGACGGAGCATCTTGGCGGCGCAAAAATCTATTTCAAGCGCGAAGAGCTGAACCACACCGGTTCGCACAAGATCAACAATTGCATCGGCCAGATCCTGCTCGCCAAGCGCATGGGCAAGACGCGCATCATCGCGGAAACTGGTGCCGGCCAGCACGGCGTGGCGTCTGCCACCGTCGCCGCGCGCTTCGGCTTCCCCTGCGTTGTTTATATGGGCGCGACCGACGTCGAGCGTCAGGCACCGAACGTCTTCCGCATGAAGCTGCTCGGTGCGGAGGTTCGCCCCGTCACCGCCGGCAGCGGCACGCTGAAGGACGCCATGAACGAGGCGCTGCGTGACTGGGTCACCAATGTCGAGGACACCTATTACCTGATCGGCACCGCCGCCGGCCCGCATCCCTATCCGGAGCTGGTGCGCGATTTCCAGGCGGTGATCGGCACGGAAGCCCGCGAGCAGATTCTCGAAGCCGAAGGTCGCCTGCCGGATATGGTCATCGCGGCCGTTGGCGGCGGTTCCAACGCCATCGGCATCTTCCATCCCTTCCTCGACGACAAGAGCGTCCAGATCGTCGGCGTCGAAGCCGGTGGCAAGGGCCTCGATGGCGACCTGCACTGTGCCTCGCTCACCGCCGGTTCGCCGGGCGTGCTGCACGGCAACCGCACTTATCTGCTGCAGGATGCCGACGGCCAGATCAAGGAAGGCCACTCCATCTCCGCCGGCCTCGACTATCCCGGCATCGGCCCCGAGCATGCTTGGCTGCACGAGATCGGCCGCGCCGAATATGTGCCGATCATGGACGACGAGGCGCTGGAAGCCTTCCAGCTTCTGACCAGGCTCGAAGGCATCATTCCGGCACTGGAGCCGAGCCACGCCATTGCCGAAGTCATCAAGCGTGCGCCGAAAATGGGCAAGGACCAGATCATCCTGATGAACCTCTCCGGCCGCGGCGACAAGGATATCTTCACCGTCGGCAAGATCCTCGGCATGGAGCTTTAAGATGACCGCACGCATGGACAAACGTTTTGCGGATCTCGCGGCCGTCGGCCGCCCGGCCCTCGTGACCTATTTCATGGGCGGCGATCCGGATTATGCGAGCTCGCTGGAGATCATGAAGGCGCTGCCCAAGGCCGGTTCCGACGTCATCGAGCTCGGCATGGCCTTTTCCGACCCCATGGCCGATGGCCCCGCCATCCAGCTCGCCGGCCAGCGCGCGCTGAAGGCCGGCCAGACGCTCGCCAAGACGTTGCAGATGGCCCGCGACTTCCGCCGGGAAGACGATGCGACGCCGATCGTGCTGATGGGCTACTACAACCCGATCTATATCTACGGCGTCGACCGCTTCCTCGACGACGCGCTCGATGCCGGCATCGACGGCCTGATCGTCGTCGACCTGCCGCCGGAAATGGACGACGAACTCTGCATTCCCGCCGTCGCCAAGGGCGTCAACTTCATCCGTCTCGCAACGCCGACGACGGACGAAAAGCGCCTGCCGACCGTGCTGAAGAACACCTCCGGCTTCGTCTACTATGTCTCGATGAACGGCATTACGGGTTCGGCCCTGCCGGATCCGTCGCTGATCGGCGGTGCCGTCGGCCGCATCAAGGCGCATACGGCGCTGCCGGTCTGCGTCGGCTTCGGCGTGAAGACGGCGGAACATGCGCGCGCCATCGGTGCCGCCGCGGATGGAGTCGTCGTCGGCACGGCCATCGTCAACCAGATCGCCTCCAGCCTCACCGCGGATGGCAAGGCCAGCGCCGCCACCGTTGCCGGTGTCGAGACGCTGGTGATGAGCCTCGCCTCGGGCGTGCGTGCATCGCGCCTTGCGGCGGCGGAATAAAGTCCCCACATGGGACGGGATAAAACGGGAGTCTAGACCGTGAACTGGATCACGAACTACGTTCGGCCCAAGATCAACTCGATGCTTGGCCGCCCCAACCGGGATGTTCCGGAAAATCTCTGGATCAAGTGCCCGGAAACCGGCGAGATGGTGTTTCACCGCGATCTCGAGGAAAACAAGTGGGTCATCCCGGCTTCGGGCTACCACATGAAGATGCCGGCGAAGGCGCGTCTCAAGGACCTCTTCGATGACGGCGTCTACGAGTCCCTGCAGCAGCCGAAGGTGGCGCAGGACCCGCTAAAATTCCGTGATTCGAAGAAATACACGGACCGCCTGCGCGACAGCCGCACCAAGACCGACCTGGAAGACACGATCCTCGCCGGCGTCGGAAAGATGCGCGGCGTCAAGCTCGTCGCTGTCGTGCACGAGTTCGCCTTCATGGGCGGCTCGCTCGGCATTGCCGCCGGCGAGGCCATCATCAAGGCCTTCGAGCGTGCCATCGCCGAAAAGTGCCCGCTTGTCATGTTCCCCGCCTCCGGCGGCGCGCGCATGCAGGAAGGCATCCTCTCGCTGATGCAGCTTCCGCGCACCACGGTCGCGGTCGAGATGCTCAAGGAGGCCGGCCTTCCCTATATCGTCGTGCTTACCAACCCGACGACCGGCGGCGTCACGGCCTCCTATGCCATGCTGGGCGATATCCACCTTGCTGAGCCGGGTGCTGAAATCTGCTTTGCCGGCAAACGCGTCATCGAGCAGACGATCCGCGAAAAGCTGCCCGAGGGCTTCCAGACGTCGGAATACCTGCTGGAACACGGCATGGTCGACCTCGTCGTCAAGCGTCACGACATTCCCGACACGCTGGCGCGTCTTCTGAAGATCCTGATGAAGAAGCCCGCAACGGTGTCCTTGCCGGTCGTCACGAACGGCGCCGTCGCCATCGCGGCGCAGTAAAAAGCCGCACCGCGCGAGGGCAGCATGTCGATGGTCACGGTCAGCGAAGCGGCAGCGGAGATCGAAAAACTTCTCGGTCTCCATCCCAAGGGGTTCGATCTTTCGCTGGACCGGATCACGCGGCTCCTGTCCGCGCTCGGCGATCCACATCTGAAACTGCCGCCGGTCATCCATGTGGCCGGCACCAACGGCAAGGGCTCCGTCACCGCCTTCTGCCGCTCGATCCTGGAGGCGCAAGGCCTCGGCGTCCACGTCCACACGTCTCCGCACCTCGTCAACTGGCACGAGCGCTACCGTATCGGCGTCAGGGGCGGCCGGGGTCAGCTGGTGGAAGACGCCGTGCTGGCCGATGCCGTGCGCCGCGTGGCGGAGGCCAATGGCGGGCAGAAGATCACCGTCTTCGAAATCCTGACGGCCGTCACCTTCGTGCTCTTTTCCGAGCACCCGGCGGATGTGGCGATCATCGAGGTCGGCCTCGGCGGCCGCTTCGATGCAACCAATGTCATGCCGCGCCCCGCCGTTTGCGTCATCATGCCGATTTCGCTCGACCATCAGGCCTATCTTGGCGACCGTGTCGAACTGATCGCGGCGGAAAAGGCCGGCATCATGAAGCGCGGCGTGCCCGTCGTCATCGGCTACCAGTCGGAAGAGGCCGCGCGCGACGTGCTGATCGAGACGGCCGAACGGCTCGGCTGCCCGCATGCCGTCTACGGCCAGGATTTCATGGCACATGAGGAATATGGCCGCCTCGTCTACCAGGACGAATTCGGCCTTGCCGACCTGCCGCTGCCCCGCCTGCCGGGCCGCCACCAATATGGTAATTCCGCCGCGGCGATCCGCGCCGTCAAGGCCGCCGGCTTCGCCATCTCCGAGCACGCACTGGAACTGGGCCTTGCCCGCGTCGAATGGCCCGGCCGCCTGCAACGCCTGACGGACGGCGCGCTGATGCGGCTTGCGCCGCGCGGCAGCGAGATCTGGGTCGATGGCGGGCACAATCCTGGTGCCGGGCAGGTCATTGCCGAGACGATGGCGAATTTCGAGGAACGCGATCCGCGTCCGCTCTTCCTCGTTACGGGCATGATCAACACGAAGGACCCGGTCGGCTATTTCGAGCCGTTCCGCGGCCTCGCGGAACGCGTCTTCACCGTGCCGATCCGCGGCTCGGATGCCGGCCTAGACCCGGTGTCGCTCGCCGATGACGCAGCGCGCGCCGGCCTAGAGGTCGAGCCGCTCTCGACGGTGGCCGATGCCATTGCCGAAATCGGCCGCATTACCGAGGAAGACTCGGTGCCGCCGCGCATCCTGATCGGCGGCTCGCTCTATCTCGTCGGCGATGTGCTCGCCGACAACGGCACGCCCCCCACCTGAAACGAAAAAGCCCGGCGCGAGGCCGGGCTTGAAGGGTATTCCGTCGCGGCCGATCAGGCGGCGCTGGAAATCCAGGAAGAGAGCGCGGTCTTCGGGGCGGCACCGACCTTGATGTCGGCCACTTCGCCGCCCTTGAACATGGCGAGCGTCGGGATCGAGCGCACGCCGAACTGCGCGGCCAGTTCCGGGTTCTCGTCGATGTTGAGCTTGGCGACCTTCACCTTGCCGGCGAGTTCGGTGGCGATTTCTTCGAGCGCCGGGGCGATCATCTTGCACGGACCGCACCATTCAGCCCAGAAATCGACGACGACCGGCTCTGCGGAATTCAGAACTTCGGCCTGGAAATTGGACTGGTCGACTTTAACGGTAGCCATGAGGCTCTCCTTGAACGGTGATTGTTGTACAAGATGTGATGCCGCCGGCCTCCCGTTTCAAGGGCCGGCATCGCCCTTCCGGGCAATGGATCGTCCCGCCCGGTATCTCACTTTGAGCGCAGTTCGGCAAGGCTCGCTTCCATCAGGCCGGCATCGAGCCAATAGGTTTTCGCCGCCTCGGTATAGATCAGCCCGCAGCGGATCTCGCGGCCGGGATAGAGCGGGCCAAGGATCGCACGATAGATCGCAAGCTGCGCCCGGTGCTCGAACGGAATGTCCTGAAGAGACCCCGGCGGCACGCGGTTCGTCTTGAAATCGACGATCTCGACCGCCGTTTCAGTGACCGCCATGCGGTCGATCCGGCCGGAGACGGCAAAATCCCGACTGCCGAGCGTCAGCGTGCCCATGATCGACACTTCCGCCCGGGCTGCGGGGGAAAAGATCGTCGCCAGGCTCTCGTCATCGATCACCGCTAGCGCGGCATCCACCAGAGCATCGCGCGCACTCTCCGTCCAGGTGGCGGCTGCACGCTCAAGATAGCGCCGCGCCGCCGCCGGCCGGTCCGCAGGCTCGAAGGCCGGCAGGACTTGCAGGAAACGGTGCAGGATGCGCCCGCGCTCCAGCGCAAGGCCGGCCCCCGGAACGCCGCCTTTCCGCCCGAACAGCGCCGAGGGCACCAGCAGGTCCGCAGCATCCGTCTCGATCACCGCCGCCGCACCCGAGGGGCTCAGCGGCCGCGGCAGCGACTTTTGCGGCGGCAAGGGCTGTCCGAGCGCGTCCGGCAACACCGTCTTCGCCTTTTCCTCGACACCCGCCGTCGCGACCTCACCGACATCAGCCGCACCGGCCTCGCGCCAGGCAAAGCCCTGCCAGCTCTCGCCTGCCGTCGAAAAAGTCGTTTCCACGCAGCGATCGCCATCGGCGGAAAGCGCGCCGGCGATCATCGGGTGCCAGGTTTCCTTGTTCTCCTGCCGGCCGCGATAGCCGCAGACGACCAGCCGATCGGCCGCGCGCGTCATCGCGACGTAGAGCAGGCGGCGATATTCCTCCTCGGCGCTCTCGCGGATGCGGTTCGCATCGACCTCGGTCAGCGCATTGCCAAGGTCCTTCAGAGGCAACCATGCCGGCAAGGCGCCGGCAGGGGTCGAGAGGAAGCGCAGTTGCGGCATATGGCTGGGGCTGAAGGGTTTTGCCCCGCCATCGACGAGAAAGACCACCGGCGCCTCCAGGCCCTTGGCGGCATGCACGGTCATGATGCGGATTTCGCCGCGCGCCTTGTCCTGCTCGCGCTTTACCGTCGGCGCTTCGAGTTCCAGCGTCGAGACGAAGGCCTGGAGGCCGGGCAGGCCGTTCTCCTCCTGCTCCAGCGCGAAGGTCAGGAATTCGTCGATGATCTCGCCGGCCTCTGCGCCGAGCCGCGCGAGAAACGCCCGCCGCCCGCCGCCGGCACCGAGAATGCGGGCATAAAAATCGTGCACCGCCTGGCTGCGCGCATCGCGAATCACGCCGTCGAGCCGCTTGACGATGCGGCCGAGCGCCTCATCCGTCGCCGCCGCCTCTTTGAGCCGCGCCCAGAGGGTCTGTTGCTCCCCGCGGCGTGCGGCCAGCGCAAACAGCGCATCCTCGTTAAGGCCGAACAGCGGGCTTTTCAAAAGCGCCGCCAGCGAAAGATCGTCCTCTGGCAGCACGGCGAAGCGACCGAGCGCTATCAGGTCCTGCACGGCAATGTGTTTCGTCAGCACCAGTCGGTCCGCCCCGGCCACGGGCAGGCCGTGGCGTTGCTTCAGCGTGCGGGTCAGCGCGTTGACGAAGGCGTCGCGCTTGCGCACCAGAACGATGACGTCGCCAGCCGCCATCGGCCGCGCCTTGCCCTTCTCCGTCACCGTCTCGCGGCCGATCCATGCGGCCAGCGTATCGGCAATGCGCCGCGCCAGAACATTGATCGGCGCCTCCTCGGCCACCGCGTCGAAGGGCGCCGTCCAGTCCTCCTCGTCGAGGCCCGGCGGTGCGGCGATGACTTCCCAGATATCCACGGCCCCCGGCTCCCGCCCGCGATTGGAAGCGTGCACGATATCGCTGTCGTCAGGTGTCAAACCGCGCGCATTGGCGGCATCGAGAAAGACCCGGTCGACCGCCGACAGCACGTCGCGCGTCGAACGGAAGGAGAGCAGCAGGCGGATTGGGCTGAAGGCCGTGTCGGCAGCCAGCGTGCGGCGCGAAACTTCCCGGCCTTCCTCTGCAAAGCGTTCCGGCCGCGCGCCTTGGAAGGAATAGATCGACTGTTTTTCGTCACCCACCGCGAAGATCGTGCGCCCGGTCCCGCGCGCTGTTTCGCCGGCGAAGAAATCGTCCGTCAGCGCCTTGACGATCTGCCATTGCCGCGGGCTGGTATCCTGCGCCTCGTCGACGAGGATATGATCGATGCCCTGGTCGAGCTTGTAATGCACCCAGGCGCTCACCTTGTCGCGGGTGAGAAGTGTCGCGGTACGGTCGATCAGGTCGTCGAAATCGAGCAGGCTGCGCGCCCGCTTCAGGTCCTCGTAGTCGCCGATCAGCCGCTCGGCGATGACCAGCGCCGCGAGCGTCGCCTCATACATGCGGAACCGCCGCAGCCGGTCGTCGCAGGCGATCACATGGGCCTGTGCGGCCAGAAGCGCCTCTTCCAGATAGGGCGCGCTATCGCGAACCTTTTTCGAGAAGAAGGAGCGCTCCAGGCTGCGCGGCGAACCCGTCGTCGTGAAGAAGAGATCGTAGAGCGCCGCACGCCGCTCTTCGGCATCCGTGAGCCGCATGATGCCGCGCAAGCCGGCCGCGGAGGTTTTCACGGTCTCGCTGCCGAGGCTTTCCGCTGCGGCGAGATACGAATCGAGCGTCGCCCCCTGCAAGCCGTCGAGTGGCCAGAAGGCGGCGAGAACGTGCTCAGCCGTCTCGTGCGGCGCAAGCCCGATCTCGCGGCGCAGCACCGCCTCCACGCCGCCCGCCCGCGCCGCGGTGTCGAGAAATATCCGGATCGGCCCACGGCTCACCACGATATCGGAAATCAGCCGTTCGAGGCCGGTGTCGTCGGCGATGTCGAGCACCGTGGCGAAGGCGCCGGCAAGACCCTGGTCGTCCTCGCTGGTCGTCGCCGTCAGCAGCGTGCGGCGCGCATCGGCGAGCAACACGGCGGCAGCCCGGTCGTCGAGCACGGAAAAGTGGCCGGCGACATTGGCTTCCAGCGGAAACTGGTGCAGCAGCGCCTCGCAGAAGGCGTGGATGGTCTGGATCTTCAGGCCGCCCGGCGTTTCGAGCGCCCGCGCAAAGAGGCGCCGGGCTTCGGCGAGCTTGAAGAGATCGGGCCGCTCGCCCTCGATCGCCGTTACACGATCGGACAGCTCGGCGTCCGACAGTGTCGCCCATTCGGCAAGCCGCTCGAAGACGCGGTTCGACATTTCCGAGGCTGCCGCCTTGGTATAGGTGAGGCAGAGGATGGCGGAAGGCCGGCAACCAGCCAGCAGCAGCCGGATGACCCGCTGGGTCAGCACATGCGTCTTGCCCGAGCCGGCATTGGCGGACACCCAGGCCGAACGGCCGGGATCGGATGCCGTCGCCTGTTTTTGCGATGTCCAGCTCAGCCAGGCCGCGGGGTCGGCGGAGGCGGGGCGATCTTCCTCAAGCATCGTCGCCCTCCTCGCCATTTTCCGCCGACGACCATTCGGCGACGCGCGCCAGATGGTCGTATTCCCCGCCATAGTCGCGTTCCTGCTCGGGAATGAGCCGGGAGGCGAAGCCGTAACGGCCCTCGATCAGGCCGGTCAGCAGCTTTTCCAGCTCCGTCAACGATTCCTCGGCCAGGTCGCCTGCCGATTTCGGCGTCGCGTTGGCGGATTTGGCGTGTTCGTTGTTGACCTGCTCGGCCTTGAAGCGTCCGCCGGGTTTGAGGCGCACATAGAGAAGGTTCGCCGGCTCACGCAGGCCCGGTCCACGGAAAGCGCCGCGCCGGATGGCCGCCGCTTCCAGCGCGAGCTGCGGATCGAGCAGCGCACGGGCGACTTTCAGCGACGGCGTGCTGCCGGTCTTGTAGTCGAGAATATCGGCGCTTCCGTCCGGTAGAATGTCGATCCGGTCGGCGATGCCGGTAAGCCGGATGCCGGCCACCGAAAGGTCGAGCGAGGCCGGAACCTCCGTCAGGCTTTCGCGCACCGCGCCTGCGCGTTCGAGGTGCCATTTGACGAAGGCGCGCGCGACGGCGGCAAACCGCGGCCGCCAGACGGCGTCGATATGCGGCGGCAGGGCGACGATGTCGAACTCCTCGTTCAGGATGCGGGTGACGAGGGAGAGCGGTTCGCCCGTCTTTTCCTCGCGCACGAAACGGTCGATGATGCGGTGGTAGAGCGAGCCGCGCTCTGCCGGCCCCGGATCGAGGTTGAAGGACGCGATCGGATCGAGGCGCAGGATATGCCTTGCATAGATCGCGTAGGGGTCGCGCCGCAGGCGGCCGATCTGGCTGAAGGAATATTTGCGCGGCTGAAGCTCGGCCGGCGGGCGCGGTGCCGGACGGGCGGCCGTCGGCACGGAGGGGCCTTTGTCGATGGCATTCGCCCAGTCGATGAAGTCCTTACCGCGCCGGCGCAGGTCGGCCGTCAGCGCCGGGCCGCCGACGGCGATGAGCCGTTGCAGCCAGCGCGAGGCGACGGTCGGCGCGGTGCCGTTGCGCAGCGCCCGCGTCAGCACGAGTTTCGGCGCGGCGGCGGCCATCTGCAGGTCGTGCCCGAGCTGGCCGATGCGCCGTTCCGGCGGCTCCAGGCCGATTTCCACCTTCATGATGCGCGAGAGGAAGGCGTCGTTCGCCGCCTGTCCCGGCCAGGTGCCCTCGTTCAGCCCGCCGATCACCACCGTATCGACGCTCTGGAGGCGCGATTCGAGCGCGCCGAAAATGAAGACGCGCGGATGGCGCATGGAGCGCGGCTTGACGCTTTCGCTCGCCGCCAGCGCCTCGATGATGTCGCACCATTGCGGCCCATCGGCCTCGATCTGCCCATCCGTCTCGATGACGCTCTTGAGCAGGTTCGCAAGGCTGTCGCCGGCCTCGCCGGACCACAGCGCCGCAAGGTCGCCGCGCTCGTCCAACGCCACCGCCTCCAGCGCGCGGCCGGTCCGCTCTGACCAGTCGGACAGCGCCAGCCTGGAGGAAAAGCGCCGTCCCGTGCGGCTTTCGTGAAAGAGCACGCCGGCCAGCGGCTCGACGGCGGCCGCGACGCGTTGCGCGAGATCGCGGGCAAGCGGGATCGCATGTTCCGGCAGGGCGGTGCGCCAGACGGGCGGATGGCGGTCCGTTGCCTGCCGCTCCAGTGCGGCGTCGAGCAGCGGTTCGAGCGTGGAAATGTCGATTTCGGCGGTGCCGCCGCGCAATGCCGTCAGCTCCAGCGCGGTCACGGCGTCGCGCAGATCCGTGGTGGACAGCCCGAAGCAGGCGAGGGGATGTTTCAGGAGGGCGACGAGCGGCACCGGATCGCCGGGCCGAAGTGCGGCCTCGACGAGCAGCCGCAGAAGCGTGCCCTGCGGTGTGGAGAGCAGCGGCGTGCCGGCCGAATCGTCCGCCTCGATGCCGAAGCGGGCAAGCTCCGCCGCAACACGCCGGCCAAGCTTACGATCCGGCGTGATCAGCGCCGCCTGCGCGTCTTCGCCATCCTCCAATGCGAGGCGCAGCGCGATGGCAATCGCCAGCGCTTCCTCCCGTTCATTGGCCGCCTCGACGAGCGAAACGTCGTGAAACGCCTGCGCCATGCGGCCAGCGTCGATCGTGCCGCGGATATCGCCCCAGCCCGATGTCGCCTGCGTCGGCAGGAAGGCGCTGGAGAGAATTTGCGTGCGGTATTCGAGGGAATCGGGCGGCGTGCCGAGCGGCTCCACATCGTTGCGCGTACAGCCCATGCGGGCGAGCAGGCGGTGGAGGCCGTATTGCGGATGGCTGCGGGCGGCCGCGTCGGGTTTTTGCGCGCCCACCGCACCTGCCTGATGGCCCACGAGCAGCCATTCCGTATCGGACATGAAACGGTCGAGCCCCGGCAGGATGACGACGCCGTTCGGCAGGTTCGCCACGGCGGCGATCAGCCCGGCCGTGGCGGGAATGGAGCCCGTCGAGCCGGCGATGATGACGGGGCCGGCGTGCGGCGTGGCGCGGTAGCGCTCGGTCTCGGCATGCAGCGTCGCATTGCGCCGCAGCGAGGGCGAGGAGCGGTTGAGTTCGGTCAGCCGCGCCGGCCAGTATTCGCTGGCGATTTTCAGGAATTCGGCGGTGAGCTGCCACCAGAGCGCATGGTTGGAGACGTCGAGATTGTCGAGCGCCGACCAGTCGAGCTCTTCCGTTTCCATCGCGTCGATGATCTCGGCGAGGTTGCGGGCGAGCCACACGGCATCGGCCGGGCTTGCGGGCGCCACCAGCGGGCTTTCGGCATGCACCGAGGTGACGGCGGCCGGCAGGCGGTTGCGCCAGGCGAGCACGAGGCGGGCGAGTTCGATGAGACGCGTCGGGCCGGAGAGCGGCTCGGCCATGTCGAGCAGCGCCGGCGCCACCTCGTCGAAGAAGCCGCTGTCGTCATCGGTCTCGCCGAGCGCGCGGATGACCGGCAGGATGGCCGAGCGCCCGCCGAGCAGGTCGACGAGTTCCGAGCGCAACACGCGGGCGGAACGGCGCGTCGGCACGTAGACCGTGACGTCGGCCAGCGCCAGCGGATTGGCGGGATCATAGGTGAAGCCGGGCACGAGCCGACCGTCGAGGAGGGTCGCGGCCACCGTTTTCAGGAAGGGCAGGCTCGCCGGGATGGAATAGACGCGGCCGCCCCGGGCCCCCGTCACGCCGCCGCCTCGCGGTACGCGCCGATGACGGCCTCCGCCTGGCCGATCGCCTCCGGCGTGCCGACGGTGATCCAGTGGCCTTCGAGCACGATGCCGTGAAGCCGGCCCTTCTCGATCGCACGGTCGAAATAGACGTTGAGGTTGAAGACGTCGTCGGGCGCGTCATCGAGCAGCGCCGGCATCATGGCGATGGCGCCGGCATAGACGAACGGCGTGCCGTCGCCCTCCTGGTAGCGCGCGAGCCGCCCCGCCGCGTCCATGGAAAAATCCTTCTTGCCGTTGTGGCCGGTCGTGTCCTCCAGCTTCACGCAGAGCATCAACATGTCCATGCGCTCGGGATCGAAGGTCTCCACGAGCCGGTCGAGATTGCTCGGCCCGCTGGGCGCCTCGCCGATCCAGAACAGGTCGGCATTCATCACGAGCACGGGGGCGCGGCCAAGCAGTTTCAGGCCTTTGGCGAGGCCGCCGCCGGAATTCATCAGCCGGTCCGTCTCGTCGGAGAGGATGATTTCCGGCGCTTTGCGCGTCGCGAGGTGTGCGATCATCTGGTCCGCAAAGTGGTGCACGTTGACGACGGCGCGCTTGACGCCGGCCTGCGCCAGCGCGTCGAGCCCGTAGTCGATCATCGGCTTTCCGGCGATCGGCACCAGCGGCTTCGGCATTGTGTCGGTGATGGGGCGCAGGCGCGTTCCGAGGCCGGCGGCCAGCACCATGGCGTCTTCGATCTTCATCTGGTTTCCGCGCTTATGATTCGGTCGCGAGGATTCCAGCCTTTCTGCACCAGTCGCGCAAGGGGGCGAGATCGGGATGGCTGAGCGCGCGCTCCAGATTGCGGAATGTTCGCGGCATGTGGCGCATATAGGCGGGCTTGCCATCGCGCTGCATGAGGCGCACCCAGAGGCCGATGAGCTTGCAGTTGCGCTGCGCCGCCATGACATGCCAGTCGCGCAGGAACCGTTCGCGGTCGAAGCCGGCGTCTTTCTCGCGCAGTGTCAGATAGTGGTCCAGCACATCATCCGCCACGCCCTCCGGCATATCGACGCGGGCATCCTGCCCCAGCGAGGCGACGTCATAGGCCGAAGGGCCGATCATCGCATCCTGGAAGTCGATGATGCCGACCCGGTCGGTGCCGGTCGCCTCCGGCCGCCAGATGATGTTCGGCGAATGGAAGTCGCGCAGCAGAAGATTGTGCTCGGCGGCGGAGAGGCTTTCGATCAGTGCGTCCCAGATGGCGATATAGTCGCGGCGTTCGTCGTCGCTTGCCGGCGTGCCGCGCTTCCAGGGCAGATACCAGTCGGTAAGCAGGCTCACCTCGATCTGCATGGCGTCGCGGTCGAAATCCGGCACGGTATGGATGATGCCATCCGCCACGGGAAGATCGCGCTCGAAGGCCTGCCCATGCATATGCGCCAGGCAGGCGGCACTTTCGCGGTAGCGTTCCGCGATCGGCACGCCGTCTTCATCCAGCACGCCAGCGGTGCCGAGGTCCTCGATCAGCAGGATGCCTTGCTCGATATCCGTCTGGTAGATGGCCGGCGCGCGAAGACCCTTTTCGACGAGGGACCGCGCAATCGCGATGAAGGGCCGCACATCTTCGGCGATATGGGCGATCTGCTGGTAATATTTGCCACGGGCAAGGATCGGGCCGGGCGTGTGCCGCGACGAATCCATTAGCACGAGACGTTTGTCGCCGGCATAGATGTGCTCATAGGCGCGAATGGAGGCGTCGCCCGTCAGGTGGCGGCGAGTCGCATTTCTGTAGCCGGCTTCGTCGAGGAAGCTGCGGATCGCCAGCGACCGTCGAATCCGGGCAAGGGCCGGTGCCGGCCCGTCGATCTCCACGCGCCGGCCGTCGCCCTCGTGCAGGAAGCGCAGCGTGATGCCTTCCGCCGGCAACGCGCCAGAACCTTTTTCCGGCCATTCCACCAGGCAGATGCCGTCGGACAGCGCTTCGTCGAAGCCGAGTTCGTCGATCTCGGCGGCGTCCGCGATGCGGTAGAGGTCGAAATGCGCGACGGGAATGCGCAGGTCGTAGCTCTGGACCAGCGTGAAGGTCGGGCTCGGCACCTCCAGCATCGCGTCGTCGGCGATGGCGCGGATGATCGCGCGAGCGAGGGTCGATTTGCCGGCCCCGAGATCGCCATGGAGCGCGACATAGTCGCCGCGCTTCAGCGCCAGGGCAAGATCCTCGCCGAAGCGGATGGTGGCGGCTTCGTCGGCGAGAAAGAGGTCGAGCGCCATGGACCTATTCCGCGGCGGCGAACGACGTCATCGTCGCGGAAGGCAGGCGGCAGGTGACGACCGTGCCGCGGCCCTCATGGCTGTCGATCGTCACGCTGCCATGGTGCAGGCTGACGAAGCTTTCGACGATGGAGAGGCCGAGACCGGCACCGCCATGGCGTCCGTGGCTTTCGAAGCGGTTGAACACCGTCTTCAGCACGTCCTGTGGAATGCCCGGCCCGCGATCGGAGACGGTGAAGACGAGGTCGCTGCCGTCTCGCCAGCATTTCAGGCCGATGGTGCTGCCGGTCGGCGCGAAATTCGCGGCATTGCCGAGCAGCTTGATGAGGATCTGCTTCAGCCGCTGCTGGTCGGCGACGATCGTGCCGAGATTGTCCGGTGCCGTGATTTCCAGCGTAACCTGCGCCTCGTGCAGGCGGTCGGCGAATTGCATCGACACGTCGTCGAGCAGGTCCGTCAGGTTGATCTCGCTGTAGTCGAGTTCCATGATGCCGGCATCGACGGTGGCGAGGTCAAGAATGTCGTTGACGATGGTGAGCAGCACCGCCGAGGACGTGGCGATGTGATCGACATATTCGGATTGCCGGTCGCTGAGTTCGCCCATGCTCGGCGTCTTCAGGAGATCGGCGAAGCCGATGATGTTGGTGAGCGGCGAGCGCAGCTCGTATGAGACGTGCTGGACGAAATCGTTCTTTAGCGCGTCGGCCTTGCGCAGCGCGTCGTTCTTTTCCGTGAGTGCGCGGCTGACGCGCACGCTGTCGGTGATGTTGACGAAGGTCAGCATCGTCTGGGCGTTGGAGAGCGGGATCACCGCGAAGTCGAGCACCAGGCCGGTGCGCAGCTCCAGAACGCCCTGGCAGGAGGGCCGCTCGTCATCGAAGCTGGTGATGATATGCGCAAAGCGCTTCCAGCCGTCCGGCTTGTCGTAGGAGGGAGCGCAGGCCTGTTCGATGGCGCGGATATGAGTGCCGGATTTCGCTTCCGCCTCGCTGATGCCCCAGAGCGCCCGGAAGGCCGGGTTGGAGAGGCGGATGCGGCCGTCCGGGCTGAACACCGCGACACCTTCGGCGAGGTGGTCGATCGTCTCGTCCTGCACCTGCACCAGCGTATTGTAGCGGGTTTCGAGATCGACCTTTTCCGTCAGGTTCTCGAAGACCCAGGTGGCGCCGCCCTGCGGACGCGCCGTCGCGAAAACGCGCAGCGTCTGGCCGTTCGGCAGGTGCCACAGGTCGGTCTGGGTGTCGATGGCGCGGTAGACGGCGAGTGCCGTATCCTTCCACTGTTTCCAGTTCAGCTGTTCCGGCAGTTTGCCTGCCGCGCGAAGCCGGTCGAGCAGCTCGCCATTGCCGGGCTTGCGCTCCAGGAAGGCGGTCTCGATGTCCCACATGCGCTGGAAGGCCTGGTTGTAGAATTGCAGGCGCTGTTCGCCGTCGAAGATCGCGACGGGGGTGGCGAGATGGTCGAGCGTCTCGGCGTGGCTCTTCAGCGTGCGCACAAGCTCTTCGCGCACGGCCTCGACGTCGGAGACGTTGATGGCGATGCCGGCGGAGCCGCTGGAGCTGCGCGCATCGACGACGTCGAAGAAGCTGCGGTTGCCGCTGACGACGGTCGAGACCTTGTCGTGGAACGGCGTGTCGTAGGTGCTGGAGGCGCGGATCTTTTCGCGCGCGATGGTCGGCAGCAGTTCGCGTCCCTCGCGCACGGCGCTTGCCGCATCCTTCGCCTCGACGGCCTCGGCGTAGGCCTCGTTCACCCAGGCAAGCGAGCCATCCGCTGCGCGCTGCCAGACGGGCAGATCGATCTGGTCGAGCAGGCCCTGCAGCGTGGTCAGCGCCTGCACCAACCGGTCGCGCTCGAGCTTCAGCTCGGCGGCTTCGGCGCGCAGGTTGTTGAGGGCGACGAAGCGCACGAAGGCCTGTCCGCCGGACACCCGGCCCTGCGCCTCGATGACCTCCTCGCGGCTGGTCTCGATGATGAGGTCGAAACTCTGCGCCTGCGAGCGCAGCCGCTCGACGGCGCGCTCGATCTCGACGGCGGAACCGGATTTCAGCCAGCGACCGAAGGCGAGGAAATCGCGATCGGCCTGCGGCGCGCCGGTTTCGGCCGGCAGCTGGCCGAGGAATTCCGGCTTGTCGGAAAGGCCGTCCCACACGACGATGCGGCGGTTCTTGTCGCCGATCAGCGCCTGAAGGCGCGAAATATTGTGGCGCGAATCAGCAAGATGTGCCTTCAGCTCGCGGTTTTCCGCTTCCATGCGGCCGCGCTGGCGGACCATCCAGATAGCGGAGACCATCGCCGCCGACATCACGCCGAGCAGCATGGAAACGGTGACGATTTCCGTCGTGGCGAGATAGGGGCCGGCGGCGTGGGCTGGGCTGGCAAGCGCGCTCAGCGCCGAGCCGGCAGCGAGAGCGCCCGCTAAACGGCGCATGCCGCGGGCCATTAACCATGTTTCAATTCTGTTCGTTCTGGCAGGCGCGAAGGAACGCACCATGCCCCGTTCCGGTAGGGCTAAAGCCTGCCCGGAACGGCCTCGTTTCATGTCCGACATCATCCCCGGTATGTCCCCGTCCGTTTGCCGCCTGATCGACAAGACATCCCATCCGGCGCGAAAGATCCGCATCTGCGCGCCGAATCAACTGTTTAAGGATACGTGTTTCCCGAATCGTCGGAAAGGGACAGGCCCAAAAAAGAGGCGGCGCGCCTTGTCAAGCGCGCCGCCTCTAGATGTTGTGGATAATCCGGGTAAGGATCAGTACCTGTAGTGCTCAGCCTTGAACGGACCGGTCGTCGTCACGCCGATGTAACCGGCCTGCTCGTCGGAGAGTTCGGTGAGCTTCGCGCCGAGCTTGGCGAGGTGAAGCCGTGCGACCTTCTCGTCGAGCTGCTTCGGCAGCACGTAGACTTCGTTCTGGTAGGCATTGCCCTTGGTGAAAAGCTCGATCTGGGCCAGAACCTGGTTGGAGAACGAGGCGGACATCACGAACGACGGGTGGCCGGTGGCGTTGCCGAGGTTGAGCAGGCGGCCTTCCGACAGCAGGATCATGCGGTTGCCCTTCGGGAACTCGACCATATCTACCTGCGGCTTGATGTTCGTCCACTTGAAATTGCGCAGCGACGCGACCTGGATCTCGTTGTCGAAGTGGCCGATATTGCCGACGATCGCCATGTCCTTCATCTCGCGCATATGCTCGACGCGGATGACGTCCTTGTTGCCGGTGGTCGTGATGAAGATGTCGGCCGAGGACACGACGTCTTCGAGCTGCACGACTTCAAAACCGTCCATGGCGGCCTGCAAAGCGCAGATCGGGTCGATTTCCGTGACCTTCACGCGGGCGCCGGCGCCTCTGAGCGATGCGGCAGAACCCTTGCCGACGTCGCCATAGCCGCAGACGACGGCGACCTTGCCGGCCATCATCACGTCGGTGCCGCGGCGGATGCCGTCGACCAGCGATTCCTTGCAGCCGTACTTGTTGTCGAACTTTGACTTGGTGACCGAGTCGTTGACGTTGATCGCCGGGAAGGGCAGCAGGCCCTTCTGCTGGAGCTGGTAGAGGCGGTTGACGCCGGTCGTGGTTTCTTCGGTCACGCCCTGGATGGCATCGCGCTGCTTGGTGAACCAGCCGGGCGTTGCGGCAAGACGCTTCTTGATCTGTGCGAAGAGGATTTCCTCTTCTTCCGAGCCCGGATTGACCAGGATGTTCTCGCCGGCTTCCGCGCGGGCGCCGAGCAGGATGTACATGGTGGCGTCGCCGCCGTCGTCCAGGATCATGTTGGTGAGGCCGCCATCGGCCCACTGGAAGATCTTGTCGGTGTATTCCCAGTATTCGGTGAGGGTTTCACCCTTCACGGCATAGACCGGGATGCCGGCAGCGGCGATCGCGGCGGCGGCGTGGTCCTGCGTGGAGAAGATGTTGCACGAGGCCCAGCGCACGTCGGCGCCGAGTTCGACCAGCGTCTCGATGAGAACGGCGGTCTGGATGGTCATGTGCAGCGAGCCGGTGATGCGCGCGCCCTTGAGCGGCTTGGCGGCGCCGAACTCTTCGCGGCAGGCCATCAGGCCCGGCATTTCGGTTTCGGCGATCTGAATTTCCTTGCGGCCGAAATCGGCAAGCGCGATGTCGGCGACGTGATAGTCCTGCGTGGTGGTCATGGAGGTCTCCAGCCTTCTGAGCAATTCCAGCAAAGCGTCAGCGGTTTTGCATTCGGAATTGCGGAAAAAGAAAATGTTCTTCGCGTGGTGGCGCTTTCCCTATCAGGAAACGGCCGCTGGAGCAACATGATATAAAGAAGTCTTTATATCCTTATATCGACGCGAATTTACATTTCCTCGCCGAACCGGTCGGCAATCAGCGCGTCGAGCGCATCGAGCACCTGCTGCGCTTCGGCGCCCGTTGCCGTCACCTGCACGCAGCAGCCGGGGCTGGCGGCCAGCATCATCAAGCCCATGATCGAGGTGCCGCCGACCGTCATGCCGTCCTTGGAAACCGTCACTTCGGCGTCGAAGCCGTCGACCGTCTGGACGAATTTTGCCGAGGCGCGGGCGTGCAGGCCGCGCTTGTTGATGATGAGAAGCTCTTTCGAGACGGTCATGGACGGCAGGAAACCTTATTTGCCGCTCAGCACGCGGCTGGCCACGTTGATATATTTGCGGCCGGCCTCCGACGCGTCGATCAGCGCCTTTTCCATGTTGTTCTCGCCGCGGATGCCGGCAAGCTTGATCAGCATGGGCAGGTTGACGCCGGCGATCACCTCGATGCCCTCGCCGGTCATCACGGAGATCGCAAGGTTCGAGGGCGTGCCGCCGAACATGTCGGTGAGGATGATGACGCCATGGCCCTGGTCGGCCTTCATGACCGCTTCCAGGATGTCCTGGCGACGCTGGTCCATGTCGTCCTCGGGGCCGATACAGACGGTCTCGATCGCCTTTTGCGGACCAACGACATGTTCAAGGGCGTGCCGGAATTCCTCCGCCAGCTTGCCATGGGTGACAAGCACCAGTCCGATCATCAGCAGTCGCTCCAGTTTCCCAACTCAAACGGACGGCGAATACCGCAATGCACCAATTCCGTCCACCGTTGGGGTGGCCATCATGTCAATGAAAAGGCCAAGTGCAAGCCCAAAATGCCTGATTTCGGTTTTTGACGGGGCTTTTGCGGTCAACTTTTGAGGATTTCCGGATGCAGTGCGGTCAATGTTGCGAAGGCGGTGCAACCCGGAAAGAGCGGCAGCCGCGTCAGAGGCAGGAAGACGGACGGCAGGACCTCGGCGGTTTCCCCCTCCGGCGGCAGGCGCTCGGCAAATGGCGGCTCCAGCGGGCGGATCGCCCGGGAAAGCACGACCGCCTCGATCGTCGCCACCTTGGCGATGCGGGCGCCCCGGACTTCCGCAAGCCCGGCAATGCTGGCCGGCGCCCGGGCGAAGATACGCCCGCCCGCCTGATGGATCAGGACCTGGTCGTCGCTGACGAGCGCGGAAAAGAGACCGCGGCCGCGCGCCTCTTCGATGCAGTGCAGCGCGATAGCGCTTTTGCCCGCCCCGGAAGGGCCGAGAAAGAGAAGCCCCGTCGTGCCGATGACGATCGCCGTACCGTGCACGTTGGCGGGCGGCGTCATTTCTGGTTGCCGGTCGGCAGCGACAGCGTGAAGCGCGCACCGCCGATCGTGCCGGTCGCCTTGTCGAGGATGTTTTCGGCCTTCAGCGTGCCGCCATGGGCCTCGGCGATTTGCCGCGAGATGGAGAGGCCAAGGCCGGAATTCTGGCCGAAACCTTCGCTGGCCGGGCGGTCGGTGTAGAAGCGCTCGAAGATGCGGTCGATGTCTTCCGCCTGGATGCCGGGGCCGTTATCCTCGATCTGGATGAGGCAGCGGTCGTTTCGCCCACGCGACAGGCGCACGACGATGCGCCCGCCGGGGTCGGGCACGAAGGACCGCGCATTCTCGATCAGGTTGGTGACGATCTGGCCGATGCGCAACTCGTAACCGCTGATCTCGAACTTGGTCTTCGGGTTGTCCTTGCGGTCGACGACGAAATCGAGGGAGACCGTCTTCTTTCGGCTGTTGACCTGACGGGTAATGTCGATGATCTCGCCGAGCAGCTTTTCGAGGTCGACGGTGCGCGCATCGCTGCGGGCAAGCTCCGCATCGAGCCGCGAGGCGTCGGAAATGTCGCTGATCAGCCGGTCGAGGCGGCGCACGTCATGCTGGATGATGTCGAGCAGGCGCTTCTTCGATTCGTCCGTGCGGGCGAGCGGCAGGGTTTCCACGGCGCTGCGCAGCGACGTGAGAGGGTTTTTCAGCTCGTGGCTGACATCCGCGGCAAAACTCTCGATCGCGTCGATACGGTCGTAGAGCGCCGTCGTCATCTGGCGAAGCGCGATCGAAAGGTTGCCGATCTCGTCCTGGCGCACGGAGAAATCCGGGATTTCCTCGCGCTCCTTGGCGCCGCGCCGCACGCGGATGGCCGCCGCCGAGAGCCGGCGCAGCGGATTGGCGATGGTGCTGGAGAGAAGCAGCGACAGCGCGATGTTGACGAGGCCGGCGACGCCCGCGACGCGCATGATGGCAAGGCGCTCGGCATGCACGATCTTGTCGATATCGCCCGCCTGCGTGGAGAGCAGCAGCACTCCGAGCACGGCGCGGAAACGCTGCACGGGCACGGCGACGGAGACAATCAGCTCGCCCTTGTCGTTGACGCGCACGACGGCGCCACGCACGCCCGTCAGCGCGTTCATCACTTCCGGATAGATCGAGCCGTCGCCGCCGGGCGCTTCCTTGTATTGCGGCAGGTTGCTCGGCTGGAGAATGCGGTTGAACCAGACGTTCATGCGCTCGATTAGGCTGGTGCTTTCAGGTTCCACCGGCGGCAGGTCGAAGCGCAGCACCTGGCCCTGCGTATAGAGATGGCGCGAATCGAGCAGCAGGTTGGCGTCGGTATCGTAGATGCGGGCGCGCGTGCGTGTCGGCGAGATCAGCCTTCGCAGAACAGGTGCCACACGCTCCGGATTGATCGGGAATTCGAGATCCTCGTCGTTCGGCAGCGGCGTAATGCTCTGGCCGGCCTGCAATTCCAGCAGCTTTTCCGGGTCGATGGTGATCGAGTTGGTGTCGACCGAGGCCGAGGCGGAGATGGCGCCCGCGATAATCTCGCCCTGGGTCAAAAGGCTTTCGACACGCGCGTCGATCAGCCCCTCGCGGAACTGGTTGAGATAGAGGATACCGGCGACCAGCACGACGAGTGCGACGAGGTTGAAGAACAGGATGCGGCGCGTGAGGCTGGAAAAGACCGCATTGCCGAAGATCCGGCGCGCCAGCGTGAAGGGATGCGTCCAGCGGCGGCGCAGCGAGCGCGGCGCGGGCCGGCCCTCGACGTCTTCCCCATCCCTTTCCGGCGTTGTCTGCAACAAGCGGGTCTACCTTCCATGCGCACGGCACAAGGCCGCCGACCGCGGCATGCCATTGCCGCCGCGGTTCATGCAAGCGAAATCGCGCCTCAGGCGGTCTCGCGAAAACGGTAGCCGACGCCGTAGAGCGTTTCGATCATGTCGAAGTCGGTATCGACCATCTTGAACTTCTTGCGCAGCCGCTTGATGTGGCTGTCGATGGTGCGGTCGTCGACATAGACCTGCTCGTCATAGGCCGCATCCATCAGCGAATCGCGGCTCTTCACGACGCCCGGGCGCTGGGCCAGCGAATGCAGGATAAGGAATTCGGTGACGGTGAGCGTGACAGGCTCGCCCTTCCAGGTGCAGGTGTGGCGCTCCTGGTCCATGACGAGCTGGCCGCGTTCCAGCGAGCGGGCCGCGATTTCGCCGGCCTTGGCCGCATTGCCGGTGCCGCCGGAGGCGGCGGCCGCCTCGCGGCTGGACGCCCGGCGCAGGATCGCCTTGACGCGCTCGACGAGCAGGCGCTGCGAGAAGGGCTTGGTGATGAAGTCGTCGGCGCCCATCTTGAGGCCGAACAGCTCGTCGATCTCCTCGTCCTTCGAGGTGAGGAAGATCACCGGAATATCCGACTTCTGGCGCAGCCGCCGCAACAGCTCCATGCCGTCCATGCGCGGCATCTTGATGTCGAAGATGGCAAGATGCGGCGGGCGGGCGAGAAGCCCGTCGAGCGCCGAGGCGCCGTCCGTATAGGTCTCGACCTTGTAGCCCTCTGCCTCCAGAGCGATCGACACGGATGTCAGAATATTCCGGTCGTCGTCAACGAGTGCGATCGTCTGCATCCTGCTAGTCTCCATATTCATCGGCGCCTTTCCCGACCTCGGATCGTCTTCCTGTCCTGGATGTGATGCGCCTCCTTGGGGGTAAAGGTGGAACAAATTGTGGCAAAGATAAAGGGAGACGTTTCAGCCGCACCGGGCGAGTCATTTTTAAATCGATTATTCAAACGATTAAAAAAGTAACATAATTCTTTAAATCGATTAAATAATTGATATCATTACCAAATTTGCATTTTCCTCTTGTCTTTGTGACAGTCCCGAATTAGCTTCCCGGAAAATCCACACCATTCTTGTCGCCTTGGAGGAAAACTGGACCATGCAGGAACTTGGCGTTCGCAACCCCGCTCAGGGGCTCACCGCGATGGGTATCCATACTAACGGCACGGTCCGGTACAACTTTGCAGCAGAGGCTCTTTACGAAGAGGCGCTCGGCCGTGGCGAAGCTGTCAAGACCGCGCATGGGGCGCTGCGTGCCCTCACCGGCCAGCACACCGGCCGCTCGCCGAAGGACAAGTTCGTCGTGCGCGACGAAAACACTGAAGGCGCCATCTGGTGGGACAACAACAAGGCCGTGTCGCGCGCACATTTCGACGCGCTGCATGCCGACATGCTGGCGCACGCCGTCGACCGTGACCTCTTCGTGCAGGACCTCATCGGCGGCGCCGATGCCGACTATGCCCTGCCGACCCGCGTCGTCACCGAGCTCGCCTGGCATTCGCTGTTCATCCGCAACCTGCTCATCCGCCCGCAGGAAGCCGACCTCGCCGCCTTCGCGCCGAAACTGACGATCATCGACCTGCCGACCTTCAAGGCCGACCCGGAGCGCCACGGTGCGCGCACCGAAACCATGATTGCCTGCGACCTGACGCGCGGCATCGTGTTGATCGCCGGCACCTTCTATGCCGGCGAGATGAAGAAGTCGGTCTTCACCGTTCTGAACTGGCTGCTGCCATCGGAAAAGGTCATGCCGATGCACTGCTCGGCCAATGTCGGCCCGGATGGCGATGCGGCCGTGTTCTTCGGCCTGTCCGGCACCGGCAAGACGACCCTGTCGGCCGACCCGAACCGCACGCTGGTCGGCGACGACGAGCATGGCTGGGGCGAGAACGGCATCTTCAACTTCGAAGGCGGCTGCTACGCCAAGACGATCCGCCTTTCGGCTGAAGCCGAGCCGGAAATCTATGCGACGACGCAGCGTTTCGGCACCGTTCTGGAAAACGTCGTGCTCGACGCGAACGGCGTTCCGGACTTCAACGACGGCTCGCTGACGGAAAACACCCGTTGCGCCTATCCGCTGGATTTCATTCCGAATGCCAGCGACACCGGCCGCGCGCCGCATCCGAAGACCATCATCATGCTGACGGCCGATGCCTTCGGCGTGATGCCGCCGATCGCGAAGCTCACGCCCGACCAGGCCATGTACCACTTCCTCTCCGGCTACACCGCCAAGGTCGCGGGCACGGAGCGTGGCGTGACCGAGCCGGAAGCCACCTTCTCGACCTGCTTCGGCGCCCCCTTCATGCCGCGTCACCCGACGGTCTACGGCAACCTCCTGAAGGAACTGATCGCCGAACACGGCGTCGATTGCTGGCTGGTCAACACCGGCTGGACCGGCGGTGCTTACGGCGAAGGCCGCCGCATGCCGATCAAGGCGACCCGCACGCTGCTGGCGAGCGCGCTCGACGGCTCGCTGAAGGACGCGCTGTTCCGCCGCGACGACAATTTCGGCTTCCAGGTTCCCGTCTCGGTGCCGGGCGTGGACACGAAGATCCTCGACCCGCGCTCGACCTGGGCAAACGGTGCCGCCTATGACAAGCAGGCCCAGAAACTCGTCGACATGTTCATCGCGAACTTCGAAAAGTTCGAAAACCATGTGGACGGCGGCGTGCGTGACGCGGCGCCCGGCCTGAAGATCGCGGCCGAATAAGGTTCTTTGCGATGATTCACGTGAAACCCGGTCCTCGCGACCGGGTTTTTCGTTGCCGGCGCCGGCTTCCCGTTTCCCTGATCGCCCGCTAAAACGGCGTGGAAAGGAACATCCATGGCCAGCGACCCCCTCTACATCAAAAGCTCCATCACGATTGCCGGTTGGGAGCTGACCGAACAGTTCGTGCTGGCCGGCGGTCCGGGCGGCCAGAACGTCAACAAGGTCTCGACGGCGGTGCAGCTGTTCTTCGACCTGCGCAACTCGCCCTCGCTGGACGAGCGGG
This sequence comes from Shinella sp. BE166, assembly GCF_051201095.1. Classification (NCBI taxonomy): domain Bacteria; kingdom Pseudomonadati; phylum Pseudomonadota; class Alphaproteobacteria; order Hyphomicrobiales; family Rhizobiaceae; genus Shinella; species Shinella sp. BE166. Next base: position 22,998 of record NZ_JBPEHL010000017.1, on the reverse strand, counting down.
TGAAGGCGAATGCCGAAAAGCTCGCCGGCCGCCGGCTTTCCAAGGAGGGCGTGCTGCTGATCGAGGCGAACCGCTTTCGCAGCCAGGAGCGCAACCGGGAGGACGCGCGCGAGCGGCTGAAAGAGCTGATCCTGAAAGCCGCCGAACCGCCGCCGCCGGTGCGCCGGAAGACCAAGCCGACGAAGGGTTCGGTGGAACGCCGGCTCAAGGAAAAATCGGGCCGTTCCGACGTAAAACGCAATCGGGCGAAGCCTGGCGGCGAATGATTGCCGCAACTTGGCCGTTTATGAATAAGAGTGAAACGAGACCTTTCCTTCGCGGAAAGGCTCTGCTTTAGTTCAAAAAAACAGACCAAAAAAATCGGGAGGTAGTCATGGGTCTCTTCAGCTTTATCAAGAACGCCGGCAAGAAGCTCGGCATCGGCGACGACGAAGCGCCGGAAGCGAGTGCGGTCAAGAAGGAGCTCGATTCCTTCGATCTCGGCACGCAGAAGGTCGAAGTCTCCGTCGAGGGCGACAAATGTGTGCTGAAGGGCGTGGTCGCCGACCAGACGGCCTTCGAAAAGGCGGTCATCGCCGTCGGCAACACGCTGGGCATTTCCAAGGTCGAAGCCGCCGATCTCAAGGTCGTGCCGGCCGATTCCGGCCTGAAGCTCGAAAAAATCGACCTGGCGGAACTCCTGAAGGTCTCCGGGCCTGCCAATGACCCGACCCTGCACACGGTCAAGAAGGGCGACAACCTGTGGAAGATCGCCGAGGCCTATTACGGCAAGGGCAAGGGCGCCAAGCACACCCTGATCTTCGACGCCAACCGCCCGATGCTCTCCCACCCGGACAAGATCTATCCCGGCCAGGTGCTGCGCATTCCGGACCTGGCGGAAGCGTGAGCCGCATTCGGCACGAGATGCGCCGTGGCTGAGCGTGGCCTCGCCCCGGGGCTGCGCTATTTCCCCGACCATTTCGATCGCTCGGCGCAGGAGGCGCTTGTCGCGGCCATAAGAGAGGTCGTGGCCGAGGCACCCCTTTTCGTGCCGCGCATGCCGAAGACCGGCAAGGCGATGTCGGTGCGCATGACCAATTGCGGCCCGCTCGGCTGGGTGACCGACAAGGACGACGGCTACCGCTACCAGCCGACCCATCCCGAGACCGGCCGCCCCTGGCCCGCCATTCCCGAGGCGCTTCTCGCCTTGTGGGAGGCGGTTGCCGGCTTTGAAAAGCCGCCGGAAGCCTGCCTCGTCAATTTCTACGACCCAGATGCGAAGATGGGGCTGCACCAGGACCGCGACGAAAGCGAATTCGGCGCGCCCGTCGTGTCCGTATCGCTGGGGGATCAGTGCCTGTTTCGCGTCGGCGGCGTTTCACGCAGCGATCCGACCCGTTCCTTCCGGCTGTCCAGCGGCGACGTCTTCGTGTTCGGTGGCGAGAGCCGGCTGATCTTTCATGGCGTCGACCGCATCTATCCCGGCACATCGACGCTGTTGAAGAGTGCCGGGCGGATCAACCTGACGCTTCGCCGCGTCAATCCGTAACCTTGGCCGTAAGCCGGCTCACAACTTGCGCAGCGCCACCGTTTCGATGAGGTGATTCTCGCCCTTCTGCAGGATCAGGTCGGCGCGCGGGCGCGTCGGCAGGATGTTCTGGTGCAGGTTCTTCAGGTTGATATTGTGCCAGAGGCCTTCCGCGATCGCCAGCGCGGCCGTCTCGCTGATCGTCGCGTAGCGGTGGAAGTAGGAATCCGGGTTCTTGAAGGCCGTGTCGCGCAGCCGCATGAAGCGGTCCACGTACCAGGTGTGAATCAGGCTCTCTTCCGCGTCGATATAGATCGAGAAATCGAAGAAGTCGGAGACCATCGGCACGATCTTGCCGTCGGCCGGCAAGTTGCGCGACTGGAGGACGTTGATGCCCTCGAAGATCAGGATATCCGGGCGGTCGATGGTGCGGAAGGCGTTGGGCAGCACGTCATAGGTCAGGTGCGAATAGGTCGGCGCCTTGACGTTCGGCTTGCCGGCCTTGATCGCCGAGAGGAAGCGCAGAAGCGCGCCGATATCGTAGCTCTCCGGAAAACCCTTGCGGTCCATCATGTCTTCGCGCTGGAGCACGGCGTTTGGATAGAGGAAACCGTCGGTCGTCACGAGGTCGACCTTCGGGCTCGACGGCCAGCGGGCGAGCAGCTCCATCAGGATACGCGCCGTGGTCGACTTTCCGACCGCGACCGAGCCGGCAATGCCGATGACATAGGGCGTCTTCGCCTCGTCAGAGAGGCTGAGGAAGCGCTTGCGCTGCTCGAACAGCATCTGCGAGGATTCGACATGGGCCGAGAGCAGGCGCGACAGCGAAAGATAAATGCGCCGCACCTCGTCGAGATCGATCGGGTCGTTCAGCGAACGCAGCCGCTGCACCTCGTCGCCCGTGAGCGTCAGAGGCGTGTCGGCCCGGAAATGCGCCCATTCGTCTGCCGAGAAGAAGCGGTAGGGAGAATAGTCGCGGTTGCCGAAATCGTCCGGAATATCCGCCTGGTCCTTGTCGCGCGCTGCCTGGATCATCAACTTTTCCGGCTGGCCTTCTCCACTAGGCCGGACTGGCTTGTGCGCCGTTCCAGCTCCCCCATGACATCTTGTAGCGCCACGCCACCGATTTTCAATACGACCATCAGATGATAGAGCAAATCGGCCGTTTCGCTCGTCAAGGCGGCCTTTTCGCCCTCGATTGCCGCGATGACGGTCTCGACGGCCTCTTCACCGAGCTTTTTTGCCGCTTTTGCCTGTCCGGCCGCGACGAGCTTTGCCGTCCAGGATGCGCTCGGATCGGCCTGCGAGCGGGCGTCCACGATGCGCTCCAGATCGGCAAGGGAAAAATCGGTCATCGCTCTCTCCTCAGTCGAGCCGCATGGCAATGCCATGCTCCGCCATGTAGCGCTTGGCTTCGCCGACGGTATAGGTGCCGAAGTGGAAGATGGAGGCGGCGAGCACCGCCGTCGCATGGCCGTCGCGCACGCCCTCGACGAGGTGGTCGAGATTGCCGACGCCGCCCGACGCGATGACCGGCACCGAAACCCGGTCGGCAATGGTGCGGGTCAGCGCGATGTCGTAGCCGCCCTTCTGGCCGTCGCGGTCCATCGAGGTCAGCAACAATTCGCCGGCGCCGCGCTCCACCATCTTTTCGGCGAAGGCGACGGCGTCGATGCCGGTCGGCTTGCGGCCGCCATGGGTGAAGATCTCCCAGCGGTCCTCCTCGCCCTCGGCCGAAACCTTCTTCGAATCGATCGACACGACGATGCACTGGTTGCCGAACTTGTCGGCGGCTTCGGCGACGAAATCCGGATTGGCGACGGCGGCCGAATTGATCGAGACCTTGTCGGCGCCTGCCAGCAGCAGCTTGCGGATATCCGCGACCGCGCGCACGCCGCCACCGACGGTGAGCGGCATGAAGCAGTGCTCCGCTGTGCGCGCCACCACGTCGAAGATGGTGTCGCGGTTGTCGGCCGACGCGGTGATGTCGAGGAAGCAGAGTTCGTCGGCACCGGCCGCATCATAGGCCTTGGCCGATTCGACGGGATCGCCAGCATCGACCAGGTTGACGAAGCTGACGCCCTTGACGACGCGGCCGTCCTTCACGTCGAGGCAGGGGATGACGCGGGCTTTCAGGGTCATGCGGCACCTCCCCGGATAACGGCAAGCGCTTCGGCTGGGTCGATCCGGCCGTCATAGAGTGCCCGGCCGGAAATCGCGCCTTCGAGCTTGCGGGCATCCGGCGCGACGAGGCGGCGGATGTCGTCCATCGAGGCAAGGCCGCCGGAGGCGATGACGGGAATGGAGACGGCATCGGCGAGTTCCAGCGTGGACGCCCAGTTGATGCCGGCGAGAATGCCGTCGCGGTCGATATCCGTGTAGATAATTGCCGCGACGCCCGCGCCCTCGAATTTCCTCGCGAGCTCGATCACGCCGAGTTCGGAGGCTTCCGCCCAGCCCTCGACGGCGACCTTGCCGCTCTTGGCATCGATGCCGACGGCGACTTTTCCGGGGAACTGCTTGCAGGCCTCGATGACGAGCGCCGGGTCGCGCACCGCGACGGTGCCGAGGATGACGCGGGAGAGGCCGCGCGACAGCCAGCTCTCGATATGGTCGAGCGTGCGAATGCCGCCGCCGAGCTGCACCGGGTTCTTCGTTGCCTTGAGGATCGCGTCGACGGCGGCGCCGTTGACGCTTTCCCCGGCGAAGGCGCCGTTGAGATCGACGACGTGCAGCCATTCAAAACCCTGGTCTTCAAAAGCTTTCGCCTGGGCGGCCGGGTCGGGATTGTAGACGGTGGCCTGGTCCATGTCGCCGAGCTTGAGGCGCACGCACTGGCCGTCTTTCAGGTCGATGGCGGGAAAGAGGATCATGTTACGGCTTCCAGCGCAGGAAATTGGTGATGAGGGCAAGGCCGAGCGTCTGGCTCTTTTCCGGATGGAACTGTGCGCCGGCCTTGTTGCCATTGGCGACGAAGGCGGTCATCGGGCCGCCGTAATCGACGGTCGCGACCACGTCGTCCGGATTTTCGGCGGCGAGATGGTAGGAGTGCACGAAATAGGCGTGCAGCGTCTCCGGTATGCCGTCGAACAGCGGGTGCGCGTCTTTGCGGTCCAGCGTATTCCAGCCGATCTGCGGGATCTTCAGGCTCGCATCGTCCGGCGTCATCAGCACGACGTCGCCCTTGATCCAGCCGAGGCCCTCGGTCGTGGTCTTTTCCAGCCCGCGCGAGGACATGAGCTGCATGCCGACGCACACGCCGAGGAAGGGGCGGGCCTTCGTCTCGACCGTCTCGCGCAAAGCCTCCACCATGCCGGGCACGGCATCGAGGCCGCGGCGGCAATCGGCATAGGCGCCCACGCCGGGCAGCACGATGCGGTCAGCGCTGGCGACGCGCTCCGCCTTGTCCGTCAGGTCGATCTCGGCGTCGATGCCAGCCTCGCGGGCCGCGCGTTCGAAGGCCTTGGTGGCCGAGCGCAGGTTGCCCGAGCCGTAGTCGATGATTGCAACGCGCATGTCAGCGTCCTTCCCCGAAACCGACCAGGCCAAGCATGGGAGCGTGCCGGCGCGTGGAGGTTTCCGATGCCGGCAGGGAAACGGTGTGACGTGTCTCCGGTTCGCCTGCCTTGATGTCCATGTAGTAGATCTCTTCCGCCGTTGCACGGTCGTCGGCCGATATGACGGCATCGACCGTCCAGCCCGCCCGCCTGAGACCGGCGACGATCATCGTGGGGCCTTCAAGCGCCACGAGAAGACTGGTCGCAAGGCAAATCCCGACGCCGGCAAAGCCGAAGACGGCATGCTCAGAGAGGACTGAACCCAGCGACTGTATGGCGAAGACAAGGGCTGCGGCCAGCCAAGCACGATGCCACAGCAGCCAGATGTACGGTAAAAAGAACGCGATCCACGAAAAATGATCACGGATGATCCGGGCGTTTTCGTCCTGGGATTTCGCACCCGGCGGTATCAGAAAGAGGAACGTGGCCATCGACAGGCCTCCAGATAAGCCGTGGTTAGGCCAGCGAACCCTTCGTCGAGGGAACGCGGCCTGCCTGGCGGGGATCGATCTCGGTCGCGGTGCGCAGCACACGCGCGACGGCTTTGAAGCACGTCTCCGAGATGTGATGGTTGTTGGCGCCGTAGATGTTCTGGATATGCAGCGTGATGCCGGCATGCTGGGCGAGCGCGTTGAAGAATTCGCGCACCAGCTCGGTGTCGAAGGTGCCGATTTTTGGCGCGGAGAAAGCGACGTTCCAGACCAGGAAGGGGCGGCCGGAAACATCCACCGCGGCGCGCGTCATCGTCTCGTCCATGGCGAGATCCAGCGAGGCGTAGCGGGTGATGCCGCGACGGTCGCCGAGTGCTTTCGCGATCGCCTGGCCGATGGCGATGCCGGTGTCTTCCACCGTGTGGTGATCGTCGACATGCAGGTCGCCTTCGGTCTTGATCTCCATGTCGATCAGCGAATGGCGCGAGAGCTGGTCCAGCATATGATCGAAGAAGCCGACGCCCGTCGAAATGGTCGATGCGCCGGTGCCGTCGATGTTGACGGCGACCGATACGGAGGTCTCGTTCGTCTTGCGCGAAACGCTGGCGGTGCGGCTCATTGCAGTCTCCGGTAATTTTACCGCCGCTCCTTAACAGGGCTCTTCATAAAACGCCAGTCTGCTGAGGCTTTCGGGAGGCAGGCCAAAAGCGCTCTGCCGGTTGCCCGGCAGTGGGTATAGGCCTTGAAAGAACGAAGCCGGCTTTCGCCGGCACCATTCACTTCTTTTTTGTCGAGCTTTCGCTGTTCTTGACCTGCGAACCCAGCGTCGGCGCGGCCTTTTCGACGGCCTTGTCCTTCTTGGGTTTTCGGGTTTCCTTGTTGCTGCGGACCTGACCTTTGGCCATTGCCGTTTTCCTCCAGTTGATGGGAGACCATAACCCACGCATCGTGGAGAGAAATCAAGGCCTTTTTTGAGCCGTACAATCCCTGATCGACGGCGCTGCGCAAACCGACGCGGCGCCACGTTTGCAATTGCGCAAACGCCGCTTACATAGAGGACAACGAGGCCGCCTCGCTGGCGGCGACACGCCCGGGATGCCGGGCCTTTGCAGGTCTATCCAAAGGTCTATCGATGAGTGAACACAATCCTTACGCTTCCATGCACGCCACGACGATCATCACCGTCCGCAAGGACGGCAAGGTGGTCATGGCGGGCGATGGCCAGGTGAGCCTTGGCCAGACGGTGATGAAGGGCAATGCGCGCAAGGTGCGCCGCCTTGCCAAGGGCGATGTGATCGCCGGATTTGCCGGCGCCACCGCTGATGCCTTCACGCTGCTCGAACGGCTTGAAGCCAAGCTCGAACAGTACCCCGACCAGCTGATGCGCGCTGCCGTCGAGCTTGCCAAGGACTGGCGGACGGACCGCTACCTGCGCCGCCTGGAAGCCATGATGCTGGTCGCCGACAAGTCCGTCACGCTGGCGCTCACCGGCAACGGCGACGTGCTGGAGCCCGAACACGGCACCATGGCGATCGGCTCCGGCGGCAACTATGCCTATGCCGCCGCCCGCGCACTGATGGACACGGACAGGTCGGCCGAAGACATTGCGCGCCGCGCCATGCAGATTGCCGGCGACATCTGCGTCTATACCAACCACAATGTCGTGGTGGAGACGCTGGATGCCGCTTGATCCCGCCCGGATCGGCTTTTCTCCCGTGGGAGAGAAGCATTACCCGCTGCTTCTCGCATGGCTGAACGAGCCGCATGTGCGAGAATGGTGGGGCGATCCCGACGAGGAAATCGGCTTCATCCGCGAGATGGTGGAGGGCAGGGACACGACGCGTCCCTTCGTCATCACCCTCGACGGGGAGCCGGTCGGCTATATTCAAGTCTGGTTTCTCGGCCACCACCAGAACGAGGAGTGGACGAAGGACAACCCCTGGCTCCTGGAGCTCGCGCCTGAGGCTGTCGGCGTCGATCTTTCGATCGGCCACGCGGACAAGCTTTCGCAGGGCATCGGCTCCGCGGCGCTTACCGCCTTCGTCGCCTATCTGCGTGGGCTCGGCCACGAGACCATCATCATCGACCCCGATCCCGCCAATGCGCGCGCGGTTCGTGCCTATGCCAAGGCCGGCTTCCGGCCGGTTCCGCAACTGGAAGGCCGCACCGGCGCCGAGGCGCTGATCATGCAATTCGACCCGAAAGCGAACGAGATACCATGACCAACTTTTCCCCCCGCGAGATCGTCTCCGAACTCGACCGCTACATTATCGGCCAGCACGACGCCAAGCGCGCCGTCGCCATCGCGCTCCGCAACCGCTGGCGCCGCCACCAGCTGGAGCCGGACCTGCGCGACGAGGTGATGCCGAAGAACATCCTGATGATCGGCCCGACCGGCGTCGGAAAGACCGAGATTTCCCGCCGTCTGGCGAAGCTTGCCGGCGCGCCCTTCGTCAAGGTCGAGGCCACCAAGTTCACCGAGGTCGGCTATGTCGGCCGCGATGTCGAGCAGATCGTGCGCGACCTCGTCGAGGTCGGCATCGGCCTGGTGCGCGAGAAGAAGCGCGCCGAGGTGACGGCCAAAGCCCATATGAATGCCGAGGAACGGGTGCTCGACGCCCTCGTCGGCGCCACCGCCTCGCCGGCGACGCGCGACAGTTTCCGTAAAAAGCTGCGCAACAACGAGCTGGACGACAAGGAAATCGAGGTCGACGTTGCCGATACCGGCGGCGGCATGCCCGGCGGTTTCGAGATTCCCGGCATGCCGGGCGCCAATATCGGCGTGCTGAACCTGTCCGAAATGTTCGGCAAGGCGATGGGCGGCCGCACCAAGAAGGTGAAGACGACGGTCAAGGACAGTTACAAGATCCTGGTCGACGACGAGTCCGACAAGCTGCTCGACAACGAGCAGATCCAGCGCGAGGCCATCCGCTCGGCCGAAAACGACGGCATCGTCTTCATCGACGAGATCGACAAGATCGCCGCGCGTGACGGCGGCATGGGCGCGGGCGTCTCCCGCGAGGGCGTGCAGCGCGACCTGCTGCCGCTGGTCGAAGGCACGACGGTCGCCACCAAGTACGGGCCGGTGAAGACGGACCATATCCTCTTCATCGCGTCGGGCGCCTTCCATGTCTCGAAGCCCTCGGACCTGTTGCCGGAACTCCAGGGCCGCCTGCCGATCCGCGTCGAGCTGAAGGCGCTGACGAAAGAGGACTTCCGCCGCATCCTGACGGAGACGGAGGCAAGCCTCATCCGCCAGTACAAGGCGCTGATGGAGACGGAAGGCGTCACGCTGGACTTCACCGAGGACGCGCTCGATGCGCTCGCCGATGTCGCCGTGCAGCTCAACTCCAGCGTCGAGAATATCGGCGCGCGGCGTCTCCAGACGGTGATGGAGCGGGTGCTCGACGAGATCTCCTTCGAGGCGCCGGATAAGCCGGGCAACAACCTCGTCATCGACGCGGAATATGTCCGCAAACATGTCGGCGCGCTGGCGGCCAATACGGACCTCTCGCGCTACATTCTGTGACGTTTCGGCACCGGTGGCGGCAGATGCCGCCGCCGGTGCCGGATTTTTGACGGGAAGGGGCCTCGACAGCAACGGTGTCGCGGCCTAGGTCATTGCCACGCCTTGGCATCATTCCGACATCATTGCGTTGCATCGGTCTCGCGCCATTCGCCGATATTGTGATCAGACGGGAACCGGAACCGTGCGACAGCTCATCCCTGTGCTTGCCCTAGCAGCCACCCTTTTTGTCCAGAGCCAGACCGTGGCGCTGGCGATCGACGTGGTGCCGTCCGGCAACCGCAATGCCGAGCAGCCGAACATTCCGGGCGCCTCGGTGCGCCGCACCAAGGCGGGAAAAACCTCCTTCGACGCGAAATACGAGAAGGTGCGCGATCTTCTCGCCAATGACGGCGAGCTGACCGGCAAGATCAAGTCGGTGGCCGGCAAATATGGCATCGACCCCATCCACATGGTCGGCGCCATCGTCGGCGAGCACACCTACAACGTCGACGCCTATGACCGGCTGCAGAGCTATTATGTGAAGGCGGCGTCCTATACCGGCTCTTTCCGCTTCGCCTATGACGGCGAATCCGTCGCGGATTTCGTCGATCGCCCCGAATTCTCGAAATGCGCCGACAAGAAGGGCTCCTATTCGCTCTGGACCTGCCGCGAAACGGTGTGGAACCGGAGCTTCAAGGGCCGCACGGTCGGCGGCACGTCCTTCCCGAACAACCGCTTCAGCGCGGTGTTCTTCCAGCCCTTCTATGCCGGCCAGACCTTTGGCCTCGGCCAGATCAACCCGCTGACGGCGCTGACCCTGACCGACGACGTCGCGCGCATTTCCGGCTACGAGCGGCTCGACGAGGCGGACGCGGCCAGCGTCTACAAGGCCATCATGGATCCGGACATCTCGCTCGCCTATATGGCCGCCTCGATTCGCCGTTCGATCGATGCCTACAAGAAGATCGCCGGCGTCGACATTTCGAAGAACCCGGGCCTGACGGCGACACTCTACAATATCGGCAACCCGGATGCCCGCGCCGCCACCTTCGCCGCCCGCCGCGCGAGCGGTGAGGCGACCTGGCCGGAAGAGAACTATTACGGCTGGCTGATCAACGACAAGCTGGCGGAGCTGCGCTCGCTGCTCTAACTTTCGCCTACCTGTCGGCCCAGTCTGTGCACGAGCCGAGCCCAAGGAGGCAGATCATGGACATGCGTCCCGAGCCGTTCGAACCGCCGGCGCCCATTCCGCGCACGGTGCCGCCGTCGAAGCTCGAGATCATCCGCACCGTGTTCCGCAATCCGCTGGAACTCTGGGGCGAGCCCTCCTATACGCTGCCCTGGATCATGACGAGTTTCTTCGGCGAGAAGACGCTGATCGCCAACGATCCCGGCCTCATCAAATACCTGCTCGTCGACAATGCGCAGAACTACAAGATGGCCGTGGTGCGCCAGCTCGTGCTGCGCCCGATCCTGCGCGACGGCCTGCTGACGGCCGAGGGCGCCGTGTGGCGGCGGTCGCGCAAGGCGGTCGCGCCGATCTTCACGCCGCGCCATGCCAAGGGTTTTGCCAGCCAGATGCTGGCGCAGTCGGAGAAATATGCCGAAAAATACGAGGGCGCCGACGGCACGATCTTCGATATCGGCAACGACATGACGGAGCTCGCCTTCGCCATCCTCTCCGAAACGCTGTTTTCCGGCGAGATCGTCACCTCCTCCAACAATTTCGCCGATGACGTGGACGACCTGCTGCACTCCATGGGCCGCGTCGATCCGATGGATCTTTTGCGCGCCCCCGCCTGGGTGCCGCGGATCACGCGGATCGGCGGCGCGAAGGTGCTTGGAAAATTCCGCCGCATCGTGCGCGATACGATGGAAATGCGGCAGAAGCGCATGGAAAGCGGTGCCGACAAGGCGCCGAACGATTTCCTCACGCTGCTCTTGCGTGCGGCGGGTCTGGATGGGCTCAGCATGGAGGAGATCGAGGACAATATCCTCACCTTCATCGGCGCCGGCCATGAGACGACGGCCCGCGCGCTCGCCTGGACGCTCTATTGCGTTTCCAACAGTCCGCATGTGCGCGACGCCATGGAGGCGGAGATCGACCAGGTGCTGGCGACGGGCGCCGATCCGGTGGAATGGCTGGAGCTGATGCCCTGGACGCGCGCCGCCTTCGAAGAGGCGATGCGGCTCTATCCGCCGGCGCCCTCGATCAACCGCGAGGCGATTTCCGACGACGTCTGGACGAGCCCGAAGGGCGAGCGGGTCGAGATCCCCAAGGATGTCACGATCCTCGTCATGCCCTGGACGTTGCACCGCCATTCGCTGCTCTGGCAGAAGCCGAGGGCCTTCATGCCGGAACGCTTCCTGCCGGAGAACCGCGACAGCATCCACCGTTTCCAGTACCTGCCCTTCGGTGCCGGCCCGCGCATCTGCATCGGCGCGACCTTCGCCATGCAGGAGGCGATCATCGCGCTCGGCGTGCTGATGCACCGCTTCCGCTTCGACATGACGGAGGATACGAAACCCTGGCCGGTGCAGCGCCTGACGACGCAGCCTTCTAACGGACTGGCGTTGCGGGTGACGGCTCGTCGGCGCGCTTCTTGCCCTTCTTGATCGTCTTGATCGAGGCGCAGGTCGCGTCCGGGTTCTTGCAGGGCTGGTAGACGACGATCTCGCTGCCGCTGCCGTCGTCCCAGACGGCCTGCACGGCGATCGTCTGCGCCTCGCCGGGCTTCAGGCCGAGATAGAGCCAGTTCTGGCTGTCGTCCGACGGCAGGTTGAAGGGCAGCTCCGGATCGCATTTGGCGAGCGGAAAACGCTGGTCGAGCGTCTCGGAATTGACCGAATAGCGGATTTCCGACAGCCGGCAATGCATGGTCTGCAAGGCGGTGAAATAGATGAGCTGCTGGTCGGCGAAGTTGCGGAACTGCACCCAGCCCGTCTGCTTGTTGGCATCCAGCATCGCCTTGTAGATCGAAACGGCCGGGATCTGCGCCTCGTACTGCTCTTCGTCCTCTTCTTGGGCCAGCGCCGGCAGGCTGCCGGCAAGAAGGGCCGCACCGAGAAGAAGCGCCGCGGCAAGCGGCTTTCGGGTGGAGAAATCGATCACTGGCAAGCTCCCCGTTCTTTCACCGCATGTCGCCGGTGGAATGGTGGCAATTGGTTCGGACATGCAATAACACCATTCCAGGCCGCTTTGAAAAGGCCTGGCAGGAAGTCCGGAAGAATTCTCGTGGCAGACCAGTTGTTACTCGGCATCGATACCGGCGGCACCTATACCGATGCCGTGCTCTACAGTGAAACAAGGGGCGTCATCGCCCGCGCCAAGGCGCTCACCACGCGCCACGACCTTTCGGTCGGCATTTCCGGCGCGGTGGAAGCGGTGCTGGCCGAGGCGAAAGCCCCGGTTTCCGCCATCGGCCTCGTCTCGCTGTCCACCACGCTCGCCACCAATGCGCTTGTCGAAGGCCAGGGCGGCCGCGCCGGCCTGGTGATGATTGGCTTCGGCCCGGAGGACCTGAAACGCGACGGGCTTGCCGATGCGCTCGGCAACGATCCGGTGCTGTTTTTGCCCGGCGGCCACAATGTGCACGGCAACGAGACGCCGCTCGACATGACGGCGTTGGACGAAGCGCTGCCGACCCTGTCGCAGAATGTCTCCTCTTTCGCCGTCGCCGGCTATTTCGCCGTGCGCAACCCGGCGCATGAAGTGCGGGTGCGCGACCGAATCCGCGCCGTGTCGCACCTGCCCGTCACCTGCAGCCACGAACTCTCCTCCAAGCTCGGCGGCCCGCGCCGCGCGCTGACGACCCTGCTCAATGCCCGCCTCGTCTCGATGATCGACCGGCTGATCGGCGCCTGCGAGGATTATCTGGAACGCCGCGGTATCCATGTGCCGATGATGGTGGTGCGCGGCGACGGCGCGCTGATCTCGGCGGCCGAGGCACGGCTTCGCCCGATCGAGACGATCCTCTCCGGCCCCGCCGCAAGCCTGGTCGGCGCGCGGCACCTGACGGGGCTGGACGATGCCGTCGTCTCCGATATCGGCGGCACGACGACGGACGTGGCCGTGCTCGACAAGGGGCGGCCGAAGCTCGACGCGGAGGGCGCCGTCGTCGGCGGCTACCGCACCATGGTCGAGGCGGTCGCCATGCGGACCTTCGGGCTCGGCGGCGATTCGGAGGTGCGCATCAATGATCGCGGCCTGAAGGCGAAGATCGATCTCGGCCCGCGCCGCTTCCTGCCCTTGAGCCTCGCCTCCGCGCTGCACCCGGATGCCATCATTCCCGTGCTGGAGCGCCAGCTCCGGACGCCGCATATGGGCCGCCACGACGGGCGTTTTGCCGTGCGCACCGGCGTGCCGGAGCGGCTGGCGAGCGGCCTCCAGCCGCAGGAACAGGCGCTTTACGAAAAGATCGGCGCGGTGCCGCTGCCGCTCGACGGGCTGCTCGTCACCACGCTGCAAAAGGCGACGCTCGACCGGTTGGTCGCCCGCGGCCTCGTGCATCTCTGCGGCATCACGCCGTCGGATGCCATGCATGTGCTCGGCGGCCAGGGCCAGTGGGATGCCGCGGCCGCCCGCCTCGGCCTGGAGCTTGCCGCGCGCACCAAGGACGGCACCGGCCGGCCGATCGCCGAAAGCCCGGAAGTGCTGGCGCGCCTGCTGGTCGACCGGCTCACCCGCCAGTCGGCGGATGTCATCCTCTCCGCCTGCCTTGCCGATGACGGGGCGGCGATCGATCCGGCCAATTCCATCTCCATCGACCGCGCGCTGCATCGCGCGCACGGCATCGTGAAGTTCCGCATCGCGCTCGACCGGCCGCTGGTCGGCCTCGGCGCCTCGGCGCCAGTTTACTATCCCGATATTGCCGAGATGCTCGGCGCGCAGTCCTCCATTCCGGCGGATGCCGGCGTGGCGAATGCCGTTGGCGCCGTCGTCGGCCAGGTGCGCACCGTCGTCACGGTCTTCGTGACCATGCCGGACGAGGGCATCTTCATCGTCAATGGTGCGGGCGAGAGCGTGCGCCTCTTTGACGAGGCCGCCGCCTTTTCGCTTGCCAAGGAGCGGGCGATGACGGCGGCGTTGCATGCCGCCCGGGCCAATGGCGCGGACGAGCCGGTGGTGACGCTCGGCGAGGAGATCGACGCGCCGGAAGTGGAGGGCAGCCGCAAGCTCGTCGAAGCGCGTTTTACCGCCACGGCGAGCGGCCGGCCGCGCATTGCGGAAGAGGCGTAAAACGGACGAAAGGTATGATTTTATCCGATCGGGAATAAATTCTTTATGTCATTGCCGAATTGACTATGAATGAAAGCTCCGGAAAGTGACAGCATTCGGGATACTCCCCCATCGTCCCGTCATTCGGAGCCTTTTCAGATGACTTATACCGACAAAGCCGGTCTTTCGATCGACAGCGCCCTTCACGACTTCATCGTCACGGAGGCCCTTCCCGGCACGGGCGTGGACGCAGAACGTTTCTTTGCCGATTTTTCCGCCATCGTGCATGACCTCGCGCCGGAAAACCGCGCGCTGCTGGCGAAACGCGACGCGCTGCAGGAGAAGATCGACGCCTGGTATCGGGCCAACGGCGCGCCGTCGGACATGGCGGTCTATGAAGCGTTCCTGCGCGAGATCGGCTACCTGCTGCCGGAGGGCGGCGAATTCCAGGTGACGACGGAAAACGTCGATCCGGAAATCGCCAGCCTCGCCGGCCCGCAGCTCGTCGTGCCCGTCATGAATGCGCGCTACGCGCTGAACGCCGCCAATGCACGCTGGGGTTCGCTCTATGATGCGCTCTACGGAACGGATGTTATCCCGGAAACGGACGGCGCGGAAAAGGGCAAGGGTTACAATCCCAAGCGCGGCGAAAAAGTCATCGCCTGGGCCAAGGCCTTCCTGGACGAGGCCGCACCGCTGGCCGATGCCCGCTGGGCCGATATCACCGGCATCGAGGCCGGCGCGGAACTGCGCCTTACGGCCGGCGACCGTGCCGTCTCGCTGAAGCGGCCGGAGCAATATGCCGGCCATGCGGAGCACGAGGACTGGCGCCATGTGCTTCTCAGGAACAACGGTCTCGGCATCGAGATCCTCGTCAACCGCGACTGGGAGATTGGCAAGACCGATCCGGCCGGTATAGCCGGCGTCAATATCGAGGCCGCGCTGACGACGATCATGGACTGCGAGGATTCGGTCGCCGCCGTCGATGCTGAGGACAAGGTCCTCGTCTATCGCAACTGGCTCGGCCTGATGAAGGGCGATCTGAAGGAAAACGTCCGGAAGGGCGGCGAGACGATCGAACGCAAGCTCTACACTGACTTTACCTATACCGCGCCGGACGGCTCGCCCTTCGCGGTCAAGTGCCGCTCGCTGATGCTGGTGCGCAATGTCGGCCACTTGATGACCAATCCGGCGATCCGCGACCGCGAGGGCAACGAGGTTCCGGAAGGCATCATGGACGCCATGGTGACGGCACTTATCGCGCTGCACGATATCGGCCCGAACGGCCGCCGCAAGAATTCGCGCGAAGGCTCGATGTATGTCGTCAAGCCGAAGATGCACGGGCCGGAAGAGGTCGCCTTCGCGTCGAAGCTGTTCGGTCGCGTCGAGGCTGCCGTCGGCATGGCGCCGAACACCATGAAGATGGGCATCATGGACGAGGAGCGCCGCACGACGATCAACCTCAAGGAAGCGATCCGCGCCGCCAAGGAACGCGTCGTCTTCATCAATACCGGCTTCCTCGACCGCACCGGCGACGAGATCCACACCTCGATGGAAGCGGGCCCGATGATCCGCAAGGGCGATATGAAGCAGGCCGCCTGGATTTCCGCCTACGAGAACTGGAACGTCGATATCGGCCTGGAATGCGGGCTTTCCGGCCATGCGCAGATCGGCAAGGGCATGTGGGCCATGCCGGACCTGATGGCCGCCATGCTGGAACAGAAGATCGCGCATCCCAAAGCCGGCGCCAACACCGCCTGGGTGCCGTCGCCGACGGCGGCGACGCTTCATGCCACGCACTATCACAAGGTCAATGTCGCCGAGGTGCAGGCGGCGCTCCGGTCGCGCCCGCGGGCAAAACTCTCGGATATCCTGTCGGTGCCGGTCGCCGTGCGGCCGAACTGGACGCCGGAGGAAATCCAGCGCGAGCTCGACAACAATGCGCAGGGCATCCTCGGTTACGTCGTGCGCTGGGTCGACCAGGGTGTCGGCTGCTCCAAGGTGCCTGACATCAACAATGTCGGCCTGATGGAGGACCGCGCCACGCTGCGCATCTCCGCCCAGCACATGGCGAACTGGCTGCACCACGGCGTGGTGACGGAGGCGCAGATCGTCGAGACGATGCAGCGCATGGCCGCTGTCGTCGACGGGCAGAATGAAGGCGACCCGCTCTACCAGCCGATGGCCGGCAATTTCGACCGTTCGATCGCCTTCCAGGCGGCCCTGGAACTGGTGCTCAAGGGCCGCGCGCAGCCGAACGGCTATACCGAGCCGGTCCTGCACCGCCGCCGTCTCGAACTGAAGGCCGCAAACGCCTGATAAATCGGCCTGATAAAATAAAAAGAAGCCGCCGGATCGCTCCGGCGGCTTCTCCCTTAAGCGGATTTTTTCCGCTTACTGCTGGACGACGACGCGGGCGCCTTGGCCGGGACGCACGCGCTTGTAAAGGTCGATGATGTCCTGGTTCATCAGGCGAATGCAGCCGGACGATGCGGCCGTGCCGATGGACGCCCATTCCGGCGTGCCGTGCAGGCGGAACAGCGTGTCCTGGCCCTTCTCGTTGAAGAGATAGAGCGCGCGCGCGCCGAGCGGGTTCTTGAGACCCGGTCCCATGCCGTCCTTGACGTAGCGTGCGACGTCGGGCTTGCGGTCTGCCATTTCCTGCGGCGGATGCCAGGTCGGCCATTCCTGCTTCCAGGCAATGTAGGCCTCGCCCTTCCAGGCAAAGCCCGACTTGCCGACGCCGATGCCGTAGCGCACGGCCTTACCGCCGGGCAGCACGTAATAAAGGAAACGGTTCGGCGTGTTGACGATGATCGTGCCGGGCTTTTCCTTCGTCGCGTAATCGACGATCTGCCGGTGGAACTTGGTGTTCACGCGGGCGATCGGGATCGCCGGCAGAGCATAGCCGTTGTCCTCAACAGGGCCATAATCCGCGGTAAAGATAGCATTGGTTGCCACCTTTTCGCCCGGAAGGGACGTGGAGGAGGAGCATCCGGCGAGCGTGACGGCTGCTGCGAGGCCGCACAGAAGGAGGGCATTGCGGAAGCGCATGTGATTCTCTTGAATAGGGATTAAGAAGTTCCGAGACGCGGAACTTTTATCGACTATGGTTTATTTTCGATTAAACCAGTCAATGCAAGTCTGTGCGCTCCGGTGCGGGCTCCAGGCAAAGCAAAAAGACGGGTGATTGTTTTTTTGCAACAATAATGCCCGCCGATCGACCGCTTTCGCCGCATCCGTGCCATGCCAAGCACGCCTGCGCGGCCCGTTCAACGGTCTTCTCGCCCGCTGGCCCGAAGCCGCACAGGAACCGCCGGGCGCAGTTAACGGAGTCTTCCCGGCGCCGCGAATCAGGAGGCCGCCTTAACTTTTTCTCCGGCCGCAGAACCCGTCGGCCCGATTTCGCGATAAAATGCGATTCGCCGAGGTTGGACCCTATGACGATCGTTTCCATTCACAATGACAATCCGCTGCTCGACGGCCGCCAGTCGGACCGCGCCATGATGGTGCGCCGCGGCGTGCAGCGCATGCTGACGGAGATGCGCCATGCGGTGCTGCCCGAGCTGACGCTTGCCAGCGGCCGGCGCGCCGATCTCATCAGCCTGTCCGACAAGGGCGAGATCTGGAACGTCGAGATCAAGACGTCGATCGAGGATTTCAAGGTGGACCGCAAATGGCCGGATTACCGGCGCCATTGCGACCGGCTGTTCTTCGCCACCCACAAGGAGGTGCCGCTCGACATCTTCCCCGAGGATTGCGGCCTGATCCTGTCGGACGGCTACGGCGCGCATATGCTGCGCGAAGCGCCGGAACACCGCCTGCCGCCGCCGACGCGAAAGTCTGTGACCTTCGCCTTCGCCCGCGTCGCCGCGGGCCGCCTGCTGCTGGCGGAATTTTCCATGGATGCCCGGCGCGACGGGCCGGACATGTCCGCCATCGTCTCGGGAAGGCGCGACGAGCCCGCTTGAGGGTTATTTCGGCGCGCGCTTTGCCAGGATGCGCTGGAGCGTGCGGCGGTGCATGTTGAGGCGGCGCGCCGTCTCCGAAACGTTGCGGTCGCACATTTCATAGACGCGCTGGATATGCTCCCAGCGCACGCGATCCGCCGACATCGGGTTTTCCGGCAGTTCCACCCGCTCGCCCGGGCGCTGCGTCAGCGCGGCGAAGATGTCGTCGGCGTCCGCAGGCTTGGCGAGGTAGTCGACCGCGCCGAGCTTCACCGCGTTCACGGCGGTGGCGATATTGCCGTAGCCGGTCAGCATGATGATGCGCGTGTCGTCGCGGCGCTGGCGGATGGCGGCGATCACGTCGAGGCCGCTGCCGTCGCCGAGCCTCAGATCGACCACCGCATATTTCGGCGGGTTCGTCTTGGCCTTGGCGATGCCTTCCGCCACCGATTCGGCGGTGTCGACGGTAAAGCCGCGCGTCTCCATGGCGCGCGCGAGGCGGCGCAGGAACGGGCCGTCGTCATCGACGACGAGAAGCGAAGGGTCCGGCCCGATATCGTCGGTTGCCGTGATGGGTGTATCGCTGTTTTCTGCCATTTTTCGTCTTCCGGGGCCGATTTTCGTCCATTCTTGATCAGGATCAGCTTATCACCCGTAAGATGAGGCGGGTAAAGTCATTTTGCACCCTTTGCCTCCATGCGCGCCCGCGGCCAATCGACCGACACACGTGCGCCCGGCCGGTCGCCGGTGCGGTTGCCGAAGGTCAATTTGGCGCCGGAGCGTTCCAGCAGCGTCTTGGCGATGAACAGCCCCAGCCCCAGCCCGCCCGCCCGCTCGTCGCGCTGGCGCTTGGTGACATAGGGATCGCCGATGCGCTGGAGAATATCCGCCGCATAACCGTCGCCGTCGTCCTCGATGACAATAGTCACCCGTTCCGCCGTGTGGCTGACTGTAATGGTCACCTCCTCGCGCGCATGGTCGACGGCGTTTTCCAGAAGATTGCCGAGGCCATAAAGGATGCCGGGATTGCGGTTGCCAACCGGCTCGCTCGCCCGCTCGCCGTTTTCCACCAGGTTGAGCCGGATGCCGAATTCGCGATGCGGCGCCAGCACCTCTTCCAGAAGCGAGGATAGCGGCAGCACCCGCATATGCGCCTCGTCCTCGGCCGACAGCGTGGTGAGCCGGCGGAGAATATCGCGGCAACGCTCGCTCTGGCTGCGCAGCAGCTGCACATCCTCGCGAAACCGGTCGTCCGTGCCGAGCTCGCGCTCCATCTCGCGCGCCACGACGCTGATCGTGGCGAGCGGCGTGCCGAGTTCATGCGCCGCCGCTGCCGCGAGACCATCGAGCTGCGAGAGGTGCTTTTCACGCTGGAGGATGAGTTCGGTCGCCGCCAGCGCATCGGAAAGCTCGGCCGCCTCGCGTGATACGCGATAGGAATAGAAGGCGGCAAAAGCCGTGGTCGAAACGATAGCGAACCACAGGCCGGCCGTCAGGATCGGCGGAACGATGAGCACGGTGCCGGGAAACCACGGCAGCGGAAACGGCGTGAAGGCCATCGCCGTAATGCCGAACACCGAGAGCAGCCCGAGCGGCAGGCTGAATCGGATCGGCTGCAGCGAGGACGAGATGATGACGGGCACGCAGACGAGCGGGGCGAAGGGATTGGCCAGCCCGCCGGTGATGAAGAGCAGCGCCGTCAGCTGGCAGAGGTCGAAGGCGAGCAGCAGGAAGGCGGAAAGCGGCGTCAGCCGGTGCGCCGGCGGAAAGCGCACCGCGAGGAAAAAGTTCACCGCCGCCAGAAGCGCGATCAACACGGAGGCCGGCAGCAGCGGCAGCGGAAATTCGAGCCACAGCCCGACGACGATGACCGTGATCGACTGCCCGGCCACCGCCAGCCAGCGCAGCCGGATGATCGTCTCGAGGCGCAGGCGCCGGCCGGAGCCCTCGAAGTCGATATCCTGATAGAATGCCATCCTGCCGTCCTTTCCGCTCTTTTCCTATCATGTGCCGCGCGGCTTGACGCGCGTCGTCGGCATGGCCTCGGCCGGGTCCTCCGGCCAGGGGTGCCTCGGATAGCGCCCGCGCATGTCCGCGCGCACATCCCGCCAGGAGCCCGCCCAGAAACCGGGAAGGTCGCGCGTCGTCTGGATCAGCCGGTGCGCCGGCGATTGCAGTTCGAGAAGCAATGGCAGCCGCCCGCCCGCGACGGACGGATGCTGCTTCAGCCCGAACAGTTCCTGCACGCGGATCGCCAGGACAGGCTCGTCGCCATCGTAGCGGATCGGGTGGCGCTGGCCGGTCGGCGCCTCGAAATGGGTGGGCGCCAGCCGCGCGAGATCGCGCTGCACCTCATAGGGCACCAGCGCCATCAGCCCCTCCTGAAGCCGTGCGGAGGAAATATCGTCGATGCCGCGTGCCGTTTCCTGGAAGGGCACGAACCAGGTTTCGAGCGCGGCGAGCAGCGCGTCGTCGCTTGTATCCGGCCAGGGTTGGCCGATCGAGCGATGCAGGAAGCCGATCCGGTCGCGCAGTTGCGCCGCCTCGCGGGAAAACGGCAGGACCTGGATGCCGAGCTGGCGAACACCATCGGCGAGCGCCAGCGCCGACTTCGGCCCGCTCGGCTTAGGAAGGGGCGTCTCTTCAAGGATCATCGCGCCGAGGCGAACCACTCTTCGCGCCCGCACCTGCCGGCTGGCGCGGTCGAAGACGCACTGGTCCTCGCGCACGATCTTTTCCGCAAGCCCGGCTTCCACCTCGGCGCGGTCGATTTCCGCTGCGGCAAGAATGCGCTGGCGCCCGGCCTGTCCGGTGAGATCGGCCACGACGATCATCTCCGCTCCGGCAAGCCGCTCGGTCTCTGGCAATTCGGCGCCGCGCCCGTTTGCCATGACGAACCGCCCCCGGCCGCTCCGTTGCAGGGCGACCCGATCGGGAAAAGCATGCAGCAGCAGCGCGCCCGGCATGCTCGCAGCACTCCCTTTGGCCTTGCCGAAACCGTCCGCCATGCGCTGCGCCAGCCGCCGCGCCGCCTCCGCGCGTTCGCCGCGCTCGTTGGAAAAGCGCCGCAAGCGCTCCTCAATGTCGATGGCCGGGCCGCCGAGCCCCTGTTCGGTGAGCAGCACGGCAAGCCGCGCGGCCGCAGCCTGTTCGCCATCCTCCGCCGCATGCAGGATCATCGCGGCCAGCCGCGGCGGTAGCGCCAGCTCACGGATGCGCTTACCGGCCGGCGTCAGCGCGCCGGCCTCGTCGAGCGCGCCGAGCAGGCGCAGCAGGTTGCGCGCCTCTTCCACCGCCGCCGCGGGCGGCTGGTCGACGAGGCGAAGCGCGGCGGGATCGCTCACCCCCCAATGGGCAAGGTCGAGCATGAAGCCGGAAAGGTCGCCCGAAAGGATCTGCGGCAGCGTGAAGGCCGGCAGCGCCGCCGTCTGCCCGGCATGCCACAGCCGGATCGCGATGCCCGGCTCCGTTCGCCCGGCGCGCCCGGCGCGCTGGTCGGCGGAGGCGCGCGATACACGCACCGTCTCCAGCCGCGTGATGCCGGTCGCCGCCTCGAAGACCGGCAGGCGCTGCAGGCCGCTGTCGATGACGATGCGCACGCCGTCTATGGTGATCGAGGTTTCGGCAATCGACGTTGCCAGCACGATCTTTCGCATGCCGGCAGAGGTGGGCTGGATCGCGGCGTCCTGTTCCTTCTGGCTCAGGTTGCCGAAGAGCGGCACCACCGTCGTCTCCGCCCCGAACCGGCCGTCAAGCCGCTCCGCCGTGCGGGTGATCTCGGCCTGTCCCGGCAGGAAGGCGAGGATCGACCCGCTCTCCTGGCGATGCGCCTCTATAATGGCGCGCGCCATACTATCCTCTATGCGCTCGCCGGCCGGCCGGTCCTGGTAGCGGACGTCCACGGGAAAGGCGCGCCCCTCGTTGACGATCGCCGGCGGATGGTCGAGCAGCGCGGACACGCGCTCCACATCGAGCGTCGCTGACATGACGAGGATGCGCAGGTCCTCGCGCAGCGCCGCCTGCACGTCGAGCGCCAGCGCCAGGCCGAAATCCGCATCGAGCGAACGCTCGTGGAATTCATCGAAAAGCACGGCGGAAATGCCGGGCAATTCCGGATCATCGAGGATCATGCGGGCGAAAACGCCTTCCGTCACCACCTCTATACGGGTCTTCGCGGAAACGCGGTTGTCGAGCCGCATGCGGTAGCCGACCGTGTCGCCGACCCGTTCGCCGAGAAGGGCGGCCATGCGGCCCGCCGCCGCGCGCGCCGCCAGCCGGCGCGGTTCGAGCAGGATGATCCGCCCGTCGCCCCGCCAGGCCTCGCCGAGAAGGAAGAGCGGCACCAGCGTCGTCTTGCCGGCGCCGGGCGGCGCGGAAAGCACTGCGCGTGTCCCCGCGGCAAGCGCTGCACCCAGCGCAGGCAGCGCCTCGGTGACGGGCAGGCGCGGCAACGTATCGATGACCGACGCCATTCCTAGAGAAACCCGTCGGTGAAAGTGGCGCCTATATAGAGGGCGGACATGCGTCTCTCCGGTCTCGTTTCCCTGCCTGAATAGCCCGCCGGCGGTGCCGAGAGAAGAGGCGCATAAAGACCGCGCGGGGAGCCGGAACGTCCGTCATGGTTTTGTCATGCGGTTTTACCGTTTGGACAAGATTTTTGCCGGTGTTTCGATGCCCCCAAGGCGGGCAGGCGTTAACCAAAACAAGAAAGCTCTATCTTTTCAACACGTTATCACTTTTTTGATTTTTCTTGTTTTGAGCTGTTGACGTGTTCGTATAGGTGGGCTTATAACCCGCTCATCGAACGAGAGCGGCGGCGCTTCTGGC
>NZ_JBPEHL010000016.1:0-140392 GCF_051201095.1 Shinella sp. BE166 | reverse complement strand
CCCGATACGACCGGTGCGCGCATACTTTCTTCTCAGCCATCTGCATCGCAGCAACCGTCATCTTCTGGCTTTAATCAATGAGTCCTGAGCCTAGTTGGCGGCCTCAACCCCACCGGCTCGCGCTGACACCAAAAGCTGTCGCCAAGCGAAGACCACATACATGCGTTCCCCAAGCACAACGTTCCTTCGCAAAATTGGTTGTCCGATTTTCCGTCAGGAAATTGCGTGTCAGGAACGCGGCATTCCCAGTGGCCGGAGATGACGGCGCAGGGCGGCGATGCGGAAGATCGCGTTTGCCGCGCCATAGCCGCGATAGCCGCGCCGCTCGACGATCTCGAAGAAGAGACCCTCGCCGTAGGTGGGGCTGTAGAGCTGGAAATATTCGCCATGCTCGTCACGGTCGTAGAGGATGTTGCGGGCCTGCAGCCGTTCGGTGAGGGCGGGGTCGAGGCCGAAGCGCGCTTCAAGGTCGTCGTAGTAGTTCTGCGAGATGTCCAGAGCGACGAAACCGTTTGCGGCGAGCGCGTCGGCCGTCGCAAAAATGTTGTCGGTGGTGAAGGCGAGATGCTGGATGCCGGAGCCGAAGGTTTCGCTGATGAAGCGGCCGGCCACCGTGTTGCGGTTTTCCGCGCCGTTCATGGTGATGCGCAGCGATCCTTCGCCGTTCTCGACCACCTGGCTGCGCACCAGGCCCGACGGGTCGACGATGTCGACCATCGGCGTCTTCTCTGCCTCGAAGATCGCGGTGTAGAACAGCAGCCAGGTCAAAAGCTCGTCATAGGGCATGGTCTGGGCGACGTGATCGACGCGCCCGAGGCCGGCGTCCCGCATTCCCGGATCGCCCTCCACGGGATCGAACTCGATGTCCCAGATGCGGGCGAGTTCGCTCGTCCGGTCGAGGAAATAGAGCACGCCGCCGCCCACGCCGCGCACCGCCGGCATTTCGATCTCGCCGGGATCGAGCGGTTCTCCGAAGGCCTCAGCGCCGAGCGTGACGGCGCGCGCCTGCGCGGCCCTCGCATCCTCGACGAGAAGGCCCATCGCATAGGCGGAAGTACCGTGCACGAGATAGGAGGAGCCGGCAAAGCCGCACTCGTCGGCATTAACGACGAGGCGGATATCGCCCTGCCGGAACACGATGACGTTCTTCGATTTGTGGCGGGCCTCCCGGCGGAAGCCGAGGGTGGCGATCATGGCTTCGAGATCGGGTGCCTCTGCCTCGTCTACCGTGAACTCGACGAATGCGACCCCCTCCACGCGGCTGCGCGCCGGCATGGCCGGCACGTCGAGGGAGAGGCTGGGGTTGGCGCGGCGGATGCGGTCGCCGAGATAGACGAGGGAACGGTAACCGTCGACGGCAATCGCGCCCGGCGAGCCGCCGCGGAACTGGTCGTTGAAGATTTCGAGCGAGAGGTAGCCGTCATAGCCGGTCTCGGCCACGGCGGCCATGAAGGTCTCGACTGGCAAGTCCCCTTCGCCCGGCATGTTGCGGAAGTGGCGGCTCCAGTAGAGCAGGTCCATGTCGATCTTCGGCGCATCGGCAAGCTGGATGATGAAGATCTTTTCCTTCGGGATCGAGCGGATCGAGTTGACGTCGATTTTGCGCGCCAGAGTGTGAAAGCTGTCGAGGATCAGGCCGATATTGGGGTGGTCGGCCCGGCGCACGATTTCCCAGGCGTCGCGGTGATCGTTGATGTGCCGGCCCCAGGCGAGCGCCTCATAGCCGACCCGGAGGCCGCGTTTTGCCGCGCGTTCGCCGAGTTCGTGGAAGTCGGCGGCGGCGCGGTCGAGCCCGCCGAGGGCGGCGCTGGAGACGTTCGAGCAGACCAGCACGAGATCGGTGCCCATATCCTGCATGAGGTCGAACTTACGCTCGGCGCGGTCGAAGGTGCGGCTGCGCAGCGGCTCTGGCATGCCTTCGAAATCGCGGAAGGGCTGGAACAGCGTGATCTCCAGGCCGAAATCACGCACGATGCGGCCGAGCTGGCGCGGGCTTTCGTCGAAGACGAGAAAATCGTTCTCGAAAATCTCGACGCCGTCGAAGCCGGCCTTGGCGATGGCGCCGAGCTTTTCGCTGAGGTCGCCGCTGAGCGAGACGGTGGCGATCGAGGTCTTCATGGCGATGTCCTCCGGCACTTCTCAGCGGGCGAGCATGTTGAAATGGGCGAGCATGCGGTCGGCATCGGGTTCGCGGCCGGTGAACAGCCGGAACGCGCCAACCGCCTGGAACACCGCCATGCCCCCGCCGTCGAGCGTGCGGCAGCCGTGGCGTTTCGCTTCGTGCAGCAGCGCGGTTTCGAGCGGGAAATAGACCACCTCAGCGACCCAGTGGCGCGGCGCGAGCAGATTGGCCGGCAGCGGCAGGCCGGGATATTTCGCCATGCCGGTTGGTGTCGCGTGGACGAGTCCCGTGGCGGCCCGCATGGCCGCGACTAGATTCTCGGCCGCCTCGACATGGGCTGCGGGAAAAAGCGCGGCCATGCTGTCTGCCAGGGTTGCGGCGCGTTCCGGCTCCCGGTCGAAGACCAGAAGCCTTTCCAGTCCCAGCGATAGCAGAGCATAGGCGGTCGCCGCGCCCGCTCCGCCAGCGCCGAGTTGCAACGCCGCGGATAGCTCGGCCTGCGGCAGGCCCCTGCGAAAACTTTCGGCAAAACCCCACCAGTCGGTATTGTGGCCGAAGCGCTTGCCGTCGCGCAGCACGACCGTGTTGACCGCGCCGAGATCGCGCGCCTGCGGCGATAGCTCATCGAGATGGGGAATGACGCTTTGCTTGCAGGGATGGGTGATGTTGAGCCCGGCAAGCCCGCGCGCCTCCGCCTCGCCGATCAGGCGCGGCAGGTCTTCAGGCGTGGCGCCGATCTGGTTGAGGTCGATCAGCGCATAGTCGTAGGAAAAACCCTGAGCCTCGCCCTCGCGCATATGCATGGCCGGGGTCAACGATGCCTGGATACCAGCACCGATCAGGCCGGCTTTCATCGGTTTGATGAGCGTGTCGATCATCTCTTGCAATCCATTGGGGTGTGGTCCGGCCCGCCCGTCCGGCGGGCCGGTTCCGGCGGGTTTACTGGCCGCGGATCGTTTCGAGTTCCTTGAAGAGGGCGGCGACCGTATCCGGGCCGATTTCGGCGCCGAATTTTTCGATCAGCGGCTTGACGGCGTCGCGCAGCTTCTGGGTTTCCTCGGGCGAAAGCTCGCTCACCTCCATGCCGGTCGCCTTGATGTCCGCGAGCGCCTTGGCGTCCACCTCGCGCGAGACCGTGCGCTGGTAGTCGCGGGCTTCCGCCGCGGTGGACTGGAAGAGCGCCTTCTCCTCGTCGTTGAGGCCGTCCCAGACCTTCTTGCTGATCAGCACGATCTGCGGGTTGTACTGGTGGCGGGTCACGGTCATGTATTTCTGCACTTCGAAGAATTTTGCATTGAGGATGTTGGCGGAGGGGTTCTCCTGGCCGTCGACGGTGCCGGTTTCGAGCGCGGTGTAGAGTTCGGTATAGGGCAGCGGCACGGCATTGGCGCCGAGGCTGTTGAACAGCTCGATCGGGATCGGCGACTGGATCGTGCGGATCTTCAGCCCCTTGATGTCCTCAAGCTTAGTCACCGGATGGCGGTTGTTGGTGAGGTTCCGGAAGCCGAGTTCCCAATAGCCGAGGCCGACGAGGCCAGTTTCGGGCAGAAGCTCCATGAGGCTCGTGCCGAAGGTGCCGTCCATCACCTTGTCGGCTTCCTCGCCGCTGTTGAAAAGGAAGGGCAGGTCGACCGCGCCGAATTGCTTGACGTTGCCGGCGAGGATACCGGCATTCAGCACGGTCATCTCGATGACGCCGCCCTGCAGCGCCGAAACGGTCTGCACGTCGCCGCCGAGAACGCCGCCCGGAAACAGCTTTACCTCGATCTTTCCGCCGCTCTTCTCCTTCATGAGTTCGGCGAACTTTTCCATGCCGGTCACCTGCGGATGACCCTTGTTGTTGGCGGCAGCGAATTTGAGCTGGTGTTCGCGGATTTCCGCCGAGGCCGGCAAGGCGACAAGCAGGGCGAGCGGCACGATCGTTCCGAGCGCCAGTTTCTTCAGTGTATCGAACATGGTTTCCTCCCAGGTTTGGCCGTGCCTTTGCACTCGGCCGGTTGAGTTTCCGCGGCTCAGTGTCCCATCAGCGCCACGGGAACCGTGACGAGCTGTGGGAACAGCACGAGCAGCAGAAGCACGATGATTTCGGCGATGAGGAAGGGCATGACCCCCTTCATCAATTGCTCCATGCTGAGCTTGGAGACGCCGCAGATGACGTTGAGCACGGTACCGACGGGGGGCGTGATCAAGCCGATGGAATTGTTGATGATGAAAAGCACGCCGAAATAGACCGGATCGATGCCCGCCTCCCGGATGATCGGCATCAGCACCGGCGTCATGATCAGGATGGTCGGCGTCATGTCCATGGCGGTGCCCACCACCACGACCAGGGCCATGATGGCGAGCAGCAGCAGCGTCTGGTTGTCCATCAGTGGCCGGACGAGCGAGGCGAGTTCGCCGGGAACGTCGGCGACGGTGACGAGCCAGGCCGAGACGGCGGCGCAGGCGACGAGGAACATGACGACCGCCGTGATCTTCGCCGCCGCGACGAAGACGCCGAAGAGTTTGGCCGGCGGCAGTTCGCGATAGACGACCATCGCCACGAACAGCGAATAGACCGCCGCGACCACGCCCGCCTCCGTCGGCGTGAAGACGCCGAATTTCAGGCCGACGATGATGATGACAGGTAGCATCAGCGCCCAGATACTGTCGGTGAAGGCCTTCAGGCGGGCGGCGCCGCTCTGGCGCGGCGGTAGCGCGAATTGCTCCTTGCGGGCAACGAGCAGCCAGGTGAGGCAGAGCGCGCCGGCGATCATCAGGCCGGGAAAGATGCCGGCAAGGAAGAGTTTCGTGATCGAGACCCCGCCGACGACGCCGTAGAGGATGAAGCCGATAGACGGGGGGATGATCGGCCCGATGACCGAGGCGGATGCGAGCAGCCCACCCGTCCTTGCCGGATCGTGGCCGGATTTCAGCATCATCGGATAGAGCAGGGCGCCGAGCGCAGCGGCATCGGCGACCGCCGAGCCCGAAAGGCTGGACAGGATGCAGGCCGCGAAGATGGCCACGAAGCCGAGCCCGCCGCGGATATGCCCGACCATCGCCATGGCAAGGTTGACGATGCGCCGCGAAAGGCCGCCGGTGTTCATCACTTCCCCAGCCAGCAGGAAGAAGGGCACGGCCATCAGCGGAAAGCTGTCGGCGCCGTTGAGCACGTTCTGCGCCACGATCTGCGCATCGAAGAGGCCGAGATACATCATCAGGGCAACGCCGCTGAGGATGAGGGCGAAGGCGATCGGCACGCCGAGCGCCATGGGCACGAGAAGGGCGCCGAGAAAGATCGAGACAGTCATCGGCGGGGCCTCACTGTTTGATGGAAGGGGCGGTGAGCGGGGCAGTGGGCTGGTGATCCAGCGCCAACTCGTCCTCGCTGTCCTTGACGAATTCGGCCGTGGTGACGTCGATGCGGCCGGTGAGGACACCGATCATGTCGGAGAGGACGAGCAGCACAGCCGGGATGCCAAAGGCAAGGCCCGCGCCGTAGAAGACGCCCATGGAAATGCCGGTCGCCGGGGCCGAGACGTGAAGGTTGATCAGAGTCTGCGTCCAGCTTCCGCTGATCATCAGCCAGATGGCCCAGAGCATTAGCGCCTGGCCGGCCAGAACGGCGATCTTCTCGCCTCCCGGCGGCAGGCGGCGCAACAGGGAATCAACGCCGAGATGGCCATGTTCACGTATGGCGACGACCGCGCCGAGGAAGGTCAGCCAGACGAAAAAGAGGCGCGACAGCTCTTCCGAATAGGTGATGCCGGTGTTGAAGGCATAGCGCAGGACCACATTGCCGAAGACCAGCACGACCATGCCGGCGAGCAGCGCGGCGATCACAGCCTTCAGTCCCCAGAAGCAGAAATCGATGATGCGAACCATTGTGCTCCTCCCAAAGCCAATTGCCGCTTGCACGGCCCTGTTCCTACCTAGCGCGGTCCGCCGGGACGCGTTAGGGGCACCGCGCCTTGACAGCTTCCTCCTCGCCGTCAAAGTCCGGTACAAAATGTACGAACTAGTACGTATGTCAAGTGCCCTCTCTTGAAAGAGCCCTTCAATCTCAATATGACTTCCCCGAGCGATAGAAAGCGGAGGCCGTTAGCGCGTCCGCTTCATGGCGCTTTTCTTGATGAAAATCAGGACGATCGCCGGAGAGAAGTGACGAGGAATGGTGGCGCGAGCTGAAACGAACCGAAAGAACGATCCGGAGCGGACGAAAGAGGACATCCTTGCTGTCGCGACCGAGGAATTCTCGACTCACGGTCTCGCTGGCGGACGTGTCGATGCCATCGCCGAGCGCACGCGAACATCAAAGCGGATGATCTATTATTATTTCGGCGGAAAGGAGGGGCTCTATCTTTCCGTCCTCGAACGCGCCTACCGCAAGATCAGAACCCTCGAAGAGGACCTGAAACTCGCAAGCCTTGCGCCGGAAGAGGCGCTGCGCACGTTGATCGCCAGCACCTTCGAGCATGACGAGGCCAATCCCGATTTTGTGCGTCTTGTCAGCATCGAGAACATCCACCATGCCGCGCACATGCTGCGCTCGGACGCGATCCGCGACCTCAACGTCTCGGTCATCGAGACCATCGCCGGCATCCTTGAGCGCGGCCTCGCGGATGGCGTCTTCAAGCGCCAGGCCGACCCGATCGATGTGCATATGTTGATCAGTGCCTTCTGCTTCTTCCGTGTCTCCAACCGCTACACCTTCGGCACGATCTTCCGCCGGGATCTCTCAGAACCCGAGATAATGGTGCGGCACAAGGGCATGATCGCCGACGCGGTTATAAACTACCTTAAAAATGAGCGTAGTTGACTTGCCCTTCCACAACGCGTTTTTCTTCCGATATCCGGCACGCGCCGGTAGGAACACGCCACCTCCTTGTGTGACAGGCTCGACCGTCCGAGTTATCTCTTCGATAGCGGCATCGCGTCTTGTGTCAGCTTCGCGCAGTCGTTCAAGCCTCAGGCTGGTGCGGACTTCAGCCACAACATCTCCAAGCCGACCACCGGCGAGCAATACGAAATCGGCATCAAATGCCAGCGCGCCGAAATCGGCGCGCTCGTTACGCTCTCCGCGTTCCAAATTGCGCAACAGAACACGCTGACGACTGACCCGGCCGATCCCCTATTCCAACTCGTTTGACCTCTTCTTCAAACCTCTTTCGTTTCCGTCCAGCGCTTGACCCTATGCGTATCGATATCAAAGAGATCGAGCGCGCGTCCGACGGTCTGGTCGATGATGTCGGCCAGGGTTTTGGGACGGTGGTAGAATGCGGGTACGGGCGGCATGATGATGGCACCGTTGAGTGTCGCCTGTTCCATGAGGCGGATATGGCCGGCATGCAGCGGAGTTTCGCGAAGCAGCAGCACCACGCGACGGCGCTCCTTGAGGCAGACGTCGGCGGCGCGCACGATCAGCTCGTCGTTATAGCTATTGGCAATGCCGCTCAATGTCTTGATGGAGCAGGGCGCCACCAGCATGCCTTCCGTCTTGTAAGAGCCTGATGAGAGCGAAGCGCCGATGTCCTTGAACGCGTGCACAGTGTCTGCGAGAGCGCGGACCGCGTCGATCTCGTAGTCCGTCTCCTCTCCGATCGTCCGGATGGCTGAGGGCGACAGGATGAGATGGGATTCGATGTCCTCGATCTCCCGGAGCATCTCCAGTGCGCGAATGCCATAGATGACGCCAGAGGCCCCGGTTATCGCAACGATGAGCCGGCGCATGTCATGGACCTCCGTTTGTCTTACGTAGCTCGGCGAAGGGTCGCGCCACGCCGTCGGGAACACCAATGTCGAAGACGTTGAGCGTCATGGCGACGAAGCTGTAGTAGCCCGCGATTGCCACGAGGTCTATCATGCCGTCTTGCCCCAGTTCTGCGATACCGCATTCATAGCTTTCCGCGGAAAGACTGCGTGACACGTAGAGCTCGTTCACCAACGCATAGACACAGGCGCTCTTCGCATCGGTAAAACGTGGCGTGGCGTCGGTTTCGATGGCATCGATAATATCCGGTGTGATGCCGGCGTGTAGAGCTTCGCGCTTGTGCGCATGCCATTCGTACTCGCTCATCCAGTAGCGGGCGGTGACGAGGATCGCGAGTTCGGACAGTTCCGCCGGCAACGACGTGCCGTAACGGGCATAGGCGCCAAGACTCTGCCCGCGCCGGGCGAGTTCGGGCCGGAACAGCCAGGCCTTGAGAGGAGCGGGCAGGCTGGAGCGTGGCCCGGCGAGTGTTTCGTCGCAAATCTTGCGCTGTTCGGATGACATGGTTGCGGGGTCGAGGTTAGGCAGTCGGGGCAATCGCGAACCTTTCGATTGGGACGCGGCAGTAAGTCCGCCGCGCCTTTGTTCACACTAGACGGTGGGGATGATCGTGAGGGCAGGAATGAGCTTGCCTAGCACCGTTGCCGGCCACGGAATATGCATGATGCGATCGGCCAGGACATGGATGAAGATGGTGAAGCATGTTGCCTGCGTCACGCTCAACCACCACGGCTCGCGTCCCTCCACCCGCATATATGCGATGATGAAGACAAAGGAGCTCGGGAGGAAACCGATCAGCGATACTCCGACGATGAAGGAACCAAACCAGGCAAGGAAGATACCGGACCGCACGAGGAAAGTGCGGATGTCGATCGCTTCATCGCCGCTGATATCCATGTGAACGGCGGATTCGCGTTGTTCGCCCTCCCGAAGGCTGACCCCACCTCGGCGCAGAACTTGATAGACGAGGCTGATGCCGGCGGTGATCATGAAGACGCAACCTACGATGATGGGAGCGGTGTTTGCCGGTGCCCGCCATCCCGAGGCTTGGAACATCATGATGGCGACCACGACGATAAGAAGCACGTAGAACAGGTCGGCGACCTTGAATGTCGGCCGGTGGAACTCCAGCAACATCCGCTTGAGCCCGCCGCTGCGCTTGGTTTCCCGCAGGAATGGACGAACCATGCCGAGGACGGAGACGGTGAGAATGACGACGACGGCCGGCCGCAGAAGCCAGTCGGCACCGTAGCGCACCACCGAGATCGACATGTAACGTTCAATCAGCGCACCAAGGACGAAGCCCAGCATAAGGGGCGGACGCGCCCAGCCCAACCGCTTCATCGTCCATCCGAGCACGGAGAATACGAGAAGCGCGTAGATGTCGCCCCAATCGCGGGTTTCCTGATAGGCGCCCATGAACACCACACAGAGAACGATGGGAAGGATGAGCGTGTAGCGAAGCGTCGCCAGCTTGGCGAGTTGGCCGGAAAACAGAAAACAGATACCGGCGCCGAGGATGTTGGCGATGGCGATCGACCAGATCATCGAGAAAGTGATTTCGATGTTGGTGGTCAGCATTTCCGGCCCGGGGATCAGGCCCTGGATAAGGAATGCTCCGAGCAGGATCGCCATGCTGGCGCTGCCGGGGACGCCGAAGGCGATGGTGGGGATGAGCGAACCGGCGGTGATGGAGTTGTTGGCGCTTTCCGGCGCGATAAGCCCGCGCACGTCGCCTTTCCCGAAGGTCTCGCGCGCACCCTTGACCGTCTGCATGGCGTGGCCATAAGCAAGCCAGTCGACGACCGAAGCACCGAGGCCGGGGATGGCGCCCACGGCGGCGCCGATGCCCCCGCAACGCAGTACCAGCCACCAGTTCGTGAGCGCATCACGCACGCCGGCACCCATGCCCTCGCGAACGTTGAAACGGGAATGGCTGGCGATCGCCGCCCGGCGAATGGCAAGATCGGCGAGTTCCGGAACTGCAAAAAGGCCGAGTGCGATCGGCACCAGCGGTACGCCCTCCCAGAGATAGAGTTGACCCATCGTCCAGCGCAACGTGCCGGTCTGGGGATCGGTGCCGATCATGGAGAGCATCACGCCGAAGCTGGCGAGCGCCAGCCCGCGCAACGGGGCACTGCCTGAGAGCGTCGCCACCATGGAGACACCGAAGATCGACAGCGCAAGCAGTTCCGGGCTGCCGATCTGGAGGACGAGTGGACGCATGACCGGGATAAGCGCCGCCAGCAAAGCGGCACCAAACAACCCTCCGATCAGGGACGCGGTATAGGCGGCGGCCAGGGCGCGGCCTGCTTCGCCTTTCTTCGCCATGGCGTAGCCGTCGAGCACGGTGGCCTGGGCTGACGATCCGCCGGGCACGCCAAACAGGATCGCCGGGATCGTGTCGCTGGTGCCCGTCACCGACTTCATACCCAAAAGAAGAGCGAAGGCGGTCACGGGATCAAGTGTGAACGTGAAGGGAAGCAGCAGCGCCAACCCTAGAAGTCCACCGATGCCGGGGATGATGCCCAATGCAAGACCCATCAGCACGCCGGCTGACAGCATCATCAAGCGATAGGGCTCGAGCACGCTGAGCATTGCTGAGCCAGCAACCCCCAAGAGCGAAACGTCCATGTCCGAAACTCCTCCTATTTCGCACGTGCGGCCCATCCTCACCACAGTTTGGGGCGCTCAATTTCCACGAGGCGGAATTAGTTTCCGTCTTGTTGACATGTGACTTGGACCTGATGCTAATTGCAAGAACAGCAGAAAATAATTCCGCTAAGTGGAATTTCTTTGGGTCGATTGTGCGTATGCATGGACCGAAAGTGAAAATACCGGAGGAGCATCAGCGTGATACTGCAGAACAAATTTGACGTTCCGACCTCACCCGAGGAAGCCTGGCAGACGCTTCTGGACGTGCCGGGTATCGTTGGATGCGTTCCGGGTGCCGAGCTGACTTCCAAGGAATCGGATAACGTCTACAAGGGCCGTGTCTCCGTGAAGCTCGGTCCCGTCGCGCTCAAATTCAACGGGTCGGCGACGATCGAAACGGCGGATTCCGCTACCCGCACCGCACTCATCCGCGCCAACGGCACAGACCAGCAGGGCCGGGGAAATGCCGGCGCAGTCACAACGATGCGCGTTGAGCCGTCGGCTGCCGGTTCGACCGTGACGCTCGACACCGATCTACAACTCTCGGGGCTCGTCGCACAATATGGCCGCGCGTCGGGTGTGATCACCGCGGTGTCCAGCACCATCATTTCCCAGTTCGCGGAAAACCTCCGCCGACAGATAGGCGCCCAAAAAGTGGCTGATCTGCCCGCCGAAAGAGAGGAGCCAATTTCCGCTGAGCGGAAAACTGCATCGGTTGACAATGCTATCGGCGGCGGCATGCTCTGGAAGATCTTTACCGCCTGGTTCGGTGGCCTTTTCGGCGCGTCGAGAAGGGGCTGACATGTCGCTGGCCATGTCCGCGTTGAGGCGCTCTCATACTTTGTTGTTGCACGTCGCCCAAGCTGGCGAACATGCCACGCTTGGCAGCATCGCCAGCGATCTGGAGATGCCGCAATCGACGGTGCACCGCGTGCTGTCGCAACTGGTCGAGGAAGGGCTTGTGGTGGTTGGCCCGGCCGGGCACTACCGCCTCGGCTGGAAGGCGCTGCAACTGGCGCGTCGCATCTGGAATGCGGCATCGGAGGAGGAACTGGCGCTGCCGCTGATGCGGGAGCTGTCGGAGACGACGGGGGAGACCGTCACCCTCAACAAGTACATTCCGAGCGAAGGCTTCTGTGTCTGCGTTGCGGTCGCGGAGACCTCGCACTCGCTCTCGTATGCGCTCAATGTCGGTGATACCCGACATCTCAATATGGGGGCCGGCGGCAAATCGATTCTGGCAGGGATGGGCGACGCGGACGCCGATGCGGTCATTGCGCGCCACGGACTTCCTTCAGCCACGAAGGAAACGGTCACCGATCTTGAAAGGCTCAACTCCGACATCGCGTGGATCCGAAGCCGGGGCTATGCGGTGTCGAGTGGAGAAAGCGTGGAGGGAGCGATCGGCTATGCCGTTCCGATTTTCTACCGCGGCGAGATGGTCTTCGGTTCCATGGCTGTCACTGCTCCGCAGATTCGCTTTCGCGCGGAATGGGAGCAGGACTGGCTCGCGGCACTTGTCGACAAGGCGCGCACGCTTTCCGAGCTGCTGGGCGCGTCACAACGCAAAATCACGACCTTCTATCCGTCATATCAAAAGGAAGCGGCTGACATATGAAGCCCT
Organism: Shinella sp. BE166; assembly: GCF_051201095.1. Lineage (NCBI taxonomy): Bacteria > Pseudomonadati > Pseudomonadota > Alphaproteobacteria > Hyphomicrobiales > Rhizobiaceae > Shinella > Shinella sp. BE166. Next base: position 128,239 of record NZ_JBPEHL010000016.1, on the reverse strand, counting down.
CGCCCTTCACCTATCACGCACCCACAACGACGGCCGAACTGACCGAACTGCTTGGAACGCTCGACGACGTCCGCATCATTGCAGGCGGTCAGTCTCTAATGCCGATGATGAATTTCCGCTTCGTACAGCCCGGCCACCTCATCGATCTCAACACCGTTGACGGCCTTGCCTATGTCGATGTCCAGCAGGACTTCATAGAAATCGGCGCGTCCACGCGCCAGAGGTTCCTGCAGCGTTCTCAGGATATCGCCAAGCACATGCCGATCGTTGGCGAAGCCCTTTCGCATGTGGGACACCGCCAGACACGAGCCCGCGGCACGATTGGCGGCTCTCTCTGTCATTTTGATCCGTCCGCCGAACTGGTAAACATGGCCGCGCTGCATGACGCAGTGCTGACGCTGACGAGCGTGGACGGTGACCGGAGTATCAGCTTCGGTGAATTCGGCTTGGGCTTCCTAACGACATCCGTCCAACCCAATGAATTCTTGCGATCGGTCCGTCTTGCCCGCTGGCCGGTAGTTCACGGCTATGGCTTCGAGGAATTCGCGATGCGCCATGGCGACTTTGCGATCTGTGCCGTGTCGTGCTTGATGACGCTGGATCATCGGGGTGCGATCGACTGGCTGGCGGTCGCGGTTTCGGGCGTCACCGAAACTCCTGTTCGCCTCACCGAGATGGAAGGCCGCTTGCGGGGCACAATGCCTGATGCCGGAACAGCCGCTGATCTTGCCGCTGCTGCTGGCGATATCGAGGCCATGAGTGACGCCTATATCACCTCCGACTACCGGAGCCATCTGGCGCGCGTCATCACGCGCCGCGCCTTCACCAAGGCCACCGAGCGCGCCGATCAGAGAGTTCGAGTATGAAAGACCTGCGTACCATTTCCGTGACCGTGAACGGCACGCCCTTTTCGCGCGAAGTCGAAACCCGGCGCACGCTCGCCGACTTTCTGCGCCTCGATCTCAAGCTGACCGGCACGCATCTGGGCTGTGAGCATGGTGCCTGCGGTGCATGCACGGTTCGTGTCGAAGGTGAGGCGGTCCGCTCCTGCCTGATGCTGGCTGTGCAGACCAACGGCAAGTCGGTCGCGACCGTCGAGGGCCTCGCCAAGGACGGTAAGTTGACGCCGATGCAGAACCAATTCTGGGAAAAACATGGGCTGCAATGCGGCTTCTGTACCCCCGGCATCCTCATGACCATGACGGAGTTTCTCGAAGAGAACCCCGATCCGACGGAATCCGAGGTTCGCGATGCGCTCTCGGGCAACATCTGCCGATGCACCGGCTATCAGGCGATCGTTGATGCGGTACTCGCGACGGCGGCTCAGGCGCGGGGAGAACAGTGATGCAGATGCGCTCATTCGGACAGAGCATCAAGCGTAAGGAAGACCCGGCGTTTCTGACCGGCAAGGGGCGGTATGTCGATGACATCGAGTTGCCCAACATGGCGCATGCGGCTTTCGTGCGAAGCCCCCTCGCGCACGCGAAAATCAAATCGATCGACGCGAGTGCTGCACGTGCAATGGACGGCGTCATTGCTGTCATCACGTACCACGAACTGCCCGAAACATTGCGGCAGCGCCGCCTGCCGCTGGTCGTGCCGGTAGAATCACTCACCAATCCGCGGCTTCCGTACACTTTGGCACGTGATGAAGTCTGTTATGTCGGCGAGGCCATTGCCATTGTCGTTGCGGAAAACCGCTACATCGCGGAGGACGCGGTTGCGCAGGTGATGGTCGACCTCGAACCTCTCGGCGTGGTCGCCGACTGCCGGGCTGGGCTTCTGGAAGGAGCGCCCCGATCGCATCTTGGTGCAGACTCCAACATTGCGGCAACGATGCCGTCGGTGACGGGGGACATAGACGCTGCCTTCTCCAACGCTCGCCATGTGTTCAAGGAGTCGATCTTCCAGCACCGCGGTGGCGCCTTCTTTATGGAATGCCGCGGCGCAATCGCCCACTACGATCAGTTCAGCGAAAACCTGCTCGTCTATGTTTCATCGCAGGGCGTGCATCGCATCAAGCGGTCCTTCCACGAACTTTTCGATATTCAGGATTCCAAGCTGCGCATCGTAACGCCGGATGTCGGCGGCGGCTTCGGCCCGAAGGGTTCGTACTACGTGGAATATGGTGCCGTCGCTGCGGCCTCGATGGCAACCGGACGTCCGGTCAAATGGATCGAGGATCGCCGCGAGAATTTCGTCGCTACCCACCAGGAGCGTGACCAGTACTGGGACGTGGAGATCGCCGTCGACGAGAACGCCAAGATTCTCGGTGTCCGTGGCACGCTCACCCATGACAACGGCGCCTACACGCCGTGGGGAATCGTGCTGCCGTGGATTTCGGTCGCAACCGTGCCCGGTCCCTACGTAATTCCCGCTTATGACATGACCCTCATTTCGGTGATCACCAACAAGGTGCCGACCACGCCGGTGCGGGGCGCGGGCCGGCCACAGGCTGTTTTCGTCATGGAGCGGCTTCTAGAGCGTGTCGCCAAGGAGCTTGGCCTCGATCCGGCCGAAGTGCGCCGACGCAACTTCATCAAACCGGAACAGATGCCCTACGATGTCGGGGTCATTTTTCGCGATGGTCGTCCAGTCGTCTATGATAGCGGGGACTATCCGAAATGCCAGGAGGTGGCGCTTGAGGCCGTCAACTACGAGGCCTTCGAGGAACGGCAGAAAGCGGCGCTCTCGGAAGGTCGGTATATCGGCATCGGCATCGGCAATGCCGTCGAGGCGACAGGCCTTGGCCCCTATGAGGGTGTAACAGTGCGCATTGGCACCAATGGCAACATCACTGCCTATACCGGTGCCACGCCGCAAGGTCAGGCGCACAAGACGACGCTGGCACAGATTGTCGCCGACCATTTCGGCGTCTCGATCGATGCCGTGACGGTCGAGACGGGTGATACGTCGAACATCTCGTTTGGCATCGGCACTTTCGCGTCGCGCACGGCCGTCAATGCAGGTTCTTCAGCGCACCTCGCCGGTCAGGCGGTGGCAACCAAGGTGCGCGAGATCGCCGCGCAACTGCTTGAGGTCGAGCCCGACGATATCGAACTGACCGATGGCGTGGCCCGGGTGAAGGGGCCGTCCAACCGGTTCAAGACGCTACGCGAACTTGCCGTCTATTCGCTGGGCAAACCCGGCTTTTCGCTCGCGCCCGGCATGACCCCGGGGCTGGAGAACACCGCCTATTTCACGCCCACGCAGTCCTCTTATGCCAACGGGACCAGCGTTGCGGAAGTCGAGGTGGATGTCGAGACGGGCCGTGTTCACATCAACCGGCTCGTGATGTCCCACGACTGCGGCCGGGTGATCAATCCCATGGTGGTTGATGGGCAGGTCGTTGGTGGCGTTGCCCACGGTGTCGGCAATGCGCTTTTCGAGCGCATGGTCCATGACGACCAAGCGCAGCCGCTGTCCACCAATTTCGGTGAGTACATGCTGCCGCTCGCGGCCGATGTTCCACGCGTCGAAATCCATCATCAAGAGACTGCAAGCCCCAACAATCCGCTTGGGGTCAAGGGGGCGGGCGAGGGGGGAACCATCCCCACCATCGTGGCGATCGTCAACGCTGTAGCCAATGCACTGTCGCCCCTTGGCGTCCACATCGCCGAGGCGCCACTGTCGCCGCAACGCATCATCCAGTTGATCGACGAAGCAAAGGCAAGGAGCGTTGCATGATGGCAGACGGAGGCGTTCCCATGAATTCGGCGAGCTATGCAGAGCGATTGGTCGCCGTCCTCAAGATCTTCGCCGAGGGGCCGGGCGTGCTCTCGATCAGCGAGATCAGCGAAGCCCTCAATCTCGCGCCGAGCTCGACGCACAGGCTCCTCGGGCCGCTGGTCGAACAGGGCTTGATCGATCGTGCCTCCAAGCGGCGCTATCGCGTGGGAACAGAACTCTTTCGTATCGCGGCCCTCGTCGAGACGCGCTACAGCCTTCTCAATGTCGCCAAGCCGGTCGTGGCCAAAACGGCCGAGGAGAGCAAGGAGACCTGCCTTCTGGCGATCGTCACGCCGTCGCGCAGCCGTATCGTGCTCGCCCACAAAGTGGATTCTGCTTATCCGCTTCGTTTCAAGTTCGATCTGCTGATGAACATTTCCCCAATCTGGGGATCGCTCGGCCGCGCGGTGATGGCGTGGCTGGAGCCGGGCGAACTGCGTCGTGTTCTTTCCGAGGGAGGACCGTCCCCGCTGACCGGTGCGCCAATACCAAGTCAGGACGCGCTTTCGGCCGAACTCGCCATGGTGCGGCGGCACGGCTATGCGCGCAGCGTCGGGCAGCGAGCCGCGCCCGACGCCATCGGAATTTCGGCTCCGGTCTTCGATGCAACGGGAGTCGTCTGCGGCGCCCTCGGGATAGTCACCCCCGAGCATCGCATGACGCCCGAACTGGAGCGGCAGGTCATAAAACTTGTCCGCTCGAACGCTGCCAAACTCTCACACATGATGGGCCATTCCGGTCGCATGCTTGATGTGAGTTGATCCATTTCATCTTTGGGAGGAAATATGATGAAGTATTCGAAGACAAGACGCATGCTTTTGGCGGGCGCGATCGCTTTCCTGGCGACGGCGCCGCACCAGGCCCTCGCCCAGACCGTCGAGGAATTCTACAAAGGCAAGACAATCGATATGGTCATCGGCTATGCGCCGGGCGGCAGCAATGATGCCTATGCACGCGCCGTGGCCAATCACATTGGTAAGCACATTCCTGGCAATCCCCAGGTCATTCCGCTCAACATGCCCGGCGGCGGCAGTTTGCTTGCTGCAAATCACCTCGCCAACATCGCGCCCAAGGATGGCTCGGTTCTCGGTGTCGTCGCATCGACGATCCCGCTTGACGAGCAGCTGGGTTCAGAGAATATCCAGTTCAAGTCCGCCGAATTCAACTGGATCGGTCGTGTCGCCTCGAACACCAATGTCACGTTCGTCAACGCATCGACCAATGTGAAGACGGTACAGGATGCCATGAACACGGAAACCATTCTGGCGGCGACCGGTGCAAGTTCGACCGTGGCGATCTATCCCTCGGTTATGAACACCATGGCCGGAACGAAGTTCAAGCTCGTCATGGGCTATGAGGGTTCCGCAGAGGCTATGCTGGCCATGGAGCGTGGCGAGGTCGATGGACATTCGACCAGCCTTGCTGCCGTCATGACGTCCCACCCTGAATGGATGAAAAGCGGCAAAGTCAACTTCCTCGTCCAGTACGGGCTGACCCGCCACGCGGAACTACCAGATGTGCCGACGGCGATCGAGTTGATCAAGGATCCGGCCGAGCTCGCGGCAACCCGTTTGATCCTCGGCGGTGTAGAGGTTGGTAAGCCCGTTCTTACCACGCCCGGTGTGCCTGCAGATCGGGTGGAGGCGCTGCGCCGCGCCTTCGACGCCATGTTGAAGGACCCGGACTTCGTCAACGAACTTACGCAACAGCGGCTCGAGATTTCGCCGATGTCGGGCGAGGAGCTCCAGAAAGTGGTTAGCGAAGCAGCCTCGGCCACGCCCGAACTGATCGCGCGCGTCAAGGCCGTTTGGCCGAACCAGTAAGCAGAGCTGACGTGCCGGCTTCTGCCGGCACGTCTCTCAATAGGGGAAAGAGCCATGTTCGAGTTCGCTGTAGAATTTTCGCGAGAGGGCACCGTCGCGACGGTCGATCTCAACCGCCCGGACGAGGGTAATAAACTGACCCGTGACATGATGCGCCTGCTGACGCAGAAGCTGCACGAGCTTGCGGGCCGGGAGCAGCTGAATACCGTTATCCTGGCCGCGCGCGGGCCGGCCTTCTGCCTCGGACGCGACGGCCGCGGTGAAACGCCGGGCGCACTCTCGGCTTACGATATGCGCGAACAGTCGATGGCGGCTGTACTCGATCTTTATGCTGCGATCAGGCGAGTTCCCGTTCCCGTCATTGCGAAGGTCCATGGCGATGCGCTGGGGTTCGGTGCTGCGCTTGCTGGGGCCTGCGACATCACGCTTGCCGCAAGTGAAGCGAAATTTGCCTTCAGTGAAATTCACCACGGTATTCCCCCCACCATGGCCATGACCGCCGTCATGCGGCATCTGTCGCCCAAAGCCCTGGCTTGGCTCATCTATTCCGGTGAGACGATCACCGCGACGCGTGCGGTCGATATCGGGCTTGCCAGCGTGGTCCTGCCACAAGAGACCTTTGAAGAGAAAGTACAAGCCTTCGTGGACGAGCTGGCATCGCGCCCGCGTCGTAATCTCGCGACGATCAAGAAATACCAGAGTTTTTCCGCAAGCATGGCACCGGAGGCCGCGTCGGACTATGCCGGCGCGCTGCTGGCGCTTGTTAGGGCGAGTTGAGAACGATGGTGCAGATCGTCACGCGCTCCGGATTGAGGCTGCATTACCAGACTCGTGGCGTCGGACCCGTCATCGTACTGCTGCATCCGGTCGGTTTGCGCGCTGCCTTCTGGGATCCGGTGGTCGATGCGCTGTCAGACCGTTTTCGGTTGATCAGTCCCGACCTGCGCGGCCACGGCCAGAGCGATGTGCCGGGTATGGATTTTAGCCTTGAGGATATGGCTCAGGACGTCATCGACCTTATCGACGCGGTCGGTACACCACCAGCAATTGTTTGCGGATGTTCGCTTGGCGGCATGCTGGCCCAGGCGGTAGCGATCGCGGCCCCGCAGATCGTGCGGGGCATGGTGGTCATCAGCGCCGGACATAGCCGTGACGACGCCGGCCGTAAAGCGGTTCTCGCCCGGGCGAACGCAGCCATGGCTGGCATGCCGGCTATCGTCGAGATGACGCTGGAGCGCTGGTTCTCGGAAGAGGCAAACCCGGCGATGGTAGCAAAGGTTCGCGCTTGGCTTCTCGAAGACGACCCGGTTGTGCATTCGCGGTGCTGGCGGGCCATGGCCGGTCTCGATCATGCTGCCAGCCTCGGAACCATCCGGGTGCCGGCCCTAGCGATCGCGGCGACCGATGACAAAAGTGTCTCGCCATCCGTTATGCGGGACCTTGCAGCACGTATCGCAGGCGCGGACTACAAGGAAATTGCCGGAGCGGGGCACCTGTCCCCACTCGAAAGGCCGAAAGATATTGCCGCGATCCTTGGCGCTTTTGCCGAAGCGGTCGCATGAGTGAAACGAACACGTCCGCTGGAGGAACCATGACCGTCCCAAGAACCCCGCCGCTCAATCTCAATGACCATCTCGACGCGCTCGATGCCGCGGGTCTGCTGGTGCGGGTCGACCGCCCCATCAACAAGGATACGGAACTCCACCCGCTGGTGCGCTGGCAGTTCTTGGGTGGATTGGAGGAGAACGACCGCAAGGCATTCCTGTTCACAAATGTGGTGGATTCCAAAGGCCGCAAATACGACATGCCGGTACTTCTTGGCGCATTGGCGGCCTCCCCGCGCATCTATGCCATGGGCATGGGCCGTCCGGTCGAGGAGATCGGTGACGCCTGGAATCACGCGATTGCCAATCCGATTCCACCTAACCGGGTCACGGACGCCCCATGCCAGGCGGTTGTCATTCAAGGCGAGGCGCTGACGCGGCCAGATGGTGGCGTTGCGGCATTGCCGGTGCCCGTTTCGACGCCGGGCTTCGATTCCGCACCCTACCTCACGGCGACCATGTGTATCACGCGCGATCCGGAAACCGGTGTCCAGAATGCCGGCATGTATCGCGCCGCGTTGAAAGCGCCGGACCGCATGGTCATTCGCATGGCGGCAAAGCCCGGCGGCGCCGGCGGGTGGTTGCATTGGCTGAAATATCGTGAGCGCGGAGAGCGCATGCCGATCGCCATCGCGCTTGGGGCGGCACCCGTGGTGGTGTTTACCTCGCCGCAGAAACTGCCCGTCGACGTCGATGAGTTTTCCGTCGCTGGGGGTCTGGCAGGACAGGCGATCGACACGGTGAAATGCGTGTCCAACGACCTTGAAGTTCCGGCAGATGCCGAGATCGTCATAGAGGGATACATCGATACCTCCGTGCTTGAGCCTGAAGCCCCGTTCGGCGAAAGCAACGGCTATGTCGCGCTCGAGGGCTACAACATGCCCATGATCGTCACGGCCATCACGCACAAGCGGGAGGCGATCTTCAACGCCATTATCAGCCAGGTGACCCCGTCGGAATCGAGCGTCATAAAGAAGGTCGCCTACGAACCGCTGTTCCTGCACCATCTGTCCAAGCAACTGTCGATCAAGGGTATCAAGAAGGTCGTGTTGCACGAGCGGTTGACCAATCTTCGCCCGGTCATCTTCCTTCAATATGCCTATGGAACACCGCGCAGCGAGGTCTGGCGTGGGCTCTACGCCGCGTCTTCCTTCATGGGTAGCGTCGGCAAGATCGTCATCGCGATCAGTGAGGACATCGACCCCAATTCGGTCGACGCTATCTTGTGGTCGATGGCCTACCGATCGACCCCCTCCGAGGACGTGCTGATCACGCCCAACAGAGGCGGCGTGCAGGGTGCTCAGTATGGCCCCTCGAACACCGATTCCGGCCTGTTGATCGACGCGACGCAGAAGCGCCCGCTGCCGCCTCTCGCCTTACCCAAAAAGGAATTCATGGAAAACGCCAAGGCGATCTGGGAGGAGTTGGGTCTGCCGGCCATCAAGGCGGAATCCCCTTGGCACGGCTACACGTTGGGCGACTGGACCGAGCGCTGGGAAACCTTGGCGCAGCGCGCCACCGCAAGCGATTGGCAGCTCAACGGCGACGACACCTTGCCGCGGCAGCATTCGGGCAAGGGTCCCGAAGATTCTGCGCGCAATCTCGAGTAATCCGCGCCCGCAGGAGACGACCAATGCAGATCTTCCCAAGGCGTGTGCCCATGATGGCGGCCCGCGTCGATTTCCCGCTTGGCGCACCTGATAGCCAGCCTGACGACGCGCTCACCGCCTTCCGGCTGCTCGAGACTGGTCAACAGGAAGGCCTCGGCTGCGCGCTGATCACTGTCGTGGAGGTGATCGGAGGGTCGGCGCGTGGCAAGGGTGCCCATATGTCGGTGCTCTCGGACGGTCGCTATTGTGGTTACGTGTCGGGTGGATGCGTAGAGGCGGCCATTGCCGCCGAAGCCATCCAGGCTATCGAGAAGGCGCGCGACCAGGTGTTGCGCATCGGCTCGGGCTCGCCGCTCATCGACGTGCGTCTGCCTTGCGGTGGCGGTATCGACTTGCATATCCATGTGGCCCCCGATCCCGTGATTGTGCGCGCCGCCATTGAAGCGATGGAATTTCGTGAGCCGTTCCGTATTGGTTACTTGCCGAAGGAGGGCAGGCTGCGCTTCGACCAGTCGCTCGATGAGGCCGATGGGACGGGCTGGAAGCTCGACATTTTCGAGCGCGTCTACCGACCAAGGACGCGCCTCGTTCTGATCGGTCGTGGGCTTGAGGTGGAAACGACGGCGCGCATAGCAACCGCTGCCGGTCTTGAGGTGATCGCCTATTGTGCCGACGGCGAAACGGCGGACAGCGTCTACCGCAATGGCGCCAAGGCGCATTGGCTTTCGATGCCTTCCGATCGCCCCGATTTCGCAGTCGATCCCTATACCGCCGTCGTGTTCTTGTTTCACGACCATGAATGGGAACTTGGCCTGCTCTGCCATCTCCTTCGGGAACACAAGCCATTTTTTATCGGCGCGCTTGGCAGCCGGAGAACCCATCAGATGCGCGTTGATGCCCTAAGGCAGGCCGGCATCGCAGAGACCTTGATCGATACGATCCATGGTCCGGTTGGGTTGTTTGGTCCCACCAGAGATGCCGCATCGTTGGCAATCTCCATTCTGGGGCAGGTGACGCAGGCCCGCGAACAGGCCGATAAGCTCGCCGGCTCCTGATTGTGGGATCGGCATCGAAAACTGCGATGTGGGCTGGCTTCGGCCTTGCGCTCCTGATCGGTACGGTCGGAGGAGCAGTCTTCGCCTATATCCGCTTTCCTCTCCCCTGGATGCTGGGAGCGATGTGTGCCTGCACGGCCGCAACGCTGCTCCGCCTGCCAGTGCGACCCGTCGCGGCCGTTCGCCCGTTCATGACGGCGATCATTGGCGTTTTGCTTGGAGCGAGCTTCTCGCCTGAACAACTCGCCAGCCTCACGGGCTGGGTGCCTACATTACTCGGTCTTGTGGGCTATGTGCTGGTGTGCGCTGTTCTGGTAACGCCCTACTTCCGTCTGGTTGCGGGCATGGACCTGCCGACCGCCTTCTTCTCCGCCATGCCCGGCGGCGTCATTGAAATGATGCTCGTCGGCGAAGAGAAAGGCGGTGACGGCAGAACGATTGCGCTGGTGCATTCTGCGCGCATCCTTTTCGTCGTGGCCGCGGTGCCACTGATTATCGCGTTTCTCGCGGATGCGACAATTGTGACCGGAGCGAGTGCAACTCGTCTGTCGATTGCTGAGACATCCATAATGAGCGAGTTTTTGCTAGCGGGTTGTGTCGTGGTCGGCATGGCTGCCGGGCGAATCCTGAAACTGCCGGCGCGATACCTTCTTGGACCGATGCTTATCTCCGCCGCGGTGCATATGACGGGCGCTACGGATTTCCAGCCGGCGGCCGAGGTGATTATTCTCGCGCAGGTGGTTCTCGGAACGCTCATCGGGTGCCGCTTCGCCGGCGTACCGCCGAAACGCATCGGTGTCATTCTGTTGGTCAGCGCCGGATCTGTGACGATCATGCTCGCCATTGCGCTGTTCTTCGCCATGGGGCTCGCTGTTGTCTCCCCTTACGGCTTGGAGGCGATCCTTCTGGCCTACTCTCCTGGCGGCCTCAACGAAATGAGTCTCGTCGCACTCGCTATGGACCTCGAAGTGGCATTCGTCTCCGGCCACCATATCGTTCGCGTGATCCTGGTTGTCGCTCTGGCGCAGCTCCTGTTTCGCGGTGCCATCAGATTAGCTCCGCGCAAAGCGAGTGATGATAGTGACGCGTGATGCCGCAACTTGTCGTTAGATTGCGTCGATGAGCGTTTCTATGGCATGCGCGAGCGGCTCGCTCTGGCCCGACGAGAAATGCTCCAGAACGAGGAGGACGGCCGCCCCAGCGCGTGGGCGCGTATCGGATGTTTTTGATGGCGATGCAGCCGCTGGCATGGCTTCAAGTGTATCGAGTTCGATATGTTCCGCGTCGAGTTCGGCGGCTTTGACGCGGTCGCGGAGCTTTTCGGTCGTTTTGTCCGGTGCTGGAGCCGGTCCTGATTTCAACCGGCGGCGAATGGCCCGAAGCGGCAGAACGACCTCTTCGCGCCAGACAGCCACGTGCGCATCAGCGGCCTCGATGTCGCCTTGCTCAAGCGTCTCTTCACGGATTACCGTCCGCCAGAGGGCATGAATCAGGACATTGACGTCGACATTGCCCCGATCCTGGAGCTCGAGGCAGGCCATTGCAACGCCTTCTCGGCGATAGAAATCGAGGGCAAAGTCCCAAAGTCGCACGTCTCGTCCTCCGTCATTCCCGTCATTCTACATGCTCATAAGGCTGCGAGCACGCCAGAGGCCGACGGATAACATGAGGGGCGCCTAGCAAGCGCCCCTTTAGATTTCGAAATCGGTCTCTATTCGCCATAAACCGCCTTCGCCTTGGCGAGAAGTGCGGGATCGATCTTGTCGAAGCGCGCAATCATCTCCTGTAAGTCCTCGCCGGACATCGGATTGACGGTTGCACCGATCGCAGCCGCATCCTTCAGGAAAGCCGGGTCCTTGACCATGGCATCGAAGGCACGGCGCAGGATTTCAAGCCGGTCGTTCGGAATGCCGGGCGTCGTGAAATAGTACTTTCCGATGTCATTGGAACTCATGATCAGTTCCATGACAGGCCGGTTCTCTTCCGAGGCGAGCTCGACGGAGGTCGGAACATCGGGCAGCACCGGATCGCGCTTCAGCGCATGCTGCACAAGAATACGGACCGTTCCCTCCTTGAACCAGGTGGGATTGGCAGCCATCAGGGCTTCGAAGGTCGTGGAGTGCCCTTCGGCTTCTCCGCGTTCCATGGCCAGCATACCGGCTGCGGAGCCCTCATAGCCCATGATGAGCTTGAATTTGGTGCCGAGGAACTGGTTCATCGCGCGCGGATACAGCGAAATCGACGAACCCACATTGGTCGCCGAGAGGATCACTTCTTCCTTCATCGCCTGCTGTATGTCTTTGATGTCGCTCGTATTCCAGACCATGGTCACGCTGGTCGACGGCTGGACGCGGCCGATAAAGTTGAAGCCCGACATTTCGAACTCGACATTGTCGATCATCTTGGATTGCAGCGGCACGGCCTGCGAGACAATGCCGATCACCGTGCCATCTTGTGGCGACGTGTTGTAGAGCTGGTTGGCCGCCGCCAGGCCCCCGGCACCGGGCAGATTGATCGGCACGATCGTCGGTTTACCCGGAATGTGGTCGCCCAGATGGTTGGAGACGACGCGGGACAGGAGATCGTTTCCGCCACCGGGCGCGAAACCGATGACCAGTTCGATGGTCTTGCCTGCGTAGAAATCTTCCTGCGCGAGAACGGGTTGAGCGGCAACGAGGGCAGTGAGTACGACGGCGCCGCGCGCCAGCCAATGCATGGCGGTCTGTCTCAACATGATGCTTTCCTCCAGTGATCGACCTCGCTTTCCCCTGCGAGGCAATATAGAGACGGTAGGAAGCAAAGGAAAACTTGGCAATTGCTTGAACAAAGAATTCCGCCATCCGGAAATACGATAGGATTTTGCAATATTGTCTTGTTTTTATTGATATATATTTCACCAAATACGGGCGCGCTTCGACGGCGCGGGTCACGCGGAGCCGCGCGGAAGTTTCTTGGCTTATGGTCCTTAGCCCAAGGGGCCGTCGATCGGACGTAGGAAGCGTCCGTTTTCGATCCGTTTGTCTCCGTCGACATAAAGCGTTGGTTCGAGGATCACCCCGTCCATGTGAATGTTCGACAGCAGGGTTCCACCCACATCGACATTGGTGCCGAGCCCGAAATGCATGGTGCCCAGGATGTTCTTGTCTTCGCGCTGGACGCCGCGGATCTGGGCCTTCGAGTTGATCCCCACCGACGCCTCCGCTGGGCAGACATAGGCATTCTCGTCGCCATACTGCTCAAGATAGTTGCGCAGGAAGTGCGCGTCTGCGCCACCGTCGATCTTGACGATACGCCCGTGCTCGACCGTAAGCTCGATCGGGCTGGATATCCGGCCGATCTGGTGCATGCACAGATCGATGACCAGTTTGCCGCTGCCGCTGTATTCGACCGGCGGAATGTTGAATTCGCCATTGGGATAGAGGAACCGCAGCATGTTGGACTTGCGGTTCTGAACTTTGGAGACGTTCTGGATCTTGTAGGCAACGAAGTCGTCGCCCGGCATATTCGGGATGAAAATGCGGTTTTCGACCGAATAGGTGAAGTCGCAGCCATATTTGGAGGTAACCCTGCAATGCCTGGCGTCTTTACCGAAGATGTTGGTAGCGACCCAATATTGCCGGATCGCCATTTCCTTCTGGTCCTCGGTGACTGCGCCGGACTGAAACATTTCCAGCGTCATGCCGCCATCCATGCAGATGACCGGAACACCAGCATCCATCGCAACCGCGTTTGCATGAGCGTGCAGCATGCCGGTCGATGCCAGCAGGATGTTGAGGTCCGAATGCAGCATCGCTTCACAGACTGTCTTGGGCGGATCGTAGTAGTCGGCCGGTCGTGGATCAAACAGCGCCAATGTGCCGTCTGCGCCGAGTTCGCTGACAATGCTCATGACAGCCTGCCAGACCCTTGGATCATGCGCCGTATCGGTCACGATGAGCACGTTCATGCCTGGCGTGATGTTGGCCACCAGGGGGCGACGTAGATAATCAAGCGTACCCGTCATGAGACCGTGCAGCGGCATGCAATCCTCCTCAATGCTATTCCTTCCGTCTTTCGCGTCGCGTCTATATTTTCGACGCGCTTGACGGCGATTGAAGTATTTGTATAGCTTAGAAGAAATTTTATGGATTAAAAATAAGTAATTCCACGTAACGGAATTTCCAACGAAATAATAATCAAAAATTCTATTTGGCGGAATTTCCAAGTGCATTGACAACCGGAGGAGGAAGAGTTGGACAAATTTGATCGCCCCATTGGGTTGGAGACACCCTCGACGCTTGATTGGAAGAGTGACATCGCCGCGGAGATGTTGCGAAGGCTCGATATCCCCTATGTCGCCCTCAATCCCGGCGCCAGCTATCGCGGTTTCCACGACAGCCTCGTCAACTACCTCGGTAACCGTTCGCCGCAAATGCTGCTGTGCCTGCACGAAGACCACGTCATTTCGATCGCGCATGGTTATGCGAAGGTCACCGACAAGCCGATGGGCGCTGTGCTCCATTCCAATGTCGGGCTGTTGCATGGCCTGATGGGCATCTTCAATGCTTGGGGCGGGCGAGCGCCGATGATCGTGATCGGTGCGACCGGTCCTGTCGAGCCGGAAAAGCGGCGCCCCTATATCGACTGGATACACACCTCCAAGGATCAGGGCGGATTGCTGCGCAACTATGTGAAGTGGGATGATGAACCACGTTCTGCGGACGGCATCGTCGAGGCATTCCTGCGCGGCCACCAGATCACCGCGTCCACGCCGCGTGGCCCAGTCTATATCTGCCTGGACGCTGGTTTGCAGGAGGACCCGGCCCCTGAACACTTCCATATTCCGACAGCCGAGCGCTATCAGCCGATTTCGCCAGCTTGTGCCACGCAACGCGATATCGACGCTGTGGCCGATCTTGTCCGGGCGGCCCGAAATCCCCTGTTTCTGTTTGGCCGTGGCTCGGTCGATCAGGGCGACTGGGATCGCAGGGTGGCGCTGGTCGAGGCCGCCGGTGCCTATGTGATGACGTCGACCCGCGGCAAGGCGGTCTTTCCGACCGACCATCCTCGCCATGCTGCCCCACCGCTCACCTGGCTTGATGCCGACGCCAAACCGATCGTCGAGGCAGCAGATCTCATCGTTTCGTTCGACTGGGTTGATCTCAACGGCCTGCTGCGGCAGGTCAATCGCAAATCCGACCAGCTTGAAGCCAGGATCGTGCATGTGACGCAGGATCGCTCACTCCACAATGGCTGGGACATGGGGTATTTCGGCCTGCCACCGGCCGATTTCCCCATCGATGCCAATCCTGATGCCTTCGTCGCACAACTCCTCGTTAGCCTGAACGGGCGGGATAAGGGTATTTCGACCTGGACCGGCATAGCGCGCATCGATCCGGGGCCGGCCGAGTTCAACGCTAATGGCGACCGGGAAATTATCCCATTCGACCTGGAAGTAGCGGTCAAAAAGATCGCCGGGAGCCGTAAGGTTACACTCGCCAACAACAATATCGGTTGGTCGACGCGCGCCTTCATGATCCGTGGACCGCTTGACTTCATGGGGCATAACGGCGGCGGCGGCATCGGCGCCGGCCCGGGGCTGACGGTCGGCGTAGCGTTGGCACTGCTTGGCAGCGACCGCACAGTGGTTGGCGTCATGGGCGACGGCGATTTTCTCCAGGGCGTCACGGCGCTTTGGACCGCCGCGCATTACCAGATCCCAGCGCTATTCATCGTGGCCAACAATCGTTCGAACTACAACGACGAGATCCATCAGGCTGCCATGGCCAAAGACCGCGGGCGCCCGCCAGAGAACCGCTGGATCGGACAACAGATCGACAATCCGGCACTCGATCTGGCCGGCATGGCGCGCGCGCAAGGTGTCGAAGCAGAAGGCCCGGTCGAGAATGTCAACGACCTGATGGCGGCGATCGAACGCGGGCTGGCCGTGGTCGATGCCGGGCGGCCATATCTGATCGATGCGCATATCGCCCTCGGATACACCAAGAAGATCGTGACCCGTGGGCATTAGGAGGCAGTGATGAGCAGAACAATACAGTCGGTCCTTCCCGCAAATCGCGATCTCTATTATGGCGGCCGCTGGCACGCTCCCAATGGCGGCTATACAGATGTGTTCAACCCGTCGACCGGTGAGAGCCTAGGTCCGGTTGCGCAGGCCGATATCAGCGATGTTGAAACGGCGATCGCTGCGGCCCGCTCGGGATTCGAAGACTGGCAGGGAACGCTGCCGAAGACGCGCTCGTCCTTGTTGCGTGAGATTGCGGCTGTCATTCGGAAGAATGCCGAGGAACTCGCCCTTCTCGATGCGGCCAACTGTGGCAATCCTGTCACCGCACTGTTGCGCGATGCCGAAAACGCCGCCACAAAGCTCGACTATTTTGCCGGCGTGGCGCTTGAAGCCAAAGGCAGCACGATACCCGCTGGCCAGGACATGATGTGCATGACAGTGCGCGAACCCTGGGGTGTCTGCCTCCGGATCGGCGCTTTCAACCACCCGCTCTCCTTTGCCGGCGGCAAGCTCGGCGCGCCGTTGGCAGCTGGAAACAGCGTGATCATGAAGCCTTCGCCGCAGGCCCCGCTCTCCGCTCTGCGGTTGGCGGAATTGATCGACGGTATTGCGCCACCGGGTGTCATCAACTTCATGACCTGTGGGCTTGAATCCACCCAGGCGCTGGTCACGCACCGCGATGTCGCCATGGTGTCGATTGTCGGTAGCATCGCCACTGGAAAAGCGGTTGCGAAGGCCTGCGCCGACCGACTGAAACCGATGATCTGTGAGCTCTCGGGCAAGAACGCGTTGATCGTCTATGCCGATGCCGATATCGGCCGCACCGTCGAGGGTGCG
Organism: Shinella sp. BE166; assembly: GCF_051201095.1. Classification (NCBI taxonomy): domain Bacteria; kingdom Pseudomonadati; phylum Pseudomonadota; class Alphaproteobacteria; order Hyphomicrobiales; family Rhizobiaceae; genus Shinella; species Shinella sp. BE166. The sequence goes on along the minus strand of NZ_JBPEHL010000016.1, from coordinate 111,574 downwards.
GTACGGGGCATGAACTTCACCTGGTGCGGCCAGTCCTGTGGTTCGACATCGCGGCTCTTCGTCCACGCAGATATCCACGATGCTGTCGTTGAGGGCATCATCGCCGCGACGCGACGCTTTAAGCCCGGCCTTGCCACAGACCCGGCAACGAATATGGGCGCCATCATCTCCAAGGCGCAGTACGAGAAGATCATGGGTTACATTGAGCTCGGCAAGCAGCAGGGCGCGACGCTCCGGCTGGGTGGCGCGCGCCCGACGTTGCCCGACCTTGCCAATGGTTACTTCATCGAGCCTACGATCTTTACCGATGTCACGCCCGACATGGCGATCGCGCACGAAGAGATCTTCGGGCCTGTCCTCGCCGTGATCAAATGGACTGACGAGGCGGACATGATGCGCCATGTCAACAGTGTCGACTACGGGCTCACCGCGGCGATTTACACAACGAATGTCACCACGGCCCATCGCGCGGCCCGGCAGGTCCAGTCCGGCTTCGTGTGGGTCAACGACACGTCATCCCATTACATCGGCGCACCGTTCGGCGGCTACAAGCTTTCCGGCGTGGGGCGTGAAGAATCGATCGAGGAACTGCTGGAATTCACCCAGATGAAGACGATCAAAATTGCGCTTTGACGTCTTGTCGGATTCACAAATTGCCGAAGTAGAAGAGTGATGGATACATTGTAGCCGCCGCATTTGAGAACCGCTTCGCTGGAAACTGATCAAGTCCAAGTCTGCATGATCCTTGTCTACACGAGGGGCCAGCTGTTTGAATTCCGTCAAGGGACGGAGCGCTAGATTTCATCTCGCTGGCTCGAGCAAGGCCTGCAAGAAAGCAACGACCAAGGGGTTGGCCGCGTTTGCAGTCCTATACGCGATGCGATGTGTGGAGGAGAAGTCGAAGGTTCCCTTCTTCAAGGCTCTCAACTCGCCGGTTTTCACCCAGGGCTCGGCGAAATGGCAGGGCAGGAAGCCGATGAAATGGCCTGATAAAATCATCATGGCTTGCGCTTCCATCTCTACGGCCGATGCGCTGGCGCGGGGATGGCCGACGATATAGAGGTCGTCGAAATGTCGGTAGCGCCGCACGCAGAACCGGCTGTTCTCGATGTCCTTCATGTCGAGATCTTTGTCGTTTCTGGCAAAAAGCGGATGTGCGGCGCCGCAATAGAGTGAATGCGGTTCCGTTGCGAAGTCGCGATAGGTGACACTTGGCGCTTTTTGGGACAGCGGGCCGATGACGATATCGAGGTCCCCGTCGGCCACCTTCTGCTCAAGTTCGGATGGCATGGCGAGTGTCAGTTCCAGGAAGACATCGGCATCGTCCTTCAGAAAGCGGCGGATGGTGTGCTGGAGGCCCAGTTGCGGGCTTGTATAGATGCCGTCCGAGGCGCCGATGCGCAGCCGGCCGGCGAGGCTGCCACGTGCGGCACTGACCCGCCGGGTGAAACCGTCGAGATCGAGAAAGAGCTGCTGGGCCGCGTCATAGGTCGCCTGGCCCGCTTCCGTTAGGCGGAACTGCTGTTTTCCCCGCAGACAAAGCTGGGCGCCGATGCGCTTTTCCAGTTCGGCAAGATGCGTGCTCAGCGTCGACTGGGAGAGGTTGAGCGCAATCTGCGCGTCGGCAAAGCCGCGTGCATCCGCCAGCGCGACGAACACCCGCAGGAGGCGGATATCGATATTGTCCAATCTGCGCATCTGCACCTCACATTGATAATCTTCGATGCAGGGTCGCAAACAATTTGATTTACTTCAATGTACCGCGTGGCAGGCTGTCCTCATAAATTTCAAGGGGAACAAAATGAACGCTTTCATCAGATTAGCCAAGGCTGCAATCCTGTTGTCTTCCACGGCATCGGCCGCGCAGAGCGCCGAGCAGATCCGTATCCTCGCGCCGACCTGGCTCGGCTTTGCGCCCGTCCATGTGGGCATCCAGAACGGCTGCTTCACGGCTCGCGGCCTCGATGTCAGCATCAAGTTCGAGGACGATCTCGCGAATGTCATGGCGGCGATGGCGCGCGGCGATATCGAGGTCCAGATGCGCTCGGTCGGTGAATACCAAGGTCGCCCGCGCGACAAGGACACGCCCGGCATCATCATCGGTACGATCGACGAATCTGTCGGGGGAGACGGCGTCATCACCGACGACAAGATCGCCTCGGTCGCCGACCTGAAGGGCAAGACCGTGGCCTCGGAGCTCAACATTCCATCACGGTTGCTTTTGCAGGCGGCCCTCAAGGAGGCCGGGCTTTCGCTCGCCGATCTCCAGATCAAGGACATTGCCACGGCCGATACCGCGGCCGTCTTCGCCGACGAAAGCATTGCCGCCATTGCGACCTACGAACCCTTCATGTCCCAGGCCGTCCAGAACTCCACGCGTTCCGGCGCGAAGGTACTTCTCTCGTCGAAGGATAAGCGTGGCCTCATCGTCGATGCCATCATCGCACGCAATGACGACCTCAAGGCGAACCCGAAGAAATATGCCGAATTCCTCGCGTGCCTTTACGAGGCGGTCGATTTCATCAAGGCCGAACCCGCGAAATTCGCGGAGATGGTGGCGCCGGAGTTCGGACTGACCCCGGCCGAGGTCACGGGTGTCGTCGAAAGCAGCCTTTCCTATACCAGCCTGGCGGAATCCAAAGCCTATATGGGGGCGGACGGAAAGCTAGGCACGCTCGGCGCGATCTTCGACACCGTCATGGCGCTCAACCTGGAAAACGGTGCGGCGGACAACAAGCTGATCGCCGAAGACCAGATCGACAATTCGATCATCAGCACCGTGACAGGCGCCGAATAATCGACCCTCGGATAACCCAGCACCAGCGGCTGCAATGGCAGGCGCTGGTGCCCAACCTTTCCGGTCCATTCATGTTCACAAACCTGTTCGTCTTCCGGGCGAGGTCGAGCCCGTTGGTCGAGGCCACCGTCGGTGCGCTGGCCGCGGCGGCCCTGCTTCTCGTTTGGGAGGCCGCCGCGCGCGGCGGTCTCATCAGTCCGCAGTTCCTGCCGGCGCCAAGCCGCGTCTTCGTCGCCCTGTGGAGCCTGATCACCAATCAGTCCCTGCTGTACCATACGGGAATATCCGCGGCCCGCGTCTGGGGCGCGTTTCTCATCGCGGCCGTCATGGCGATCCCGATCGGCATCCTCATGAGCAGCTACCGCATCGTCGGCGCAGCACTCGAGCCCATCGTCGACTTCGTTCGCTATCTCCCGGTGCCCGCACTCGTGCCACTGTCGATCATCTGGTTCGGTGTTGGGGAATCCACCAAGATATTCCTGCTCTGGCTCGGCACGTTCTTCCAGCTCGTGCTGTTCGTCGCAGACGACATGCGGCGCGTGCCGAACGAGTTCGTCGAGGTGGCCCGCACGCTCGGGGCGAACTCCGGTCATGTGATGCGGGATGTCGCGCTGCGCTCCATGGCGCCATCACTGCTCGACAATATGCGCATCACGCTCGGCTGGTGCTGGACCTACGTGATCATCGCCGAGATCGTCGCGGCCGATTCCGGCATCGGCTACATCATCTGGACCGCCCGGCGCTTCGTCAAAACGCCCGAGGTCATAGCGGGCGTCGTCGTGATCGGATTGATCGGCCTCGTCACGGACCAGCTGCTGCGCATGATCCATCGTCGCGTCTTCCGCTATCTGTGAGGCCAGGATGACCCAGAACTATCTTCACTTCGACAATGTCTCCAAGGCATTCGGGCCGGTGGATGTCGTCTCGCGCACCAACCTGTCGATCGACCGCAACCAGTTTATCGTCTTCCTCGGCCCGTCGGGCTGCGGCAAGACCACGCTCATGCGCATGGTCGGGGGCCTCGATACGCCGTCGGCCGGCTGCGTGCGCCTGGAATCCGAGGTCGTCGACAAACCCGACCGCCGGCGCGGCATGGTCTTCCAGTCCTATTCGTCCTTCCCCTGGCTCACTGTGGAAGAAAACATCGGCTTCGGGATGCGTTATCGCAACGATCTCACTGCCGGGGAAAAGGCCCGGCGCCGGCAGCACTATCTCAAGCTCGTCGGGCTTGAGGATTTTGCCCGCGCCTATCCGAACCGCATTTCAGGCGGCATGCGCCAGCGCGTGGCGATCGCGAGAACGCTTGCCGCCGGCTCCGACGTGCTCCTCATGGACGAACCCTTCGGCGCGCTCGACGCCCTGACGCGCGAACGCCTGCAGGTGGAGCTGCGGCTCATCCAGAACCGCGAGCAGAAGACCGTCATCTTCGTCACCCACGATGTGGAAGAGGCCGTGTTCCTGGCAGACCGCATCGTGCTGTTTTCCCGCCGGCCGGCGCGCGTCGTCGCGGATATCGACGTTGTCGCGCGGCTGGGGGCGGAGAGGACGTTGGATATCCGCGAGTCTCCCGCCTTCTTCGAGCTCAGGAACCATGTGCTCCATCTCATCCGCAACGAAACAGGAGACATGATGTGACCGGCATGTTCGAAAACAGGACTGTCGTCATAACCGGAGCGAGCCGGGGGATCGGTTTCGGAGTAGCAGGCGGGTTCGCCAGCGAGGGCGCGGACGTCCATATCATCGCCGATGATGAGGGCGTGTTCGAGGCTGCGCGCCAACTCGGCGCGCAAGCCCACCGGGCCGATATCACGGAGCCCCATGCCATCGAGGAGGCACTTGGCGCGATTTCCCGGATCGACGTCCTGGTCAACAATGCGGGTTATGAGCGCATGACGCCTCTGGTGTCCGAGAGCGATCGTGTCGAAGACACGTTCCGGCGCGTCATCGAGATCAATGTCGTCGGCACGGGTATCGTGACCCGCCGCGCGATCGCGCGCATGCGGCCGGGCAGCGCGATCGTCAACACGGCGTCCATCTGGGGCCGCGTGGCGGAGGCGCAATTCGACGCCTATGTCGCGTCGAAACACGCGATCATCGGGCTGACCAAGACTTGGGCGAAGGAGCTGGGGCCACTCGGCATTCGCGTCAACGCCGTGTGCCCCGGATGGGTGCGCACCGAAGCTTCGATGCGATCCCTTGGCCTGATGGCCGCCGCCCGCGAGACGGACGAGGACGGACTGTTGCGGGAGATCGTCGCCGGCCAGGCTCTCGACGGGCTGATGGAGCCGCAGGACATGCGGGAGACCTACCTGTTCCTGGCTTCGGACCGTGCCGCCAATATTACGGGCCAGTCGCTTGGTGTGGATAGGGGGGAAGTGCCGTGGTGAACGTGTTGAAGGGAAAGACCGCGATTGTCACCGGCGCGGCGCGCGGCATCGGTCGCGCCAGTGCACTGGCATTGCAATCGGCCGGAGCGACGGTGGTGGGGCTCGACCGCGATGTACCGGACGATGGCACGAAGATCATTGCCTGCGATCTGACGATCGAAGAAAGCGTGAGAGCGGCCGTGGCCGATGTGGTGGCGCTCCTTGGCCGGGTCGATATCCTCGTCAACAATGCCGGAATCCTCGAAGAGAAGGCGCTTGCGGACATCGATGCCGCCCATATCGACCGCATGTTTTCCGTCAATGTGCGGGGTGCGATCCTGGTGGCGCGCGAATGCCTGCCGCACATGCCGGAGGGTGGGCGGATCATCAACATCGTCTCCGAACTCGCCTATCTCGGTCGCGCCAATGCCTCGGTCTACTGCGCCACGAAGGCGGCGCTTCTTGGCCTCACCCGCTCCTGGGCGCGCGAGCTTGCGCCCCGCATCCTGGTCAATGCCGTCGCACCCGGCCCCACCGACACGCCGCTTCTCGACTTCGGCAATCTCACGCCCGAGCAGAAGGCCGCGGAGACAGCAAATCCGCTTGGCCGGATCGGCCGTCCGGACGAGGTGGCCGCGAGCGTCGTTTTCCTGGCAGGGCCGGGTGCCATGCTGTTTACGGGTCAATGCCTTGGCGCCAATTGCGGCGCGGCAATGTTTTAGGGAGAAACAAGATGAACAAATCCGTATTTTGGGCGGACCACACATGGCCCGAGGCCGAAGCGAAAATTGCCGCGGGCGCACCGGTGTTCCTGCCACTCGGCGCCACCGAACAGCACGGTCATCACATGGCGCTCAACGTGGATGTCGTCATTCCCACGGCGATCTGCGAGCGCGTCGCAAGGGCGGTGGGTGGCCTGGTCGCGCCGACGGTGCCTTACGGCAATCGTTCGCAGCCGCGTTCGGGCGGCGGTCCGGCCTTCCCTGGCACCATAAATCTGTCGGCCCATACCTTCTCGCTCGTCGTGCGGGATATCCTTGTCGATCTTTATCGCCAGAAGGTCCGGCGGATCGTCGTCCTCAACGGACATTACGAAAACATCTGGCCCTCGATCGAGGGTATCGAGCTGGCGCTGGACGCCATCGGCCGCGACAAGACGGATGGCCTGACGATCCTGCGGATGGATCATTGGGAATTCGCGCGGCCCGAGACCATCGCGCGCATCTTCCCCGATGGTTATCCCGGCATCGAACTCGAGCATGCGAGCGTCCTTGAAACCTCCCTCATGCTGGCGATCCGGCCGGACCTCGTCGATCTCGACCGAGCCCTGCATGACGGGCCGGCACAATTCCGGCCCTATGACCGTTTTCCCAAACCGCCCGTCGAAGTGCCGCCGTCCGGGGTCCTGTCCATGACGGACGGCTCGACGGCGGAAAAGGGCGAATGGCTCCTGGCCGACTGTGTCGGCCGGATGGTCGACATCATCAACGAAGAATTCAAATAGGACTTTGATCATGGGAGAGAAATTCCACCAGCCGGTCGATGCCGCCAAGGTGCCGCGTTTTGCAGGCCATGCGACATTCATGCGGTTGCCCGCCGTCGCCTCGGCCGAGGGGCTCGACATCGCGCTCGCCGGCATTCCCTGGGACGGCGGAACGACCAACCGGGCCGGTGCGCGCCATGGCCCGCGCGAAGTCCGCAACCAGTCCAGCCTCATGCGCAGCACCCATCACGTCTTCAAGACCGAGCCGTTCAAGATCGCCAATATTGCCGATGTCGGCGACCTTTCCGTCAATCCGATCGATCTCCTCGATGGCCTGAAGCTCATCGAGGGCGGTGTTGCGGATATCGTCAACGCTGGTGCACTGCCGCTTTGTGTCGGTGGCGATCATCTTACCACGCTTCCGGTTCTGCGGGCGGTCGCCAGGAAAGCGCCGGTCGGCCTCATCCACTTCGATGCGCATTCGGACACCAACGACACCTATTTCGGCGACAACCCGTACACGCATGGCACGCCGTTCCGTCGCGCAATCGAGGAAAACCTGCTCGATCCCCGCAGGGTGGTGCAGATCGGAATTCGCGGCTCTATCTATTCGCCGGACGAACACGACTGGGCCAAGGCGCAGGGTGTGCGCATCATCTATATGGAGGAGTTCAGCGCGCGCGGTCCCGAGGCCGTCATGGCCGAGGTTCGCGACATCGTCGGCGACGTGCCGACCTATGTGACCTTCGATATCGACTCGATCGATCCATCCATGGCGCCAGGCACCGGCACGCCGGAAATCGGCGGCTTTACGACCAGGGAAGCTCAGGACCTGGTGCGGCGCCTCGATGGTCTGAACCTTGTCGGCGCCGATGTCGTGGAGGTGTCCCCGCCATTCGACCTCGCCGGCATGACCGCGATCGCGGGCGCTACCATCCTTTTCGAACTGATGTGCGTCATGGCAAGACAGGTCGACCGCTGCCGCCTGCGTTGACGACGAAGATCAGACGTCACGCCGCCTGCGAGGTCTGGAGCCATTGGTTGAATCCGACCGCCCGGCCGGTCGGGGTTGATCCGGCGATCTCGTAGGCTCCGACGATGGGGTTGATCGTCGGGCGGAGCAGGATGAGTTGGCCTTCGCGCAACTCCCTCTCGATCAGGAAGGGACTTGCCTGGCCGATGCCAAGGCCGGTCATGCAGGCGTCGATGGAGGCTTCGTCGGTGTCGAAGGTGATGCTTCCGCTGCGCGGCCGGAAGGGAATGCCCGCCGCCTCGCACCAGCGCCGCCACGACCAGGCATCCGCGGTGTCGAGCAGGATCGGCAGGTCCAGCAGCGCCTCCGGCGTTACCGTTTTGGCCACGCTGCCGATCAGGAGCGGGGAACAGACGGCGACCGTCCGGTCGAGCAGGAAGGCGGAGGGAAACCGGGTTTCGTCGGCGCCTCTGGTATAGCTGATCGTGACATCGGGCACATCGCTTGCGCCGAGCGCGAGCGACTGGATGTTGAGATCGACGCTGGGGTTTTCCTGCAGGTAGGCGCCGATCCTCGGGATGAGCCAGCGCCGTGCCAGCGTGATCGGCGCCTGGATCACCAGGCGCACGCGATCCGGCAAGAGGGCGCGCGTGCCGTTTTCCAGTGTGGCCAGCGCTGCATTCACATGGATCAGGTACTGCCGCCCCGCATCCGTGAGCGAAATCGCGTTGTGCCTTCGATGGAACAGCTGGACGCCGAGCGTATCCTCAAGCGACTTGATCTGCCGGCTGATCGCGCCGGGTGTCAGATGCAGTTCCCGCGCCGCCAGCGTGAGGCTGCCCGTGCGCGCGGCGATCGAGAAGGCCGGAAGCGTCGCCAGCGGCGGCAGTTTGATGCGGTTGGATTGAGGATTTCTCATGCCGGCGTGAGAATCTTTCGATTGCAAATAAGTTGACTATATCTATCCACATTCTCCTGGAGCGACAAGAATTATCCGGGAAGCCCAGTCTTGAAGACCGATATCCGCAAGCGGCGTGATCACAGCGCGCCGGGCTTCCTGCCGGGCGGCAGCATGCATTCTGCGCAACGGTGCGCGCAGCCTGCGGTCCGCCACTGTCATCACTGATCGAGGGAGAGAACCATGTTTTCCAGTTTTGCCTTGCCGAGCAGGCGCGCTGTTTTGGCCGGCGCGTTCGCCGTCTGCCTTGCGGCCATGCCCGCCCTTGCCGAGGACGCGACGCAGAAGGTCACCGACGACCGTGGCGTCGAGGTGGAGATCCCTGTCCACCCGAAACGGATCGCATCGATCTCGTTCTTCGCCGACGACGTGGCGCTCGCACTCGGCATCAAGCCCGTGGCGAGCACCTACATGGTGGCGGATCGTCCGCCGGAATTCCTGCTCGGCCTAACCCGGGGCATGACGCAGATCGGCCAGCGCGCGAAGCCGAACCTTGAACTGCTCTCGGAAGCAAAACCCGACCTCATCGTCGCCATCCGCCGCTACACCGTCGGCAATGCGCCGCAGCTTGAGAAGATCGCGCCCTACGTTGCCTGGAACATGGAGCTGCTCGACGGCAGCGACAAGGAAATCGAAGCGCTGGCGAAGGTTCTCGGAAAGCCCGAGCGCGGCGTCGAGTTGAACAGGGATTTCCGCGCGCACCTCTCCGAGATTGCGGCCAAGGCGCCGAAGGACACGCATCCCCGCTACGCCATCATGTGGGGCGGCGAGGTGCCGTTCGCCTTCCATGACGAGAACACGTCTGCCTCGATCGTGAACGCCATCGGCGGCGAGAACATTGCCGGCGCCATGACGCCGGGCGGCGAGTTCGGCATTGATCTCAGCCTCGAAACGATGCTCGAAAAGGACCCTGAAGTCCTGTTCATCTATGATTACGGTCCGGATCGTCCGCATGAGAACAATCCGATCTGGAAGGAGCTCACGGCGGTCAAGAACAACCGGGTCTTCTATGTCGGCGACCAGTGGGTCGAGACCAACGGTCCGATCGCGCGCGAAATCGTTCTGCGCGAGGCGGCCCATTATCTCTATCCGGATGTCTTCCCCAAGGTTGACGTGAAGGCGGAAGCGGCCAAGATCATCCCGGCCGAACTCCAGAAATAAGCGATTGACCGCGACGACGATGGATGCACGCAAATCCTCGATAGCCATCGGCTTCATCGTCGTCGCGACCCTTCTCGTCATTGCGGCCGGGCTGATGCCCGGTGCGCGGACGCTCTCGTTCGATGCGGTCCTGCGGGCGCTCGTGAGCCCCGATGGCAAGATCGAGTCGATCCTGGTCTGGACCCTGCGGCTGCCGCGGAGCCTTGCCGCCGCGACGGCGGGTGCGGGGCTTGCCGTGTCAGGTTATCTCCTCCAGTCGCTCACCCGAAACCCGCTTGCCGATCCCGGCATCACGGGGGTTACGGCCGGGGCGATCGCGCCGATTGTTACCTGTTTCGTTTTCCTGCCCTGGGTTTCCGGGCTTTATTATCCGCTGGTCGGGCTTGTCGGCGGGCTTGCGGCGGCTTCGGTGACGTTCTGGGTGGCGCGGGGCGGCAACAGCCATCCGCTTCATCTGGCGCTCGGCGGCGTCAGCGTCTCGCTGTTTCTCAGCGCGATCACGATTTACGTGCTGCTGTTCGCGGGACCGCAATCGACGGCGCTGCTGTTCTGGCTCGCCGGGGGCTTTGCCGGCCGGACCTGGATGCACCTGCTCCAAATGCTGCCATGGGTGCTGATCGGGGTGCTGGGCGCCTTGCTCCTCCATCGGGTCCTCGCCATGTTCGCCCTCAGCGACCATTCCGCCGCGGCGATGGGGGTGCAGCTCACTTTGTGGAAACCGGTCCTGCTGCTGCTTGGCATATGCCCCGTGGCGGGTGTTGCGCCTGTCGCCGGCCCCGTGGCGTTCGTCGGCCTGGCCGCACCGCATATCGCGAGGCTGCTCCGGCCACGGGGAACGCTCTTGGAGATCGGCCTGACCGCCGCCATCGGGGCGCTGATCGTGACGGCGGCGGACCTGATCGCGCGAACCGTCGCCATCCCCAAGGAACTACCGGTCGGCATCGTCACCGCTCTGCTCGGCGGTCCGCTCTTCATCTATCTCATCCAGCGCGGGCGGCTTGATTTCAAGGGGGAGGGGGCATGAGCCTGAACGATGCCCCGGCGATCGGCCGGCCAGGCCGCTGGGTCCTGCCGGCGGCGCTGGCGCTCGTCCTCCTGTCGTTCGTTGCCGCGGTTTTTCTCGGCATCGTCGATATCCCCGCCCATGACGTCCTGTCGGCGCTGACCGGCAACGGGTCGCCGGAAGCGCGCTCGATCATCCTCGATATCCGGCTGCCCCGGATCGTTACGGGCCTTCTCGCCGGCGTGCAGTTCGCCCTCGCGGGCCTGCTGCTCCAGACCATCACGCGCAACCCGCTCGCCGATCCCTCGCTCATGGGCGTCTCGCAGGGCGCGACGCTCACCGTCACAGTGTTCCTCCTCTTCACGGTCTATCGGGCCAATCCCGATTCCTATTCCGTCAACGAATTGCCCATCGCCTGGCTTCCGCCCGCCGGAATGATCGGCGGCATGATCGCGGGCGGCATCATCTATCTGCTCGCCTTTCGCCTCGATCTCAGCCCGCTGCGCATCACGCTCTGCGGCATCGCCATCGGCGCGGTGCTGCACGCCGTCGCGATAGGGCTGATTGCGGGATGGGGCTCGGCGCGCATCGAGATCATCCTCGAATGGCTCTCCGGCAGCCTCTATGCGAGGACCTGGGATCACGCCTTGTTCCTGCTGCCGTTCACAATCGTCGGCCTCGCAATGCTCCCGCTGATCTACCGGCCGCTCATCCTGCTCCGGTTCGATGCGGCCGTCGCCCGCTCCTTCGGGCTTTCCTATAAAAAGCAGTTCTCCTTCGTCCTGCTCGTCTCTTGCGCGCTCGCGGCCAGTGCCGTCGGCGCGGTCGGGCCGGTCGTTTTCGTCGGCCTGATCGTTCCGCATCTGGCGCGCTTCCTCGCGGGACGGCATTTCCCGCTGGTCCTTCCGCTCACCATCGTTCTCGGCGCCGTCATCGTCACGCTGGGCGACCTGGTCGGCCGGCTCGCCGGCGGGCCGGAAGAAGTGCCGATCGGCGTCGTCACCGCCCTCATGGGCGTGCCCGTCCTGCTCGTGCTTCTGCGCAAGGTTCCATGAGGTCGCCCATGCCGCTCGCCTGCTCGCAACTGTCGGTTCACTATGGTCGCCGCAGCGCCTTGGCCGATTTTTCCCTGTCGATGGAGAAGGGGGAAATCCGTGCGCTGATCGGCCCGAACGGATCGGGAAAGAGCACGGCGCTCCAGGCCTTGGCCGGGCTGATCACGCCCTCGAAGGGAAGGGCAGACATCGAAGGCGTCGCGGTCGCCTCCATGTCGCGGCGTAACATCGCCAAGAAGCTCGCCTTCCTGCCGCAGCAGCCGGCGGCCCCGGACGAGATGACGATTGCCCAGCTTGTGCGCCAGGGCCGTTTTCCGCATGTCGGCCTGTTCCGCTCCTATGACCGCAAGGACGAGGAGGCGATCGAATGGGCACTTGAGAGCACGGGCCTGACCGCCTTTGCCGATCGGACGCTGCAGGAGCTTTCCGGCGGCGAGCGCCAGCGCGCATGGATTTCGGCAGCGCTGGCGCAGGAGGCCGGTATTCTGCTTCTGGACGAGCCGACGTCCTTCCTCGATATCGGCTATCAGGTCGAGGTGCTGGACCTCGTGCATCGCCTGAGCCGCGAGCGTGGCGTAACGATCCTCATGGCGATCCACGACATCAACCAGGCGATTGCCGTCAGCGACCGCATCTCCCTTCTGGAAAAGGGTGAGCTACGCTTCGACGGCGAGCCCAAGGCGCTCGCTGAAAGCGGCCTGATCGAGAAGACGTTTCGGGTGCGGGGCCGCTTCGTCGAGGTCGCGCCCGACAAGCCACCCCATTTCGACGTCGAGCTTACGAAGCTGCACCGGCCTGGTTCTTGACGAGCCGGAAGACGATCTTCGTCTGTGTGTAATAGTCGAGAGCATCGGCAAAATCCGGCGTCCACCCATCGGCGAAGTAGGGAATGAAGCCATCATATTCCAGCTTGCGGGCGGAGACCTGGAAGCCGGCCTTGGCGAAGGCCTTCGCGTAGTCGGTGATCGAGCGATCCTGAACGATCGTGTTCGTGCGCTGGGCGACCAGATCGCGCCATTTCGGCCAGAGCGGATTGTCGGTGTGGCAACCCGTGACGGCGTAGTAGACACCGCCCGGTTTCAGCGCCTTGAAGATATCGGCGGCATGGGCGTCGATATCCTCGATAAGATAGATCACCTCGTGGCTGATCGCGAGATCGAATTCCTCGACCCACCCCTCAAGCGTTCCGCCGACGGCATGCTGAACGGGAATATTGCCCTTGAAGGCTTCTGCCTTGGCGACCGACTGTTCGGCGATGTCGATGCCGAGGGCCTTGCGGAAGGGCCGGAGCGCATAGAGATGCCGCAACAAACCACCCTGGTTGCAGCCGAAATCGATCACGCTTTTCTGGCTGAGGTCGCGCTCGACGATCAGCTCGATGAGGTGCCGCCAGATCGGCGCATGGCCATCCGACATCCGGTCTTCCGCGTCCGGGTCGACATACCAGGTCGTGATGGTTTTCTGGTCCTGGCTCACCGTAGTCTCCTATGCAATTTTCCCGTGCCAATCTTTTAAGATACTGACACTCCTGCGAAAAGTGCAAAATGCGGCAAGGCGCGCGTTTGCAGCCGCTTCCTGTGTCGGTTTCGCCGAAGCTGTTTTGCTTTTTTCGAAAAGATGGTGCTGGCGGTGGGCCGCATAGAGCGCGGCCACGCCTGGGATTTGGCTGAATTCGAGACACTGAAGGTGCAGAACCACGGCGTGATGCGTGTGGTCGAACGAATGAATTATCGGCACCTCGCCTTGACAGGCTCCACCATGAGAATGCAAGCTTTGTGACAGTGCTGGTCTAGGCCCGCACAGAAATGCCCCGCTCAACGCATGTTGATGACGATCCGGAGCTCGCACCTCCTGGAACAGGGTCCTGGCGAAACCGGCCATAAGCCGGTTCAACTATGGAAGCTGGTGGGCATGACGGCTGATACTCTCTTTCCTGACGATTTTTCTTCTGTTCGCACTTGGGGCAGCCCATCGGCATGTCGTTCGTTTGCGGCCAACCATCACGTTGGCTGGCGGCGCGATGCCGATTTGACCGCCCCGGCAGGTTGTCCTGCCGCACCATGTCGGCTGGCGCCCGGATATCAGCTTCAGGCGTGAGACACGCTCCGGCATGCGTCCGTGCCCCCGTGGCCATGCCGAAGCGCCTGAGAGAAACGGGGCTCACCTCACAGTTCAACGCAGGCAAAGGTATGGAGGAGTTTACCTTGGCAAAAGCAGATGAAGACAGTGCGGCCATCGCACGGCCGGAAGATGAAAAACTCGGCATTGGCGCCAACATCGCCTATGGGCTGCAACACGTTCTGACGATGTATGGAGGCATCGTCGCGGTCCCCCTGATCGTCGGCCAGGCAGCGGGGCTGAGCCCCAGCGATGTCGGCCTTCTGGTGACGGCATCGCTTTTTGCGGGCGGTCTTGCGACCATCCTGCAGACCCTGGGATTGCCCTTCTTCGGCAGCCGCCTGCCGCTCGTGCAGGGCGTCTCGTTTTCCGGGGTCGCGACGATGGTCGCCATTTCCGGCAATGGCGGCATTCCGTCCATCCTGGGCGCCGTCATTGTCGCCTCGTTGATCGGCCTCCTGATTACGCCGGTCTTCTCGCGGATCACGCGTTTCTTCCCGCCGCTCGTCACGGGCATCGTCATTACCACGATCGGCCTGACGCTGATGCCGGTCGCAGCCTTCTGGGCCATGGGCGGCAACAGCAAGGCGCCGGATTTCGGAAGCCCGTCGAACATCCAGCTTGCGGCCGTAACGCTTGCCATCGTTCTCCTGCTCAGCAAGGTGGGCAGCGCTTCGATCTCGCGGCTGTCCATCCTGCTTGCCCTGGTGATCGGAACCGGCATTGCCTACGCCGCCGGCATGACCGATTTTTCGCAAGTGACAAACGGTCCCGTCTTCGCGCTGCCGACGATCTTCCACTTTGGCTATCCGACCTTCGAGATCGCGGCCATCATCTCCATGCTGATCGTCATCGTCGTCACTCTGGTGGAGACCTCGGCCGATATTCTGGCGGTCGGCGAGATCGTCGAGACGAAGGTGGATTCCCGCCGCCTCGGCGACGGTCTGCGCGCCGACATGCTTTCCAGCATACTTGCTCCGATCTTCGGCTCGTTCACCCAAAGCGCCTTTGCGCAGAATGTCGGCCTCGTCGCCGTCACCGGCGTCAAGAGCCGCTATGTGGTGGCGACGGGCGGCCTGTTCCTCGTGATCCTAGGCTTGCTGCCCGTCATGGGGCGCGTTGTGGCCGCGGTGCCGAGTTCGGTCCTCGGCGGCGCCGGCATCGTGCTCTTCGGCACGGTCGCGGCCAGCGGCATCCGCACGCTCTCCAAGGTCGACTACCAGAACAATATGAACCTGGTCATTGTCGCGACGTCGATCGGGTTCGGCATGATCCCGATCGCCTCGCCGGGTTTCTACGAACATTTCCCGGCCTGGGTCGCGACGATCTTCCATTCCGGCATCAGTTCGGCCGCCCTGATGGCGATCGTCCTCAACCTGCTTTTCAACCATGTGAAGGCCGGCAACTCCGATCAGCAATCCGTCTTCGTGGCGGGCACGGAGCGAACGATCCGCTACACGGACATCGCCCGCCTGCACGACGGCGACTACTTCCTCAATGGCAGGCTCTACGACGCCAAGGGTGTCGAGATCCCGATGATCCCGGAAGCCGCCCACTAGGCGCCTTGCACCACGCGATCCGGATCGGGATTGGCCCCTGATCCGGACCCACTTTTCCACCGACCTCAAAGGAGACAAAATGTCGGAAGAAACCGAAACCCGCCGCCTGCTCGACGCCCTGTTCGGCACGATGGAAGATGGCGTCATCCCCGCCACGGAAACCGGCGTTGCGGCCGGAAACAAGGTCTTCGGCGCAGCATTGCTGCGCAAGTCGGACCTGTCGACGGTCCTCGTCGAAACCAACAACGAGATGGAAAACCCGCTGTGGCACGGGGAGGTCCATACCCTGAAGCGGTTCTACGAGATGCCGCAATGCGACCGGCCGGACTCGAAAGATCTCATCTTCCTGTCGACGCACGAGCCCTGCTCGATGTGCCTTTCGGCGATCACCTGGGCCGGCTTCGACAACTTCTTCTATTTCTTCAGCCACGAAGATTCCCGCGACGCGTTTTCCATCCCGCACGATCTGAAGATCCTGAAGGAAGTCTTCACACTGGACGCCGGCGGTTACAACAAGACGAACGCCTTCTGGAAAGGCCGATCGATCCAAGCCCTGATCGACCGCCTTCCCGAGCCGCAGCGCGAGGAGTTCAAGGAGCGAGCCGAAGCCATCCGCCTGAAATACGACGATCTCTCCGTCGTCTACCAGACAAGCAAGGACGGCAACGCCATCCCCCTCAACTAACCTCTTTCTTACCCAGCTCCTCCCCGGGCACGCTGCCGGTGGTTTTTGCCCTCGGCGGCGCGTTTGGTGTCGGGCGATCAACCGACCAAATTCTTCGATCCGGTCATCGAGCCTCTGCCATCACTGTGGCAGGCGGAAATGGTCGTCGATGTGAGGGCGGTGGCGGGTTTACTTCTGCCGGCCGATCGCCTTGCGGTAGCTGCCGAACGGCTTGCTCCCTCGACCGTCAGCCCATGCACGGCTTCGGCATCTGGATCGACATAGAGTGCATCGACCGGGCGATAAACCTCGCACATGAAGCAGGTCTGGCAGGATGCCTGCCGCAGGATCAGCGGCGGTCCTTCGGGCATCGCCTCGAAGACATTGGTGGGCCAGACCCTGGACGCAGAGAATGCAGTCCGTGCAGGTGTCGGTATTGGGAACCTCGATCATTATTCGGCGGCCTCCCTGTATACCCCCGGATCGGTCGTCTCCTGCCTCACGGCGGCCTGGGCCTGGCGCAGTTGCAGCGCCGCAGATCGGTTCGCGGGTGGCATTGTCGCTCGCGGCATTAAAGCCGGCAACGGTGGCGGTACAGGCGAGGCGGTCAGCCGCAGGATCGCCTTCACCTGATCCGTTTCAGCAAGATCGAGCGGGGCATAGACGGGCTCGGAAGCAGGATGCGGGCGATGATCGAGCGGCCACAGGCAGAGCCTGCGCGCTCGATCAGGCTTTCATCCCGGCGGTAGAACTGGGCAAAGCGATAGAGCGCCATCTTGGTGCTCGAGGCGGAGGCCGGCGATATGGCGTAGGCGGAGGAGAACTCGATGCCGGAGAGTTCGACGCCCGCCTCCGCGCCCATCAGGTAGCCGTCGCCCGTCGGCACGTCGCAGCCGAGCGCCTTGCTCATGAAGGCGCAGCCGCCCGTTGCCAGCAAGACCGCGCCTGCCTGGACCGCCCAGTGGCCACCTTCCTGCCGGCGCAGGCCCGTCGCGCCCATGACTGCGGCGCCATCGCTCACCAGCCGGGTAGCAGGATGGTGGTCGAGGATTGTGATGCCGGCATTTTTCACCTTAAGGCGTATCCATCGCTTG
This sequence comes from Shinella sp. BE166, assembly GCF_051201095.1. NCBI lineage: Bacteria > Pseudomonadati > Pseudomonadota > Alphaproteobacteria > Hyphomicrobiales > Rhizobiaceae > Shinella > Shinella sp. BE166. The sequence goes on along the minus strand of NZ_JBPEHL010000016.1, from coordinate 94,343 downwards.
TATTCCGTCCCTTGTACGGAAAGGCTCTGTTGCTCGCCCTTGTCATCGACGGGGAAGGGATAATCCCAGTCCGCCAGCCGATTGACGCTCTCGTAGGTCTTGCCGAGAACGGGCACCATCCAGCCGCGCTCGGAGAGGTAGCCGCCCATCGCCTCGCGGCTTGCCATCGCCGCTTACCGCTCCTCTGGGTCCGGCGGCACGTACCAGATCTGGGTGCCGGCGGAGGCGGTGGCGCCGGAACTGCCGCAATAACCCTTATCGACCAGGACGACCTTGGCACCGCTTGCCGCGGTTCAAGCGCTGCCCAGCATCCCGCCGGACCACCGCCGATTACGAGCACGTCGCGGGCAATTTCGGTTGTAGGTGCAGCGGTGGAGCCGGCGTCTTGCGATGGCAGAAATCCTTTCAGGCAAGAAATCTCATCTATGTATTGCATAGGTTTTGAGTTGTTTCCGGAGCTCGTCCATGCCCATCGCCAGCCTCGCCATGTATGTCGGCCCGGAGCCGGTCGCGCAGGCGACATGGCTGTTCTGGGAGGCGCTCGGCAAGCGGCTGCGGGACCTTGGGCTCGATGCGCCCGAGACGCTTGACGACGGCGTGCGCTACAACGAAGCGTGGCTTCGCCCGGACCTGCTGTTCGGCCAGACCTGCGGCTACCCCTACGTCCAGCATCTGCGCGGCAAGGTGCAGCTGGTCGCTTCCCCCGTTTACGGGCTCCCCGGCTGCGACGGTCCACTCAAATGCAGCTTCATCATCGTCAATGCAGCGTCTTCCGCACAGTCGATCGAGGATCTGAGGGGCGGGCGGGCGGCGATCAACGAGCCCGGCAGCAATTCCGGCTACAACCTCTTCCGCGCCTTCGTGGCGCCGCATGCCATCGATGGGCGGTTCTTCGCATCCGTGCTGGAGACCGGCGGCCATCGGGCGAGCATCGATGCCGTTTCGAGCGGGGCGGCCGATGTCGCGGCGATCGACTGCGTGACCTTCGGCAACACCCTGCGTTTCGATCCCGAGCGTGTCGCGGGCGTGCGCATCCTGGCGGAAACGGCGAAGGGGCCGGGCCTGCCCTTCATCACCGCCGCCTCGACGTCGGCTACGGACCTGGCGACCCTGCGGCGCGCGCTGGCGCAGACCATTGCCGATCCTGCGCTCGCCGAAGTCTGCGATACGCTCTCGCTGCGCGGCATCAGCCTGCTCGGCGATGCCGATTACGAGCTGCTGGCGGAACTGGATCGGTATGCTGCGCGTCATGGTTACCCCGCCATCGCTTGAAGCAGGACGGCCGGTTCCGCGGCGAGCGGAAAGTGGCAGGCGACGCTGCGGCCACCCGTTCCGGTCTGGAGGGCGGGCACTTCGGCCGCGCATTTCGGCTGAGCGAGGGGGAAGCGTTTGTGAAAGCGGCATCCAGACGGCGGATTGCTTGGGCTCGGCAATCCACCGGACAGCACAATGCGCTCGCGCCGGCGGTGGAGCTCCAGCGAAATTCCGTCGACGGCGGTCAGCCGGTCGTAGCGGAGCACCGTATCCTTCAGGGTGAGAACCGGTGCCACCATCACGCGGCCTCCAGCCAGCAGGAGAACACGTGCCCGCCGCCCGTCTGGCGGCGCGGCGGCGAGTGCCTTGCCGCTTTCCGCGTCGATCGCGGCGAAGGCGATTCTCGCCGAATTGAAAGGCGATTTCCGCGGTCTTCTGCTCGCCGATCGGCTTGCCGACGATCTGCTGGAAGTGCGACTGGATCGGACCTTTATGGTCGGGATTGATTTCAAGCACGAACTGTTCGCGCGGCGTCCATTCCTTCAGCGCATAGGGGCCGCTGCCGATCAGCTTCGTGGCGATCGCCTTTTCGCCGAGCGCTTCGAAAGCCTTCCTGGAGAGGATGCGGCCGAGCCATCGGGGAGCGCAATCGTATAGAGTGCCGGCGCCGGGTTCGTCAGGATGATGCGGCCTTCGAGCGGGCCGGTCACGTCAACGCGGTCGAGCGCGGACCAGTCCTTGGTATAGGTAACGGGCTTGCCTTCGCTATCCGGCTTGATGAAGCGTTCGAAAGAGAACTTCATATCTTCCGCCGTCAGGTCGCGTAGCCGCCGGTAGAGGCGAGGCTACTGCGCAGCTTGAAGCGGATTTCCTTGTCCGACACTTGCTCCAGCTCTTCGGCGGCATCGAGCTCCCATTCGGGCGAGCCCGGCTTGAAGGAGATCAGGCCCTGCTGCACCGACCAGATCACGTTGAGATCGACCGGGCCGGAGCGGTTGGCCGGGTCTAGGATGGCGAGATCCTTGTCGGCATGCCGCTCTGGCTCTATCTTTTCGGCTTCGTCTATATCGCAACGGCGCTTTCCAGGCTGCGGTCCTTCGCCGAGCATCGCTATGCCGACCACCACGACGAACGCACGGCGATCGTCGAAAACAGCCCGCTGTTCGGGCTGCTGTTCCTCTACAACAACCTGCATGTGCTGCACCACAAGCGGCCAGGCGTTCCGTGGTACAAAATACCGTTGATCTACCATCGGTACAAGGATGCGCTGATCGAGATCAATGTCGGCCTGGTCTATGACGGCTATCTCGACGTGGCACACCGCTTCCTGTTGAAGTGGCATGATGATCCCCGCCATCCTCGCCACACGCAATCCGATTTCACGGTCGCTGAGGATGTTTACGAGGCTGACGACCCGCATTCGGTGGAACTCAGGGCGTTCTGACCACTCCGCTTCGGCTAATGCTTACCCTCTTCGATCTTCGGAAGAAACCAGGCGAGCAGGCCTGCGAGCGGGAGGAAAGAGCAGATATAATACACCGTCTCGACGCCGTAGCTGTCAGCGAGAATTCCGAGAAGGGCGGCGGCGATGCCGCCGAGGCCGAAGTTCAGGCCGTAAAACAGCCCGCCGATCAGTCCGATGCGGTGCGGCAGAAGCTCGATGGCGTAGATCAGGATCGAGGCGAAGGCGCTTGCCATGATCAGGTTGATCAGCACGGTGAGCACGCCCGTCCAGAACAGATCGACGTGCGGCAGGAGCAGCGTCAGGGGAAGCGGCCCCAGGACGGAAATCCAGATGATCCGATAGCGCCCGATCCGATCGCCAATAATCCCGCCGATAAGCGCGCCCGCGGCCGAGGCCAGCAGGAAGATGAACAGCATCATCTGTGCCGACGGGATGGAGAGACCGAACCTCTCCATGAGGTAGAACGTGTAGAACGACCGGAAGCTTTCGCCATAGGCGTTCTTGGTGAACATCAGCAGGGTCAGAACCACCAGGGCCAGGCCGATCGTAGCGGGAGCGTGACGGACCGTGCCGCCCACCTTCTTGCCATTCGCCCGCAGGGCCGCGAATTCTGCGCTAATCTGGCGCTGTTTGCTGCCGATCCAGAGCAGGAGCGCCATGGCCAGCAAAGCAAGCACGGCGAACCATGCGAGGCTCGGTTGGCCCCATGGCACGATGATGAGCGCCGCAAACACCGGGCCGAGCGCGCCGCCGGCCTGGCCGCCCACCTGGAAGAGCCCCTGCGCCAGTCCCTGCCGGCCGCCGGCCGCGTAGCGCGCCATGCGCGTCGCTTCCGGGTGGAAGATGGAGGATCCGATGCCGATCAGGGCGACCGAGACGAGGATAACCGCATAGCTGTGCGCAAATGCGAGGCTGACGAGCCCGGAAAGGGTGAACATCATGCCGACGACCGGCGAATAGGGGGCCGGATGTTTGTCCGTCACCATGCCGATGGCCGGCTGCAGCAGCGATCCGGCAATCTGGAAGGTCATGGTGATCATGCCGATCTGCACGAAATCCAGCGCATAGGCATCCTTCAGGATCGGATAGGCCGCCGGGATGAGCGATTGCATCAGGTCGTTGAGGAGATGACTGAAACCCAGAACGACCAGCACGGCAAGGTGGGTTTTGGGACGCGAGGCGATAGGAACGGCGGCTGTCATGGCTGTTTTCGTGATCTTTCGGAAAAACATAAAGTATCCGACTCGGATCGTATTGTTCTTCCGTTCGTCAGGGCAAGGGCTGCCGGTATTTTCAAGTGAAAGATATCAAGCCGGATAGGGGCTTGCCATGCGCAACCAGCGAACGTCCATGTCGCCGGCGAGCATCGTGTGGCGCTTGGCAAGGAACTCTTTCACATAGGGCTGCGAGAGGTGCGCCTCGAGATGCGCCGTGCTTGCCCGGACCTCGTAAAATACAAAAAGATCCGGATCGGTGCGGTCGCGATGGACATGATATTGCAGCACGCCGTCTTCCGCGCGCGTCGGCTCGACGAGGGCAAGCAGGGCAGTTTCCAGGGCGTCGGCCATGCCTGCCTTGGCGCGGGCTTGTCCGGCAAGCGCATAGGGGGCGGTTTCATCTCTGTCTTGTGCGGGGAGGGTGAAGGCCGGGCTCGACATGGCATCTCCTTTTGGTATGGATTACACCGTACCTATCATTGCATAAGGTATGATGCAATCCATACCTTGGAGTGTTCGCATGGATCATGAAGGTCACCCCGACGAGGATGAGATCGCGTTTGGCAGCGTCCTGTCGGCGCTGGCGGACCCGCTGCGGCGGCAGGTCGTCATGGAACTGGCGCTGGCGCCGGCCGGAACGGAGCGTACCTGCGTCTCCTTCGGGCTGCCTGTCAGTAAGGCGACGCTGACGCACCATTTCCGTGTTCTTCGCGAGGCGGGGCTGATCCGTCAGGTCGACCGGGGCAACAGCCGGGCGGCGACGCTGAGGCGCGACGAGATCGATCGGCGCCTGCCGGGCCTGCTCGATCTCGTCGCTGCGGAGAAGGCGAGCACCTGAACGGGGTGCGAATCCCATCAAGCCGACATGTTACGCCGCATCCAGCTCTCGGCCACCGGTGCGGGCGGTACGCCGCGGTGAGCGTCCCATGACGCGCTTGAAGGCCGCGCTGAATGCCGCTTCCGAACTGTAGCCCACCGAATGGGCGATCTCGGCCACGGAACTACCGCCGCGGCGCAGCGCGCGGTCTGCCTGGCGCATGCGCCACTCGGTCAGATAGGCAAGCGGCGGAATGCCGGCGACGGCGCGAAAATGCGTCGCGAAGGCGGTTCGCGACATGGCGGCGGCACGGGCGAGTTCCGGCAGGCTCCAGGAGTGCCCAAGGTTGCCCTGCATCAGCGCCAGTGCCGGCACAAGCCGCGGGTCGCAGGCGACGCGCAGCCAGCCGGGCTCGACCTGAGCGGCTGCCGCGAGATGGCGGCGCAGGATCTGGATCAGCAGCAGGTGCGCGAGGCTGGAGCAGGCCATTTCCGCTCCGGGAGCACGCCCCGCGGCTTCTTCGACCAATTCCCCGATCAGGGCGCCAAGGCGGCCTGCACCGCTCTCGCAGGCGGGGATGTGCAGGAAATCCGGCAGGCTTTCCACCATCAGCCGCCCGCCCGCGTGATCGGTGTCGAGATGGCCGCCGAGGAACAGGAAATCGTCGCCCTGGCCTACCGGTACGATAGCCGCGCCCGCGCCGGCGAAAATCGCATGCGCCGGCTTCGGCGTCAGCGCCAGGTCGGTCGTCACGGTGAAACCGGCATTGCTTGTCAGGAGGAAGACGTCGCCGGCTTCGAGCGGGAACGCTGTCGCGGTGCCGTCGAGCGCCAGAAGGCAGGAGCCGCGTCCGATCACGAAGAACTTGATCTTGCGCGGCGGATCGAACCGGATCGACCAGTCGCCACCGCCGATGAACCCGCCGGCATAGATCATCCGGGCATCGATCAGTTCAAGGGTTTGGGACAGGGGATCACGGGCCATTTCTGAACTCTGGCTACAGAATGAGGGATTATTGCGCATTCAAAATACGGGAAGAAGGGCGCATATCCAAGCCATAGCGATCAACCACCGGAGTTGCAAAAATGACCACGCCCCAGAAGCCGCTTGGATCGGGCTTTTCAGCCTATACGACGTCGATCGACGTCATCCGTGGCATCGACCTGACCGGCAAGCTTGCCATCGTCACCGGCGGTTATGCCGGTCTCGGCCTGGAGGCCGCCCGGACACTGGTCTCCGCCGGCGCACGCGTCATCGTGCCGGCGCGCGATGTCGAGCGTGCCCGCCGGGCGATCGCCGAGATCGACGGTGGCATCGAGGTCCAGCCGATGGATCTCACGGATCCGGCCTCGATCGATGCTTTTGCCCGCGGCATCGTCCGGTCGGGCCTGCCGCTCCACATCCTGATCAACAGCGCCGGCATCATGGCCGTGCCCGAACGCGCGCAGGATGCCCGTGGAAACGAGACGCAGTTCTCGACCAACCATCTTGGCCATTTCCAACTGACGCTGCGGCTCTGGCCGGCGCTCCTCCGCGCGAACGGTGCGCGCGTCGTCTCCGTCTCGTCCATGGGGCATCGCTTCTCGGATATCGTCTGGGACGACATCAACTACGAAAACCGGGCCTATGACCCGTGGAACGCCTACGGTCAGTCGAAGACCGCCAACATCCTGTTTGCGGTCGAGCTCGACCGGCGCGGCCGCGAGCATGGCATTCGTGCGTTCTCGTTGCATCCGGGCGGCATCATAACCGGTCTTGCCAAGCATCTGTCGGTCGAGCGGCTGAAGGAGATGGGCAATCTCGACGCCAATGGGGAGCCGGTCATCGATCCCGACCGTGACATGAAATCCATCCCGCAGGGCGCGGCCACCCATGTCTGGTGCGCGGTCAGTCCGCAGCTCGATGGCAAGGGCGGTGTCTTCTGCGCCAGCTCGGACATTGCGGAGCTCGAAGACGGCAAGGTCACGATGACGCTCGAAGGCCGCGACCGGCGGACGTCCAAAGTGGCGCCCTATGCCGTCGACCCGGCCTCGGCAGAGCGGCTGTGGAAGCTCAGCGAAGCCATGACGGGAAGCAGCCTGCCGGCTTGAGCCACGGCCCGTCGGCAAAAGCTAAACCCCGAAGAGATCGGTGGCGGCATTGTTTGCCGCCACAATTGTTTGGATGGCACAGTAACGTTATTCTCGCAGCCGAGCGACGTCGACCGCGCACCAGGGACCGCGCCGGCCCCTGCCAAAAACATCCGGCATACCCTCTCCATCAGCGTTCACGAGGAATTTTGTTTCCCTTTCGCACGGACATTCTCAAGTCCCTTGTGCGTCGTCGCGATCAAGGGTATGGTTATCGTGTTGAAGGGTTGTCGTACAACAGAGGAGTTTTGGACGACGACTGCTCAAAGGGTTCAGGCAGCCGGGCCGAACCGGCGGGGAACGGAATTTCCATTGTTTCACGGGAGGAACGAGAATGACTGATGGAAGTCAATTTGCACATTTCGGAACGATGAAGCGGCGCACGCTGTTGCTCGGCGCGGCGTCGGGCCTGGCGGTCGCTGCCATGCCCGGGCGCATCTTCGCGCAAGGCGCGCCGACGCTGGTCACGTCGATCCGTTCGCTTTCCAATCCTTACCATGCCGTCTGGAAATCCGGGGCCGAGGCTTTCGCGAAGTCGGTCGGGCTTGAGCATGTCACGCTCGTCTCCGAAGGCAACAGCGAGAAGGGCATCGCCGACATCAAGGCGATGCTCGCCAAGACCGGCGGCAACATGGTGCTGAATTCGGATCCGAACGACACGCCGGACGCCCGCCCGATCGTCGAGGCCTGCAAGGCGGCGGGCGCCTATGTTGTCACGCAGTGGAACAAGCCGGCTGACCTGCATCCGGTCGATTTCAACCCGAACTACGTCTCGCATATCGAATTCGACGGCATCGCCAGCGGCAAGCAGATCGCGGAAGTGCTGTTCAGCGCGATCGGCGGATCGGGCGGCATCGTGGCGCTCGGCGGCATGATCTCTACGACGGCGGCCATCGAGCGCAAGAAGGGCCTCGATGAGGCGCTGGCCGCCAATACGAACATCAAGCTGCTCGATTTCCAGGTCGCCAACTGGAAATCCACCGAAGCCTTCGACCTGACGGGCAACCTGCTCACCCGCTTCGGCGACGAGATCAAGGGCATCTGGGCGGCGAACGACGACATGGGCACCGGCGCGCTGGAAGCGCTTCGCGCGGAAGGCCTTGCCGGCAAGGTGCCGGTGGTCGGCATCGACGGCATCAAGGCGGCGGTGGACGCGGTGCGCAGCGGCGAATTCGCCTGCACCATCACCTCCGACCCGTTCTGGCAGGGGGGCATCGGCCTCGCGCTCGGTCTGGCGGCCCTGACCAAGAAGCTCGACCCGACGGCGGAACCGCCGGAGCATCGCGAGTTCTACGGCAAGGTCGTCGCGATCACCAAGGACAATGTCGAGGAATATTACAAGACGAATGTCGAGGCGCAGCCGACGATCGACTGGAACGACCTGTGGGGTCGTGTCGTCGGCCAAATCCGGACCTGACGAAAGCATCCATCTTCCCAAGGACCCGGCGCGGCGCGCCGGGTTTTGTCGCCGGCGATCGCTTCGCCGGCGACCTTTCAGCCTTTGAAGCGGAGTGTTTCCTTTGACTGCCAATTCTGACAGCATGAAGGTCGTGGAACACGCGGGGGAGGCATCGACCATGCGAGGCTTGTTCGCGCGTTTTGCGGGAAGGGGCGGGGGCAAGGCATTGCGCCGGTTCGCCCCTCTGGTCGTGCTCATCGTTCTCTGCGTGCTCATCGCGATCGCCAACCCGAATTTCATCGAGCCGCGCAATCTCATCCGCATCGCCAACTCCGCGGCGGTGCCGCTGACGCTCGCCATGGGCATGACCTTCATCATCCTGATGGGCAGTATCGACCTGTCCGTCGAGGGTGCCCTGTCGGTCTCGGCGATGGTGCTCGTGATGCTTGCCGCCAACGACCTCAACGGCAACGATTACGGCTGGCTGGCCGTGCTGGTGGCGATCGCCGCGAGTGTCGCGATCGGCCTCCTCAACGGCCTCATCCAGACGATGCTGCGCATACCCTCCTTCATGGCGACGCTCGGCATGTGGTTCATCGGGCTCGGCATTTCGGTCTACATGCTTGGCGGTTCGGCGGTGCGCCTGTCGGATGCCTCCATCCGCGCGCTCTCGCTGGAGCGCTTCCTCGGCTTCCCACTGGCGGTCTTCGTGGCACTGGGTGCCTTCCTGCTGGCGGTCGTGATCCAGTATCATACGCGGCTCGGCCGCCATATCGTGGCGATCGGCGGGGGCGAGGACGTGGCCGAACTCTCTGGCGTCAGCCTCGTGCGGGTGCGCATTCTGGCCTTCGGCGTGGCCGGCTTCTTCTTCGGCGTGGCGGGCGTCCTGTCCGCGGCACAGCTCGGCCAGTCGAACGCCGTCATCGCCGATGGCCGGCTGTTTGCCGCCGTCACGGCCGTCGTCGTCGGCGGCACGGCGCTGACGGGAGGCGAGGGCGGCGTGCTCAACACGCTCGTCGGCGTCCTCATCGTCACGGTGCTTGCCAACGGCATGGTGCTGCTTGGCATTTCCCCCTACGTGCAGCAGACCGTGCAGGGCCTGCTGATCATCGCGGCGGTCGCGCTTTCGCTGGATCGCCTGCGCCTCAAGATCGTGAAGTGACCGCCATGCTGAGCGTGAACGCAATCTCCAAATCCTTTCTGGGCGTGAAGGCGCTCAAGGATGTCTCCATCGAGATCAGGCCGAACGAGGTGATCGGCCTGATCGGCGAGAACGGCGCCGGTAAGTCGACGCTGATGCGCACGCTGGCCGGCACGCTCCGGCCCGACAGCGGCACGCTGACGCTCGACGGCGAGCCGCTGCGCCTGCGCGGCACGCGCGACGCGGCGCTGCACGGCATCGGCATGGTGTTCCAGGAACAGTCGCTGCTGCTCAACATGTCGGTCGCCGAAAACATCTATCTCGGCCAGGAAGACCGGTTCACCCGCTTCGGCATCGTCAACTGGCGGGCGATGCGTGCGGCCGCGCGCCGGCAGCTTGCCAAGATCGGCGTCGACATCGACGTCACGACGCGCACCGCCGAACTGTCCTTCGCCGCCCGCCAGATGGTGGAGCTCGCCAAAGCGCTGACGCTGGAGGAATCGGTGTCGCGCCAGCTCGTCATCCTGCTCGACGAGCCGACCTCGGTGCTGACCGCTGCCGATATCGAGGTGCTGTTCGACCGGGTGCGTGCGCTGAAATCGCGCGCCAGCTTCGTCTTCGTCTCGCATCGGCTCGACGAGGTGCTGCGCATCTCCGACCGCGTCTACACGATGAAGGATGGCGAGGTGGTCGCCGAGCACAGGGCGTCGGACGTCACGGCGCCGCAGCTGCACGAGATCATGGTCGGCCGCGGCCTCCAGACGGAATATTACAAGGAGCCGCGCCAGAAGCCGCCGCGCCCCGACGTGGTGCTCGAAGCCAATGGCCTCGGCGTCAAGGGCGCCTTCCACAACCTGGATTTCAAGATCCATGCCGGCGAAATCCTCGGCATTGCCGGCGTTGTCGGCTCGGGCCGCGAGGAGCTGAGCCGCACGCTCGGTGGTTTCATGCCGCAGAGCGAAGGCGTGCTGAAGGTTCGCGGCGAGGAGGTGCGGTTCACCTCGCCGGAACAGGCGGTGAAGAAGAGCATCGGTTACATCCCGCGCGAGCGGCGCTATGAGGGGCTGGTGATGTTTTTGTCGATTGCCGAAAACATTTCGCTCGCCGATCTTTCGAGCGTCATGCGCGGCGGCGCCATCGACTATGGCAAGGAGCGGCGGCTGGCGGCGGAGTGGATCCGGAAGCTGAAGATCAAGGCGCCCGGCCCGGATGTCGCCTGCCGCAAGCTTTCGGGCGGTAACCAGCAGAAGGTCGTGCTCGCGCGATGGATGACGGCGGGCTCGCGCATCCTCATCCTCGACCATCCGACGCGCGGCCTCGATGTCGGCGCGAAGGAAGAAGTCTACGAGTTGGTGCGCGACCTCTGCGACCAGGGCATCGCGATCGTGCTCCTCTCCGACACGCTGGAGGAGACCATCGGCCTGTCGCACCGCGTGCTCGTCATGCGTGACGGTGCGGTGACGGCGCATTTCGATGCGGCGGCGGGCAGCAAGCCGGACCAGGTCGATCTGGTGCGGGAAATGGTGTGAGGAGACGGCCATGAAGAAGTTTTCCGATAGGATCGCGGCCGGCTGGTTCCAGGGCGCCATTCCGCCAGCCCTGCTCGTCCTGCTGATCGTGATCGTCGAGATCGGTTCGCCGGGCTTCCTGACGGGCGAGACGCTGGCGCTGCTGCTCGCCAACACCGCCGTCCTCTTCATCCTGGCGACGGGCGTCACCTTCGTCATCCTGCTCGGCGGCATCGACCTCTCCATCCAGGCGGTCGCGTCGCTGGCGAGCGTCATCCTCGCCCAGCTCCTGCCGTCGCTCGGCATTCTTGCCTTTCCGGTCGCCATTGCAGCGGGAACCGTCTTCGGCATCCTCAGCGGTGTGGTGCATGTGCGCCTGCGCGTGCCGTCCTTCGTGGCGACGCTGGCGACGGGGGGCGTCGTCGCGGGCATCGCGCTGTGGATCGCGGAAGGTCGCGCCATCACCATCGAGGAGGCCGGGCGGCAGAACACGATGTGGATCAACGGCACGGTCGCCGGCCTTCCGGTCGTGGCGATCCTGGCGGCCGGCGTCGGCCTCGTGAGCTTTCTCGTCCTGCGCTACACCCGGTTCGGCCGCTACAGTTTCGCGGTCGGGGCAGGCGAGCCGGCAGCCCTTGCGGCGGGCGTCAATGTCGACCGCGTGAAGATCGTCGCCTTCGCCCTGTCGGGAACGCTTTCTGCCATTGCCGGCGTCATCCTCGCATCGCGCCTTTCCAGCGGCTCGCCGAGCCTCGCCAACCAGCTGCTGCTCCCGGCCATCGCCGCCGTCATCGTCGGCGGCACGGCGATCACCGGCGGGCTTGGCGGGGTGGCGCGCACGGCTGTCGGCGCGCTGATCATCTCGATCGTGCGGATCGGCATGACCTTCGTCGGCGTCAATATCTTTGCGGAAAACGTGGTTTTCGGCGCCGTTCTCATCATCGCGGTCGCTATCACCATCGACCGCAGCAAGATCCCGGTCATCAAGTGACATGGCCGGTTCGGGCGGAAACTCTCCCATTCGCCCGCTGGGGAGCCGCGCCGTCGGGCGCGGCTCCCTCCATTGTCGATCACGACTCCGCTATTTGCGGTCAGGACATCGTGTCGAGGTCGATCAGCTCGATCTTGTAGCCGTCCGGGTCCTCGATGAAGGCGATGTGGGTCGTGCCGTGCTTCATCGGGCCTGGCGGACGCGGAATGCGGGCACCCTGCTTTTCCAGCGCGCCGCAGACGGCGTAGATGTCGCGCACGCCGAGCGCGAGGTGCCCGAAGCCGGTGCCGAGGCCATAACCCTCGTCGCGGCCCCAGTTGTAGGTGAGTTCGACGACGGTGTCCGTCTCTTCCGGACCGTAGCCGACAAAGGCATTGGTGAACTTGCCCTCGGGATAGTCGTCGCGGCGCAGCAGCGTCATGCCGAGAAGCTCGGTGTAGAACTTGATCGAGGCGTCGAGATCGAAAACCCGGATCATCGTGTGCATCATGCGGAACTGGCTCGGTGCATCGGCCATGGTGGCATTCCTCCATTAAGTGGCAGTTTTCATTCTGACTTCCACATCGGAACGGCTTTGGAAAAAGTGTGACCGCCCTTGATGTTCCTTATCAGTGTTGTATGATAACCATGCAAGTAGGATACTTGTCCAGCCCTTCGGGCGAGCGAGGAGAAGAAGTGATGAACGTGGCGGGTTCCGCGCGCGAAAAAAAGCTGGCGGCGCTTTTGGCGGAGTTGCCGGCCGGCCTTCTCCTGACCGCGCCGGAAGACATGGAACGCTACACGCGCGACTGGACGGGCGATCACCACGGCCTGCCGCTCGCCGTCGCGCGGCCCCGCTCGACCGCCGACGTCTCGAGCCTGCTCGCCCTCTGTTCGCAAAACGGCATCGGCGTCGTGCCGCAGGGCGGGCTGACCGGGCTTGTCGGTGCGGCTGTCGCCTCCACGCCGCGCGACGAGGTCGTCGTGTCGCTCGACCGCATGAACCGGGTGCGTTCCGTCAGCCCCATCGACTATGCCATGGTCGTCGAGGCCGGCTGTATCCTGGAGGATGCCAAGGCTGCGGCGGAGGCGCAGGACCGCATCCTGCCGATCACTTTTGGCGCGCAGGGCAGCTGCCGGATCGGTGGCAACGTCGCCACCAATGCCGGCGGGTTCAACGTGCTGCGCTACGGCATGACGCGCGACCTGGTGCTGGGCCTCGAAGTGGTGCTGAGCGACGGCCGCATCTGGAACGGCCTCAAGCTCCTGCGCAAGGACAACCGCGGCTATGACCTCAAGCAGCTTTTCATTGGCAGCGAAGGTACGCTCGGCATCGTCACCGCGGTGTCGCTGAAGCTGTTCCCGAAGCCCAGCCAGATCGAGACCGCGCTGGTCGGCCTGCGCTCGGTTGCCGATGCCATGGAGCTTTACGCCCGGGCGCGGCGCGAATGCAGCGACCTGCTGAATGCCTTCGAGCTGATCCTGCGCGGCGGCATCGAGATCGCGCTTGCCGCCCGCAGCGATTTCCGCGAGCCCTTCGAGACGGTCTGCCCCGTCTATGTGTTGATCGAGGCCTCGGCCGGCGGGCGCGTCGACCTGCGCGCCATCCTTGAGGATTTCCTGATCGGTGCTTCCGATCTGGTGGTCGACGGCGCGGTGGCGACGAGCCGGGCGCAGGCAGCGCAGCTCTGGCTGCTGCGCGAGGTGATGGTGGAAGCGCAGGGGCGCGGCGGGCGTTACCTGCGCACCGATGTCTCTGTGCCGATCTCCAGCCTTGCCGGCTTCGTCGATGATGCGCTTGTGGCCTTGGCCGCAAGCCACCCGCAGGCGCTGGCCGTCACCTACGGCCATGTCGGCGACGGCAACATTCATCTCAACATCGTGCCGCCGGTCGGCATGGATGATCCCGCCGATATCGAGCATCTGTTCCACGAGGCGGAGATGGTGATCTTCGATGTGGTCGACCGTTACGACGGTTCGCTCAGCGCCGAGCACGGCATCGGCCGCGTCAAGCAAGCAGCTTTTCTTGAACGGGTGGACCCGGTTTCGCTCGATCTCGCCTTCCGCATCAAGCGGGCACTCGATCCGGCGGCGATTATGAATATAGGTAGACTCCTGCCGTCTGAAGAGACGGACGAACGGGGTGATCCATGATGCTGAAACTCGACAAGGTCAATCGCGGTCCGCATTTGTCGACGCTGGTCGCAAGCTCCATCTCGCGCGAAATCGCGCAGGGGCGGCTGAAGCCGGGCGACCAGCTGCCGACCGAGCAGGCGCTGGCGCAGACCTTCGGCGTCAGCCGCAATGTCGTGCGCGAGGCGATCGCCCGGCTGCGGTCGGAAGGACGCATCTGGTCGCAGCAGGGCCGCGGCGCCTTCGTGGCCGATGCGCAGAACACCACCGTCCTCACCATCGACCACGATTCCCTGCAGGAGGCGGATGCCTTCAAGAACCTGTTCGAGATCCGCGGCATCCTCGAAGTTGAGATTGCAGGGATCGCCGCGCAGCGGCGCACCGACGCGGACATCGACGCGATGAAGGAGGCGCTGGCGACTATGGCGGCAGCACCCTATGGCAGCGTCACCTGGCTGAAGACTGACCTCGAATTCCACCGCACCGTCGCCTCGGCCACGCAGAATTCCTATATGGCGCCCTTCCTGATGTTCGCCTCGGAGCGGGTGCGCGACAGCATTCTCGCCTCCGGCCACCAGCAGCGCTCGGATGATCTGGCGAGCATCACGCTCGGCGAGCACCAGAGCATCCTGGATGCCATTGCGGCCGGCGATGTCGACGGCGCCCGGCGCGCCATGACCGAGCATCTTGCAGGCGCCGCGCGCCGCGTGGGTCTTCCGGCCGCGACCGTCGACCCCGACGGCGCGGACGATCATTTCGAAAGGGAATCATGAACATGGCAGGCAGGTTGCAGGGAAAGACGGCCGTTGTTACGGCCGCCGGGCAGGGTATGGGGCACGCGACCGTGCTCGCCTTCGCGCGTGAGGGTGCAAGGGTCGTGGCGACCGACATCGACGCGGGCAAGCTCGCCGCGCTCGACGGCATGGCCGGCGTGGAGACCCGCGCCCTCGACGTGCTCGATCCGGAAGCGATCAAGCGCTTCGCCGGCTCGATTACGGCACCCGACATCCTCTTCAACTGCGCCGGCTATGTGCACAACGGCACGATCCTCGACTGCGACGAGGACGCCTTCGATTTCTCCCTCTCGCTCAACGTGCGCTCCATGTACCGCATGATCCGCGCCTTCCTGCCCGGCATGCTGGAGCGCGGCGGCGGGTCGATCGTCAACATGGCCTCGGTCGCCTCCACGGTCATCGCCGCGCCGAACCGCTTCATCTACGGCACGACCAAGGCCGCCGTCATCGGGCTTACCAAGTCGGTGGCCGTCGACTATGTGACGAAGGGTATCCGCGTGAACGCCATCTGCCCCGGCACGATCGAAAGCCCCTCGCTGCAGGACCGCATGCGCGCGACCGGCGACTATGACGCCGCCCGCGCCACCTTTATCGGCCGCCAGCCGATGGGCCGGCTCGGCACGGCCGGCGAGGTCGCCGAACTGGTCGTCTACCTCGCCAGCGACGAGTCCGCCTTCATGACCGGCAACGCCGTCGTCATCGACGGCGGCTGGACGAACGCCTGATCCGCTTTATTTCCACGGGAACAAGACCATGAAACTTCTCCGTTACGGTTCGCACGGCGCCGAAAAGCCGGGATTGCTCGATTCGGAAGGGCGCGTGCGCGACCTTTCCGGCCATGTCGACGATATTGCCGGCGGCGTGCTGACGAATGAGGGCATTGCCCGCCTTGCGGCAATCGACCCGGCAAGTCTGCCGCTCGCCGCCGATCCCGGCCGCATGGGGCCGTGCGTGGCGCGCGTCGGCAAGTTCATCTGCGTCGGCCTCAACTATGCCGACCATGCAGCCGAGACCGGCGCGGAAATCCCCAAGGAGCCGATCCTCTTCATGAAGGCGACGAGCGCCATCACCGGACCGAACGACAATGTCATCATCCCGCGCAACTCGGTGAAGACGGACTGGGAGGTCGAACTGGGCGTCGTCATCGTTCACGAGGCGCGCTACGTCTCGGAAGCCGATGCGATGAAGCACGTTGCCGGCTACTGCCTGATCAACGACGTTTCCGAACGCGCCTTCCAGGCCGAGCGCGGCGGGCAGTGGACCAAGGGCAAGTCGGCCGACAGTTTTGGCCCCATCGGCCCCTGGATGGTGACGCGCGACGAGATCGCCGATCCGCAGAACCTCGGCATGTGGCTGACCGTCGACGGCGTTTCGCGCCAGAACGGTTCGACGCGCACCATGGTCTTCGGCGTCGCCTTCCTCGTGCACTATATCTCGCAGTTCATGAGCCTGCAGCCGGGCGACATCATCTCGACAGGAACCCCACCCGGCGTCGGCCTCGGCATCAAGCCGGAGCCGATCTACCTCAAGGCCGGCCAGACCATCCGCCTCGGCATCGAGGGCCTTGGCGAGCAGCAGCAGCTCACCGTCGACGCGGCCTGAAGGGCTCAGGCGGCGGTGATCCGCCGGGCGGAGGCGATGATACGCAGCGCGGCACAGGCGGCACCATAGCCGTTATCGATGTTGACGACGGCGAGGCCGGAGGCGCAGCTCGCCAGCATGGCGTTGAGCGCTGTGCGCCCCTGTTCCGCCGCGCCGTAGCCGACGGAGGTCGGCACGCAGATCACCGCCGAGCCGACGAGGCCGCCGAGCACGCTGGCGAGCGCGGCGTCCATGCCCGCCACCGCGATGACGACGGGAAAGGCGCGGATTTCCTCGATCCGCTCCATCAGCCGCCAGAGGCCCGCCACGCCGACATCGACGATGAGAGATGCCTCGACGCCCGCATGCCGGAGCGTGCGCGCCGCCTCGCGAGCGACCGGCGCATCCGAGGTGCCGGCAGCGACGATCGCCACCGAGCGGCTATCGGCGACCGGCCGCACCGGGCCGAAGAACGCAGTGCGGGAGAGGGGGCAGTAGTCGATCTGCGTGCGGTAGGCGGCGGCGAGCGCTTCGGCCTTTTCCGGCGCCAGCCGCGTCAGCAGGAGACTGGCGTTGCGTGCGAAGGCGCCCCCAAGGATCGTGTCGATCTGGGCCACGGATTTTTCACCGCACAGCACGGCCTCGCCAAGGCCGATGCGGCTTTCCCGGTCGAAATCGAAGACGACATCGCTCATGCGCCCTCCCGCAGGAAGGCGCTGCCGTTTCGATAGGGCGCGAAGGCGATGGTCACGCCTGCGATTTCCGGTGGGAGCAAGGCGGTGATATCGCCCGTAAGCGCCAAGCGCATATCGTCGCCCGCTGCCGACAGGCTTGCGGGATCGAGCTCTACGACGATGCCGGCGCGGCGCAGGCGGCAGCGTACCGTTTCGGGCGCGAGCCGGGCGGCGACGAGTTTTTCCACCGCGTGGATGGCCACGAGTATTGCGGGCTCGATGCGGATCGCGGTCTCGACGCGGCTCGACAGGCAGGGTGAGGAGGGCAGTTCGGCGAGATCGCCGAGGCCGAGGGTGCGAGCGAGGGACCGCACCGCGGGCTTGTCCATACCCGCCTCCACGAAGGGATGGCGCACGGCATTGCGCTTTGCGGCATCGAGGCCGGGCCGGTATTCGCCGAGGTCATCGGTGTTGGTGCCCGAAAGGATCGTCGCCCCCGTGCGGCCCGCGATGGTGCCGTAGAGATTGCCCTTGCAGAAGAAGCAGCGGTCGACCGGATTGGCGCGGTAGTTCTCGTCGGAAAATTCGCCGGCATCGATCAGCTCCAGCCGCCAGCCTTCCCGGCTCGCCCAGGCCTCGACCCGCGCTGTCGCCTCCGCCGGCACGGCGGCCGAAACCGCGTGCAGCATCGTTACTCGGGAAGGACCGAGATGGCGGCCGGCAAAGACCGCGAGCGTGATGGAATCCACGCCGCCGCTCAGCGCCAGCGCCGCCGTGCCGATCTCGCCGATCACGTCGCCGAGGGGGCGGCTCATTGGTTGCCGCCTTCTGCCTCGCGCCGCAGCCGTTCCCGCGCGGCCCGGCCGGCGACCGCCGACAGGGCATCGGCCTCCAGCTTCATCGTGTCGCCGGAAGGGCGTGCGGCGGTCTTGGCTGGAAGCGTCCGGCCGCCGGCTTGTGTTTCGTGGCTGCGGCGCGGCAGCGTCAGGCGTTCGGTGACGGTGCGGCGGATGCCGAGCGTCGCCGTTTCGTCGAAAATCAGCCGCGCGACCTCGTCGGCGGCGTGCGGGACGGAAAGCACGCGCAGATGCGTCATCAGCCGGCCCTTCTTGCCGAAGGCGACCGCCTGCAGGGCATCCAGCACGCCGGCATGGGCGCGGATATGGGCAAGGGCGATCGCCAGGTCCTCGCTCGTCTGGTCGTCGATCTCGCATTCGAGCACGGTGACCCGGTCGGCCTGGATATCCTCTCCCCGCTCGAAGGCGAGGATGCGCAGGCAGTTGCTGACGCCGGCTAGCCGGCGCGTGCCAAAACCGTGGCCGGACCCGGCGAACCTGCCGGAGCGCACGGCGCCATCCCCGCCCTTGCAGAGATAACGCAGGATCGCCGCTCCCGTCGGCGTCACCCGCTCGCCGCCCACGCCGTCGTCGATCATGGGGAAGCTTTCCAGCAACAGCACCGTCGCGGGGGCGGGGACCGGCAGCAGCCCGTGGGCCGTGCATATCCTTCCGGAGCCGAGCGGGATTGCGCCGACCGTCCACTCGGCAGGCCCCACGGCATCGATGAGAAAGGCGGCGGCCAGGATGTCGGCGATGGAATCCCAGGCGCCGACCTCGTGGAAGGTTACGGCTTCTGGCGTCGTCCCATGCACGCGGGCCTCGGCGGCGGCGAGTTCGGAAAAGATGCCGATGGCATGGCCGATCACCGCGGCGGGCGCCGGCATATGGTCGAGCGCGTGCCGGATCGAGCGCCATTCGACATGGCTATGAGGACTATCGTCATGGTGATGGTGGCCATCATGGGCGTGATGATGATGGTGGGGCGGGTGGTCCTTTGGCGCATTGTCGTTCGTCACCGTGAAGCGCCGGCCCGTCAGCACAACGTCGTCATGCGGCGCGAGCGTGGCCGAGACGCCGTGCAGCAGCGGGCAGCGGGCGATGAGATCGTGCAATCCCGGCTCCAGCTCGGGCCGCAGATCGAGCATGGCGGCGGCGAACATGTCGCCGGCCATGCCGCCGAGCGGATCGAGGTGGAAGGCGTTCATGTGCCGTCCGCTCCATCGTCATGCAGCGATATGCCGTTCAGCCCGGCGATGACATCGGAGAGCGCCGGCACGAAGGCCTCGCCCTTGCCGGCCGCGACGGCGCTGGCAAAGCTGTTGCGCACCGCCGCCCCGATGGGATTGACGACGCCGGCCGCCTGCGCGGTGGCGGCGAGATAGCTCATGTCCTTCAGCGCGTTCGTCATGGCGAAGCGCTGGGCGTTCTCGTTGCGGTTCAGCACGAAATCGAAGAAGGCCTGGTAGAAGGGGCAGTCCATGCGGCTGCCGCTGAGCACGCTGTTTATAACCTGCGGCGTCAGCCCCATCTTCGCGCCGACGGTCAGCGCTTCGGAATAGATTGTCGAGTAGCCCATCGAGACGAAGTTGACGAGCAGCTTCATGGTGTGGCCGCTGCCCGTGGCACCGGTATGGATGACGCGGCCGGCGAAGGCCTCGACCACCGGGCGGGCGCGGGCGACGTGCTCCGCCGCGCCGCCGATCATCACGTCGAGCTTGCCTTCCGCCGCCTCCTTCGGCGTTCGCCCGAGCGGCGCATCGAGGAGGATGATGCCTTGCCCTTCGAGCTCGGCGGCGAGCGCCGTGGTTTGCGCCGGGTTGGAGGTGGAGCAGTCGATGACGAGCAGCGGCTTGCCGGCGGAAACGAGCCCGTCGCGGCCTTTCACGACCTCCTCGACCTCGCGCGAGCCCGTCACGCAGAGCACGACGATGTCGCATGCCTGCGCAAGCGCGCGGGGCGTGGCTGCCTCCTGTGCGCCGCGCGCGACGAGGTCGTCGATCGCCTCGCGGCGGCGGTGGGCGAGCACGGTAAGCGGAAAACCCTTGGCCAGCAGGTTGCCGGCCATGCCGGCGCCCATGGCGCCAAGCCCTATGAAACCGATCCGTTCCCTCATCGCATCCTCCCTTTGGTTGTCTCTCATTTTGATTTTTCCCGCATCATCGGATAGCAGGGAGTTTTCGCCGCCCGCAGGCCGGGGCGCATGAAGGAGTTCGATTCGGACGATGACGGACAAGGACACGGCATTTTTCGACGCCATCCAGCAGGTCCCGAACCTGCGCAGCGGCCTTGTCGACGCCCTGGCGGCGCAGATCGAATCCGGCGATCTCGCGCCGGGCCAGCGCCTTCCGACCGAGCAGGCGATCATGACCCAGACGGGCGTGAGCCGCACGGTGGTGCGCGAGGCGCTTGCCGCCCTGCGCGCCCGCGGGCTCATCACCACCCGCCAGGGCCTTGGCGCCTTCGTCACCAACGATCCGAAGCCGCGCGCCTTCTCCATCGTGCCGAACGACCTGCAATCGATCGACGACGTGATCAGCGTGCTCGAACTGCGTGTCGGCCTGGAGGTGGAGGCCGGCGGCTTTGCCGCGCTGCGGCGCGAGGAGGAGGACCTCCGGCGCATGCGCGCCCGCCTCGACGCGCTGGATGCGGCGATCGAACGGGGCGAATCCGGCGCAATGGAGGATGCCGCGTTCCATCGCGCGATCCTGGTCGCCACGCAAAATCCCTATTACGCGCGGCTGTTCGATACGTTCGGCACCCTGATGATGCCGCGCCAGTGGGCGCGCTTCGAGGCGATGGCGAAGGCGGAGAAGACGCGGCATACGAGCCGCATGCACCGCGAGCACGAAACGATCTTCGCGGCTATCGAGGCGGGCGACGACAAGGGCGCGCAGAAGGCGCTGAGGACGCATCTCACCCGCAGCCTCGCCCGCTTCGCCGAATTGCGCGACACGACCGAGCGCATCGGCCCGCCGTCCGTCACGCCGTCTGGGGAATGACATAAGGTCCCTCCGGGATCACCGCGACGCGGGGATCACCGCTCCGCTCGATGCTGCGGGCGATTGCCGCGCCGATATCGTCGATCATGCCGACGCCGGTCAGCCGGCGGTCATCGCCCTGAAGGCCGGTCGTATAGAGTTCGATCCGACCGACGCGCATCGGTTTGAGCTGCATCTCCGTCTGCCATTCGTCGATTTCGGCGAGTGATTTGGCCGTCAGCGTGGCGAGAAAGCGTTCGGGGCCGAGGTCGACCAGCCGCGCCTGTGCTTCGCGAAATTCGGGCGAGCCAAAACCCTCCGAACATTCCGACACCATGATCAGCGTGCCGGCGGGTGCCAGGATGTCGATCGGCGTCACCATGCCCTTGATCGTCTGGTAATAGGTCTTGTCGAGCGGGTAGCCGGCCGACGAGGTGACCACGGTCGAGAACTTGTGCGGCACGCCGATGCGGGTGGCGTCGCTGACGAAATCGACGGCGGCCGCATGGCTCGCGATGATCTCGCCGAAGGTGACGCAGACGAGGTCGCGATCCTCGTCGAGCACGGTGTTGAGCGCGTAGATCTCGCCGAGCGTGCGGACGATCTGCAACTGCTCCTCGTGCAGCGGGTTGCCGACGAGATTGCATTGCACCGCCAGTGGATCTTCCATGAAGCGGGCCGAATGGAAGGTGCGGATGGTCTCGTGATGGGCGACGCCGGGGGCGACCACCTTGCGCCCGCCCGACCAGCCGGCCATGAAATGCGGCTCGACGAGGCCGGTGGCGATGCGCAGGTCCGCCTCGACCAGCAGGCGGTCGAGCTTGACGGGCGTGCCGCGCGTCGGGGTGACGCCAAGGTCGATATGCACCGCCTCGTCGCGGGCGTCGTGGTTGACGATGCGGATATTCTCCAGCACCCAGGGATCGCCGATCAGTTCGGCCAGCTCCTCACCGAGATTGGGGCGGTGCAGGCCGGTGGCAATGAGGATGGCGATGGCATCCTGCGGAATGCCGGCGGCCATCATCGTGCGCACCATGGGGCCGAGGAACAACCGGTTTGGCACGGGTCGGGTGATGTCGCAGATCAGGATGCAGGCGCTTTGGCGCCCGCGCGCCAGTTCGGACAGCGGCGCTGCGTCGATCGGTGCTTCCAGCGCAGCCTCGACCGCGCCCTGCGGGTCGGCGATTTTCGGCAGGGCGCGTTTGCGGATGACGGTCGGCACGGCCCCGGCCGGCAGGTCGATGGGCAGGTGCCCCCGGCCGTAGGAGACGGAAACCGGATGCCCGCCCATCACGCGCTCTCCTTCACGCCGCCCAGATAAAGCTCGCGCATCAGCGACATATCGCGCAGCTCGTCGATGGCGCCCGACAGCATGATGCGGCCGTTCTGCATGAGATAGCCGCGCGCGGCGACGGAAAGCGCCAGGCCGGCATTCTGCTCGACGAGCAGCACGGAGGCGCCGAATTCCCTGCCGATATTGAGGATGATGCCCTGGATCTCCTTCACCAGCAGCGGCGAGAGGCCGAGCGAGGGCTCGTCGAGCAGCAGCACCTTCGGCCGCGCCATCAGGCCGCGGGCAATGGCCAACATCTGCTGCTGGCCGCCGCTGAGCGAGCCGCCCTTCTGCGCGCGCTTGACGGCGAGGATGGGGAAGAACTTCTCCATCAGCGCGATGTCGGCCTCGACGGCGGCGGCGTCCGTGCGGGTATAGGCGCCGAGCCGCAGGTTCTCCTCGACGCTCATGTCGGCGAAGATGCGCCGGCCCTCGGGCACGAGCACGACGCCGCGCCGCGCCATCACGTCCGGCGGCGAGCCGGTCACGTCCTCGCCGTTGAAGGTCACCGTTCCCGCGCGCGGGCGGACAAGGCCGGCGATGGTGCGCAGGAGCGTGG
Organism: Shinella sp. BE166; assembly: GCF_051201095.1. Classification (NCBI taxonomy): domain Bacteria; kingdom Pseudomonadati; phylum Pseudomonadota; class Alphaproteobacteria; order Hyphomicrobiales; family Rhizobiaceae; genus Shinella; species Shinella sp. BE166. The sequence goes on along the minus strand of NZ_JBPEHL010000016.1, from coordinate 71,552 downwards.
ATTTGCCCGCGCCGTTCGGCCCGAGCACGGTGACGATCTCGCCGGCATCGAGGGTGAGCGAGACGTCGCGGTTGACGGTGGTGGCACCATAGCCGGTGGAGACGCTGGAAACGGAAAGCAGGGTCACAGGTCGCCTCCGAGATAGACTTCGAGCACTTTCGGATCGCGCAGCACGTCGGCCGTTGCGCCGTCGGCGATCTTGGAGCCGAAATCGAGCACGACCAGACGCTTGCAGAGCATCTGCATCAGCTTCATGTCGTGGTCGATGACGCAGACGCTGATGCCGTTTTGCGGGAATTGCTTGACCAGGCCGACCAGTGCGGCCGTCTCCTTGTCGTTCAGGCCGGCGGCGGGTTCGTCGAGCAAAAGCAGGATCGGCCGTGTGGCAAGCGCCAGCGCCAGCCCGAGCAGGCGCAGGCTGCCGAAGGGCAACACGCCCGCCCGTTCTTCCGCGAGGTGGCGGATGCCGACGAAATCCATCAGCGCATCCGGCGTCGTCCAGGGAAAGTCGCGCGCGTCGGCGCGCTTGCAATGTTCGGTCGCGATGGTGACGTTTTCGCGCACGCTGAGGCCGGTGAAGGCCATGGCCTGCTGGAAGGTGTAGCCGATGCCGGTCTGCGAGATGCGGTGCGGCGGGATGGCGGTCACGTCCTGCCCGCGCCAGGTGACGCGGCCGGCCGTCGGCCTGTGGACGCCGGTGATGACGTTGAACAGGGTCGACTTGCCCGATCCGTTCGGGCCGACGATGCCGAGGATCTCGCCGTCCTCGATGCTGAGATCGACGCCCGCAAGCGCCGCCACGCCGCCGAACTGCTTGCGCAGGCCGGAGATTTCCAGAAGGGCGCTCATCGGCCGGTCTCCTTCAGGGTGGCTTCGGTGCTCGTCTTGCTGAAGCCGCCGACGAGGCGCTGCCAGAGTTCGCCGATGCCGGCGATCAGGCCGTTCGGCAGGAACAGGATGACGGCGATCAGGCAGACGCCGTAGACGATGCGGGATTCGACCGGGTCGAGGTTCAGCACTTCCGGCAGGAAGGCGACGAGGATGCCGCCGGCGAGCGGGCCGAGCAGCAGGCGCGCGCCGCCGATCATCACCATCAGGGCGAGGTAGATGCTCGGGAAGGAGGCGAACTGCTGGGGCGAGATATGGCCGAGGAAATAGGCGAGCAGAACGCCCGACACGCCGGCATAGACGCCGCTGACCACGAAGGCGCCGATCTTGTGCCGGCCGACATTGATGCCGAGGGCAGCGGCGAGCTTCTCGTTCTCGCGGATGGCGCGCAATGTGCGGCCATAGGAGGAGTTGATGATGGCCCAGCTTGCCACGGCCGCCAGCGCGACGAAGGCGACGACCAGCACATAGAAGCGCGGCAGGTCGCCGAGGTCGATGCCGAAGAAGGTGACCGGCCGCAGGATCGAGATGCCGCTTGCCGCGCCAGTGAAATCGCCGCCATTGGTGAGCACGATCGTCAGGAGCTGGCCGAAGGCGAAGGTCATGATGACGAAGTGGTGGCCGCTGACGCGCAAAGACGGGATGCCGACGATGGCCGCGGCAATGGCCGCGAACAGCCCTGCGAAAGGCAGGGCCACCCAGAAGCCAACGTCGAAATCGCGCAGCAGCATGGCCGCCGTATAGGCGCCGACGCCGACTAGAGCCGCGTGGCCCATCGACAGGATGCCGGTCTGGCCGAACAGCACGGAAAGGCCATAGAGCGCGATGACGTTGATCCCGGCTGAGATGGCGAGCGAGAGAAGCCGGTTGCTCGGCGAGAACTGCGGCACCAGTGCGAGAAGCACCAGCAGCGCCAGGACCGCGAACAGCGAATGAAGGGAGTTGCGTGACGAAATCATGGTTCCTGCCGTTCTGTTCTCAAGCCATCTTCGGCCCGCTCGTGCCGCCGAACAGGCCGTGCGGGCGGAAGAGCAGGACGAGGATCATGAGGCCGAAGGAGTAGGCGTCGGTCCATTCGGAGAAGCCGTAGCCTGCGCTGAGGCCCTCCACGATGCCGAGGATCAGGCCCGCCGCGACGGCGCCCGTGAGATTGCCGAGGCCGCCGATGAGCGCGACAGCAAAACCCTTCATGACCATGGTGCCGCCGGTAAACGGCGTGATCGGGAAGAGGGCGATGAGGAGGGCGCCGCCAAGGCCGGCGAGCGCGCTGCCGAGCACGAAAACGCCCGTGATGTAGCGGCGCACCGGAATGCCCATCAGGGCTGCCGTGTCGCGGTCCTCGACGCTGGCGCGCAGCGCCCGGCCGTAGCGGCTGCGGGTGATCATCATATAGGTGGCGGCGACCACGGCGACGGTGACGAGGATGACCATGACGCGCACCGAAGCGATGCGCACGCCGCCGACGTCCCACACGGTGGAAAGCGGGCGCGGGATGCTCTTCTGGTTCGGATCGAAGAACAGGATGACGATGTGCTGCAGCACGACGATGAGGCCGAGCGAGACGATGAACCCGTTCGTCGGCCGCTCCAGCGTGAAACGGAAGATGCCGCGTTCGAGCACATAGCCCATCAGGGCGACGGCCGCGACCGCAAGCGCAACGGCGAGCGGAAAGCCGAGGCCGCTGCCGACGGCGAGCCAGGTGACGATGCTGCCGACCATGAGAAATTCGCCGTGGGCGAAGTTGATGATGCCCGTCAGGCCGAAGATCAGCGTGACGCCGACCGCGATCAGCGTGATGACGCTGGCGATCGACAGGCCGTTGAGGATCTGTTGGATGAGGATGTCCACGGCATTCTTCCGTCTGTGCGAGGCGGCGGCCAGGCCGTTCCGCCTCCGTTGGCATTCGCTCCCGCAGGGCTTTCACCCGGCGGGAGCGGATCGATCGGCACAGGGTTTATTCCGGCGCTTTTTCAGGCGGCTGCTGCATCGAGCAGGTGATGTCGCCGCCGGGTGCCGCGGCGCAGACTTCCGTCGCATGCGTCACCTGGTGTGTTTCGTTGAAGGCGAGCTTGTCCGAGACGACGCCCGAATAATCCATCGACATCAGCGCTTCGACCGTCTTGTCCGGATCGAGCGTGCCGGCCTTTTCCCAAGCCTTGGCGAGGAAATGCACATAGTCGTGGTAAAGCAGCGAGACCGACGAGGTGACGCCATGCGGCGCGCCGGCCGCGAAGTAAGCGTCGAAATAGGTCTTCGAGTTCGGGTTTGACGATGCGCCCCAGCAGACCGGCACGCAGCTCATGGCCACCGGCACGTCGGCGGAGAGGCCGCGTTCCTTCCAGATGCCCGGATCGACGCCGAACAGGAAGTAGCTCTTGGCGGCACCCAGTTCGATCGCCTGCGGCAGGGCCGTCAGCGTCGAATCGCCGTTGTACCAGAAGTGGATCGTATCCGGCTCGAAGCTCTTCGCCTTGGTGAGGAACGGCGAGAAGTCGGTGGTATCCGGTGGGTAGAAGATGATGTCCGGAACTTCCTGTCCCTCGGCCTTGAGCGCGGTGATGTAGAAGGAGGACAGGAACTGGCCCGTCGCGTCGTTACCGACGATCATGACCGATTTCTTCGGCTTGTAGCCGAGCAGCGGCTCCAGCAGGTTGAGAACGCCGCGCGCCGTCGAGCCCGAACGCTGGAATTCCTGCGGTTCCGACTGGAAGAGGTAATGCACGTCGCCGCCGGCCTTTACGCCGTCGGGCGTCAGCACCTTGCCGAGCGTGGAATTGCCGGCAAAATGCACGACCTTGGCGGGCTGGGTGATCTTGGCCATGGCGAGCGTGAAGTCGTGCGATTCCGAGCCGAAGATCGCCTGGACCTTTTCGTCGCGCACCAGTTCCTGGGTTGCGGCGATGGCAGTCGCGACATCCGTTCGGTCGTCGCGCTTGACCATTTCGAGCTTGTAGGTCTTGTCGCCGACCTTGATGCCGCCGGCATCGTTGATCTGCTGGACGGCAAGCCCGACGCCGGCGGGCAGCGTGTGGCCGGCCGAGACGAAGGCGCCGGATTCCGCGGCGACGACGCCGATCTTGATGACGTTTTCCGCATCCTGCGCGAGCGCCGGATGGATGAATGTTCCAAGGCTGAGCGCAAGCGCGCTGCCCCGCAATAGGCTGGATCTCACCATTTCTTCCTCCCGATGGCGATTTTGCCGTCTTACCGGGTTGTCGTACAACCCTGTTTTCTGATAATACCGTTGCCAGGGAGATGTCAAGCGTGGTCGTGCACCGGCCGGGCGGCATTTCGGAAGTCCGCACGGGATGGAAAACCCACAAGGGAGAATGAAAATGCAGTCACGACAATTCGGTCGCACGGGCCGCAGCGTCAGCGAAATCGGCTTCGGCGCCTGGGCGATCGGCGCCGCCTGGGGCGAGGTGAACGACGAGGAGGCGCTGGCCGCGCTGCACGCCGCGCTCGACACTGGCGTCACCTTCATCGACACCGCCGATGTCTATGGCGACGGCCATTCCGAACGCCTCATCGCGAAGGTTCTGAAGGAACGCGGCGGCGAAAAACCCTTCGTCGCCACCAAGGCCGGCCGACGCCTGCCCGCGCAGTCCGTCGATGGCTACAGTGCGGAGAATCTCAACGCCTGGATCGACCGCAGCCTGAAGAATCTCGGCGTCGAAACGCTCGACCTCGTGCAGCTGCACTGCCCGCCGACCGACCTCTACTACCATCCGGAGGTCTTCGGGCGGCTCGACAGGCTCGTCGAGGAGGGCAAGATCCGCCATTACGGCGTCAGCGTCGAGCGCGTCGAGGAAGCCCTGAAGGCAATCGAATATCCGGGCGTCGTCAGCGTGCAGATCATCTTCAACGCCTTCCGCCAGCGCCCCGCCGAACGCTTCTTCGCGGAGGCGAAGCAGAAGAACGTTGCGATCATCGCCCGCGTACCGCTGGCGAGCGGTCTTCTCTCCGGCAAGTTCAAGCGCGACACCAAGTTCGAGGCGACGGACCACCGCCTGTTCAACCGCAATGGCGAAGCCTTCGATGTCGGCGAGACCTTCTCCGGCGTTCCCTACGAGGCCGGCCTCGATGCGGTCGAGCGCATCCGCCCGCTGGTGTCCGGCGATACAACCATGGCGAAATTCGCGCTGCGCTGGATCCTGATGTTCGACGCGATCACCGTCGCCATTCCCGGCGCGCGCAATCCGGCGCAGGCGCGCTCCAACGCCGAGGCCGCCACGCTGCCGGCGCTCCCCAAGGAGGTCATGGAGGAGATCGTGAAGATCTACGACGAGGACATCCGCCAATACGTCCATCAGCGCTGGTAGCCGCCGCCGGCTGACCGACAGACCATCCGAGACGGCGTGCCGGAGACGGCGCGTCGTCCATTGCCAACGGAACGGACCATGCCCACACCCATCATCGATTCCCACCATCATTTCTGGGACCCCGCAAGCGGCGGCGACTATGCCTGGCTGAGCGGCCCCTTCGAACCGATCAACCGCGTCTTCGCGCCGCAGGACCTGCGCCCGTCGCTCGCGTCGAACGGCGTGTCGGGCACCGTGCTCGTCCAGACCTGGAACGACCTTGGCGAGACCTGGGATTTCATCCGCACCGCCGAGGAAACCGATTTCGTCGCCGGCGTCGTCGGCTGGGTCGATCTCACCGACCCGGATGTCGCCGCCACCATCGCCGAACTCCGGCAAAGCCCCGAGGGCAAATGGCTCGTCGGCGTGCGCCACCTGATCCAGACCGAGAGCGACCCGAACTGGCTGCTGCGCGCTGACGCGGTGCGCGGCCTCAAGGCCGTGGAAGCCGCCGGCCTCGTCTACGATCTCGTGCCGAACCTGCCGCAGCTTCCCGCCTGCATCGCGACCGCCAAGGCCTTCCCCGGCATGCGCTTCGTGCTCGACCACATTTCCAAGCCGGAAATCCGCAATCGCGGCTTCGACGAATGGGCGGTGCTGATCCGCCAGTTCCGCGGCGAGCGCGGCCATGTCTGGTGCAAGCTCTCCGGCATGGTGACGGAGGCGAACTGGCAGACGTGGACGCCCGAAGACCTGAAACCCTATGTGCATGAAGTCCTCGACGTCTTCGGCGCCGATCGCTGTATGTTCGGCACGGACTGGCCAGTCTGCCTCGTGGCTGCGAGCTACGACCGGGTGGTGGATGCGCTGCGCGAATGCCTGAAGGACCTGCCGCAAGCCGATCTCGACCGCATTTTCGGCCTCAACACCATCGAGGCGTACCGCTTGCCGGGCTTCGCCGGCGAAAAGAGCGCCTGAGATGGGCGAGGCCTTCACTTTCGCCTCGCGCGTAGGCTTCGGCGCCAGCGGCATCGGCACGCTCTACCGCGACGTGCCGGAGGCTGTCGCGCGCGATACGCTTGCGACCGCCTACGACGCCGGCATCCGCTATTTCGACACCGCCCCCCTCTACGGGCACGGGCTCAGTGAGCTTCGGCTGGGGCAGTTCCTGCGCACGGTGCCGCGCGACGGCATCACGGTCTCGACCAAGGTCGGGCGTTATCTCGTGCCGCCGCGCGGCAGCCCGGTGGACTACGGGCTCTGGGCGTCGCCGCTACGCCTGAAACCCGTTTTCGACTACAGCTACGACGGCACGATGCGGGCGCTGGAACAGTCCGCCAGCCGCCTCGGCTTTCCGGATTTCGACGTGGTCTATATCCACGACGTCGATCGCTACACCCACGGGCCGGACGGTTTCGAGCGTCATTTCGACGAGGCGATGGCGGGCTGCTACCGCGCGCTCGACGAGCTTCGCCGCTCGGGCGAGGTGAAGGCCATCGGCGTCGGCGTCAACGAGAGCGACATCGCGACCCGTTTCGTCGAGGCGGGCCGTTTCGACGTTGTGATGATCGCGGGGCGCTATTCCCTGATCGACCGCAGCGCCGAAAAGGACCTGTTTCCGGCGGCGAAAAAGGCGGGAACCGGCATCGTGGCGGCCGGGGTGTTCAATTCCGGCATCCTCGCCAAGGGACCGGGCGCGGAAGGGGCGACCTATGATTATGGCGCGCCGCCGTCCGATGTCACCCGCCGCGCGGAGGCGATCGCCGGCATCTGCGCGCAATACGATGTGCCGCTTCAGGCCGCCGCCGTCCAGTTCCCGTTGCGCTCACCGCTCGTGCGGGCGGCCGTGCTCGGCATGAGCCGGCCGGAGCGCGTCGCGCAGAACCTCGAATGGTCACGCCTGCCGATCCCCGAAGCCATGTGGCAGGCCATCGACGCCGCGCTCTGAAACCCGGATCGAAGACCGCCCGGATGTTCGTCCGGGCAGTCCTTCGTTCAGGCCGCCTTGCCGTCCGGCAGGGGCGCCTCGGCGGCAACGAGGCCTTCGGTCTTCAACTCGCTCCAAAGGTCCGCCGGAATAGGCTGGCGGATGTAGGCGAGGTTCTGCTCCAGCTCCGCGACCGAGCGTGCGCCCGGAATGACGCTGATGACGAGCGGATGACCGAGCGGGAATTGCAGCGCGGCGGCCGGCAGCGGCACGCCGTGGCGCGCGCACACGGCCTCGATGCGGGCAACCCGCTCCAGCACCGCCGGGGGTGCCGCGCGGGTGTTGAAGGTCGCGCCCTGTTTTGCTCCGGTGGCGAGGATGCCGGAATTGTACGGGCCGCCGATCACGATCTTCGTGCCCCGCGCCGCACAGGCGGGCATGAGGTCGGCGAGCGGCTCCTGTTCGAGCAGCGTATAGCGCCCGGCAAGCAGGAAATAGTCGAACCGGCCGGCCACGACGAAATCGCGCAGCATCTGCCACTGGTTGATGCCGACGCCGATCGCCTTGACGACGCCCTGCGCGCGCAGGTCCTCCAGCACCGGATAGGCGCCCTCCATGGCCTCACGAAAACGGCTGCGGGCATAGGGGTCCTCGCCCGGCGCGAAATGCAGCGCCTCGTCCGGATCATGGATCGCCAGCATGTCGACATGGTCGGTGCCGAGCCGCTTCAAAGTACCCTCGATGGAGCGCAGCACGCCGTTGCGCGAATAGTCGAATTCGGCGCGGAAGGGCGGCGCCTTGTCCCAGAGTTGCGGCGTCATCTCGCTGTCGGGGATCGGCACGAGATCGTAGCCCACCTTGGAGGAGATGACGATGTCCTTGCGCGGCAGCGAACGGATCGCCTCGCCCAGCCGGCTTTCGGCCAGCCCGAAGCCGTAGACCGGTGCCGTGTCGAAATAGCGGATGCCTGCCTCGTAGGCGGCCTGGACCGTGGCGAAGGCGTCCTGCGGCTCGGTCGCGCGGTACATGTTGCCAAGCCCGGTGCCGCCAAGCCCCATCGTCGTCACGTCCAGGCTCCCGTTGACGGACCGCGACAGCATTTCAGGCATCCTAATTCCTCCCATTCCGATGATTTTCCGGCGACGAAGCGCGTCGCTTCCTCAAGCATATTGACACACTACTTGTCGTACAACAATGTAAGATGGCAACGGAATGACAAGGGCGGCGCAAACGCTGCCGGAAGGTTGAAAATGGACATCGAGGTCAGGCATGCCGCACATCCGGATGCGGTCCGCACGTTCGATACGGAGGCGCTGCGGGCGCATTTCCTCGTCGAGACCGTTTTCGCGCCGGGGCGGATCGCGCTGACATACAGCCATTACGACCGCTTCGTGCTGGGCGGCGCGACGCCGCTGGAGGGTGAGCTGGTGCTCGGCGCGCCGAAGGCGATCGGGCAGAAGACCTTTTTGGCCGAGCGGGAACTGGGCGTGCTGAACATCGGCGGCGCCGGGCGCGTGCGCGTGGACGGCACGGTCTATGACCTCGCCCGGCTCGATTGCCTCTATGTCGGCAAGGGCGCCGTGGATGTCCGCTTCGAGAGCGAAACGCCGGGCGATCCGGCGAAGTTCTACCTGATTTCCGCGCCCGCCCATGCGATCCATCCCACCCGGATCATCACGAAAGCGCAGGCGCGCCACCATGAGCTCGGCGAGACGGCGACGGCGAACCGGCGCGGCCTCCACCAGTTCATCCATCCCGAAGTCTGCGATTCGTGCCAGATCAGCATGGGCTTCACGCTTCTGGAGGCCGGGAGCATCTGGAACACCATGCCCTGCCACACCCACGAGCGGCGCATGGAAGCCTATCTCTATTTCGACATCGCCCCGGAGCACCGGGTCTTTCACTTCATGGGCGAGCCCCACCAGACCCGCCACCTCGTCGTCGCGAGCGACCAGGCGGTGATCTCGCCACCCTGGTCGATCCATTCGGGCGCGGGAACGAGCCGCTACGGCTTCATCTGGGCGATGGCTGGTGACAACCGGGATTTCACTGACATGGATCATCTGGCGATCGGCGAGCTGAGATAGGCGATGACGAACCTTTTCGATCTCACCGGCCGCGTCGCGGTCGTCACCGGCGCCAATACCGGCATCGGCCAGGGCATCGCCGCCGCCCTTGCGCGAGCCGGCGCCTCCATCGTCGCCGTCGGCCGTTCGTCGATGGAGCAGACGGGCGCGATGGTGCGGGATGCCGGCGCGGCCTTTCACGCCATTTCGGCGGACCTCTCCTCCACCACCCCCGTCGCGGGCATCGTCGACGAGGCAATCCATACCTTCGGCGCCATCGACATCCTCGTCAACAATGCGGGAATCGTGCGCCGTGCTGACTCGGTCGATTTCACCGAAGAGGACTGGGACGCGGTGATCGACGTCAACCTGAAGACCTTGTTCTTCCTCACGCAGGCCGCCGGGCGCCACATGCTGGCGCGTGGCCGCGGCAAGGTCGTCAACATCGCCTCGATGCTCTCCTTCCAGGGCGGCATCCGCATTCCCGCCTATACCGCGTCAAAGAGCGGCGTCGCCGGCCTCACGCGACTGCTCGCCTGCGAATGGGCGGCGGGCAACGTCAACGTCAATGCGATCGCACCCGGCTATTTCGCCACCAACAACACGGCAGCGCTGCGCGACGACGCCGACCGCAGCAAGGCGATCCTGGACCGCATTCCTGCAGGCCGCTGGGGACAGCCCACGGATATCGGCGGCGCGGCCGTGTTCCTGTCCTCCGCCGCGTCCGATTACGTCCACGGCGCCATCCTGCCTGTCGACGGTGGTTGGCTCGCGCGCTGAAGCACCCCTGGGCCGCGTCCTCGCGCCACACTGTCATATGCTCAGCTTTACGACGTTTGGCCGACCTATACACTTACGGCCGATCGTTCTGTGCGTGTGAAACGCTTGGCACGAGCGGTCCGCGACCCGCATTATTGAAGTAGAGAAACATCTTCCTTCGACGCTGCAGCCCCGGCCTTGAGGATTTCGGGCGCGATCCAATCGTCGATATTAACTTTGGAGTCTATGAAGCCGTGCCTGGCGAGGCGGTCGATCTGAATGTCGAGAAGACCAAGGCGTTCGCGATCAAGGCTCGGCGTCATCGCGGCCTTGAGATTGGAGCCGTAGGTGGCCTCCGCGAAGTCTCGCGCCGCGCCGGTTTCCTTGCAAACGATCGAGATGCCGCGGTCGCGGTTTTCGCCGACCCATTCGCCCGCGCGCAACGTTGCCGAAACGAAGGCGATGACCAGCTCCGGACGCTTTTCCAGAAGATCCGCATGGACGGTGATGGGGCGTGGCGTTCCGTTCTTGACGCGATCGCGGATCGGCAGTGCATCGATATCGGCGAGGGTCGCAAGGCCGAGCCGATGCGCTGCCTCCCGCGTCGCGGCGCCCTTGACATAGGCGGCGTCAGCCTCTCCCGAGGCAACCTGTGCTAGCGACGGCCAGTCCTTGATCTTGAGATCGCGTCACAGCCGCCCCGGCGGGATGGTCTGCGCAACCGGTGTCTCGATGATGGAAGCATCGCCGAAGGTAAGACCCCGTGTCTCAGCGCCGCCTCGAACCCTCCGAGCGCCATGGTGCGCCGATGATGACGCCGAAGGCATAGGCAGTGATCGCGTTGGCCGCTACGGGAACGCTGATGCCCAGGCTATCCGAGAACGACTGGATGATACCCATGCTGGCAAACTCCGAGGTTCCGATCGAAAAACTGCCGAGCGCGAGGGCAAACAGCGTCAGCTTTTGGGCACGACCAGTTGCCGGCCGGGCGACCTTTGAGATGGTGCGACCGGGCAAGAAGAGGTGTGTTTCAGACGTGATGGACATTTCGACGATCCTTTCGAATAGGGACTTGGGTGCAGTCGTTTTTGAAAATCCAAATCCTGTATGTTGCTTGACGACATGAATCTCACGTCGCGCCGGGGCGCAGTAGCCGGATCGCGTTCTCACGATTTGGGAAGAAAATTCACAGATTGGGCCTACTAGGCCTGACAGCATGCGCGCTCGGGACTATGCTTGGCCCCGCTTGTGACTTGGTATCGGGGATGGGTCATGGACAATCGCGCGGGCGAGATGATGGTGTTCGTTCAGGTCGTAGAGGCGGGAAGCTTTTCCGAAGCGGCGCGATCGCTCCTCATGACACCCTCTACCGTGTCGAAACTCGTTGCCCGGCTCGAAAGTCGGCTCGGCATCCGTTTGGTCGAGCGCTCGACGCGTCGGCTGGCGCTGACCAAGGAGGGCGAGTTCTATTACGAGCGAAGCCAGCGGCTTCTCGCCGATCTCGACGAGACCGAACAGCAGATCGCGCAGGGCGGTGCCGAGCCTGAGGGCGTGATCCGTGTCAGCTGTTCGGTCACCTTCGGCGTTGCGGCGCTCGAGCCGATCCTTCCCGCTTTCTGGGAAGCCTATCCCGGCATCGTCATCGATCTTTCACTGTCCGACGAAACGGTTGATCTCTATCTCGAACGAACCGATGTGGCGATCCGGGTGGGCAAGCTCCCGGATTCCAATCTTATCGCACGGAAGATCGGCACGACCCGGCGCCGGATCGTCGCTTCGCCCGGATATCTAGCCAAATGGGGCGTGCCCCAGACGTCCGAAGATCTGCTCCAGCACAATTGCCTCGGCTTCAATTTCCGCCGTGCGAACCCCGTCTGGCCGATGCGCGAGGGTGGCCGTATAGTCGAGCGCATGCTGAGCGGCTCTCTGCTGGTCAATAACGGCGAGACCATCCGCCGGATGGCCATCGCGGGCGTTGGGATCGGCCGCATCGCCGACTATCATCTTCGCGGTCCGATCGCCCGGGGCGAGCTGATCGAGATTCTCGCCGACAGTACCCTTTCCGATTTTGACGACATCCATGCGCTCTATCGCGGTGCCCAGCTAATGCCGGCCCGCGTGCGGGCCTTCCTGGATTTCACGGTGCCGCGCATGCAGAAATTCCTGGCGACCGATCCGATGGGGGACGCCTCGCCCACGGATGGCTGAGCGAGGCATGGATTGGTCTCTCATCGCCTCAGGCTGGGATCGGAAGTGGTGCAGCCGAGTTGACGAGGCCATCGTGACGAATCTCGCGCCAGAAATCCGCCGGGATCACCTCTTTAAGCGCGGCGCTATCCTCAGCGATGCGGTCCGGTTTGCTTGCGCCGGGAATGACGGCCGCGACTGCGGGGTTGGCGAGCGCAAATTGCAACCCGGCTGCTTTCATGCTCACGCCATGACGATCGGCGATGGTTTTGATCCGTGCCACCTTGTCAAGGATTTGAGGCGTTGCCGGCGCATATTCGAAGTTCGGGCCGCCCACAAGCGCGCCGGAGCTATAGGGGCCGCCGACGACGATGCCGAGGCCACGCTCGGCGACAGCAGGCATGACGCGCTGGAGCGCACGGTCATGGTCAAGCAACGTGTAGCGGCCGGCAAGCAGGAAGCCATCGGGTCGTGGACCTTCCAGCGCCAGCAACAGTTCGATCGGCTCGACACGATTGACGCCCAGGCCCCAGGCCTTGATCACGCCCTCGTCACGCAGCCGGTCGAGCGCCTTGAAGGCGCCCGTGCGTGCACTTTCAAAGACAACAAGCCACTCGTCGCCATAGAAGTCCTGGGCGACGTCATGGACGAAAGCGAGCTCGATGTGATCGGTCTTGAGCCGCTTCAAGCTGTCTTCGATCGAACGCAGGGTTGCGTCTTCCGAATAGTCGTTGACGATCTTGTTGGGGCGTCCATATTTGAAGACGTCGCCCTTTTCGCCGAGATCACGGACGCTGACATCTTCAATCTCATCAAGGATGATACGTCCGACCTTGGTGCTGATCACAAATTCGTCGCGCGGCTTGGTGGCGAGCGCTTCGCCCATGCGGATCTCCGCGAGGCCGGCACCATAGAAGGGTGCGTTGTCGAAATAGCGGATACCGTCATTCCAGGCCGCCTCGACAGTTGCCAGCGCCTCTTCTTCCGGAATGTCGCGAAACATGTTGCCGAGCGGTGCTGCGCCAAAGCCGAGCTTGCTCGGCAGTATGTCCTTCAATGTCATTGTCTTAACCTTTCGCTCTCAGTAGCTTGAACCAGGGCCGTCTCTGTTGGATGTTGATTTAAAGGAGGCCAGAGAGTGCCGGTAGCCGGTGGGGCTTCGCAGGATATAGGACGCGAATTCACAGATCCCCGGAGGCTGCCCGTATCGGCGGGAAAGAGGCGGTGCCCAGAGTTTGGGGCACTTTACTCTCATTTTCATCTCTATTGGATGTGTTAGTCTTTGGACGATTAGCAATGACATTCTCTCGATGCCGGGATGCGCATCGTCGACGGAGTTTCAAAGGTCTTTCAGCCGGCCGTAGAGGTCGAGGTAGTCGGTCTTGCTGGCGGTGAGGGCGATACGCTCTTCGGGCGTGAACGATTTGATCGCCGGGCTCGTGGCCGCATCGGCTTCGGCGAACAGCCGGTCAAGCAGCGGCCCGAGAGGGGATGTCGTCGGGGTGGACATGGTGTCTCCGGAACATGGCATTGCGTTGGGCATAGAAATACGATTAATTCATCGCATTTTCTAATCGCGTTGCTGGAGAACGCGATGGCGCAACGCGTAAGACCCCGGATTTCCACGCGAAAAGAGCCCAAACAGAGCCGCTCGAACGAGCTGGTTTCGGCAATCCTGACGGCGGCTGTTCAGGTTTTGGTGGAGGAGGGCGCGCAGCGTTTCACCACGGCGAGGGTGGCGGAAAAGGCCGGGGTCAGTATCGGTTCGCTCTATCAATATTTCCCGAACAAGGCCTCCATCCTGTTCCGGCTGCAGAGCGACGAATGGCGCGGTTCGACCGAAATGCTGCGTGAGATCCTCACCGGCATCGCGCCGCCGAAGGACCGGCTGCGGCGGCTGGTACGTGCCTTCGTCCGCTTCGAATGCGACGAGGCGCCAGTCCGCCAGGCGCTCGCCGACGCAGCGCCGCTCTACCGTGACGCCCCGGAGGCACGCGAGATGCGCGCGGAGGGCGACCGGATTTTCGACAGTTTCATTCGGGATTTGCTTCCCGGCTTGCCCGATGGACCGAGGGATATCGCTGGCGACCTGATCGTTACGACATTGACAGCCGTGGGCAAGGAATTCTCGGAGACGCCGCGGACGGACGAAGAAATCGACGCTTACGCGAGCGCGATGGCGGACATGCTTTGCGCCTACGTCGAAACACTGGTGAAGGTTTGAAGCCTGTTCATGCAGGCTTGGGTACGGGCTCGGTGGCCCGAATGCGTGGAGGGCTTGGTCTCCTCGGCGGTGCTTGGAGCATCGCTTTGCCGCCCCCACATGCTTCGCCAACGACCGTTGCTCTGCCACGCTCGAAGTTCTAGGGAATGAGCGACAGCAACAGGTGCCGGATATGGATGAGGATGCGGACCACAAATCCCTTGTTGAGCGTGTGCAGGACGTTGCGCATACGCTGACGGACACGGAGCAGCGGTTGATCTCGGAGCTTTTGAAGGCGCCTCGGGAGATTGCGCTTGGCACGTCCAGCGAATTTGCGGCACGGCTCAATGTGCATGAGGCGACGACGTCGCGGCTGTCGCGCAAGCTCGGCTTTGCGACCTATGCGCAGTTCCGCGCGCATCTGCGGGATGAGTTCCTGCGCAGTTCGGCTCCGGCCAGCCGGATTTCCGCAACGCTCAGCGAAAGCAGGCGGCAAGGTTTTCTGCCGCTGTTGATCGAACAGGAGATGGCTGCGCTGGGAGCAGTCTCCGATCATGTCACGGATGAGCAGATCGTCGAGGCCGCTTCCATGCTCGACCGCGCCCGGGTGTTGATCTACGGGCACGGCAATGCCGAAACGCTGGTTCTCCTCATGGAACGGCGCCTGCGGCGGCTTGGCATCGTCACCCTGCGCCTGTCGGGAAACCGCCGGGATCTCGCCGAGCAGATGCTGACGCTTGGCCGGGACGACGCCGTCCTGATGTTTGCCTTCCGCCGCCAGCCTCCGGACTACAGCCGCATCATGGAGGTTGCACGCGACGTGATGGCCTCGACGGTAACGGTGTCCGGCACCATCGGTCCCTCGCTGCAGCCAAAGCCCGATCTCCTGCTCTCCGCACCCCGCGCCGGCAGCCGGGAAAGCTTCCAGACGCTGACCGTGCCGATGGCGCTCTGCAATGCGGTCGTTCTCGCCCTTGCGGACAGGCGGGGACCGGACGCGCTTGCGAAACTCGACCGCCTGGGCGCGCTGATCACGCAATTCGGAGACTGATTTTGCAAGTAAACTTGCATGTCATATAATTGTTGCAAGAAAACACTACATGGGGTACACCATCCACAAGAGGAGTTTCCCCACATGTTGAAAATGCTCGCCCCATTCTGTGCGCTGGCGCTGGCCACGTCCGCCTATGCCCAGGACCTCGACGGCAAGTCCGTCGCGGACCTGCTGCCGCTTGCGAAAAAAGAAGCCAAGGTCACCGTCTACGCCTTCACCAGCCGCATCGGCCGGGTGGAGGAGGCCTTCGAGGCGGCGTATCCCGGAATAGACATGGTGGCCTTCGACATGTCATCGACCGAGCAGATCGCGCGCATCAAGAGCGAGGCCGCCGCCGGGGTTGCGGGCGCCGACGTCATCTACATCTCTGACGCGCCGGTCGTGTTGACGGAGCTTGCAAGCCAGAACCTCGTGACCCGCTACGTGCCGCCGCGCATGGAAAGCCTGGTGCCGGAGCAGTTCAAGTCGCCGCTTCTCGCACAGCGTCTTTCGACGAAGGTGCTGATGTACAACGAGGAAGCTTATCCCAACGGCTCCCCCGTCAAGAACCTCTGGGATCTCACCAAGCCGGAGTGGAAGGGCCGCGTGATCATGGTCGATCCGCTGCAACGCGGCGACTACCTCGACCTCATGACGGAGATCGTCCTGAAGTCGGACGACATGGCCAAGGCCTATGAGGCTGCCTTCGGCAAGCCGATCGCGCTTGGCGAGGGTATCGACAATGCCGGCGAGCAGTTCATCACCGATCTCTTCGCCAACGATCTCGTCCTGGTCGGCTCGACGGACGACGTCAACAAGGCGATCGGCGCGAAGGGCCAGAAGAACCCGCCCATCGGCTTCACCAGCTATTCGGATCGCCGCGACAATGAAGACGAGGGCTGGGCCTTGCAGGTCGCCAACGATATCGTGCCGTCGAACGGCATCGTTTTTCCGGCCTTCCTTGCGCTTAACGCCACGGCCGCCAATCCTGCCGCGGCACGCCTCGCCATCGATTTCATGATGGGCGACGACAGCGACACCGGTGGCGATGGCTTCAAGCCGTTCTACGTCGCCGGCGACTGGCCGACCCGCACCGACCTTGCCCAGCATCCCGACGCCATTCCGCTTTCCGACTTCAAGAGCTGGCAGATCGATGCCGCCGAAACGGCTAAGATCCGGGCGAATGTCGCTGATTTCGTCCTCGCGCTGCAATAACCTGACGGGACAGGACGGGCGCCACTGCGTCCGTCCACTCCGGAGTTCCGCATGATACTCCCGCTTCGCCGCCTTAGGCCGCCGCTCGCCCGCTATGGCCTGACCGCTGCCATGGCCCTGATCCTCGTTGTCCTGGTCGCCGCTCCCCTTGCGACGATCCTCATCCAGACCCTTCAGCCCGGCGGCGGCGCCTGGGCGGATGTTCTCGCCAGCCGCCTGTCGCAGAACCTGTTCTGGCGCCCCGCGGCCAACACCATGATCATCGGGCTCGCCGTTGCCGGCGGCTGCGTGCTGCTCGGCGGATTCCTCGCCTGGCTGGTGGTGATGACCGATGTTCCGGGCCGCCCGCTCATCGCCTTCATGGCGACGCTTCCCTTCATGATCCCGAGCTTCGCGACCGCGCTCGCCTGGGGCAGCGTTTTCCGCAACGGCCGCGTCGGCGGCGCGGGAGGCCTCCTCGAAGGTCTCGGCTTCAGCGTGCCGGATTGGTTGTCCTGGGGCATGGTGCCGACCATCGTCGTGCTGATCGCACACTATTATGCGCTCGCCTTCACGGTGATTGCCGCCGCCCTTTCGACGGTCAACGGCGATCTCGTCGAGGCCGCACAGATGACGGGTGCGTCGCGCAAGCGCATCCTGTTCGGCATCGTGCTGCCCGTCGTCACGCCGGCCGTCATCGCCGGCGGGTCGCTCGCTTTTGCCGGCGCCGTGTCGAACTTCGCGGCTCCCGCCCTGCTCGGGCTGCCGGTCCGCATGCAGACACTGTCGACCCGGTTGTTCGGCATGATCGAGATCGGCCAGACGGAGCGCGGTTATGTTCTCGCTATTCTGCTGATCGCGATTTCCGCAATCTTCCTCGGCATCGGCAACCGCATTCTCAACAGCCGCCGCAGCTTCGCCACCATCAGCGGCAAGGGCGCGAGGCCCCGTCGCTTCGCCCTTGGCGCGATGCGGCTGCCGCTTGCGCTCCTTGCCTGGATCGTCTGCATCCTAACCACACTCCTGCCGATCCTGCTTCTTCTCGCAGCCAGCCTCGCGCCCTCGTCCCTATCGCTGTTTTCCGACTGGACGCTGCATTACTGGGTCGGCGCGGCGGACCCCGCCTTCGCCCGCGGCCAGCCCGGCATCTTCCACAATCCGCAGCTGATCTCGGCACTGACGACGACGCTGATGCTTGGGGCCGGCGTGGTGTTCGCCGCCAATGCCCTCGGCCTGCTTATCGCCGTCGCGCTGACGCGCCAGAAGGTTCCGGTGCTGAGCAATGCAGTCTCGCAATTGAGCTTCCTGCCAATGCTTCTGCCCGGCATCGCATTCGCGGCAGCCTACATTGCCCTCTATGGCGCGCCGATCGGTCCTCTGCCCGCCCTCTACGGCACCAAGCTGCTGCTTGGCCTGGCGCTGACGGCCGCGATGCTGCCGTTTGCCGTGCAGACGGGGAGGGCGACCGTGGCGCAGATTTCCGGCGATATCGACGAGGCGGCGCGTATGACCGGGGCCGGTTTCTTCCGCAGGCTCTGGGCCATCACCCTGCCGCTCGCCGCGCGCGGACTTGCCGCCGGCCTGCTGATCTCCTTCGTCAATGTCATCGGCGATCTCGCGATCACCGTGCTGCTCTACACGCCGACATCGCCGCTGCTCGCCGTCCTGTCCTACAGCTATGCCTCCGACGGGTTCCACCAGTTCGCCAATGCCGTCACCCTCGTCATTCTCGTCATCTCCATGCTGGCCACCTGCGCCGCCACGCTGTTGCGCGGCCGCCGGCGCCAGACCTTTGCGTGAGAGCCCGCCCGTGATTTCGCTCAACCAGGTCTCCAAATCCTTTGCCGGCACCCGCGTCGTCGACGATGTCAGCTTTTCGGTGCCGGAAGGTGCCTTCCTCGTGCTGCTCGGCCCGTCCGGCTGCGGCAAGAGCACCATGCTTCGCATGCTGGCGGGTCTTGAACAGCCGACCGGCGGCCAGATCCGGTTCGGCGACACGCTGGTCGCCGATGGCGGTTCCGGCTTCGCCCTGCCGCCAGCGCGACGTGACGCCGGCCTCGTCTTCCAGTCCTATGCGCTCTGGCCGCACATGACCGTAGCCGGCAATATCGACTGGCCGCTGAAGGTCGCACGGCTGCCTGCCGAAGAGCGTCGCGCACGCATCACCGAAGCCATGGAGATGCTCGGGATCACGCAACTCGCCCAGCGCTACCCGGGCGAAATCTCCGGCGGACAGCAGCAGCGCGTGGCGCTTGCCCGCATGATCGCGCCGCGCCCGAAGGTGATGCTGTTCGACGAGCCGCTCTCCAATCTCGATGCCACCTTGCGCGTCGAGATGCGGTTCGAGCTGCTGAAGGTGCATGCCGCGACCGGTGCCACCTCGGTCTATGTCACGCATGACCAGGTGGAGGCGATGACCATGGCGAGCCATGTGGCGGTCATGAATCACGGCCGGATCGAACAGTTCGATGCGCCGGAGCGCCTGCTCGCGGAACCGGCATCGGCCTTCGTCGCCGGTTTTGTCGGTACACCGGCTGCCAATCTCATCCCGATCGACGACGGCAAATGGCTCGGCACCATCGCGGACGCAGCCCTGCCGGACATCGCGGGGCACGCCATGGTCCGGGCCGAGACCATCGAGCTTGCCGACGAGGCGGGGCCGCGCACGGTGAGCGTGACGCTTGCCGAAGTCGTGCCCATGGCCGGCCGCCGGCTCGTGACGGGGGTGGTGAATGGTGTCCGTATCACCGCCATAACGGACAGTGCGGACCGGTTACCACCCAATCTCCGCTTCCGGCTGCCGCCCGCAGCCGCAGCGATTTTCGACAGTGAAGGAAAACGTATTTCATGAAACGCATTCTCCTGGTGCGACACGGCGAAAGCGAGTGGAACGCCATCCGCCGCCTGCAGGGACAGGCCGACATCGGATTATCGGCGCTTGGCGAACAACAGGCGCGCACGCTCGCTCCTATGGTTACGACCTATGCGCCGGACGTGGTGCTGACCTCCGACCTGAAACGGGCGGTCGCGACTGCAGCACTGCTTGGCTATGCGGATGCCGTGCGCGAACCGCTGCTGCGCGAGCAGAGCGTCGGGAACTGGACGGGCGCAGAGATCGCGACGCTCATGGCCGAGACGCCGGCGGCCTATGCGGGCTGGCGGGCCGGCACTTTTGCGCCGGAGAACGGAGAGATCTGGGCCGATTTTCGCGCCCGGATTAGGCAAGTAATCAAAGCTGCAATCGATATGCCTGAAGAAACGATCCTGATGGTCTGCCACGGAGGCGTGATCCGGGCGGCGCTCGACAGCACCCTCGGACTTGCACCGGCGCGGATCATCCCGGCTGGCCCGGCCAGCCTGACCATCCTCGCCTTCCCGAAGGGGGAAGCAAGGCTAGAAGTGTTCAACGCGACAACATTTTCATCCGTTCTCGACGCGCCGGATTGAGTGGAGCAACGGTTCGGGATTACTCCGGGGCTGTTTCGCGTGAGCCCGCACCGCGCATATCGCCCGGTAGCACGCCAAATTCCGCTCGGAATTGTCGCCGGAAGTGGTGCGGATTTTCGAACCCGATCGATGCGGCTATGTCTGTAATCGGCAGGCGCGTGTTGAGAATCCGGTTCTTGGCCAGGTCCATCCGCCTTGCCAGAACGTAGCGATGGGGAGCCAAGCCGGTGGTTCTGCGGAAAGCACGCGCGAAATGGAAAGGGCTGAGGCCTGCCTCCGATGCGAGATCGTCAAGGGTCAGGACCCGCGCGACGTCGCTTTCGATCTTCTCGACCACCCTGGCGAGGACGGAGGCGCGAAGCTGGCCCTTGGGGTGGGGTGCCTTCCCTGGGCCCAGCAGATGCCGGACCAGGGCATGTTCGAGGCTGCTGGCCTCGATGGGCGACAGTGTGCGCTGCCCCAGACACGCCTGTCGCAAGACGTGGGCGATGCCCAGCATGAGGGGCTCGACGGCGAATTGCTGACGTCCCTTGTGCCGTCCGAGCGTCGGTTCGAGGGGCACCTTGCGACCGATTTCCTCGGCTACCGCATCCAGCAGCGTCGTATGCGGATACATTTCCAGCGTATCGCTGTGTTCGGGCACGCTCAGGAGCGTCGTGGGTTCCTCGCCGATCACATAAAAGCCCCCGGCGGCAACCTCGACATCGTAGGTCCGTCCCGATTGTTCCAATGCGACACGGTCGTGGCAGGAGAAGACAACTTCGAGCCGATTGGCGCGCGTGCGGGATGCACCCTCGAATGGCGGCATCCAGGCATAGGTGGCCTGGAGGCGCGGCAAGGAGAGCCCATGACGTTTCTCACCCGAATAAAGCTGCCGCGCCCGCGATGGTGTCATTCCGTCCCCCGAGAAGAGCAAGAACCGAGCCTGTGAAATGGGCCGCAGCATGCCATCCTCGCGGCATGCGACCTCAATCTGGACAGCGTGCAGCGCCATTCTGTCCGTGATCCCAATAACCGAAGGAGCACCGGTATGTCACGCTTTCGCGTCCGCAACGTCTGCATCCCGCTCGATGGCCTCGGCACCGGTGAGGGGCAAGGCGTCGCCGCAATCGTCCAGCAGCGCCGTAACCGTAAAACCGCTGAGGCATAAAGATATGGTCCGCTTCAAAAATATCCTTGGCTTCATTCTCCTGCTGATCTCGGCCGCAGCAGGCAGCATTGCGATGGCACAAGGCTCGGGCGAGCGCTTCGCCGGCGAGGCGAGCCTCGGCGCGCAGCCTGCGATTCCGATCCATATCGAGTTGCACAGATCGGGCGAGACCGTGACCGGAACGGTGTCGATCCCGGGCGCCACGTTCGAACTGGTCGACGCGGCGGGCGGAAACGCGATTGCCGGGCGCTTCCAGGGCCAGGGCGGAAGCGGCGCCCTCACCTTGAACATCGCCGGAGACGACCTTACCGGTGCCTTCGATCTTGCAGGCCAGCCCGGAACAATCACGGCGCATCGGACCACCGCGGACGCTGAAAGCTTCTTCAGGCCTCCCGAGCAGCGGCTCGACCTGACGACCGCCCAATGGATGGAAGATCTCGACCGGCTGGTGACAATCCTCACCAGCGAGCATGCGTCTCCCTTCCATCGGGTGTCGCGCGCGCAGTTCGAGCAACAGGCATCGGAATTGCGCGCCGCGCTTCCCAAGCTGGACGGTCCTGCGGTCGCCGTGGCGTTTCGCAGGCTTGCGGCGCTGATCGGCGATGGACATACGTCGGTGGTTCTCCCAAATGGGCGGCCGCGCCTGCCCATTGAATTCTATTGGTTCGAGGATGGGCTGCGTGTCACGGGCATTTCCGGATCACAAAGCAGCGCGCTCGGCGCCAAGTTGGTCGCTGTCGATAATGTGGCTGTCAGCGACGTCACTGAGCGGCTTCGCGCTCACATCCCGCAGGCGGAGACCCAATGGCATTTTCGCGCAGGCGTGCCGGCTCTGCTGGCCAATCCGGACGTTCTTCGGGCGATCGGGCTGGGGGCGGGGCCTGCCTATACGTTCAACTTAGAGACTGAGGACGGCGCGCAAAAGTCTGTCGACATGACCGCGGCAACCGACACGGAGGCAGATGCCACGCTGGGTGGGAATGCGCCGCTCTGGCAACGGAACGAGGAGCAAGCCTTCTGGAGTGAGCGGCTTGCTGACGGCAGTGTCTATGTGAACTGGCGATCCTATGATGGTCTTGCCGACAATATGGCGGCGCTGCTGCGAAGGCTGGACGCGGAGCACCCGCGCAGGCTGATCATCGACCTGCGCGACAATGACGGCGGCGATTTCAATATCGGGCGTATTTTCGTCGAAGAGATAAAGCGCCGCGCCTCGCTTAACCGGCGCGGCGTTCTCTACGTGATGATCGGCCGCAAGACATTCTCTGCGGCGATGACGAATGCCGCGGATTTCCAACGCTCGACAGAGGCCGTTCTGGTCGGCGAACCCGCCGGCGCGGCGCCGAACAACTGGCAGGAGGTGCGACGGTTCACTTTGCCGAATTCGGGCCTCAGCGTCGGCGTCTCCACACGCTATTACGAATTCCTTCCCGGCAAGGCGGATCTCGTTCCCGATCTCAGCATGCCGCCCGAGCCGAGCGACTGGGGCAGCCCGGAAGATGCCGGTTTGCGGCTTGTCCTGGCCCAGCCGGTTCCGTAGGTGTTCGACATGTATTCATCCGAACATGACGTCGTCATCGCGGGAGGTGGCCCGACGGGGCTGATGCTGGCGGGTGAACTGGCATTGGCGGGCGTGGATGTCGCCATTGTCGAGCGGCGCATGAACCAGGACGTCGAGGGCTCGCGCGCAAGCGGGCTGCATCCGCGATCGATCGAACTGCTCGACCAGCGTGGTATCGCCGACCGCTTCCTCTCGCAGGGAGAAAAGCACCGCGTCGTTCTGTTTGCCGGTGCTGTTCTCGACGCCAGCGACCGGTCGACCCGTCACAACTACACGCTCGCGCTGTGGCAGGCCAAGATCGAGCGCGGCCTCGCCGACTGGGCGTCCGAGCTGGCGGTTGAGGTCTATCGCGGTTGTGAGATAACGGGCTTCGTGCAGAATGATACGTGCGTCGATGTCGCGTTGAACGATGGACGGACATTGCGATCGAAATATCTCGTCGGCTGCGACGGTGGCCGCAGCCTGGTCCGCAAGACGGCCGGCATCGACTTCCCGGGATGGGACCCGGCCATCAGCTATCTGATCTTCGAAGCCGACATGGCGGACGAACCTGCCTTGGGCATGCGGCATGGCGAAAGAGGCGTCTATGCGCTTGGAAGGCTGGAGGACGGCAAACGCGTGC
Organism: Shinella sp. BE166; assembly: GCF_051201095.1. Taxonomy (NCBI): domain Bacteria; kingdom Pseudomonadati; phylum Pseudomonadota; class Alphaproteobacteria; order Hyphomicrobiales; family Rhizobiaceae; genus Shinella; species Shinella sp. BE166. The sequence goes on along the minus strand of NZ_JBPEHL010000016.1, from coordinate 48,214 downwards.
GCGGCGTCGTGACCGAGCGACGGCTCGAACGGGGCGACAAACCCACGATCGATGCGCTTCGCGGGGCGCTTATCGCCGCTTACGGATCGGATTTCGGCGTCCACAACATCACCTGGCTGTCGCGATTCACCGATGCGGCGCGCCAGGCCGCTTCCTACCGGGAGGGGCGCGTGTTGCTGGCCGGTGACGCCGCCCATGTGCATTCTCCGGTCGGCGGGCAGGGCCTGAACATCGGCCTCCAGGACGCCGTCAATCTGGGTTGGAAGCTGGCACAGGTGGTCAAGGACATCTCGCCGGACAGCCTGCTCGACACCTACCATGCCGAGCGGCATCCGGTCGGAGCGGCATTACTCAAACAGACCCTGGCGCTGACGGCGCTCAATCGCGGCGACGAGCGAACGAATGCCTTGCGCGAAATGATGGCGCAAGTCATGCAAATGGACGCGCCGCGCCTCTGGTATTGCGCAGTGATGTCCGGCCTCGATATTCGCTACGACCTCGGCGAAGGCCACCCGCTGCTCGGCCGCCGCATGCCCGATCTTGATATTCTCACCGTCGACGGGCCAACGCGGGTTTTCGCGCTTTTGCACGATGCGCGGCCGGTGCTGCTCAATCTCGGAGAGCCCAACACTCTCGACATTACGGGCTGGGCAGGTCGCGTTAAGCTGATCGACGCGAAATTCGAAGGGGTGTGCGATCTTCCCGTGATCGGCGTGGTACAGACTCCCACCGCCGTGCTGATCCGGCCCGACGGGCACGTCGCCTGGGTGGGAGACGGAAGCGCTACAGGTCTCGATGACGCACTGAGAAGCTGGTTCGGCAAACCCACTATCGTTTAGAATGGGGCTGCGAGAGTGTTGGTCGGCCTGGCAGATTTATCCAGATCCCCGGCCCCGATCGTGCTTTCGGCAATGCGATGACTCGTTCGCAAGTTCATATTTTATTAAATTTGTTTGCAAACACTCATTTCGGGGATGGGTAAAAACTCGGGGGATGCGCGTTGTTGTGCGAAAGAACTCGGACTGGAGACAGCCATGCCCACCGACCAGCATACCATCCTCGTCGTGGAGGACGAGCCGCTGATCCGGCTTGTTCTGATTGAGGCATTGCAAGATGAAGGTTACCTTGTGCTCGCTGCCTCCAGTGTCTTGGAGGCGATTGGCCTTATGGGAAAATTTCCGCATATAGATGGTCTTGTGACGGATGTGGATTTGCCGGGTGGTTTGAGCGGCCTTGATTTGCTCGAGCTGTTCAGCCAGTGCCGGCCGACCGCCGCCCAAATCGTTGTCTCAGGCGGGAATGATCTGAAGGAAGGGCATATGTCGGCTCGTGCTCGGTTCTTCTCAAAGCCCTACAGCCTTGATGATATCGTTGCCGAACTCGACTGCCAGATCACAGTGACCAGCGCGATCCTGCACCGGCAGACCCGGTAGCCGCAGCTAAACGCGACCGGGCAGGTCAGCGACGATCGAAATGGGTGCGTAGTGATACGTGCGTCTGTACGGTCGCGATGCCGGGCGTTGTTGCGATCTGGCGGCGTATGGTGTCAAGTTCGGCGTTCGAGCCGCATTCGACGAGCAGCATCAAGTCTGTGGGGCCGGCGAGCGACCAGCATGTCACGACGTTCGGGATTCCGCTGAGGTGCGGCACGATATGGTCGCAGTTGCGGCCCGGCTGGAAGCCGATCGCGATGAGCGCCTCGACACCCGGTCGTTCCCTCTCCGTACCGAGTTTCACGGTGTAGCCGGCGATCACGCCGTTTGCCTCCAGCCGGCGGATGCGCTCGTGCACCGCGCTGCGGGAGAGGCCGACATGGCGCGTAAGCTCGATGAGGCTCATGCGGGCGTCGGCGCGTAGCGCCCCTAGGAGCAGCCTGTCCTTTTCGTCCAAATCGTTCATCCGGATAACTTTCCCTTAAGCCGGACGAATGTCCGGTCATCCGTCACCTTGCTGCGCGAAAGCGGACGGAAAAGCAACTAGCGTCGGTCATCGTTTGAAGGAGAGATATCGATGCCGACCATACCGCAATCCGCCGTGCTGATCCCGATCGACATGCAGCAGGCGTTTGATGAGACCGCGTGGCCGCAACGTTGGAACAGCAAGGCGGATGAGAACGGCCTTGCCTTGCTCGGCGCGTGGCGTGCCACGGGGAGGGCCATTATCCACGTTCGCCATGACAGCGTCGAACCGAATTCCACGCTGCGGCCGGAACGGCCGGGCAATGCCTTTCGCGCGGGCTTCGAGCCGCAGGCTGGCGAACCCCTGGTGACGAAAAGCGTCAATGCCGCCTTCATCGGCACCGATCTCGACCTTCGCCTGCGCCGCATGGGCACGGATACGATCGTGCTTTTCGGGATTTCGACCGATATGTGCGTGTCGACCAGCGTCCGCGTGGGCGCGAACCTGGGTTACCGGATCATTCTCATTGAAGATGCCTGCGACTGCTTCGACCTGCCGGACGGGGAGAGCGGGACGATCGCCGCCCGCGACGTGCATCGCGCTCATATCGCGACGCTGCGGCACGAGTTTGCTACGGTTTTGAGAACGGGCGATGCCCTGTCGATGGTTTTGCCATAGGTACTTTGCGACGGTCGGAACCCAGTCGAAATGGCAGGCCGGACCGCTCCCGGGAGCTGTTTCTCACGCAAGGGGATGATCCCCTTGGACGAGAACCGGGAGCGAACTGGACGTAAACGTCAGACGGCGATGCGGCGTGCAGCCTTGTCGCAGGCTTTGCGATCCGAGCCGAACTGAGCCACGATCTTCGTGGCGTCCTCGACGCTGATGCGATGCTTTTTCGCGAGTGTCTTCACGTCATAGCCCTTCGCTGACGCAGACGCGTCATTCATATTGCTCATGGATTTTCTCCTTGGGGGTTAGGAAGGCGGTAACGCCGTGCGCGACGCGCTCTGTTCCTCTTCGCATATATGGTGCCTGTGCGCCATTCCCACAAGTCCAACCGCGGCTGTCGTCGAGCTGTAATGCCGCGCCGGACTTCCCGATTGGTTTTCGACCGCGGCCTCGACTGTCCGTTTAGCCCTTGTCTTTGCCGTCAATAGTATGATTGACTTACGATAATGACGTCCGTCCAGGCGGATGGCGAAGGTCTATTGTCAGAAACGGGGAACGCCAATGAACAGGGAAAAGACAATGAACCGCATGCGTCCGCTGCTTGCCGGCGCGGCCTTCTCGCTGCTGCTCGTCTGCGGTGGCATGGCACCGGCCTTCGCGGAAACGCCGGCGGACACGCTGGTCCAGGCCTGGGCGATCGACGATACGATCACGCTCGACCCGGCCGAATCCTTCGAACTGTCGCCGGCGGAATTCATCGGCAACGCCTATGACATGCTGGTGCGCCTCGACATCGCCGACACGACCAAGGTCAAAGGCGGCATTGCCGACAGTTGGACCGTCTCCGACGACGGCCTCACCTATACGTTCAAGCTGAAGCCGGGCATCAAGTTCGCCTCCGGCAACCCGGTCACCGCCGAGGATGTCGCCTGGTCCTTCGAGCGCGTCGTCAAGCTCGACAAGAGCCCCGCCTTCATCCTCACCCAGTTCGGCCTGACGGGCGACAACGTGACGGAAAAGGCCAAGGCGGTCGACGAAAACACCTTCGTCTTCACCGTCGACAAATCCTATGCGCCGAGCTTCGTGCTGAACTGCCTGACCGCGACTGTCGGCGCCGTGCTCGACAAGAAGCTGGTTATGGAACACGCCGAGGCCAAGACGCCGAGCGACGAATACAAATACGACACCGATTTCGGCTATGGCTGGCTCAAGACCAACTATGCCGGTTCCGGACCGTTCAAGATCCGCGACTGGCGCGCCAACGAAATCGTCGTGCTGGAGCGCAACGACAATTATTACGGCGAAAAGCCCGCGCTGACCCGTGTCATCTACCGCCACGTCAAGGAAAGCGCCACCCAGCGGCTGATGCTGGAGGCCGGCGACGTCGATGTCGCCCGCAACCTGGAGCCGGGCGACCTGGAGGCCGTGTCGAAGAACGCGGATCTCACGACCGCCAGCGCGCCGAAGGGCACGGTCTATTACATCAGCCTCAACCAGAAGAACGAGAATCTCGCCAAGCCCGAGGTTCGCGAGGCCTTCAAATATCTCGTCGACTATGACGCGATCGGAGCGACGCTCATCAAGGGCATCGGCGAAATCCGCCAGACCTACCAGGCCAAGGGCGTGCTCGGTGCGCTCGATGCGAGCCCCTACAAATTCGACGTCGCGAAGGCCAAGGAACTGCTGGAGAAGGCGGGCCTGAAGGACGGCTTCTCCGTTACCTTCGACGTGCGCAACACGCAGCCGGTGACGGGCATTGCCGAATCCTTCCAGCAGACGGCCGGGCAGGCCGGCGTGAAGATCGAGATCATCCCGGGCGACGGCAAGCAGACGCTGACCAAGTATCGCGCCCGCAATCACGATCTCTATATCGGCCAGTGGGGCATGGATTACTGGGATCCGAACTCGAATGGCGAAGCCTTCACCTCGAACCCGGACAATGGCGACGATGCGTCGGTCAAGACGCTCGCCTGGCGCAACGCCTGGGATATTCCGGAGCTGACCGCCGAATCCAAGGCGGCCCTTCTGGAGCGTGACAACGCCAAGCGTGCGGCAATGTATGAAAAGCTCCAGCAGCAGGCGCTGGAGACCAGCCCCTTCGTGATGATCTTCCAGCAGATCGAAGTCGCGGGCGTGCGCGGCAAGGTCAAGGGCTATACGCTGGGGCCGAGCTTCGATTCCAATCCGCTCGCGCCTGTCTCCAAGGAATAACCTTCCTTGAGCATGGCTGAAATGCGAAAGCCGGCAGGGCGCGCCAAACGGCGCGCCTCTGCACGGCTGAAATCGGTGGCGGGCTTCCTCGTGGTGGTCGCCACCACCTATCTCGGCCTGCTCGCGGTCACCTTCTTCATCGGCCGCGTCGTGCCGATCGATCCGGTGCTGGCGATCGTCGGCGACCGTGCGCCGGCCCATGTGATCGAGCGCGTTCGGCAGGAAATGGGGCTCGACCTGCCGTATTACCAGCAGTTCTGGCTCTACATGACCGGCGTGCTCAGGGGCGATTTCGGCACCTCGGTGCTCACCACGAATCCCGTCATGGCCGACATCCGCCGCGTCTTCCCGGCAACCATGGAGCTTGCCACGGTCGGTACGCTCATCGGCGCGCTTTTCGGCATTCCGCTCGGCGTGCTTGCCGCCGTCAAGCGCGGCAGCCTCGTCGACCAGGTGGTGCGCATCGTCGGCCTCATCGGCTATTCCGTGCCGATCTTCTGGCTGGGCCTGCTGGCGCTGCTCGTCTTCTATGCCCGCCTCGGCTGGACCTCCGGCCCCGGGCGCATGGACGTGGTGTTCGAATATACGTTCACGCCCGTCACCGGCTTCTTCCTGCTCGACGCGATCATCACCGGGGACTGGGCCGCGTTGCGCGATATCGTCTCGCACATCATCCTGCCTGCCTCGCTGCTCGGCTATTTCTCCATGGCCTATATCAGCCGCATGACGCGCTCCTTCATGCTGAACGAGCTTGGCCAGGAATATATCGTCGCCGCGCGCGCCAAGGGCCTGTCGGAGACGCGGATCATCTGGGGCCATGCGCTGCGCAATGCGGCGGTGCCGCTCGTCACCGTCATCGCGCTCTCCTATGCCGGTCTGCTGGAGGGGTCTGTCTTGACAGAAACCGTCTTCGCCTGGCCGGGGCTCGGCCTCTACATCACCAATTCGCTGCAAAATGCCGACATGAACGCGGTGCTCGGCGGCACCATCGTGATCGGCTCCGTCTTCATCGCCATCAACCTTTTGTCCGACGTGCTTTACCGCATGCTCGACCCGAGAACGAGGACACGATGAGCGAGACCGCAATGACCCGCCGCGAATGGCTCCTGACCGACCGGCCGCAATCGCGCCTGCAAGCCCGGCTCGGCCGCACCTATGTCGCCTGGCGGCGTTTCACCGCCAACCGGCTCGCCGTCGTCGGCCTGCTGATCATCCTCGGCATGGTCTTTCTCGCCATCTTTGCGCCGCTGCTCGCCCCCCATTCGCCCTATGTCGGCGATCTCGCCAAGTCCCGCCTGATGACGCCGGGGCCGGCGCATTGGCTCGGCACGGACGACCAGGGGCGCGACATCCTCTCGCGCCTCATCTACGGTTCGCGCCTCACCTTGCAGGTCGTGCTGCTCGTGGCGGTCATCGCGGCACCCATCGGCCTTCTGGTCGGCACGGTCGCCGGCTATGCCGGCGGCTGGGTGGATGCGGTGCTGATGCGCATCACCGATATCTTCCTCGCCTTTCCCAAGCTCGTGCTGGCGCTCGCCTTCGTCGCCGCACTCGGGCCGGGCATCGGCAATGCGATCATCGCCATCGCCATCACCTCCTGGCCGCCCTATGCGCGCATCGCGCGGGCGGAGGCCCTGACGGTGCGCAACTCGGACTACATTCTGGCGGTGCAGCTGATGGGCGCCTCGCCCTGGCGCATCGTGCTGCGCCATATCATGCCGCTCTGCATTTCCTCGCTCATCGTGCGCGTGACGCTCGATATGGCGGGCATCATCCTCACCGCCGCCGGCCTTGGCTTCCTCGGTCTCGGCGCGCAGCCGCCGCTGCCCGAATGGGGCGCGATGATCGCCTCCGGCCGCCGCTTCATCCTGGACCAATGGTGGGTCGCCGCCGCACCGGGCTTCGCCATCCTCGTCGTCAGCCTGGGCTTCAATCTGCTCGGCGACGGCCTTCGCGATGCGCTCGATCCGCGTGGGAGCGGCCAATGAGTGCGTTGCTCGAGGTTGAGGATCTGCGCGTTTCCTTTCCCACCCGCACCGGCGTCATCGAGGCCGTGCGCGGCGTCTCCTTCACGCTCGGCCGCGAGCGGCTCGGCATCGTCGGCGAATCCGGCTCCGGCAAGTCGCAAACCGGCCGCGCCATCATGGGGCTCACCGCCGAGCACGGCGTGATTGATGCGAAGCGCCTGGAATTCAGCGGCATCGACCTTCTCAAGGCCTCGAAAGCCGAGCGACGGGCGCTGCGCGGCAAGCGCATCGCGATGATCTTGCAGGATCCGAAATATTCGCTGAACCCGGTCATGACCATCGGCCGGCAGATCGTCGAGACGCTCCGCACGCACGAGCGGGTCGGGAGGGCGGAGGCACGCAAGCGCGCACTCGACATGCTCGCAGCCGTGCAGATCCGCGATCCCGAGCGCGTCTTCGATCTTTATCCGCATGAGGTTTCCGGCGGCATGGGCCAGCGCGCGATGATCGCCATGATGCTGATCGCCGGTCCCGAACTCTTGATCGCCGACGAGCCGACCTCGGCGCTCGACGTGACGGTGCAGCTCGACGTGCTCGCGATCCTCAACCGGCTGGTTGCCGATCGGGGCATGGGCCTGATCTTCATCTCGCATGACCTGCGGCTCGTCTCCTCCTTCTGCGACCGCGTCATCGTGATGTATGCCGGCCGCATCGTGGAGGAGTTGCCGGCGGCAAGGCTTTCCGAAGCCCAGCACCCCTATACCCGCGGCCTGCTCAACTGCATGCCCGAGATCGGCGCCGACCGGCACCCGCTGCCGGTGCTCGACCGAAGGCCGGAGTGGAGAACATGACGGCGGCTCTTTCTATCGACGCGCTTGCCGTTGCCTTCGACGATTTCGTGGCACTGGAGGATGTAAGCCTGTCCGTTGCGCCCGGTGGCTCCTTCGGGCTGGTGGGTGAATCCGGTTCCGGCAAGTCGACGCTGCTGCGCGCTGTCGCCGGCCTTGCGCCCGCTTCCGCCGGCACCATCGCGGTCGACGGCAAGGTCCTCAGCGCCAAACGCGACAAGGCCTTCTATCGCAAGGTCCAGATGGTCTTTCAGGACCCCTATGGCTCGCTGCACCCGCGCCAGACGGTGGACCGGCTGCTGCTCGAACCGCTTGCAATCCACGGCTTCGACGATGCCGAAGGCCGCATCGTGCGGGCGCTGGACGAGGTGGGGCTCGGCTCCGGTTTCCGCTTCCGCTATTCGCATCAGCTTTCCGGCGGCCAGCGCCAGCGCGTGGCGATCGCCCGCGCGCTGATCCTCGAACCCTCCATCCTGCTGCTGGACGAACCGACGTCGGCGCTCGATGCCTCGGTGCAGGCCGAAGTGCTGAACCTGCTGGAACAGCTGCGCGCTGCCCGCAATCTCACCTTCGTCATGGTCAGCCACGACCTCGCTGTCATTACCCACATGTGCGACCGCCTGATGGTCATGCAGAACGGCCGCACGGTGGAACAGCTCACCGCCGCGGATCTCGCGGCGCGCAGGGTGACGCAGGATTACACCCGCGGCCTGCTCGCCGCCAGCGAAGGTTTCCGGCGCGACGTTTGAAGGGCCTGCCGGGCGTACCGGCAGGCCGTTGGTTATGCCGCCTGGCGGACGATAACGCCGAGCGCTGTTGTGATCAGGCGGGCAAAGGTCAGCGCGCCGATGCCGTCGACGTCCCGTTCCGGCATGAACTCGACGAAGTCCATGGCGGCGATCCGACCGCGCCCGGCGGCGCCCTTGATGAGATCGACGGCCTGGTAATAGCTGAGGCCGCCCGGCGCGCGGCCGATGACGCCGGGAACGATCGACGGGTCGAGCGCGTCGGCGTCGATGCAGATGATGATGTTGCTGCCTTCCGGGATGAGATCGAGCACGGCGCCGACGCCCTGCCGGTGCAGCTCGTAGGCGGTCACGAATGTGACGCCCCAGGCGAGCGCATCCTCGTAGTCGCTGGTTGCCGCCGAGCCGATGCCGCGCGCGCCGACCTGGATGATCCGCTCGACATGCGGCATTTCCGATGCCCGTCGCATGGTAGAGGACAGGCCCAGGCGCTCGCCCATGTGGATTTCGCGCCAGTCGATATGGGCGTCGATCTGCAGGATCGTGAATTTCTCCCCGCCCGCCGAAGCGCCGATCGCCTCGATCATCGGTATCGGAATGGAATCGTCGCCACCGATGAGCACCGGCACGGCGCCGCGCGCCCGCACCTTGCTGACGGCCTCGGCAATCCGCGCGCGGTTGCCGGGAGTGTCGGCCTCGTCGAAGGGCAGGTTGCCGCAGTCGACGGGCCGCAGATGCGGAGCGGGGAAGACGGGGCCGCCGTGATCGAAGTCGTGGCGGTCGACATTGGCGGTCAGCGCACCCGTCGCCTTGCGCAAGGCGTCCGGCGCGTTGCGGCAGTAGGCGCCGACCGAGGCATAGGGTGTCGCGCAGGGCGCGCCGATCAGCGCCACGGGCGCGGAAAGCGCATCGAGGTTGTCGCAGGCCGCGTGGCCTAGGAAGGTCGCGGTTTCGGCTGCCGCGCCGAAGAGTGCGCCGAGATCGGGCTTTTCATTCATGGATGGTCCTCCTGTGTTGCGGCGTTCAGCCGGAAAATGCTCTGGATGGATGGGGGTGGCGGCGATCAGCCGATCCGGCTTTCGAGATAGCCGGCCCAGCGCCGCTGGATGAGCTGGAAGCCGGAGACCAGCACGAATGTCAGCGTGAGGTAGATCGCGGCGGCCGTCACATAGGGCTCGAACTGGATGTAATAGTTGAGGGTAATCCTGCGCGCGACGCCGGTCGTCTCAAGCAGCGTCACGGTGCTGGCGAGCGCGGTTGCGTGCAGCATCATGATCATCTCGTTGCCGTAGAGCGGCAGCGACCGGGTCAGCATACCGGGAATGAGGATGCGAAAAGCCTGCGCCCGGCGCGACATGCCATAGGCCCGCGCCGCCTCGATCTCGCCCACCGGAATGTGACGCAGCCCCCCGGCGAAGATCTCCGTGCTGTAGGCGGTCGTGTTGAGCACGAAGGTGAGCAGCACGCAGACCATGGGGCTCGAAAGCCACGGCCAGAACACGCTGGCGCGGATGAGCTCGAACTGGGCGAGGCCGAAATAGACGAGGAAGAGCTGCACGAGCAGCGGCGTGCCGCGGAAGACCAGCGTGTAGCTCAGGATTGCATAGCGCACCGCCGGAACCCGGCTGTTGCGTAGGAAGGCCAGCGGCACGGCGAGCACGAAGGACAGGGCCAGCGAAACGACCGCGAGAAGCAGCGTCAGCTTTGCCCCTTCGGCGTAAAGGGTGAGGTTTTCGGTGATGACGTCCCAGTTCATGGCGCAAGCTCCCGAAGGCCGATCTCGAAGCGGCGCGCCAGCAGCGCCAGAAGGATGAGGGAGAAGACGGTCACGAACAGATAGAACCCGGCGGCGATGAGATAGAAGGTGAAGGGCATGCCGGTCGCCTCCGCGGCGCCCTTCGCGCGAAACATGACGTCCTGCAGCCCGATCAGCGAAACCAGCGCCGTCGCCTTGGCGAGCACCAGCCAGTTGTTGGTGAAGCCGGGCAGGGCGAGACGGATGAGCTGCGGCAGGATGATGCAGACGAACATGCGCCGCCGCGTCAGGCCATAGGCGACCGCCGCTTCGATCTGCCCCTTGGGAATGTTCTGCAACGCCGTCTTGAACGTCTCCGTCATATAGGCGCCGAAGATCAGCCCGAGCGTGGCGATGCCGGCGACGATCGGTGGAAACTCGATGCGCGCGTCGATACCCATCGCGTCGAGCCACTGGTTGAGCAGGGCCGGCAGGCTGTAATAGATCAGCAGCATGACGACGAGGTCCGGAATACCGCGCACCACGAAGGTGTAGGCCGAAGCGATCGCCCTGAGCAGCCGGTTGCCGGAAAGCTTGGCGAAGGCGGCCCCCATGCCGAGCACCGTCGCCACGATGAGCGAGGCCACGGCCAGCAGCAGGGTCGTCGACCCCGCTGCCAGGATCGTCGCGGTGAATGCGGCGACCATGCCGGTCATTGACCGAAATATTTGGCGTTGATGGCGTCGAGCTTGCCGTTCTCGCGGATGATGGCGAGCCCCTTGTTGACGTTCTCGACGAGGGCCTCGTTCTTCTTGTTGATGGCGATCGCCACCCCTTCGCCGAACTCCTTGGCGTCCGCACCGGTCAGCTGCGGCCCGACGAGTTCGAAATCCTTGCCCGCATCGCTGTTCAGGAAGCCATGGATGACCTGGGCCTGGTAGCTGATATGCAGGTCGGCGCGGCCGGCCGTAAGCTCCAGATAGGGCGCGCTGCCGGTGTCGTAGCGCGTGATGGTCGCCGTCGGATAGTGGCTGGTGACATAGGCGTCCATCGGCGTGCCGGTCTGCACGGCGATCGTCTTGCCGGCAAGCCCCTCGGGCGTGATGTCGAGCGCAGCACCCTTCTTGGCGACGAAACGGAAGATTGGGCGGTCGTAGATGTCGCTGAACGCGATGACCTGGCGGCGCTTTTCGGTCACGGTGAGCTGGGAGATCAGCGCATCGTACTTGCCGTCGATCAGGCCGGGGATCATGCCGTCCCAGGCGGCGTTGAAGATGTTGCAGTCAAGTTTCGCTGCCTCGCAGACGGCCTGCATCAGCTCGATGTCGTAGCCGACGAGCTTGCCTTCGGAATCGATATATTCGAACGGCGGGAACGTGGCGTCGGTCGCGATGTCGAGCGTTTCGGCGGCCTTTGCCGTCGTCAGGCTCGCGGCCACGATCATGGTGGCGCACAGGGATTTGAGCATAGCCTTCATTGTTCCGTCCTCTCGGGTTTGGTTATTGTCTGGATTTTGGGGATCGCCGGCGTTTAGTGCTGGAGCCGGCCGGCCAGGAACTGCTGCAACCGCGGGCTTTTCGCCTCGGTGAAGATGACGTCCGGCGTGCCCTCTTCCTCCACCCGTCCCTGGTGGAGGTAGACGACGCGGCTGGAGGCATGGCGCGCAAAGCCCATCTCATGTGTGACGACGATCATCGTGCGCCCTTCCTCCGCAAGCGCCTGCATGACGCGCAGGACCTCGCTGACGAGCTCCGGATCGAGCGCCGAGGTCGGCTCGTCGAAAAGCATGACGTCCGGGTTCATGCTGAGGGCGCGCGCGATTGCCACGCGCTGCTGCTGGCCGCCGGAAAGATGGGAGGGGTATTTCTCCAGGACCTCATGGTTGAGGCCGACCTTCGCCAGGTTGGCCTTCGCCCGCTCGATCGCGTCCTTGCGCGAAAGGCCGAGCACGCTGACCGGCGCCTCGGCGACATTCGACAGCACCGACATGTGCGACCACAGGCAGAAATTCTGGAAGACCATGGCAAGCCGGCTGCGCATGCGGCGCAACTGGTGCCGGTCATTCGCCCGCAGCATGCCGTCGCGATCCTTGACCGTCGCCAGCACCTCGCCGTCGATGGCCACGGTGCCGGCACTCGGGCGCTCCAAAAAATTGATGCAGCGCAGGAACGTGCTCTTGCCGGAGCCACTGGCACCGACGACGCTGATGACGTCGCCGGCCTTCGCCTGGAGCGAAACACCCTTCAGCACCTCATGCGCCCCATAGGACTTGTGAATGTCTGTCGCGCTGAGTTTCAGCATCGGATCCCTCTTGGCGAGGCGGCTCGAACCGCTCTTCTGCTCAATTCTTTTGCCATCTAGGGACATGGATGCATTTTGCGCAAATGACGATTCTTCACCCGATACATGATGTGAAATCATGTATCCCTAAGCCGTGTCGGGCGCAGCCCAGAAGTCGGTGGAATAATTTATGATTTCCCGTCAGCTTTTGCGTGGGCGAGACCCGTCAGGGAAGAGTTTCCCAGGAGGCATCGCGACCGAAGCGTGCAAGCAGCCAGCGCAGGAAAAGCCGTGTGACGGAGCGGCCGAGGCTCGCATTGTTGCAGACCACATGCCAGCCGCCAAAGGCGTCGATGGAAAAGGAGAAGGGTTTGATCAGCACGCCGCGCTTGAGGTCCGACGCCGATAGCGTGTCGCTCACCAGCGCAACGCCGGTGCCGTGGATGGCAAGGTCGATCGCCATGCCGAGGTCGCTGCAATAGAGATGACGGGCCTGTTGGGCGAGATCGGGCTCGCCGGCTTCGGAAAACCACCGCCGCCACTCCGACCCGTCGTCCCAGTGCAGCAGCAGGCAGTGGCGAAGATCGGCAGGCTGCGTGATCGATCCGCCAATGCGCTCGAACAGCAGCGGGCTGCAAACCGGCGTGACATTGACATGCGCAAGAAGCGCGGACCAGCGATCCGCCCACCCGCCCGGGCCGAAGGAGATGCCGACATCGATGTCGCCGAGCTCGTGCACGCGTTGGTTCTCGACCAGGCGGATATGGCATTCGATCGAGGGATGGTCCTGGCAGAAATCGCTGATGTGTCGGGCAAGCCATGTGTTGGCGAACATGGGCGGGCAGGCGACGTCGAGCCGCCCGCCGACCTGGCTGGCATCGGAGAGGCGCATCGTGGCGGCGAGGATTTCCTGAAGCGCCCCAGACACCGTCTTTGCGAGGATGCGGCCAGCATCCGTCAGCGCCACGCCGCGTCCGGCCTTGGCGAAGAGATCACAGCCAAGCGCCTCTTCGAGACGGCGGATCTGATGGCTGACCGCACTGTCGGTCAGGTGAAGCTCGGCCGCCGCCTTGGCAAGGCTCTGATGGCGCGCGGCCGCCTCGAAGGTTCGCAGCGTCGGCAGGGGAAGGTTGCGCAGGTCGGCCAACGGAATCAACGAACATGTGAAGGAGGATATTGCGCGCGACGATACGCGCAGTTCTAAGACCGCGCAACGCGCTTCACGGCAACACCAAGTCAGGCGCGATGAAGGAGCGCCGCCGCCTCATTTCACCATGAAGCGTGAGCTGAACGGCAGGCTTGCCGCGCCGACCGCCTTGGGGGCAGCATAGGTCTTGCCGACGATTTCGTCGATGGTGGGATTTCTTCTCGGACGGGATCGTACAGCGCCGTGCAGATGCTGGCCGGGATGAAGGAGGAGAAGCAGCAGACGGCATAGGCAAACTCGTGGTCGGCGTCGGCGCGCCCTATCCGGCACCCCATCGCCGCTTGCCCCATGCCGGACCTCTGGTTCGAGGGCATGTTCGGCGACGGCTATGAAAAGTCTAAGGCGCTCGCCGATTTCATGAAGGTCGAGTACCTGTCGGCCGGAGACCACGTCTCGACCGACGGCGTGGATGGCATCGACTTCTCCGCCGAGACCAACATCACGCTCGGACACGCGATCGCCGACAAGGTCGCGGCGTTGTTCTGAGCAAAGCCATTCCGGCACCTCCCCTGCCGGAGTGGCTTACATTTCCAGCCACTTGCCGAAGAAATACGCGATCTGCTTATGCCACCAGGGCCAGTCGTGGCTCGCGTCCGGCCCCCAGAAATCGACCCAGGCGGGAATGCCCTTCTCGCGCAACACGGCCTCCAGGTGACGGGTGTCCTCGATCATCTGCTCCTCCCAGGCGCCCTGGCCGCAGCAGAAGAAGAGGCGGCGCGAGCGGATCCGGTTAAGGAGATCGCCTTCGGGCATTCCTGCGAGATAGTTCACCGGCGAGTTGAAGTAGATCTGGCCGTCCAGTGCATCGCCGAAGAAATGCCGGGTCGAGTAGACGCCGCTCAGTGCGATCACGCCGGCGGCGCGGTCGGGGAAGCGGAACAGGAAGTTGCTGGCGTGGAAAGCGCCCATCGAACAGCCAGACAGAATCGGCAAGCCGCCGCCAGCGGCAAGGATTTCCGGCAGCAATTCGTCGTTGATATAACGGAAATAGGATTCGTGGCGGGCGATGCGGGCCGCAAGGTCGTGGCCGTTGGAAAAGAAGCTCTCGCCGTCGATGCCGTCGGCGGTCCAGAGCCTGATTTCGCCGGCCTCGATGCGGTCGGCCAGCGCATTGACGCCGCCGGAATCCTCGTATTGGTAGAAGCGTCCGTTGGACGTGGGGAAGACCAGCACCGGCCGGCCGGCATGGCCGTAGGTCTTGAACTCCATCTCCCGCGCGAGGTGATGGCTGAAGCGCTTGTGATAGTGGACCTGCACCGTATTAACGCTCCACATCCTGGATGAAGCGCACGATGGCTTTCACCTCTTCAAAATCTTCCGAACGGAACTGATAGGCGAAATTGCCCATAGCCCGGCTGAACACATCCTCGATCGGCGCGCAATGCACGATCTTCTTGCCATGGGCCGCCATAATCGCCCCGTGGTCGTTGACGTAGCGAATGTGATTCTTGCGGCTGGCATAGCCGGTATAGTAGCGCCCCGTGAAGGGGCCGGCGACCTTGTTGTTGACGACCATGCCAGCCCATTCGCGATAGACGTCCATATCGTAGGAGTAGTTGATGGCATCGGTCATCCAGGCGCCGGGCGGGCGCATGTTGACCTCCAGCGCCACGATGCGCTCGTCCGACCGAGTCTGGAAGAACTCGATATGGAAGAACTTTTCGCGGATGCCGAAGGCCTTGACGGCGGCGCGGCCGGCATTTTCCACCGCGGGATCGACAAAGGGCAGGCAATAGTAGTTGAGATGGGAATCGGCGTTGACCACGCCCATGATGCTCTGTTCGAAACGGTGGCTGGCGGCGAAGACGATCTCGCCGTCGCGGTTCACCAGCCCGTCATAGGTCAGGATGATGCCGTCGATGAACTGTTCGGCGACATAACGCACACCGGGCTTTTTCGCCGCCTCGAACGCATCGAGGTCCGCCTTGTCGCTGATCTTCAGCGTGTTGCTGGCGCCCGACCCCTGGTCCGGCTTGATCACGATGGGATAGCCGACCTCGGCGATGAAGGCCTCCACGCCGGCCCGGTCGACATAGCCGTGCTGGCGGATCGTCTCGACGCCTGCCTTCTTGAAGAAGGCGCTCATCTTCGACTTGTGCTTAAGGTTCTCTATGAAATCGCTGCGGATGCCGGGAATGTTGAAATCAGTGCGAATCGCCGCGTCCTGCTCCAGCCAGTGCTCGTTGAGCGATTCGAACCGTTCGATGCGGCCCCAGCGATGGATGAAATGGCCCATGGCGCGCAGCACCTGGTCGGCATTCTCCATGTCCGCGATGCGGTAATATTCGCTGAGGGCGTTCTTGAGCTTCGGGGCGAGGCGGTCGAAGGGCGCGTCGCCGATCCCCAGGATCGTGGCGCCGGCCTGCCGGAGGCGATCGCAGAAGTCGGCATTGTTGGCGGGAAAGTGCGGAGAGAAGAACACGAATTTCACGAGGAACTGCTCCGGGAGGTGAAAGGGAATATTAGTCGAGGTCGAAATGAGAGAAAAGTGGGGCTTGGCGCCACAATCGCAGCGCAAAACCGTTTTGTCCGGCCCGCCTAGAGGCAACCGATCGCCGCGTTGACGGCCTCGATCCGGCGCGGGCGGGCGCGTCCTTCGGCGCCGGCGCGAAGGCTCGCGTGCACCATGATGCGGTGGCAGACGGCCGGCACGGCGGCGTGGTTGAACTTCGGGCTGCGGGCGTGGGCTGGGCGGGCGTCGCGCTCGTCATGACGGCGATCGCCTCTTTCTGCCGCACGCTGGTCGGCATCCCGGCCCGCGCATCGTCGAGGAGCATCTGGGCCTCTTCTGTGGCCTCCTGGTGGTCAGCTTCCTCATCGGCAATGTCTTCCTGCTGGAGCTGAACATTCCGCTGATCGGCCTCTGGGTGCGGCTCTACCGTTTCGAGCCCGCGCCGCAGCTCATCGGTTTCGTACTCGGGCCAATGATGGAGGAGTATTTTCGCCGCACCATGCTTTTGTCGCGCCGTGATGCGCTGGTGCTGTTGGAGCGGCCGGGTTTGGCGCTGCTGCTCGCTGCCGCGCTCCTGTTGTTTGTCGCAGCTTTGGTGCCGGTTTCACGCTGGAGGGCGATTATCCACCGCCAAACGCATGGGAAGACGGCCTGAACTGATTTTTTCCAGGCTGCGTCCTGCCCCTCGGCGGGTTGCGCCTATACTGTCGGCACGGTTCCGCCATCGATGACGTATTCCGTCCCCGTTATCGCCGAAGCTCGGTCGGAGGCAAGGAAGGCGATGAGGTTGGCGACTTCGTGCGGCTTTGCCGGCCGGCCCATCGGAATGCCGCCGAGCGCATCCATGATGATCTTCTTGCCGCCCTCATAGTCGGTGCCGGCTTGCTCTGCCAGGCGTTCGGCCAGACGCACCGCCGCCTCGGTCTCGATCCAGCCCGGCGACACCCGCGCCACGCGCACGCCCTTGGGAGACACCTCTTTCGACAGGGCCTTGCTGTAGGTCGAAAGCGCGGCCTTCGCCGCCGCATAGGCAGTCGTCGACTCCGGCAGGGGGAGAACCCTCTGGATGGAAGAGACATGGATCACGACGCCACGTCCCTGAGCGACCATTTCCGGAACAAGCTGCCGATCAAGCCGGATGGCAGGGAAGAGATTGAGATACAGCTCCTTGTGCCACTCGGCATCGGTCAGCGCTGAAAATCCGCCGCCCGGCGCCGAGGAGCCGCCAAGCATATGCACGATGATGTCGACGCCGCCAAGCCGCTCACGCACGGCGTGGGCCACGGCGGCACAACCTTCCTCGGTGGTGAGATCGGCAGCAATGAAGAGCTCTTCAGGCAGGGCCTCGGGCCGGGCGCGGGCGGTCGTGAGCACCTGCGCACCGAGCTCCCGGAACAGTTCGACGGTCGCGGCGCCAGCGCCCTTCGTTCCAGCGGTGATGAGGGCGCGTTTGCCTTTCAACGTGAGAAATTCGGTCATCAGCCAATCTCCAGTCCGACGATCCTGTCGTCCTTGACGGTGAAGGAAAAATCGAGCGTCACGGGGTTGTTGGGAAATTGCCCCGTCACCGTCGCACGGACGGAAACGTTGTCACCCGCACCTTTCGTCTCGATGGGCTCGGCGACGTGACGGTACTTTTCCTTTGCTGCCACCCACCAGCTACGGATCGCGCCCACACCTTCATGGCGGGAGCCCTCGTCCTTAACCACGGCGCTCGCGGAGAACACCGCAGCCAGGGCATCCGGGTCGTTGCGCCTGTCGGCGTCGAAATAGGCTTTCACAACGTCAGGCATATCCATCGCTTCTTCCTCATCTGTATGTTCCTCCTAGATAAGGCTCGACGATTGTATGAATAAGTGGGATAAACCGGGATGACGAATTGAACGGATCGGGACAATGGAGCGTGCTGGCCTGAACGACCTGAATGCCGTCATCGCAATTGCGCGCAGCAGAACGTTTCGAGCGGCCGCCATCGATCTCGGGATGTCCACGACCGCGCTGAGCCATGCCATCGGAAAGCTCGAGGCAAATCTTGGCGTGCGCCTGTTCAATCGCACGACGCGCAGCGTCTCGCTGACCGATGCCGGCAGGCTGTTCGTGGAACGGGTGGGGCCTGCACTTCAGGATATCCATGGCGCATTGGATATGGTGCGATCCCAACGGGAGACGCCCTCGGGGACGATACGGATCAATGCCGCCCCGTTTGCCGCGCGCGAAATCATCTCGCCGCTCGTCATTGAATTTCTTCGCCGCTATCCGGACATGAATGTCGACCTGGTGACCGAAGGGCGGTTGATCGATATCGTTGCCGATGGTTTTGATCTGGGCGTGCGGGTTGCCGGCCTGGTTCCCAGCGACATGATCACCGTTCCGCTCGGCCGCCCGCAGCGATATGCTATCGTCGGGTCTCCCGACTATTTCAGGCACAACGGAAAACCGCGTGTCCCACCGGACCTTCTCGGCCACAAATGCATCCGTGTGCGCTTGCCGGACGGCGCGCTTTTCCGATGGCGTTTCGAGAAGGACGGGGAGACGGTTCAGATCGACGTGCGGGGGCCTATCATGCTCGACGAAGTAAGCCTCGCGCGAACCGCCGTCATGGAGAATATCGGCATTGGTTGCTTCATGGAGCAAGGCGTCCTCGCCGATATAGAGGCAGGCCGTCTGGTCCGCGTGCTGGAGGATTGGACGCCGCCCTTTCCAGGGCTCTGCCTGTATTATCCCGGCCGCCGAAATCTATCCGCCGGCGTTAAGGCTTTTCTCGCCTTAGCGCGTGAGGTGGCGGGGAAAAGTGTCGCAAAGCGCCGGAACAGGCGTATGCAATAACCTTAAGACTGCAAAGCGTGGTGATCAGTTGCCGTTGCCGGCAGATGCGAAGATGCAGAGCGGACCTGCCCGTTTTAAAGCCGGGCCTTGCAAAAGAATGGCCCGGTAAAAGGGATTATCCGCCATTATAATAGACCGATGTGGCGTGCTTTATTTCGTATTTTTTGTTCATAATCCGCACGGTGCGATATAGCGTTCCGGCATGGCTTCGCACCCATTTTGCCGCAGAGGCTTCCCCGGTTCGACACGGCCATGGCAAGGGCGACCCGATCTCTAGCAAGCGGGTCGACGAACCCATCGGTCATGCCGGAATCAGGCGCTCCATGAGGGCTTTCAGATCGCGCGCCACGGCAAAGCTGTTGTCCTGATGCTGCCGATTGCAGAAGAGTTCGCAACTCCACCAGCCGGCATAGCCTGTCGATTTCACGGCATCTACCCAGCTTTGAAGGTCGAGCACGCCCTGTCCGGTGGGGACGTCGCGCAGCACCGGTTCGTTCGGTATGCCGCCGGTATAGGGCAGGGAATCGCAGAGGTGCACACCGTATATCAGGTCCTTGTCCAGTCGTGCGATCCGCTCCGGCGTATCACCCGAGGTATAGGAGTGCCAAAAGTCGATGACGATCCGCACATTGTCCCGCTTGCACAAGTCGAGGATCCGCTGTTGCGCATCCAAGGTGTTGAGCGGCGTCCACGACAGGGCTTCGAGATAGACGATCAGTCCGTGGGAGGCGGCGATGTCGGCCACGGCCTGAAGGTTGGCGGCCGTCTGTTCGGTCTGGATATCCGTTGGTAGGTCGATCAGGCCGCGGTAGAGATGTGGATAGCGCTCCGCGGCGCCCGGCTCGAAAACGCAGATATCCAAAGGGCCGGTGATGGCTTCGATCCCTCTCGCGCCCGCCGCGGATGCCAACACGCAAAGTTGTTCGGCTTCGCGCAGCATCTGCCGACGGGCGTCGCCCTGTCGTTCCAGATCGATCAGAAAGCCGATGCCGGGGAGGAAAAGGCCGTCGAGGCGCGCCTTCAACTCCGGCACGGTGAAGCCGGCATCGAGAAACGCGCCGATCTTGTTGCCGGAGGTTTCAAGGCCATCGAACCCGATAGTACGGGCGATTTCGATGTCGATGGCCAAGGTGTTCGATTTGGATGCCATCGAATGAAAGATGAGTTGGTTCTGGGTTCTGGTCATGGCCGCCGGCCTCCTCTGTTTGTTCATTACGGGCTGCTGACAGAAATGTGGCGCCTGCGTGCCGCTGCCTGGACGGCTTCGGCGGCGCGCAGAGCGATGACGTTGTCGTCGGCAAGAGACATCCATGTGCCTGAGCCTTGGGGCAGGGCGAGGAACGCTTCGATCGTGGTCATGTGCTGGTCGCGTTCGCGCACCGGAATAAGCTCGTTCCGGCCGTTCAGGCGGCGCACCAGGGCGCCGGACCCTCTGCCGCTGAGGGTTCCGTGCGCAGTGAGCGTGCCGCGGTCACCGGCGAGCATAACGATACTTTCGAACTCCGCGGTCGTGAAACTCTCGTAGGATTGAAAGAGCGCGCCACTGGACAGACGGATCGCGTAGGATACCTGGTCGCCGTCGGGACTGGCCGGCACGGAAGAAAGGGCAGTCACCGCCGCCGGTTCCTGACCGGTGAGAAATCGTGCCAGATCGATGCTGTCGACGGACATTTCAAGAAGGGCGGCGCCGCGATCCATCGTCTCGTCGATGTGACGGTTGGGCGGAAGCTGAAATGGTGCGCCTCGCGCGATGAGAAGCGACTGCAACGTGCCGATCTCGCCATCCTGCAGCAGCCGGCGCATGGTCTGGTGGGGCGAGAGGGTGCGGAAAGGCTGGTTGAGGGCCAGGAGGATGCCGGCCTTCCTGCATTCTTCGGCTAAGTTTGCCGCGATGCGGCTGTTGCCGGCAATCGGGCCGTCGCACAGGACGTGTTTTCGTGCCGCCGCCGCAGCCAGGATATAGTGCTTGCGGCGGTCCCGGGCGGCGCTGACATAAGCAAATTGGACGCGCGGATCGCGAAGGGCCGGCCGCGCATCGACGGCGATGCCGGCTATCTGCATGTCCTGCGAGAAGTGTGTCGCATACTGCCGGTTCCGACTGACGACCCACAGGGGCTGATGCCCAACCGAACGGATCGCCGCCACCATGTGCTCGGTTGCAATGGTGCCGGTGCCCATGACCGACCATCCAAGTTCTTCCCCGGAATGCACCGCACGTCCTCCTCTTCATCATCCGGAGATTGACCGGTCGGCAGGCGCGCTACAACTTCGCAGACAATTGATGTCTTTAGCGATATGAAGTACAATCAGCGTCACAGTGCGTCATGTCGGGGGCTTTAATGGAACAGCTGGGAAGAGATGGGGCCGCCTTGGCGGCGAACCTGAGAACGCTGTGCGAGCAGCACGGCTCCGTGGCCGCCGTCTGCCGCAAGATCAATGTCAACCGGCAGCAGTTCAACAAGTACCTGTCGGGCGCGCATGTGCCGTCGGCGGCCAATCTGAGGATCATCGCGAACTATTTCGGCCTCAGCGTCGCCATGCTCTTTGCCGACCCGGAGGAGTTCCGCACGCTGGTGGAAGGCAACTTCTTCCATGCGATGGCGACCGCCCGCCAACTGCCGGAGTTCTCGCGCTTCGTGTCGGAGATGATCGTGGAGAACAATGCCGATCACAACGACATCGTCGGGATCTACGACCGCTATCAGTTCTCCTCGATCTACAAGGGCTTCGTGCTGCGCTCGGCCTTCTGCATCTATCGCAACAAGGAATTCCTCCAGCACTATTATGTCGAGCGTTTCCCGAGCTTCGACGACCCGAAGAAGACGGAATATGTTTTCAAATATTACGGCTTCTGCTTCCCCGTCGCTGACCGCCTCTTCACAGCGGATTTCGAGGGCATCCAGTCGAACGAATTGACCTTTGGCGTCTATGCGCAGGTCAAGCGGAACGCCAAACGCTTCATGTTCGGAATTTCCAGCGGCATTGCCGCGACCGTCTTCCGCCAGCCCTATTCCACGAAGGTCGCGCTGCACTACCGGGGGCCGGGCCTGCTGCGCCGCGAGCATCTCAAGGAGCTGACGGTCATGGACCGCAACGATCCCAGCATTCCGCGCGAGGCGCTGCAATATCTCGGCGACGGCTCCGACATGATCCAGATGAGTTGAAGGCCATCCGTCAGGGGTGCAGTTCGACGGCGAGCCAGACGCTGTCGGTATCCGCATAGTAGCGGTGCCAGGGATAGGTCCACTGGTTCTCGCCGGTCACCCGGCAGAAGGGATCGTGCGAATAGCCGATCGGCATCACCACGTCCTCGTAGAGCGTCGTCGCGTCGCGCGCCTTGAATTTCTGCATGCGGCCCGATCCATGGATCTGCGTATGCGTTTCCAGGAATGGGTGCTCGTTATGGATGAAGCAATCCGTGTCGCCGGGCGACCACCAAAGATTGAGCTTCAGCGTGAAGGTCTGCGGCGCTTCGGCTGTCGCGCATTCATTGGTGAAGACGCGGGGGTCGAGGGTGACGGTGCCGATCTCGTCCTGCGCCGAGATGTAGAGCGGCGTGTCGCGGGGAAAGCTGCGGATGCGGTTGCCCAGCCAGTCCCAGCCACGAAACATGCAGCCACCGAGATTGGTCGGCCTGACGACCTTGATGATCGCGGCGCGATCCGCCGAGCGGATGCGGCCGCCCTTCAGCCAGGTCGACTTCCACGCCGGTACGATGGCTGGATGCTCGTCGCCGGTGACCATCGTGGAGGGGCTGATATTGACCACTATGGCGTCCGTCACGTCATAGTCCGCGACGTTCTCGACAAGCGTGGCGGAAATGAAGTCGTCTGCGAAAGCCAGGTCTCTGCTCAGGTTCTGCACGGCGGTGCCTCTTTTGTCTGTCCGTGTTCTGAGAAAGCCATAGCGCGCGCCGCGAAAAAAGTGCGCGCCGGAATTAATTTATTCGCATGATGGCGCGGCTCCAGCTTCACTTTGCGAAGGATGGCACTGTTCGGGATCGCCTGCCGCTCGCCACCGGGATGCCAGCGGACCGCTGCAAATTGACCGCGTCGGCGGCGGCGCGGCCGTCGCGATCATGAACCCTGACGCAAAACTGCTTTTGAAGTGCGTCATCTCGCGTCAGTGTTTCGATGGCTGCGAACTTGCGAGTTTGCCCCGCTCGGCGGAAGAATAAGCCTATCGCTGGAGGGCGTCCCCGTCCTGCTCACAAGATAACGAGATTTCAGAGGGTCGATCAATGATGCTGACAGGTGGCCAAGTCGTCGCGAAAGCGTTGAAGGAATATGGCGTCGAATATGTGGCGGGCGTGCCCGGCCATGGCATCTGGTCACTGTTCGACGCGTTCCTGCAGGAGGGATCGGAAATCCCCTTCATCCAGGTGATGCACGAGCAGAGCGCGGTTCACATGGCCGACGGCTACTACCGCGCCTGCGGCAAGCCGATGGCTTGCTCCACCTCGGTCGGTCCGGGCGCGGCCAACACGATCATTGGCCTTGCAACCGCCTATTGCGATTCCACTTCGCTCTTCTACGTTTCCGGCTCGCCCCAGACCTATATGCATGGCCACGGCACTATGCAGGAGCTGGAGCGCCAGCAGGACAATGCCTTCCCGCGCATCACCGAGCAGGTGACCAAGCGCGCCTGGCAGGCCAATTCGGTGCAGGTCCTCCCAAGCATTATGCACCGTGCCTTCAGCGAGTTGCTGACGGGCCGCCCGGGTCCGGTTCACGTCGAGGTCCCGATGGACGTTCAGGTCGAGGCGGCGGATGTCACCATCCATCCGCTCGGCAAGCGCCTGCCGGTCGGCGTCGCCTATCCGGATCCGAAGGCCATTGAAGCCGCGCTGAAGGTTCTTCTCTCCGCCGAGCGCCCGGTCATCGTTGCCGGCGGCGGCGCGATCACGGCCAATGCATCGGCAGAACTGACGCGCCTTGCCGAAAAGCTCGGTGCCGCCGTCTCGATCACTTGGAACGGCAAGGGCGCCATTTCCGAAGATCACCAGTTGTTCATCGGCGCCGTCGGCCAGACGGGCACGACCTGCGGCAACAAGATCACCGCATCGGCCGACGTCGTCGTTTCGGTCGGCTGCCGCTTCACCGACTGGTCGGCCTCCTCCTATGCCAAGGGCGTCTCCTTCTCGATCCCCTCGGCCAAACTCATCCATATCGACCTCGACCCGCGCGAGATCGGCAAGAACTACGAGACGGAAGTCGGCATCGTCGCCGATGCCAAGGTGACGCTGGAGGCGATTCTCTCGCTGATTTCCGATGCGGACTCGCAGAAGATGCTTTCGCGTCGCGAGACCTTCCTCGCCGACGTGCAGAAGGCCAAGGCCGAATGGCGCGCCCAGGTCGAGCCGCGCGAAAACAGCCGCGAGACGCCCTTCACCTCGCAGCGCCCGTTGATGGCGCTTCGCAAGGTGCTCGATCGAAACGGCATCGTCGTCGTCGGCTCGGGCAATACGCAGGGCTCGGTCAAGCAGAGCTTCCCGATCTACGAACCCCGCACGCATCTCACCTCCGGTTCCTATTCGCCGATGGGCTGGGCGGTGCCGGCAGCGCTTGGCGCCAAGCTTGCCTGCCCGGACCGGCAGGTGGTCGCCATCGTCGGCGACGGCGACTTCATGATGTCGCTGCCGGAAATGGGCACGGCCGTCATGAACGGCATCAACGTCGTGTTCCTCGTGCTGAACAACCAGGGCTACATGTCGATCCGCGGCGGGCAGCGCAAGTTCATGGGCCGCCACATCGCCTCCGAGTTCAACCACCACGCCGGTAACGGCGCGCCCTATTCTGCCGACATCACGGCCTCTGCCAAGGCCTTCGGCCTTCAGGCGTGGAAGGTGGAAAAGGACGAAGACCTCGAAAGCAGCCTGAAGGCGGCGCTCGAATGCGGCGGTCCGGCCCTCGTCGAAGTTATCGTCTCGCGCGATGCCGCCGGTCCCTTCGCCACCGGCTGGTGGGACTTCCCGTCGCCGGCCTATTACGAAAAGGAGCAGGCCGCACACGCAGAGATGCGCGCCCGCGAACAGCACCTCTAGACATATCGAGCAGGGGAGGCCTGAGCCTCCCTTGCCCTCCCAAGCCCTTGATAACGCGGCGCCCATGGCGGCCGTGAACGAAGAGACTTTGTCATGATCCGGCACATCAAAACAGCCAAGGCCCCCATCGAAGACGGCGGAACCGACAGCGCGGTCACCAAGGCGGTCGAGGCACTTCTCGCAAAAGTCAGGGAAGGCGGCGACAAGGCGGTTCGCGAACTGTCCGTGCAGTTCGACAAGTTCGATCGCGAATCCTACCGGCTGACGAAGGATGAGATCGCGGGCTGCATCAACGCGCTCACGGCCCGGGAACGCGAAGACCTCGATTTTGCGCAGCATCAGATTCGCCGGTTCGCAGAGGTCCAGAAGGCCGCGCTGAAGGACGTTGAGGTCGAGACCCTGCCGGGCGTCGTGCTCGGCCACAAGAACGTGCCGATCCAGAATGTCGGCTGCTACGTGCCGGGCGGCAAATATCCGCTGCTGGCATCCGCCCACATGACCGTGCTGACGGCGCGTGTCGCCGGCTGCCAGCGGGTGATCACCTGCGCGCCGCCCTTCCAGGGCAAGGTTGCCGAAAAGATCGTGGCGGCGCAGGCGCTTGCCGGCGCCGACGAGATCTACTGCATCGGCGGCGTCCAGGCGATTGCCGCGATGGCCTACGGCACGGAAACGATCGATCCGGTCGACATGCTGGCCGGCCCCGGCAATGCCTATGTCGCGGAAGCCAAGCGGCTGCTCTTCGGCCGAGTGGGGATCGACCTTTTCGCCGGCCCGACGGAAACGCTGATCATCGCCGACGACAGCGTCGACGGCGAACTGGTGGCGACCGACCTCCTTGGCCAGGCCGAGCATGGCGTCAATTCGCCGGCGATTCTCATCACCAATTCGGAAAAGCTGGCGCGCGATACGCTTTCCGAGATCGAGCGCTTGCTCGCAATCCTCCCGACCGCCGAGGTCGCCCGCAAGGCCTGGGAGGACTTCGGCGAGATCATCCTTTGCGACACGATCGAGGAGATGCTGGCGGAAGGCGATCGCGTGGCGTCGGAACATGTGCAGGTCATGACCCGTGATCCGGACTACTTCCTCGCCAACATGACGAACTACGGCGCGCTGTTCCTGGGTGCGCGCACGAATGTCGCTTTCGGCGACAAGGTGATCGGCACCAACCATACGCTGCCGACCAACAAGGCGGCCCGCTACACCGGCGGCCTCTGGGTCGGAAAATTCCTGAAGACCTGCACCTACCAGAAGGTCCTGACCGACGAAGCGTCCGCGATGATCGGCGCCTACGGCTCGCGGCTCTGCCTGATGGAAGGCTTCGCCGGTCACGCCGAGCAGGCAAACATCCGTGTCCGCCGCTACGGCGGCCGGAACGTCGGCTACGCGATGCCCGCAGACCCCGTTTAACGACCACGCACAAGAGCCCGACAGGGGCCGCGCTCAAAAAACTCAACCAGAGAGGACCAACGTCATGTCGAAGTTTATTGCCACTGTTCTTGCCGCCACCATGCTCGTACCCGTTGCGGCGCGTGCGGAAGGCGAGATCGAAGTTCTGCACCATTGGGTCTCGCAAAGCGAGGTCGACGCGCTCAACGTCATTCGCAAGGAGCTCGAGGCCAAGGGGTTTACGTGGAAGGATTCCGCCGTGGGCGGCATGAGCGGCGCGAATGCGCAGCAGGCGCTGCGCTCGCGCCTCACGGCGGGCAACCCGCCGGGCGCCATGCAGTTTCTCGGCTGGGAAGGCGTGCAGTGGGCGGAGCAGGGCGTCGTTCGCGACCTGAACGACCTCGCCAAGGCCGGCGGCTGGCGCGAAGCGCTGGCGCCCCAGCTCCTGCCGTTCGTGACGTCGGGTGATGCCTTCATCGCGGCACCCATCAACATGCACCGCCAGAACTGGGTCTGGGCCAACAAGAAGATCTTCGACGATGCCGGCATCGCCGTTCCCAAGTCCTGGGCGGACCTGATCGCGGCCGGCAAGACGCTTCAGGAGAAGGGTATTGTTCCCGTCGCGATGGGTGACGAGCCGTGGCAGATCGGGATCATTTTCGACGCCCTCCTGTCGGACGTCAACGGACCGGAATTCTACCAGAAGACGGCGATCGACCTCGATCCGGCAGCGCTCGGCAGTGCCGAGATGGTCAAGGTGTTCGACACGCTGCGCGAGGTGCGCGGCCTTGTCGACAAAAACTTCGTCGGCCGCGACTGGGCGGTTGCCACGGGCATGGTCATCAACGGCGAAGCCGCGATGCAGTTCATGGGCGACTGGGCGAAGGGCGAGTTCCTGGCGAAGGGGCTGAAGCCCAATCAGGACTTCTACTGCTTCGCCACGCCCGGCCAGGTGACCTCCTTCCAGTACCTGATCGACAGCTTCGGCATGTTCACCGTACAGGACGAGAACGTGCAGAACGCGCAGACGGCCCTTGCCGAGACCATCATGGATCCGAAGGTCCAGAAGGGCTTCAACCTGATCAAGGGTTCGATCCCGGCCCGCAGCGACGTCTCGGTTGATGACTTCGATGATTGTGCCAAGCTCGGCTACCAAGAGCGCGCTGCCGCCATCGAAAAGGGCAGCATGCAGGGCGCCATGACGCACGGCTTTGCCGCCAAGCCGGAATTCGCCTCCGTCTTCAGCGACGTCGCCGCGCAGTTCTTCGTCGGCAACATGAGCTCGGAAGACGCCGTCAAGATGCTGGTCTCCGGCATCGACAACGCGCGCTAAAGCCCCACTGCCAACCGGAGGAGCCGCGCCTGTCGGCTCCTCCACCATACCCGCAATCGGAGCTGACCCATGAGCGCCTCTACGCGCATGTCATCGCGATTGGCAGCCTGGCTTCCGCGCATCGTCGTCGCTCCCAGCCTGCTCGTCGTCATCGTCACCGTCTACCTGTTCATCCTGTGGACGGGGCTGATTTCCGTCACCTCGTCGAAATTCGTGCCGACCTACGATTTCGTCGGGCTTGAACAATATGTGCGCCTCTGGGCCACGCCCCGCTGGCACACAGCCGTCGCGAACCTCTTCATCTTCTCCGCGCTCTTCCTGGCGCTGTCCACGGGCCTGGGCCTGCTGATGGCGATCCTCCTGGACCAGAACATCCGGGCCGAGGGGGCTCTGCGGGCGATCTATCTCTATCCGATGGCGCTGTCGTTCATCGTGACGGGAACGGCCTGGAAGTGGATCATGAATCCCGGTCTCGGCATCCAGCGGGTGGTGAACGATCTCGGCTGGACGGACTTCCGCTTCGACTGGATCACCGACCCGCAGATGGCGATCTACACCGTCGTGGTGGCCGGCGTCTGGCAGTCCTCGGGTTTTGCCATGGCGATCTTCCTTGCGGGGCTCAGGGGCATCGACAACTCCGTCATCAAGGCGGCGCAGATCGAGGGTGCCACGCTGCCGCTGATCTACCGGCAGATCATCATTCCCATGCTGCGCCCGGCCATGCTGAGCGTGATTGTCCTGCTGAGCTACATCGCCATCAAGAGCTTCGACCTGGTGCTGGCGCTGACGAACGGCGGTCCCGGCACGGCGACCGAACTGCCCTCAACCTTCATGTTCTCCGCCACCTTCCGGCGAAACCAGATGGGGGTCGGTGCGGCCAGTGCCGTGATGATGCTCATGACCGTCGCGGCGATCATCATTCCCTACCTCTATTCCGAGCTGCGGGAGAAGAACAATGGCTGAAGCACTCTCGCAATCCGGCAAGGCGCGGCTCGGCCGCATCGTCATCTACACCTGCCTGGTGATCGTGGCACTGCTCTACCTGATGCCGCTCTGGGTCATGGTCTCGACCTCGCTGAAGCCGCTCGACGAGATCTATGGTGGTTCCTTCATCGGCCTGCCCAAGGTGGTGACGCTCGATGCGTGGCGGGCGGCCTGGTCGCAGGCCTGCATCGGAACCGAATGCACCGGGCTGAAACCCTATTTCGTCAACTCGCTGCTGATGGTCATCCCGGCTGTCGCACTGTCGACTGGGATCGGCGCGATCAACGGCTACATCCTCACGAAATGGAAGTTTCCCGGCGCCAACTTCGTCTTCGGCCTCATGCTCTTCGGCTGCTTCCTGCCGTACCAAGCGATCCTCATTCCCATGGCGCGCACGCTCGGGCTGCTGGGTCTCGCCGGTTCCATTCCCGGTCTGGTGGCCGTCCATGTCTCCTACGGCATCTGCTTCACGACGCTGTTCTTCCGCAACTACTTCGTGTCGCTGCCGGATGAACTCACGAAGGCGGCGATGGTCGATGGTGCCGGCTTCTTCCGCATTTTCTGGAGCGTCATCCTGCCGACCTCCATTCCGATCATCGTCGTGTCCTGCATCTGGCAGTTCACGCAGATCTGGAACGACTTTCTCTTCGGCGTGTCCTTCACCTCCGGTTCGAGCAGCCCGATCACGGTCGCGCTCAACAACATCGTCAACGTGACCACCGGTCGCAAGCAGTACAATGTCGACATGGCTGCCGCCATGATCGCCGCCATCCCAACTTTGGTCGTCTACATCGTCGCTGGCCGATATTTCGTCCGCGGGCTGACGGCCGGTGCCGTGAAAGGCTGATCCCCATGTCCACTCTTGAAATCGATCGCGTCCGCAAATCCTACGGCCATTTCGAGGTTTTGAAGGAGGTTTCGATCTCCATCGGAACCGGCTATTTCCTCGTGCTGCTCGGCCCCTCCGGCTGCGGCAAGTCCACGCTTCTCAACATGATCGCCGGCCTGGAGACGATCTCGGGCGGCGAGATTCGCATCGCGGGAAAGACCGTCAACGAGCTTTCGCCGAAGGATCGGGACATCGCGATGGTGTTTCAGTCCTACGCGCTCTACCCGACGATGACCGTGCGGCAGAACATCGAGTTCGGCATGAAGATCCGAAAGGTCACCCAGGCCGACCGCGCCAAGGCCGTCAAGACGGCGTCCGACCTGCTGCAGATCGATCATCTGCTCGATCGCAAGCCGTCGCAGCTCTCCGGCGGCCAGCGCCAGCGTGTGGCCATGGGGCGTGCCATCGTGCGCGAGCCGAAGCTGTTCCTGTTCGACGAGCCTCTGTCGAACCTCGATGCCAAGCTGCGCGTCGACATGCGCACGGAGATCAAGCGCCTCCATGCCCGCCTCGGCACGACGATCGTCTATGTCACGCATGACCAGATCGAGGCCATGACGCTTGCCACCCGCGTGGCGGTCATGAAGGACGGCGTCGTGCAGCAGCTTGACGAGCCGCAAGCGGTCTATGACCGGCCGGCCAATGTCTACGTCGCACGCTTCGTCGGTTCGCCGGCCATGAACATCGTGCCGGCGGTCCTGGAGGTGCAAGGTTCGACAGCGACCGCCGTCATCGACATCGCCAGGCGGCCGGCCGCACGCATCGCCGGCATCAGCCTGTCGCCAGAGGCCCTGCGACGCTACGCGGGCAAGAAGGTGCTTGTCGGCATCCGCCCGGAAAACTTCTCGATTGCCACGGGCGCTGCCCCGCCATCGCTCACCATCGACTTCGACGTGGTCGAGCCGACCGGACCTGACACCCTGGCCGTCTTCCAGCTTGGCGGCGTCGAGGTGACGGCTCGTCTTCCGCCCAAGCAGGCCCATGCAGGGCAGGAAGCGGCCCTATCCGTCGACACATCGAAGACCGTGCTGTTCGACATCGAATCCGAAACCCGCATCGACTGAAAGGCATCATGACCCAGACCGCAGACATCGTCATCATCGGCTCCGGCATCGGCGGCGCGTCCCTGGCACACAGCCTTGCCCCCTCCGGCCTGCGGATCGTTATCCTCGAGCGTGGCGATTACCTGAAGGACAGCCCGGAGGCGCGCGATGACCGTGCGATCTTCCAGAAAGGCTTCTACCGCTCTTCGGAGGAATGGCTGGGCACGGATGGCGAGAGCTTCCTTCCGGGCAACTACTATTATGTGGGTGGCAATTCGAAGTTCTTCGGTGCCGTCATGTATCGTTACCGCCGCGAGGATTTTGCGCCGCGGCCACATATGGACGGCGCATCTCCGGGCTGGCCGATGTCCTACGAGGCACTTTCCCCCTGGTACGATGCGGCCGAAAGCATTTTCCGAGTGCGCGGTTCCGTTTCCGAGGATCCAACGGAGCCGCCGCACGACACGCCCTATGCCTATCCGAAGGTTCCTGACGAACCGGCGATCGCGGCCGTCCGCCGCCGGCTGGAAAAGGCCGGCATTCATCCGGCGGCCCTGCCGCTCTCGATCGATATCGACGCCTGGCTGAAACGGGCGAAGACGGGCTGGGATGCGTTTCCGAACACGGGCGCCGGCAAGATCGATGCGGAAGTGGGGCCGCTCACAAGTGCGCTCGCCCACCCGAATGTCAGCCTCCTGACCGGCGCCAGCGTGACACGCCTTGAGACCGACGAGACGGGCCACCGGGTCATTGCCGCCGTCTATGTGAAGGATGGGATTGAGCACCGCATTTCCGCCGATCGCTTCGCCGTGGCTGCGGGTGCGGTGCAGACGGCAGCACTGCTCCTGCGCTCCGCCAGCAAGGCGCATCCGACCGGTCTCGCCAACAATTCGGACCAGGTGGGCCGCAACTTCATGAACCACAACACGACGGCGATGCTGACGATCGATCCATTCGCGGCCAATACCTCGGTCTACCAGAAGACCATCGCTTTCAACGATTTCTACAACGCGGACAACGAATACGGCGCGCCGCTCGGCAACGTCCAGCTTCTCGGGCACATTACCGGCAACATCCTCAAGGCCAATCTTCCATTTCCGGCGCCAACGTGGATTGCAAAACTCATCGCGCGCTACGCCTATGGCTGGTTCCTGACGAGCGAGGACCTGCCCAATCCGGAAAGTCGCGTGATGGTGCGCGACAACCGCATCGTCATGCACTGGATCCGCTCGAACATGCGCGCACATGAGGCGCTGATTGCCAGGACCAGCGCGGTCATGCGCAAAGCTGGTTTCCCGATCGTGCTGACACACACATTCGGCCGCAAGACGACGTCGCACCAATGCGGAACCGCCCGCATGGGCAGCGATCCGCAAACCTCGGTCGTCGATCTCGATTGCCGCAGCCATGATGTCGAAAACCTCTACGTCACGGATGCCTCCGTGCTGCCGACATCGGCCGCCGTCAATCCGGCTCTGACCATTGCTGCCCTCGCGATCAAGGCCGGCAGCGCCATTTCAAGGGGGCGATGATGGGACTTCGGGATATGGGATCGGCGCGCTACGGCATTTCGCCCCGGCATCCGGACGAGATCACCACATTCGACTATATCGTGGTCGGTGGCGGCTCGACGGGTTGCGTCATCGCCGCGCGCCTATCGGAAGACCCCGCCGTCAACGTGCTCCTGCTCGAGGAGGGACCACGCGACCGCAGCCCGTACATCCACATTCCCGGCGCCTATTACAAGACTGCGCAAGGCGACCTCCTGAAGCGCATTCCCTGGGAGCCGATGGCCGAGCAGGAGCGCACGGAGACGCCGACCATGGTGCAGGCCCGGGTTCTGGGCGGCGGCAGCTCCGTCAATGCCATGATCTACATTCGCGGCGTGCCGGCCGACTATGAGCAATGGGTCGAGCTGGGAGCCGAAGGCTGGGGATATGCCGATGTTCTGCCCTTCTTCAAGCGCGCCGAGGACAACAACCGTTTCTGCAACGCGGCGCACGGTGTCGGCGGCCCGCTCGGCGTTTCCGATATCGACTATATCCATCCGCTGACCCGCGCCTGGCTCCAGGCATGCCAGCAGGCGGGCCTGCCCTACAATCCGGATTTCAACTCCGGCGATCCGGAAGGCTGTGGCCTCTATCAGATCACGGCCCGCAACGGTCGCCGTAGCTCCGCTGCCGTGGCCTATCTCAACCCGGCACGCAAGCGGCGCAATCTGCGTGTGGAAACCGGCGCCATGGTCACGCGCGTGCTCATCGAGAACGGGCGTGCGGTGGGTGTCGAGTGTGTCAAGGGCAAGCGCACGGTCGTGTACCGCGCCGACCAGGAGGTCGTCCTCTCGACGGGGGCGATCGCCACGCCCAAGCTCCTGATGCTGTCGGGCGTCGGCCCGGCGGACCAGATCCGGCGCCAGGGCCTCGACGTGCACGCCGACCTGCCGGGTGTCGGCCAGAACCTGCAGGACCACATCGAGATTTCGCTCGTCTACCAGCTCAACGGCCCGCACAGCTACGACAAGTACAAGAAGCCGCATTGGAAGGCGCTTGCCGGGCTGAACTATGCGCTGTTCCGCAACGGCCCCGCATCTTCCAACCTCATCGAAGGCGGCGCCTTCTGGTGGGGCAACAGGGGCGAGGCGAGCCCGGACATCCAGTATTTCATGGTCGTCGGCGCGGGCATCGAGGAGGGTGTCGATGCGGTTCCCGGCGGCAATGGCTGCACGGTCAATCTCGGACAGATCCGGCCGCGCTCCAGGGGGGAGGTCACGCTCCTGAGCGCCGACCCGGCGGCAAACCCGCGCGTGGCGCCGCGCTATTTCTCCGATCCCTACGATCTCGACGCCATGACCGAAGGTGCGATGGCCGCCATCGACATCATGGCGCAGCCGGCAATCTCGAAATTCGTGGCAGCACGGCACGCGCCATCGCCGGCGCTGAAGACGCGGGAGGATATCAGGGCCTTCTGCGTCAAGGATGCGCATGCAGCCCTTCATCCTGCCGGAACGTGCCGGATGGGTAGCGACGACATGGCGGTCGTCGATCCGAAACTGCGCGTGCATGGCATCGAGCGGCTGCGCGTCGCCGATGCGTCGGTCATGCCGACGTTGATCTCCGGCAACCCGAATTCGGTCTGCATCATGATCGGCGAGCGCGCGGCCGAATTTCTGCGGTCGTAGGACATGACGAGAAGCGCCAAAATCTTTCGTGCTCTTTATTGCGTTTATCTGCCTATTCGTGCATTGTATGAACAAATACATGCATAAAGAGGCAAAAATGAATCCGACTGTTGTTGTGTTCGATATCGGTGGCGTCCTGATCGACTGGAATCCCGCCTATCTCTATCGCAAGCTGCTCCCCGACGAGGCGGCGGTGTCCGCTTTCCTCAGCGAGGTCTGCACATCGGCCTGGAACGAGCAGTTCGATGCGGGCCGGCCTTTTGCCGAGGGCATCGCCGCGCTTGGCGAGCGTCATCCCGAGCGGGTCGCCTTGATCGAGGCCTACTGGCTGCGCTGGCACGAAATGCTGGGAGGCGAGGTTGCCGGGACGGCCGAGATTCTCCGACGCCTGAAGACGGCCGGTGTTCCGGTGCACGCGATTTCGAACTGGTCGGCCGAGACCTTCCCGCGGGCGAAGGACATCTATCCGTTCCTCGGCCTGTTCGACGTTCTCGTCGTTTCCGGCACGGAGAAGCTGGTGAAGCCGGATGCCGCGATCTTCAACCGCTTCCTGGAGCGGGCGGGCGTCCGCGCCGAGGAGTGCATCTTCATCGATGACAACGCGGCGAACATTGCCGCAGCGGCAGCCCTTGGTTTCCACACCGAACACTTCCGCACGGCCGCGGCCCTTGAGGCTCGGCTGACCGCGCTCGGACTTCTTACCCATGTGGAAGAGCCGGCGGCATGAGCGCGGACAAGGCGGAACTGGCCGCACTTTCTCCGGAGGAGCGGCAGGCCGTCATCCTCGACAAGGTGAATGCGGCGGGACGTGTCCTCGCGGCCGGGCTCGCGCAGGAATTCGGCGTTTCGGAAGATTCGATCCGTCGCGACCTGCGCGATCTTTCGGATGCAGGCCTCGTGCAGCGGTTTCACGGCGGCGCGGCACGGCTTGTCACGCCTGCGCTCGATTTTCATCGTCGCGAAACGCTGCATGCCGGAGAGAAGCAGCGGATCGGGCTTGCCGCCGCCGCGACCATCCCGGACGGCGCGACGCTGCTGGTGGATTCCAGCACGACCGTCGTCCAGTTCGTGCGCAGTCTTTCACCGGCGCTCTCCATCCGCATCATCACGACGGCCGTCGATGTAGCCGCCGCCGCGCTCGACCATCCGCTCGCCGAAGTGATCATGCTCGGCGGCCGCCTGGGCAGGCTGACCCGCAGCGCGACCGGTGCCGGAGCGATCGATGCCGTGCGGGCGGTTCGGGCCGACTACTGCATCCTCGGTACGTGCGGCGTCGATCACGACCTGCTGCTGCGCAGCGACGACTTCGAGGATGCACACCTCAAATCCACGATGATCCGAGCCGCGAACAAGACCCTTCTTCTGGCGACCGCCGACAAGCTTGGTCAGGCCGCAACCCATCAGGTCGCTCGGATTTCCGCCGTTTCGGCACTTTTCACAGACAGCAAGGACACCATCATCCTCACCGCCATCGGCGAGGCCGGCGTCGATGTCACGATTGTCTGACACCTCTCAACATCCTGCATTACGGAGATGACGATGACGTTTTCACCTGACGAGGACGCCCGGGCGATCCTGCTGCCAGCATTCGATACGCTCGATGTGCTGGATGTCATGGTGCCCTTCCTGGAAAAGGGCGGCTGTTCCGTTCTGATCGGCGAGACGCGGGCGGAATATGTCGCACGCGCCATGTCCGCAGAAAGGCTCGCCGGCGAAACGCCGGCCGTCTTCCAGGCCCGTATCGCAGAGTTGAAATCCGTCGCGCCCCATTTGATCGTTGCGGTGGATCAGGAACTGGGTGGCATCCAGCGGCTCACGGGGCTGGTCCCACCGCTCCCCTCGCTGGACGAGGCCCACGCGCTGGACGATGCATCGCTTGCCGAGCGGTGCCGCATCACGGCTTCGGCGGCCCGCGAACTCGGGGTGTCGATGTTCCTGGCACCGATCGCCGATGTCATCGACGGACAGAACCAATGGCTGCGGGGCCGCACGATGGCCAGCTATCGGGAGGCTGTGGCAAGGCTGGTTTCCGCTTTCGTCACGGGCGTCCAGAGCGCCGGCATTACCGCCGTGACCAAGCATTTTCCGGGTTTCAACGATCTGGCGGGCGACCCGGCACTTGTCGACGTTTCCCTGCTCACGCCGCGGGAGCGCATTCTGCACAATGCCCTGCCGTTCAGGGCGGCGATCGAAGCTGGAACCAAGGCGATCATGACAGGCCCCGCGCCTGTTGCCGCGTTCGACGGGCAAAATGCCGCGAGCACGTCGCCTGCAATCATGGCGATGCTGCGCGACGATTTCGGCTTCAGGGGCCTGATCGTCAGCGACGATCTGGATGCGCCAGCCACCATGCGCGGCCGCTCGCTGCTCGAGACTGCCATCGCCTCGGTCAATGCGGGAGCCGATCTGCTGTTGGTCGGGGGAGGGCCGCACCTTGATGCCTTGTGCGACGGCATTGCCGCGGCGGCGCGATCCGGACGGATATCTCTGGATCGTCTGTCGGAAGCAGCCGCCGGCGTGCGGCGGAATGCGGCCGCCTCGTAAGAGGAAAACATCGCGGTCGATGCCGAACAGGGTATCGTCGCCGCCGCCGTCGATGGCGAAATGGGTGCGCTGCAGGAGATCAACCGCGCCGGCAGCAACTTTGGTGCGACGCTCCGACCAGATCGGCCGTGCCGGCGTCTTGCCGGCGGCTCCGATGCAGCAACGCGTCGCCCAAGGTGCTCGTCATCCTGGGCGAGGCTGATGTATGGGAGAGAGGTGGGAAAATCTCCGCGACGAGCTTAAGTCGCGCTGCAAAGTTTCGGTCTTAGCGGTCGAAACCCCAAACGTCCGGGTTTTGGGCGAAATACTCGATCAGCATTTCGATAAGCACCCGGACTTTCCGCGCAGGGTGCTTACCCGGCGGTCGGACGACATAGGCCCCTGCCGACGGTGGGGGGTAGCCTGTCATCACCGGAACGAGCGCGCCGGAGACCACATAGTCGTGTGTGATGCAATCGGGGAGCCAGGCGATGCCGAGCCCCGCGGCCGCGGCGGAGGCAAGCGCAGTCGCATTGTCGGCCTTGAACCTGCCCTGCGGCTGAACCGTGACAACCTTTTCGCCATCCATGAACTGCCAGGCCTCCGTTCCCTGCATGAGGGCCTGATGGTCGGCGAGCTGTTCCACCGTATCCGGTGAACCGTGCGTTTTGATGTAAGTCGGGCTTGCGACGAGCTTTCCATAGATCGGCCCGACGCGCTTCGCGATCAAGTTGGAGTCCTGAAGGTAACCGACCCGGATCGCGCAATCGAAACCTTCGGCGACCAGATCGACAAATCGATCGCTGTAGGCGGCATGGATGTGGAGCTGCGGGTGGCGCTGCGCCATTTCTGCAAGCACGGGGGCGAAATGGGTCGGTCCGAACGAGAGCGGCATCGCCACTCTCAGGCGGCCGCGCAGCTCGCCGGTCGGCAGGATCGCTTCTCTCGCCGTATCGATCTCGGCGCTGGCCCTGGCCGCGTGGTCCCTGAAGGTCATTCCCGCCTCTGTGAGCGCCGCCCCGCGGGTCGTGCGTGCCAGAAGCTGAACGCCTAGCTCCGCCTCAATGCGAAAGAGCCGTCGACTGACGATCGACTTGGAGACGCCGAGCCGGCGCGCGGCGGCCGATACACCCCCTGCATCGGCTACGGCAACGAATGTCTGCAGGTCTTCGATGTCCATTCCGCGTTCCTCATTTCGCTCCACAGATTGCCTGACTATGGCACTACCGCATCACGAAAAGGAACAGCAAATTGCGTTCCGGCGACGTCACTCATTGGCGAATGTCCCCCGTGAACCCATTGCCGCCATGGCGGCAGAGAAAGGAAATCTTGATGACCCTTCGTAACGGCCTCGATTCGCTTCTTCGCCCGGAAAACTCGGTCCTCGTTCTGATCGACCATCAACCCTACCAACTCGCGAACCTCAACAGCCACGACCCGCAAGCTGTGGTTAACAGCACGACAGCGCTGGCAAAGCTCGCAAAAGCCTTCAATGTTCCGACCGTTCTCACCAGCGTGATCGCGGCGCGCGGTGGACTTCTCTTTAAGCAGATCACCGACGTGTTCCCGGGCCAGGAGGTCATTGATCGCACATGGGTGAACACCTGGCAGGATGAGAATGTGGTGAACGTCGTCAAGGCGACCGGCCGCAAGCAATTGATCATCGCCGGCCTGTGGACCGAGGTTTGCGTCGCAATGCCAGTGATCCAGGCCGCCGGCGAAGGCTGGGACGTGACCGTGATTACCGATGCGTCGGGCGGGATTTCGAAGGAGTCTCACGAGGTTGCCATCCAGCGGATGATCACGGCCGGCGCGAATGTGATGACGGTGATGGCGCTCGCCGGCGAATGGCAACGGGATTGGGCGCGCACAGAGCATGTCGAGGCGCTGACCGAGATTCTCATCCAGCACTTTGGCGGCAGCGGCATCGCCTACTTGTGGGAACAACAGCTGCTCAACACGCCGGTGCCCAGCGCCGCCGGCTGATCTCTGTCGCGGATGACCAGGATTTCGAGCAACCGACCGCTCGTCGACCTGCGTCATCCGCTTGGCCTTGCTCCTATTGATGTCGATCGCGTCAGACGTCAGGCCTTCTTCACGGAATAATCCATCTGCCGCAGGTCTTCGATCAGGCTCGGGCCTGTCGGCACCCAATCCAATTTCTCCCGCGTCTGGGCACTGGATGCGACGATATCCGCCCCGGCGAACATCGCGAACCAACCAAAATGCGGTGCCGCCTCGTCCGGCGAAAGGGAGACAACCGGAAGATCGAGGCCCGCAGCGACCACCTCGGCTATGTCCCGCGCCGCCACGCCTTCTTCGGCGACAGCATGGTAACGGGCACCTGCCTCGGCGCGATCAAGGGCAAGCACGTAGAGCTTGGCCACATCGCGTACGTGGCCGGCCGCCCAACGGTTGGCGCCTTGCCCGACATAGGCGACCACGCCCTTCTCCCGCGCCATCCCGATATAGGGGGAGATCAAGCCCTGCTTGAAGGTATCGTGTACCTGCGGCAGCCGCACGACGGACAGGTTGACGCCTGCTTCGAGCAAGGCCTGCCCCGCCAGTTCCGACGCGATGCGCGGATTGAAATGATGTGCATCAAAAACATCTTCCCTGGCAGGCCGACCATCGCCCGGGTCCCCGATGCCGACGCCCGACGTGATGAGCAGCGGCCGATCCGACCCCTTCAGCACAGACCCGAGTGCGGCAATGACACCGCGATCCTTTTCGCAATTGGCGACGAAATTCGTGAAATCATGATCAAAGGCAGTATGGATGATGGCGTCTGCGCTCCGTGCTCCATCCGCAAGGCCGTTAGGGTCCTCCAGCGTTCCGAGATGAGCGCTTGCGCCTGCCGCTGCCAAAGCGTCCGCACCGGCCTTGGAGCGGGTGAGGCCGATGACTTCATGGCCGGCGGCCAGCAATTCGGGAAGAATCCGGGATCCGATGAAGCCTGTGGCACCCGTTAGGAAAACACGCATGGGAAAGTCTCCGATATTGACGTAGCGCCTGATCCCATGAAAAATTGTCCTGTTAAAGTAGTGACTTTATCATGGTATAATCACCAACAGGATCATCAGCGTGAGCGATTTCGAAAATATCCTGGGCACGTTCTTGCGCGACCGGCGCATGCGGCTTGATCCCGCGACATTCGGCTTCCAGGTTGGACGCCGCCGCACGCCGGGCTTGCGTCGCGAAGAGGTGGCCCAGCGCTCGAACATAAGCCCGACCTGGTACACTTGGCTGGAGCAGGGGCGCGGCGGAGCACCCTCAGCCCATGTGCTTGATCGGATCGCCAGCGGGCTCATGCTGACCGAGCCCGAACGCGACCATCTTCACATTCTCGCTTTCGGCCATCCGCCGGAGGCGCGATACCGCCAGCCCGAAGGCATTACCCCGCGGCTTCAACGCGTCCTCGATGCCATGCCTTTCAGCCCTGCCATTATCAGGACAGCCACATGGGAGGTGGTGGCATGGAATAGAGCAGCAACCGTGATCCTCACGGACTATGCCAAGCTCCCCAAGGATAAGCGCAACATCCTTCGCATGATGTTCTCTGACGAACGGGTTCGCGCGGCGCAGGACGATTGGCAGAGTGTCGCGCGCTATGTCGTTGCCGCTTTCCGGGCCGATGCCACGCGTGCAGGTGCCGGCGCGGAAATTCAGCAGTTGGTGGATGAACTTTCAGCCAGCAGCCCGGAATTCAAGGCGCTCTGGGAGGACAATGAAATCGCGGGTTTCCGAGACGGCGTCAAGCGCCTCCACCACCCCGTCCTGGGGCCGATAGAACTTGAATTCTCGAATTTTGCGGTCGAGGGCCGATCTGACCTCAACATGATGGTTTACAGTCCAGCGAACCCTGAGGTGATGGAGCAGTTTCGCTCGCTGATTTCGGGGACGTGTCGCTGAGGCAGCGTGCCTGATACCACCGAACCCAGGATAAATCGGGCCTTATCGGCAGGCATGACTGATCTTGCCCAAAAATCAGGCTTGAATCTGCTTTGCTCCTTGCGAGGAATCGCAAATCGTTAAGTCGTCACCACGGCCCAGGAAGAGGTTTCAACCCATCTTCGTAGATATCCCAAAGCCGTGCCGACACCGTTGCCGGAATGATATTCAGGATCACCGCTCACCAAAATCGTAGGCGCCGACGCCTACGAGGTCTCCGACTATATCCCGTTGAGAGCGAGCTTGCCTCCGGCTTTCGGTCCTGGGCGAGGTGAAGCGTGATGCTCTTCGGGTGAACTAGGATAGCACCGCCCCAGGCAGTTCCAAGCTGCGGAAATGCTCTTTTGCCTGATCATAGAAGACGGCAGGGGCGAAGTGCAGGTCTGCACCGGTTCGGACCATCAGCCCGAAGCGATTGGTCGAAAGCCCAGGATCGGTGAGAGGGAGAAAAATCAATGCTCCGCTGCCGATCTCGTTGTGTGCACCAATTGGTGTCATGATGGAAATATGATGCCCGGCTTGTGCCAACTCCACGAGCATGCGGATCGATCCGACCTCCAGTAATGGCGGCCGTGCCGTTGCTGCCGCTTCGAGATTGGGCTGGATTGCCCGGCGGATGGAGAGCTCGCGCGTTCCAATGGCAACAGGGTGGGCAAAGCAGTCCGCGAGGGTAAGGCTTTGCTGAGAGGCAAGCGGGTGATCCGGTCGCATGAGCGCGCCGACACGCACGTCGCGGCGCACCGCCATTTCGATCTCACGAGGCGGTGCCGTCACAAAGCCGAAACCGACGTCGATTGTTTCGTCGATGAGGCGGGAGACGACGTCGGACGAGGACGTGACTTCGACATTTAGATGCAATGTCGGGTGACGCTGCGAAAACGCCGTCAGAAGGGCCGGCAGGAAGGACAGACCGACGCTTTCGACCGTGGCGATACGGACGGAACCGGTCTTGAGCCCGCGCAGCATGTCGAGCTCCGATACTGCCGCTTCAAGCGGCGAGGCGACACGACGGACGTGCCTATAGAGAATTTCGCCGGCGGCGGTCATCTTGATGCGGCGGCCTTCGCGCTGAAATAATGCCATGCCCAATGCGTCCTCGAGCTGGGTGATTTGCCTGGATACGGCAGACGAGGCGACGTTGAGGCGGCGCGCGCATTCCCGGATGGACAACAGTTCCGCGGCGGTCTGGAAATAGATCATGGCCGGCTGGTGAAATATACGGGCGAGCAGCATAGGGGACAGTGCGCGCTCACGTGGCGGAGATGGCCGAATGGGGGCAGCTTCTGGCGTGCGCATGAGACGTTCCGTTCGTTGATGCCTTTTAGGCAACAATTCGCTCTTAAATTGGAAATGGCAAGATCAATCCGGATGAAGGACATTCACGATGCCAATGTTCACCGGAGGTCTTCGCCTTGGATATCAACACGATCAACGCCGTCAGCAGGCCGCAGAGCCGCGCCGAACTTTGGCCATTTCAGGAGGGTGATGCATGGCTTGGCGGTGGGACATGGTTGTTTTCCGAGCCGCAACCCAAACTCCAGAGGCTCGTGGATCTGTCTTTGCTCGACTGGCAGCCTCTTACAACGACCGATGCCGGTCTATCGATCAGCGCGACCTGCAAGGTAGCGACGCTCGATGCTTTCGAGCCACCTGTCGCATGGCCTGCAGCGCGACTGATCGGCAAATGCTGCCGCTCATTCCTCGCCTCGTTCAAGATCTGGAACATGGCTACTGTCGGCGGCAACCTGTGCATGTCCCTGCCGGCCGGCCCCATGATCTCGTTGACCGCAGCGCTCGAAGGGGTTTGCACGATATGGTCATCGGATGGTTCAGCACGAAAAGTCCCGGTCGTCGATTTCGTAAAAGGGCCACTGAGCAATGATCTGCGGCCTGGCGAAATTCTGCGCGGTATCAACCTGCCGTGGGAGGCGCTTTCACGCAGGACGGCATTTCGCCGGGCGAGCCTTACCCCGCTAGGTCGCTCGGGCGTG
Source organism: Shinella sp. BE166 (assembly GCF_051201095.1). NCBI lineage: Bacteria > Pseudomonadati > Pseudomonadota > Alphaproteobacteria > Hyphomicrobiales > Rhizobiaceae > Shinella > Shinella sp. BE166. The sequence continues at coordinate 6,050 of NZ_JBPEHL010000016.1, read as the reverse complement.
CTTCTCATCGGTACGCTCTCGGCCAAGGGCGGCTTCGTGCTCACGGTCACCGCTTCGACGCGCCGACCGGTGCAGTTCGCATTCCCGCACTGCCCAAGCTCCCGCGAACTGGAGCGCAGCCTCGAAAACGATATTCCGGACGCGCTCTATTATGACGACATTCATGGCCTGCCCGACTGGCGCCAACATATGACGCACCTTTTCGCGGAGGAAATCCGTAAAGAGCTTGGAGAATGGACATGACCTATCTCGTTGACGGCAAGACGCATGAGGCGATCCCGCGGCCGGGCCAGTGTTTGCGCACGTTCCTGCGGGATCTTGGCTGCTTCGGCGTGAAGAAGGGCTGCGACGCGGGCGACTGTGGCGCCTGTACGGTTCACATCGACGGACGGCCCGTGCACAGCTGCCTCGTGCCGGCCTTTCGGGCAGAGAACCAGGAAGTCACGACGATCGAAGGGCTCGGCTCTCCGGACGACCTTCACCCGGTTCAGCAGTCTTTCCTCGATGCGCAGGGTTTCCAGTGCGGGTTCTGCACGGCAGGTGCGATTATGACCGCGGCGGCGCTCGACCAGGCCCAGCGGCGCAATCTTCCCGCGGCGCTGAAGGGCAATCTTTGCCGTTGCACCGGCTATCGCGCAATCGCGGATGCCATTGAGGGCGTCAAGCATGTCGAGCGTGTCGGTGCGGGTCAGGCGTGCGGGCGAAACCTCGCCGCGCCCGCTGGACCCGGCGTGGTAACAGGTCGCGTGCGCTATACGATGGATGTCGCACCGGTTGGCGATCTTGCTGGCCTCACGCATATGAAAATCCTGCGCTCGCCGCATCCATCCGCTCGTATTCTTTCCATCGATACAAGCAATGCACTTGCCCTGCCGGGCGTTGTGGCCGTGCTGACCCACGCAGATGCGCCGGATCACTATTTTTCGACCGCACGTCACGAAATGTACACCGACGATCCAGACGATACGCTGGTGCTGGATCCAGTCATTCGCCATATCGGGCAGCGTGTCGCGGCGGTCGTCGCTGACAGCGAGGGTATTGCGGAAGCAGCATGCAAGCTGATCGCTGTCGAATATGAGTTGCTGCCTGCGGTCTTCGATCCCGAAGAAGCCCTACGGCCGGGTGCGCATGTCGTTCATGACAAGCCGCTTTCCTCACGCATCGCCCATCCACAGCGTAATATCGTCGCCGAGCTGCATGGGCATCTGGGCGATGTCGACAAAGGTTTTGCGAAGGCGGATGCCATCCACGAGGGCACCTATTACATCCAACGGGTGCAACATGCTCATCTGGAAACGCATGGAGCTATCGGTTGGCTCGATGGTGACGGGCGGCTCAATATGCGAACGAGCACGCAGGTGCCGTTCCTGACACGCGATGCCCTTTGCACGCTCTTCGATCTTCCGCAGGAGAAAGTTCGCGTCTTTGCGGAGCGCGTCGGCGGGGGCTTTGGCGGCAAGCAGGAAATGATCACCGAGGATATCGTGGCACTTGCGGTCTTCAAGACCGGTCGACCGGTAAAACTCGAGTACACACGAACGGAGCAGTTCTCCGCCTCCACCAGCCGTCACCCTATGAAGATCACGGTGAAGGTCGGTGCGACGAACGACGGTCTGCTGACCGCCATCTCCATGCGCATGCTTTCCAATACAGGCGCTTATGGCAATCACGGGCCGGGTGTGATGTATCACGGCTCTGGCGAATGCATAGCGCTCTACCGCTGCCCGAACAAGAAAGTCGATTCCGTCGCGGTCTACACCAACGAAATGCCGAGCGGCGCCTTTCGCGGATACGGGCTGAGCCAGAGCAATTTTGCGGTTGAATCCGCGATGGATGAGATCGCGCGCCAGATCGGCATGGACCCGATCGAGTTCCGCAGGCGAAATGTGGTTGTGCCCGGTGACCCGATGACATCGGCTGACGATGGGCCTCATGATGTGGAGTACGGTAGTTACGGCCTGGACCAGTGCCTCGACATGGTAGAAGCCGCACTTGCCCGCAGCCCAGCCCCTAATCTTTCGGACGATTGGCTTGTCGGGCGCGGTGTCGCTGCCGGCATGATCGACACGATCCCGCCGCGCGGGCACCGGGCCGAAAGCCGGGTCACGCTCCTGCCTGATGGTACCTACGAATTGAAGACCGGCACGGCGGAATTCGGCAATGGTACCACGACCGTACATTGCCAGATTGTCGCCTCCTTGCTTGGAACGACGCTGGCCCACGTCCGCATCAAGCAGTCGGATACGGATCATATTTCGCACGATACCGGCGCTTTCGGCAGCACCGGAACGGTGGTCGCGGGATCGGCAACCCGGGAGGCCGCGGAAGATCTTGCCAGCATTATCCTGGATTTTGCAGCGTCCTTGGCCAATGTCGGGCGATCGGAATGCAAGCTTGGCGAAGGTGCCGTTATAGCCGGCAGCCGTCGCATCGCTCTCCCTGTCTTGGCTGTCGCTGCTGCGGAGGCAGGCGTAAAATTGTCGGGGCAGGGGCGCAGCGGTGGTACGCCGCGGTCGGTCGCCTTCAATGTCCAGGGTTTCGAGGTGGCAATCCACCGTCGTTATGGCGAAATCCGCATCTTGCGCTCGATCCACGCGGCGGACGCCGGGACGGTGATGAATCCGATGCAGTGCCGCGGGCAAGTGGAAGGAGGTGTCGCGCAGGCGATCGGCGCGGCCCTCTATGAAGACCTGAACATCGATGGAGAGGGAAAGGTCACCAATCCGACGTTCCGCGGCTATCACATTCCGGCTTTCGCCGACATCCCCCGTGCCGAGGTCTATTTCGCCGACACGTACGATCGCATAGGTCCGCTTGGCGCCAAATCCATGAGCGAGAGCCCTTACAATCCGGTCGCCGCTGCTCTCGGCAACGCTATTCGAGACGCCATCGGCGTGCGGCTCTACGCAACGCCCTTCAAGGCGGATCGGCTTTACAAGCTCGCCGCAGAGGCGCGGCCTTCGCAAGCGAGCGCCGCGACCGCCTATGAACCTGCCTGAAAAAAGGAGTGCGTGATGAAAATGCCGGCCGGATCATGGGATCAATTCGATGACTATGTCATCGATTTCGCCGTTGACCGAAAACGCCGCGGCGAGCGGATCGCAATCGTCACGCTTGTCCAGATCGAAGGATCGTCGCCACGCCCTCTTGGCGCGCAGATGGCCGTCTCGGAAAGCGGGCGTTGGACGGGCTATCTTTCGGGAGGCTGTATCGAGCGCGCCGTGGTGAGCGAAGCCATCGCCGCCATTCAGGACGGCGAAAACAGACGCGTGCGTTATGGTCGCGGATCGAAGTACTTCGACATCCAACTCCCCTGCGGCAGTGCGATCGAACTCGTCTTTGACGTCAACATTGCTGATGACGATCTCGTCGCGATCGACGCGCGCCTGCACCGCCGTCTGCCGGCCATCATGCATGTACCATCACTTGCGGGCGACGAGAGCGAAACGCTGACCCGGATCTACGCTCCGCGCACGCGCATCATCATCGCCGGCATCGGTCCCTCCGCGGTCCAGCTCTCAAGGCTCGGTCTTGTTACCGGTTTCGAAGTGGTGCTTTATTCGCCCGATGCGGAAACACGCGAGGAGATCCTGAAAACGCCCGGCGTCGAGGTTGTGCCGATTTCAAGCGCGGCAAGCCTGCCCATCGTTCACGCCGACCGCCACACGGCGGTCGCGGTGATGTTTCACGATCATGAATGGGAAACGAACCTGCTGCCGCTGATCCTGGAGACCGATGCTTTCTATGTCGGCGCCATGGGCAGTCGAAAGACCCACAAGCGCCGGCTCGACATCCTTGCGCGCTTCGGTGTGGAAAAAGAGAAGCTCGGTCGCATCCGCGGGCCGGCGGGCTTGTTTGAAAGCGGCAAGAGTGCATCCTCTATCGCGCTCTCCATCCTGGCGGAGATCATGCAGGCGAATGTCAGCGCTAGCGCAGGCGTCGGTCTCTTGTCCGATGGGAGAAAGATATCTCCACTGCCGATCTGGGAACCCATCAGCCAACCGCTGGCGGTGGGTTGCCGCTCCGGCAATGCCGCGGCCGTTCGTTGAGAAGCTTTGCGCCGGCTTGAGCCGCCAATACGTGCAGGACCGGCGAGGAAGCTCGCACGCCTGATGGAGTTCGCTTGCATGGATCCATCATCACACGATTTCGAGATGCGCTTATCCCAGTTGAGACTCGACTGGCATCTTTGCATCATTATATTCCAAAAAATATATCGGATTCGGAAGAGCGGATGTCTTGGTCCCTATGCTAGCTTTGCCACGGCGCGCTCTCGAGTAATCGAGCGAACTGGGCGTGGAAAGATCAATGAGCGATCGCGAAGTAAGGAGCCTTGACGATGCGCTGGCCTTTATCGCCAGCTACATAGAAGCGGCAATACCACCCATGCGGGTTTCCGTTTCTGCGGCCTATGATCATCTTCTGGCGGAAGATATAGTCGCCTCTGTCTCGCTGCCGCGTTTCGACAATGCGGCGATGGACGGCTTTGCCATCCGAACAGATGATGTGCGGCCGGATGGAACCGCCTGCCTTAAAATCACTCAGACAATTACGGCGGGGCAGGAAGCCTTGAGCGCGCTCTGCGCTGGTGAGGCGGCGCGAATAACGACGGGTGCTCCGGTGCCACCCGGCGCCGATCGTGTCGTCGTGCAGGAAGCCGCCCGGCTTGATGGCGATCAGGTTCATCTCAGAGCTCCCGCCGGTGGCAAGCTGCATATCCGCAAAAAGGGGGAAGACGTTGCCCAGGGCACGGTCGTGATGGTGGCCGGCACCCGCATCGGGCCTGGCCAAATCGCGCTTCTCTCATCGCTTGGGCTTAGATCCGTTTTGGTTGCGGCACGACCGAAGGTGGCGCTTCTGTCAACAGGTGACGAACTTGTTGACAATCCCGGTCTCCTCGAGCCGGGTAAAATATTCGATACGAACCGGCCCATGCTCCTTCGGATGCTCCAAGCCGCCGGAGCCGCCGTCACGGATCTCGGCATTGCCCGCGACGACCCAGAACTCATTCTTGAACGGCTTGTCGCCGCGGCAGCCGACCACGATCTCCTGGTTTCCACTGGCGGCGCGTCTGCTGGTTTTGCCGATCACCTGACACGGATCATCGTCCGGCGTGGTTACCTTGAGTTCTGGAAGCTCGACATGCGGCCGGGAAAGCCCGTCGGCTTTGGCGATATCGACGATTGCCCCATTCTGCTCCTCCCCGGAAATCCTTTGGCGGCGGCAGCGAGCTTCGCCCTTCTGGGGCGTGCCATCATCGCCCGCCTTGGTGGGAAGGGATCAAATGAGCGGCACGCCTGGCATTTGCCAGTCACCAGTAAGATCGCCAAACCGCCGGGGCGGACGCAGGTTCTTTTGGGGCGATTGCGTCAAGGTTTGCTTGGCCGAGCCACGGCGGTCGAACCCTTGCCGGACCAAGGCTCGGCGAGGCTCCGTTACCTTGCCGTCGCTGACGTCATGATCGTCCTCCACTCTGAACAAACCGAGATACTAGAGGGAGATGTCGTCGAGGTTTTACCATTCTGACAAGGGTGCCAGCCTGATGTCCTCGCCGGAAGAGGGACTGCTGTTGTCACGGGGCAGTGAAATTAGGATATATGCGCGGGAACATATGTAGGACGAGGCGCTTGCCGCGTTCTATGTTGCGGCAAGCGACTTTTAGCCCGGTTTAATCGACGGCGACCATCACGTCCGACGCCTTGACGACGGCGTAGGCTTCTCCGCCAACGGCGAGGCCGAGTTCATCGACGGATTCATTGGTGATGGATGCGGTGACGACCGCGCCGCCGGCAACCTCGATGCGTACATGAGCCGTGGTCGCGCCTTTGGTTACTTCGATGATCTTGCCCTTGAGGCGGTTGCGTGCGCTGATCTTCATGGGAGTCTCCTGTTTTGGCGAGTACGCGATAGCATGCCATGTTGCAAAGCTACTACGGTCCAGACAGAGAGACCAGCTCTAGGCTCAGGACTCATTGATTAAAGCCAGAAGATGACGGTTGCTGCGATGCAGATGGCTGAGAAGAAAGTATGCGCGCACCGGTCGTATCGGG
>NZ_JBPEHL010000015.1:0-153290 GCF_051201095.1 Shinella sp. BE166 | reverse complement strand
AAACAGGCCGGATACACGACCGCAAGCACCGTGTCTGCCGTGACGTTCAAATTACTCCTTGCAAACAGGGAGCGGTCCATACACGTCGTTCTGTTCGAGCAGCAGCGCACCGACTAGGCGCACGATGGCGTCGTCGTTTGGGAAGATGCCGACGACCTCTGTGCGTCGCTTGATCTCACCGTTCAATCGCTCAATCGGGTTTGTCGAGTGGAGTTTGGCCCAATGCTGCTTGGGAAAGGTCATGTAGGCGAGCACGTCTTGCTCGGCACTGTCCATGAGACTGGCGAGTTTGGGCACCTTCGGCCTGATCTGGTCGGCGACGTTGCGCCATTGGGTACTTGCAGCCTCTGACGTGTCTTGGGCAAAGGCCGTGGCGATGAAGGCAGAGACAACACGGCGTCCGCTCTTCCCGGCATGGGCCAAAGCATTGCGCATGAAGTGGACACGGCATCTCTGCCAGGTGGCCGAGAGCACCTTCGATACTGCGGCTTTGATGCCCTCATGGGCATCGGAGACGACGAGCTTGACGCCACGCAGACCCCGCCTGGTCAGCTTTCGAAGAAACTCGGTCCAGATCGCCTCGGCCTCGGATGTGCCGATCTCCATACCGAGCACCTCGCGTCGACCGTCGGTGTTGACGCCGACGGCGATGATGACGGCGACGGAGACGATGCGCCCGCCGCGCCGGACCTTGAGGTAGGTCGCATCGATCCAAAGGTAGGGCCATTCCCCTTCGATGGGCCTGTCGAGGAAGGCCTTCACCTTCTCGTCGATCTCCTCGCAGAGCCGGGATACCTGGCTCTTGGAGATGCCCGACATGCCCATGGCCTTAACGAGGTCATCGACGGATCGGGTCGAGACGCCTTGGATATAGGCCTCTTGGATCACCGCCGTCAGGGCTTTCTCTGCCATGCGGCGTGGTTCGAGAAAGCTCGGGAAATAGCTGCCTGTGCGAAGCTTCGGAATGCGCAGCTCGACGGTGCCCGCCCGTGTCTCCCAGTCCCGGTCGCGATAGCCGTTGCGCTGGGCAAGTCGGAAGCCATTCTTCTCGCCATAATCCGCGCCCGTCTTTGTGCCGACCTCCAGCGCCATCAGCTTCTCGGCAGCGAAGCCGATCATCTCGCGCAGCAAATCGGCGTCGGCGCTCTTCTCAACGAGTGAGCGCAGGTTCATCATGTCGTCGGTCATCGGTGGTGTCCCTCAGGTTGGTCATAAGCAACCCGACCCTACCGGAAAACACTGGTGACCACCGCTACGCCGCCCGCTCCCTACAGCACCTTGGAGGGTGCACTCGCGAGCGGCTTCGCTATCACCCAGCTACACCACTCGGCGGGACACGATCTGTCGCCGCTATTGCCGGGTGACTGGCCTTGCATCAAGTCTCCGCTCGAACTCGGCGGAAACAAAACTCCAAATGAAAAGAGGCGGCGAACGCAAAACCAAAGCACCGCCCTACGATGATCGATACCGATCAATGATGAAGAAAACGGAAATGTAATCCGGCAAACGTTGAGCACGTCGCGCAAAAGCATAGAAGTATCAAGGAACGCGTTCCTACCCGACAACAGCGCTGTGCAGCGCGCCGCCCCGAAAGCGTGTCCGCGACGCTCTTTGACACCATACCGGTGAGGCTGGAACGCGTACAACTGCGGACTGACGAGTGTAACGTCGCCTCCGCACCTCTCGCGGCGGGCCAATTTATATGATCGTCCCCATCATCACATTCGCGGCACTTCGTTAACCAACGTTCTCAATGTTTTTCGATAGCTACGGCAATTGGCGATTTTTTGTACCAAATTGCCAACCCACGGAGTTTAGCAGCGCCATGAACGGAGATCAGCGAGTTGCGACTTACAACGTTGAAGAGCGAAAATGGCGGACGATTTCAAAAAGACGACGATTAAGAATTTCCTGATATTCGTCACCGCTCCGACCCTCCTTGGGACATTCGGATTGTACGTTGCCGCCTATATGGTTCTGATATGGGCAAGCGCCAGCATCGACTCGACGGAAGCAGCGCGAGAAGCGCATCGCACCGAGCACATAATTTCGGAATTGCGCACGGGCATTGCCCGCGAACAGGAAAGCGTCACCATCTGGGGTGACGCAGTCAAGATGCTGCATATGCCGGATGGTGAAGAAAGATCAGCTTGGCTCGATGCAAATTTAGGAGGGTGGATGCACTCCTATTTCGGTCATGACGCGGCGTATATTCTCTCACCCACGAACACCCCGATTTTTGCCTCCTTCAAAGGGGAACGACAGGCACCGGCTGCTTATAAACTGGTGGAGACGAGTGCGCAGCCATTGGTGAACAAATTGCGCAAAGCACTACTCAGCGGGGACGAAGGAGGGGTAAGCGACGGCATGCGATCACCGGGGGCCTCGGATTTTGTCCGTGTCGACGGGCACCCAGCGTTCCTCAGCGTCAAGCCGATTGTGCCCGAAACTGGCGATCTGAAAGCGGCTGGCGAGAGCTATTTGCATGTGGCTTTGCGCTTTGTGGATGGCGATATGCTGCAAACGCTCGCCGACGAGCATGCATTGGGCGAGATGAGGTTCTCTCCTTCACCGACCCCTCTCCCTGGCGAGAGCAATCTTTCACTGATGACGGAGCAAGGGGACCTGCTTGGGTATTTATTCTGGGAGCCATATAAACCCGGCGCAGCCTTCCTGAAATCAATAGAATGGCTTCTCTTTCTGACAGGTGTCATATTTTTCGTGGTCGTTACCACTCTTCTCGCTGCGATTTACTATCGGTTGATCGCGACGAGAAACAGTGAGGAACGCATACGCGCATCAAGACTGCGCGATCCGTTAACCCAGCTACCCAATCGGCTGGGGTTTAGAAAATTGCTCGATGAGACACTGGCGGATGGAGCCAGCGAACAGGGGTTCGGTCTCGTTTATGTCGGGCTCGACCGCTTTAAGCAGGTGAACGACGCACTCGGGCCTGAAATGGGGGATCACGTTCTTCGCGAAGCTGCCGCTCGGATCGGGCGCCTGACGAGGGATCTAGGTACACTCTCCCGTGTCGGCGGCGACGAGTTCGCTTTTATTATGAAAGGCGCAAAAACGCCGACTTGCGAAACGCTCGCCAGGAAAGTTGTCGAGGTACTGGGCGAGCGCTTCGACGTCGGTGACAGCCATGCCTGCGTCAGCGGCTCGGTCGGTGTTGTCATGGTATCAAGCGATGATCAGTCGCGCAGCGAACTCGGGCGAAAGGCTGGAATCGCGCTTCACGCTGCCAAGGCTGCAGGCGGGGCGCGGGTCGCCGTCTTCGGGCACCATATGGACAACCTGATCCATGATCGTCTAGAGGTCGAACGGGCCTTACGCACCGCTCTTGCCGACAAGCAGCAGTTTACCGTTGTCTATCAACCCAAATATGAAGCCAAGACCCATCAGATCACCGGCGTCGAAGCGTTAGTACGCTGGCAGCATCCGGCGCGTGGCCCGATTTCTCCGGCAGTCTTTATCCCAATTGCAGAAGAAACAGGCCTCATCAACGACCTGGGGCATTACGTACTGACAACGGCATGCCAGACGGCAGCCAAGTGGCCGCTTGCGAAGGTTGCCGTCAATGTTTCGGCTGTGCAGTTGAAGGAGGCCAGTTTCGCAGCAAGTGTTGCGGAGGTTTTGTCGTTGACGCAGCTTGCTCCCGGAAAACTCGAACTGGAACTCACCGAAACCGCCTGGCTGGACGATAGCGGCGATACCTCTTCCAATCTCGGCGAGCTCCGTGAACTAGGTGTAAAGATTGCACTAGACGATTTCGGGACCGGATTCTCGTCACTTGGGCGGCTCCGCGAAAGCCATGTGGACCGTATCAAGATCGACCAGAGCTTCGTAAGGGGCATCGGACAATCGGACAGAGATGAGGCGATTGTGCGGGCAATCGTTGATCTTGCGAAAGCAAACCGGCTGGAAATCACCGCAGAGGGTGTCGAAACGACGGTGCAAAGCGAGTTTCTGTACGATATCGGTTGTGATGAGCTACAGGGCTATCTGTTCTCCCGGCCCATTGTTGCTGAGAAAGTCGAAGCTCTGCTGGCAAGCGGTACAGAACGCACTGCTTCCATTACACCATTTCAAGAATAGCGAGCGTGCAATGATTTCTTTTGGGGATGAAAATAATCGCTAAGTGGGTTCTTTGTTCACCTTACGAAAGTTCATCGCCGCCAGCCCGCTCCTGCTCTTTGACGGGACTTTCACCTGTCTGGCTACTAGCGTTCCCGAATCGACTCCCATCCGGCAACACGTCGCCCTGACGGAGGAGATAGATGTAACCGTCGAATAACATCAAACCGCGCTGATTCTCGCTGTATAACATTTCGAATTGTATTGGGACTGACGGGGTTGGTAGAGGAACCGAGCGAACGGGGCTTGACCCTTCGTCTTTTCCGGTGAACGCGTAATACAGAGGCAGGAGAACTGCCAAGCCACACACAAGCAAGCAACCTAACCGCAAGCCTATATCCGCTGAGTCTCTCGTGCCCAATTGCCCCACAATCGCACTCATCGTTTAGATGTTGATTCCTGGCTGCGTTATCCTCATTTCAATGCGGCGAGAGGACTGTCCGCGAAGTCGTTGCAACGTGGTGAGAGGGAAATCGATAAGTGCTAGCGCGTGGATAAAGCCGCTTTCCTCTGGTTTCGAAAACCGCACAAAGAGACTGCCTTCCTGTCGCTTCACCCGAGTGCAGGTAAGAAGGATTTCGAATTGACCCAGGCAAAGATAAAAATGATCAGTCAGGCTCGTGATATTTCGTGCTTGAAGGACCGCGCCAGTTTCGCTGATACTGACAATCCGAACTTGATACGTGGCGAAGGATCGCACCCCTTTGACCGGACATAGCGCCCTGGCCAGCAGATTGACCGCATGGTATCTGGCCTCTGCGGCATCGTCGGCGAAAGCAAGCCGGGACAGGTAGTTGCGATGAACATCCGCTTCCAACACAGATTCCGCCCTTGTGTTAACGTCATCTTAGTAATCTAGGCGTTGGTGGCGAGAAATGCAATGTGTGCTGCGTGTGCTTTTCGTGAGGCGGCGATAGCTTTCCACGCCGACTCGCAATTGACCAGGCACACCCCCGCGAATCGCTCGATGACTCCACAAGCGTTCAGTTCCGTGCGACTGCGGTCGCGCGGTCAACTGGGGGCTGCGCGTCTGTTCCAAAACGCTCAAGCCCTACGCGCGATTCTGTGGAAAGTAAGCACTTGTTAAGGTTCATTGCGACCTAATCGGTCCTTTTCCCACCCCCCCTCCTTAGTTGCTCTAGAAAGCGAGGCATACGCTTCGAGCCGCAACAACGATTTTTTTTGGGGTACTTAATGTGCAACGTTTCAGATGAGCAACAGCCGGTTTCCCACGGCGGTTTCACTCCCGAGATGACGAATGCCCACCCTCACGCGACGGGGGAAGCGTTCCAAGAAGCGAGTTCATTGTTCCCTGATGCGCGGTCGGACGCTACAGCTGCGGTGCGCCCAGAAGTTAGGGAGCGGGTCAATACCATACCGGTCGAGATCGATGTCGTGATTGGACGCGCCAAGATCTCCGTTGCTGAGTTGATGAGGGCTGATCCAGGCTACAGCTTTCGCTTGGACAAGCGTTTTGGCGAGCCCGTTGAGCTTCTCGTCAATGGGCGCCTGTTCGGATATGGCGAAATCGTTTCCGACAAGTATGAAAACGTCATCGGCATCCGAATGATTCGCGTCGCCCGGTGAGCTTTGACGGAACACGACGACCTTGGGCGACTGGGGTGTATTTTTCCGCTTTGTCGATCTGTCTCGCCGAACCTATTGATAGGTATAACCGACGCAATGCTCAAAGAGAACATCATGACGATGAAGGCATGTATACTCGCTGCGAGTCATCTCAAGACTGTTCTGGAGATCGCTCGTGATAATTCTCAGCTACATTCCGCCTTGCCGCTACTTGAGGCGGCGCTGATTGAGGTGGAGTCCGTACGCCGCACCCAGGCACTCCTGGACCGATTTGTAATAACCAAGCCCGATACGGCGCGAGATAGTTGATTGGATACTCCTAATGTTTTCGGTGTGCCGCAGCGGTCGGGAATGCGAGGACAGATTGCGGGCTAAGAAGTGGCTCGCGATGGGCGCGGATGCGGCAGACACCTACCGGGCGCATGCGCTTCCAGACGCATAGAAGCGTCAATAAGCGCGGCGCAGGCAATAACGTATCTTGCAGCACCACGCCCCAAACGCGTGTTCGTGGCGCTCTTTGACAGCGTTCCGGCAGGGCCGGAACGCACGAAGGCCCTGGGATCATCCATGATCCCAGGGCCTTCGGATGCTTGTCCCGCGAAAAGTACGCGGTTTACTTCGGCTTGCGCAGCATCTGACCGCTCTCGGCGGCAGCAGCGGTCAGTTGCGCATCAAGCTCGTCCGCGCGCACTGCCTCGACCAGCGTATAAATGACCTTCGGCAGCGCCGAAAGCTCGCGGGCCTCGATGGCGTTCTTGTCCTTGGCGAAGTCGATGGGCTTGCCGGCATAGCGCAGAGCGAAAAACACCTTGCCGTTGCCATCGGTGAACCAGCCCTGACGCACGCGCTTGGGCGCTTCGACCTCGACGCGGACACCTTCGGTATTCTTCCTGCGCACGATATGCGTGGGCGTGAGCACCTGACCGGTGATCTTCGCCTCTGCCATCTGCTTCTGCTCGGCCAGCGCCGCGATCATCTTTCCCGCGCACGCTGCACCGGATCGACGGCAGCGCGAACCGGGACTGCGGAGGTGAGTTTGAGAGCCTTGAGGTGAGACATGCTATGATCCTTTCCGAAACCGTTGAACGTGTTTCTCGGATACAGCCGTCTACCAAAAGGGCGAGAACTTTTAGCCTGGTTCCACGTTACCAGACAATTGGGTGTAGTTGCAAAAACTGACAGCTGGAGCCGTTTGCGAATCATTTCAAAATTGTTACTGCAAAAGTTCGGAAGGTCGCCATGCAGAAGATCGGTAGGTTTCTACTAGCAATAGCTATAGGTGTATTTGGAATTCTGTTGATTGGCTACGTCTACAAGGCAGAGGGAAGTTCAAGGCAGATCATTGCGGACGGCGGATTTCCTCGGAAACCTACTATCGCGGGCGCACGTCCGGAAACATTTGAATGATACTCTGCCGCACAAAAAAGAGCCAACATCTGACGCGGACCTGTTGCGTCAGAGGCCGACCAAAGCGTGCAGGCCCCGGATATGACCTTCTCCACCATTGCATCCACGCCAAGCAGATAGTTGTCGAGATCGTTGGCGGGATCGGTGATATCCACGTCGAGTATGTCGGAATACGGTGAGCGTCCGGTTAGCCGGTTTTGGTTGGGTGCGGAATTGGCGCAAGTTACGGCACAGATGATTCATTTATGACGTAACAGGGTATGAATGGCCAAGGTTGAGATCCTGACGGGTGCCCAGCGACAACGTCGATGGTCCGCGGAACTGAAGCTTTCGATATTGCAAGAAGCTTTCAGCGGGGATGGCAGCGTTGCGGATGTCGCGCGCCGGCATGACGTTCTTCCGCAGCAGATTTACGCTTGGCGAAAGAAACTTTTCCCGCCCGAGTTGAAACCATCGCATACCCCATCGTTCGTGCCGGTGTCACTTGTCAGAACATCGGAGAGCGTGCACGACGGCTTTAAGAGGAACGGGACTCGGTCGAGATGTAAAGACGTTGAAATCCTCCTGAGGAATGGCCGCTTGCTGAGAATTGCAGCGGACGTTGATCTCGAGGTTTTATCGACGCTGATCGCTTGCGTGGAGGCGGCATGATTGGACCTTCCGGGAATGTACGGGTCTATCTGGCCTGCGGGGTAACCGACATGCGGCGTGGCATTGATGGACTGTCGGCGTTGGTGGAAGGGGTCTTAAAGGAGGCGCCGGGGTCTGGTGCCATCTTCGGCTTCCGCGGAAAACGCGCTGACCTGCGACCGCGTCGCGGTAATGTATGGCGGGCGGCTGTGCGAGACCGGGGAAACGGCCACGATGATCGGCCATGCCCGCCATCCCTATACGCTCGGGCTGCTGCGCTCCATTCCGCGCGACGTGCCGCCGCGCACGCCGCTCTATTCCATTCCCGGCGCGCCGCCGTCCCTCGCCGCCATGCCCGCCGGCTGCGCCTTCATCGCGCGCTGCCCGGTCGCGGGATCCGAATGCCGGGATGTCCGGCCGAACCTTGCCGCGCTTTCGGGTGGCGGGCTTGCCGCCTGCCACCGGCTCCCCGAAGCTGCGGCCTTTTTCTCCCTCCGCGAGGCCGCGCAATGACCCCGATCCTCTCCATTCGCGACCTCTCCATGCGCTTCTCCAAGCCGCGCTCGCTGGCCGATGCGGTGGCGCGGCGGCCGCAGAAGGTGGTCTCGGCGCTCAACGGCGTGGAACTCGACGTCATGGCGGGCGAGACGCTCGGCATCGTCGGCGAATCGGGCTGCGGCAAGTCCACGCTCGCCCGCTGCATCGCCGGCCTCAACCGGCCGACCGCCGGCGACATCCTCTTCGAGGGCGAGAGCGTCGTCGGCCTCAAGGGGGCGAAGCGCCGGGCCTACAATCGCCGCGTCCAGATGATGTTCCAGGATCCCTACACCTCGCTCAACCCACGCATGACGGTACGCGACACGCTGGAAGAGGCGATCACCGTGCACGGCATGCGCAGCGGCGCGGATGTCGGCCGGCGCATCGACGAACTGCTCGACCTCGTGCGCCTGCCGGACGGTGCGGCGGACAAGTATCCGCACGAATTTTCCGGCGGCCAGCGCCAGCGCATCGGCATCGCCCGGGCGCTCGCCCTGGAGCCGATCTGCCTCGTCGCCGACGAGCTGGTCTCCGCGCTCGACGTCTCCGTCCAGGCCCAGGTGGTCAACCTGCTGATGGAGTTGCAGGACAATCTCGGCCTGACCGTGCTCTTCGTCGCGCACGATCTCCGGCTCGTCCGCCATGTCTCGCACCGCGTCGCCGTCATCTATCTCGGCGCCATCGTGGAGATCGGCCCGTCGGAAGCGCTTTTCGCCAATCCGGAGCATCCCTATTCCCGCGCGCTGCTTGCCGCCGCGCCGTCGCTCGATCCGGGCCAGCGGCGGAAGAAGCCGGCCATCGCGGGCGAACTGCCCTCCCCACTCGACGTGCCGTCCGGCTGCCCGGCGGCACCACCGAAGCAGCGCTCCGCGTGCTCATGGGAAACGATACCCTGAAAGATCTACTCAGCCTCGCGGCAACCGCAGCTCATCATCGCACTGTCGAACTTGCGAGTGAGGCATGACGTTGGGATGGTCTAGACGCCAGCCAACCCGGCTTTTGAAGGGACCCGAATTCACGACACCAACATGCATACTGTAGTTATCTGGACCAGGGATTGATAACTTTCAGCCCAGCAGCCTCGAAAGGGCTTGTGTCGCGAGTGGCGATCGCGAGGCCGTTTGCCGCCGCTGTGGCTGCAATGTAGCCATCAGCCGTGCCAATCGCTCTTCCGGATACTCGAGCGCGTGCCATCAGTTCAGAATAAAACTGAGAAGCAGCCAGGTCGAAGGACAGGATGCGCTCGGAAAAGTGGGGCAGCACTTCGCCCTCAAGGCGGTCGCGAAGAATAGTTTGCCGTTTCCCTGAAGGCATAGCAGCGACTCCAAATCGGAGTTCAGCAATCGTTATTGCGGAGAGGAAAAGCGTTTCGATAGCTTGGGCGTCCAACCAGGCGATTACTGCCTCATCAGGCACCGGTTTCCAAGGCTCGGATATAACGTTGGTGTCCAGCAGGATCATTCGAAGGTCATTGGCTCGGCAGGTGTCTTGTCGCGACTTTTCTGCAGGGCTTCAACGTCGCTGTCGGAAAGCCCGGCGTCGCGACCAATGGCGGTCAGCACGGAACCGAGCTTTATACGCTCAGGAGGACGGACAGCGGCTTCAATAATGTCGCGGATTTCGGCCTCGGTGCTCCGGCCATGATGAGCCGCCCGCACCCGCAGAGCACGATGTGTTTCGTCAGAAAGATTTCGAATGGTGACTGCCGGCATTGGTATCACCTCCATAAAATGATGGCATTGATATCAAAATATACAGAATGACGCAAAATTCAAGACATTCATTAACGAGGATGCGGTCGATGCATTCGCATCAGGATATTCGCCTGCTCTCCGTCGCGAGAGAAACCAGCCTTGCGTCACTTGCGACCGCCTCATCCTCCCACGCTTAGGCCACGCTGCAACCGGTGCCGGCTGCCGAACCGACAGTCCCCACCGTACTGCTCGACTAACCGTCGTCGGTCGACGCACGCACGATCCGCCCCTCGCTTGAGGAGAGCATCGAGCGCTGCTGCCATCTATTGGGAAAGCCCAGCTTCCTCCTCGATTTCTCCCACCAGACCGAAATAGCCGAGGCGCTCTCCGCCGAGCGACTGGAACGCTTTATCGGCGTGATCTATCGGCCGGAGAGCGAACGCCTCAGTCATTATGCCTATGCCGAACTGACAAAGCAGTTCGACGCCTATGTCTGGTTCGATGAAACCATGCCGTGGACCCGCGATGGTGCGAGGCTGCAGTTTCCGCAGAACGCGATAGCGACCCGTCTCTTCGAGGCGGCGGATCATGTCGATTTCGTCCCCGATACCTCGCACATCGCGTGTGGACGGAGATTGGGCCTTCACTTCCGGCTCTCTCGCCTCCCCCGTTCCGAACAAGTCGAACTGCTGCTTCATGCCACCTATCTCGCATTGACTAGCGCGTAACGCCGCGCGCTTGAGGGCTTCTTATAGAGCCTGCAGTGAACATTCGAAACCAGAGGACGTCGAAGCCGCAAAACAGGGCGCGCTTGCTGCTCGAATTCTGAATCAGGTATGGGAGGCGGCATAGCTCTCCTTTTAAAATCTTGATGGATGTAGCACTTAGTGCTATATAGACCGATGTCAGAACGAGTGTTCAAAACGGCGTGGTTTGCCAAGGCGGCAAAGAAGGCGCGCATCTCCGACAAGGCATTGTCGAAGGCAATCCGTCAGGTTGCCCTTGGACAGGCCGACGATCTTGGCGGTGGCGTCTTCAAGAAGCGCCTCAACGACAACATGCATCGTTCAATTGTTCTGGCGAAGGCCGGGGAGTTTTGGGTGTTCACCTATCTCTTCGCCAAGAAGGATCGGGCGAACATCGACGACGACGAGCTTCTGGCGTTCCGGAAACTCGCAGACCTCTACCGTGGCAAGGCGAAAGCCGACCTCGAAGCGGAACTTGAGATCGGCGCCTTACTGGAGATTGATCATGGCAACTAAACGCAAGTTCAAGAGCGATGCCTTCGAGGCAATCCATAGCGCTGTCGAAGGCATGTTTGCGGCTGGGACCATCGACAAGGAAACGATGCGGACCTTCGATGAGGATTGCCTTGTGATCCCGCAGGAACTGTCGCCTGGCGAGATCAAGGCGCTGCGCGAGAACAATCATGTCAGCCAGCCGCTCTTTGCCCGTTATCTGAACACGAGCCCGTCGACGGTCCAGAAATGGGAAACCGGTGCCAAGCGGCCAAGCGGGCCGGCGCTCAAGCTCCTGTCCCTTGTGCAAAAGCACGGGCTGCAGATGCTTGCGTAACTGGATCTCCGCTGAATGACAAAGCACCTTTGCCGCCATAGCGTGGTGACATGAACGCTGAACATTGGTCCGATCGGGAAAACGACGCGGTCGTCGCCGTCTATTTCCAGATGCTGATGGATGATCTGGCTGGCCGCGCCTACAACAAAGCCATGAACAACAGGGGGCTTCAGCGGTCCCTTGGTCGATCCAAGGGCTCGATCGAGTTTAAGAACTGCAACATATCGGCCGCAATGATCGGCTTTGGGCTACCCTATATAAGGGGCTATCAACCTCGCTTCAATTTGCAGATGTCATTGGCGGAGGCCGTTTCGAGGTGGCTCGCAAAGAACCCGTCATTTGAAGCGGCTAGTGCAACCATGGGGTCGGAACAAGAGCAGTTCAAAATCGTACGTTAAGTTCGAACGGACGGTGAACATCAAGCAGCGCGCAGGAGGCGGCCAGGAAGGCGCAAGGGCCTGAAGCCCTCCGGCATCTGTTGCTCAGCGTCCCAAGAGTAGATGCCGGTGAGATTTATGTGCTCCCAACTGAGCGGCGAGACGTGTTTGAGCAGTTCGTTGGGAATACTCCGGCCCTGCTGTCGTAAATGAGCGGCGGCGTGGCTAAGATAAACGGTGTTCCAATGGACGATGGCGCTGATCACTAGGTTGAGACCGGAAGCCCGGAAAGCCTGGCTTTCAAAGGATCGATCCCTTATTTCGCCGCGCTCATGGAAGAAGACGGCACGCTTAAGCTTGTGTGCGGCTTCGCCCTTGTTTAGTCCGGCCTGACAACGCCGGCGCAGCGCCGGGCTGGAATACCACTCGATCATGAACAGGGTGCGCTCGATGCGGCCGAGTTCGCGCAAGGCTTTGGTGAGATCGCTGGATTTTGATGAAGCAGAGAACCTTTTGAGAATCGTTGACGGCGCGACGGTGCGCGTCGTGATTGAAGCGGCCAGACGCAGCAGATCGTCCCAATGTTCGAGAATAAGAGCGGTGTTGATGGGGGCACCGATGTGGTTTTCCAACGCCGAGTAGGCATCGGCCTTCTCGAAGGCGTGGAACTTTCGGTCTTTGATGTTGCGTAGCCGTGGCGCGAAGCGCTTCCCGATCAGTGCGAATAAAGCAAAGACATGATCGCTGGCGCCACCGGTATCGGTAAAGTGCTCCTCGATTTCTAGAATCGTGTCGTGGTCGAACAGACCATCGAGGACATAGACAGCCTCGCTTTCGGTCGGGCTAATCGGCAATATGCCGAAGTATCCATACTGGTCAGAGAGATGGCTGTAGAATTTGGATCCCGGTTCGTTGCCATAATGCAAATTGACGTCGCCGCGTTTGGCGGCTCGATCGCTGGCCCGGAAGAATTGCCCATCGGATGAGGCGGTCGTTCCGTCTCCCCAGAGCAGCGAATGTGGATTGCGTGTGTGAGCGTCCGTCACGCAGGCCTGGGCGGCCCGATAGGTCTCGGATCGGGCATGGAAGGTGCGCATCCAACCGATCTGATGCGCACTGATCCCCTTGGAGGCTCCCGCCATGCGTTTCGGGCCAAGATTGGTACCATCCGCCAACACGGCGGCGAGCATGGCAGAGATGTTCTGCGGCGTATCGCCTGTCCGGACACGCGTGAACTGATCTGCAAATCCGGTCCACTCATGCACCTCCCTGAGGAGGTCGGGCACTTCGACCAGAGGATACATTTCGCTGATTTCGACGTTCAACTCATCCGCTGCGGCGGGAATGTCGCTCACCCGCGGCGTTACGATCAGGGTTCCAGCCTCCAGCCTGACGCCATCAAGCTTTCCATTGCGCGCGCGATAGGCAAGGCGCTTGAGATTGAAGTCCATCATCTGCCGCACTTCGGCGAGCCAGGCGGCGCCATCGCCCTGTACGCCGAGACCGAGCTTGCCTTCTTCCTTCATGGTGAGGAACGCGGGCTTGGGCATGAGGTGTTCGTCTATCGGCCGGAATGACCGACTGCCGTCAACCCAGATATCCGCGGAGCGCAGCCGGTCACGCAAGTGAGCCAGGGTGGCAACCTCGTACAGCCGCCGATCCGGCTTTCCGCTCTCGAAGATCAGTTTTCGCTCGGTCGCTCCAAGATGCCCGACCGGCACGCGATCCGGCAGAACACGCCGTCCTTCTGCATAAAGCATTTTCAGGGCCGCGATCGCCGCAAGCAGCGGATCGTGTCGACGACGCGAGTGGAATGTGAACGCTTGAAGGAAGGCTCCTGCGAATTTGCGCACATTTCCATACTGCTCGGCCGCCATCACCAAAGGCGATACATCCCCGTCCTCCACCATCGCTTCAAGACCGGGTTTGATCTGCAGCAGCCGATGCCAGCCGACTTTCCGGTTTACCATCTCGATCGCGTCTTCATCAGCGTCATTGGCGGCCTGCAGGGCCAAAATCGTATCGAGGAACAGTCGCAGCGCCTTCGATGTTTCTATGCGGGCGTTCATATGGCGCTGTTTTTTGCGGTTGTTGGCTTGGGAGAACAGGCGGCCGATCAGTTTGATGAACATTGTCAAAGCATCGTCGGTGAGCTTCTGGCCGAGTTTGATGACCTGCGCCACGATCGTCGCGCGCCGACGGCTAGCATTGAAATCACCAGCGAGCCAGGCTGGGGTGGCGTCACCCTCGCGGATCATCTGGTCCCATCGTCCAGAGGGGATGCGGGCTTGCAAGCGAGGATCGATCTCGAGTGCGCGCAGGAATGCGATGCGTTCCGTCAATCCGGCCAGATTCCACGCTCCTGGTGCATCTGGAGCAGAACGCAGCCAGTGAAAGCGCGTCTGGCCTATTTTCGGATCAACGTTCAACAGTGCATCAAGAGCTTCGAGCTTTTCGGGCGGCAACTCCGAGATTAGAGCTGCCTCGGCACGGCGCCGGGCAATGGCGCGGGCCGCCAACCCCATGCGTTCGATCATGGTTGCCACTGGCAGCAGGGCCCGCCGTTCCCGGTAGGTGGCAATTATCGCTTTTGCAATCGCCGCCCCCTGGTCTGTTGTTGAAGCTGCCTCGATGGCTGCCCGCAGCGCAGCGCGACGGTCCGTGCCGGTTGGGCTTCTGATTTCCAGATAGCGCAGCAGGTGTGCGATGTGATCGCGGCGAGTTTCCTCTCGGCGAGCGTAAAAAGCAAATAGCCTGGGATCCGTATCGATCTGCTCGGCGACATAATTGAGCATCACGCTCGGAGGGACCTCGTACGGCAGGAGTGCCCGGCCGGGATAGCGCATCAGGCAGAGCTGCACTGCAAAGCCGAGCTGATTGTGTTTGCGCCGGCGGAGCTCAATTTCCAGCCGATCAGCCGGCGACAAGGAATAATGGCGGATCAGGCTGTCTTCATCGGCTGGAATGTCGAAAAGCTCCTGTCGATCCTGAGTCTTGAGTAGGGTCCGCCGTGCCACCGTTTTACTCCTTACAACATGCGCTGATAGCCACACCTCTGTACGGAAACAGACGTTTTGGGACAGGGGTGAAACGACCTGTCCACAAACTATCTTGACAGGCTGTCGAACAGCCTATTCGGACGAGTTTGACCTATGCCGCGCACCTTTGCCTATGTCCGCGTCTCCACGACCGGGCAAACTACCGAAACCAGATTCGGGAAATCGAAGCCGCCGGCTTCCAGGTCAAGCCGCGCCGGATTGTAACCGATACGGTTTCCGGCAGCACCGCCATTGCGCAGCGTTGCGGCTTTCCCGGCTTATGGACAAGCTGGAATCAGGTGACGTACTGATCGTGACCAAGCTTGATCGGCTCGGCCGCGACGCGATCGACGTCAGCACCACGGTCAAAGCATTGGCTGAAATGGGCGTCAAGGTCTACTGTATCGCGCTCGGCGGCGCCGATCTCACCAACTCCGCCGGCACGATGAACATGAACGTGCTCAATGCCGTCGCCGAGTTCGAGCGCGGTCTGCTGGTTGAGCGAACGCAGTCCGGTCTCAAGCGCGCCAAGTTGGAAGGAAAGGCGCTCGGCCGCCCTTCGACGTTCAGCGACAAACAGAAGCAGGATGTGCGCGAGGATCTCGCGACGAGGGTTCACGATCCGTTCGACCTTAGCGTACGATTTTGAACTGCTCTTGTTCCGACCCCCAGTGGGAGATGTTTTTGGAGAGCCCAAGAGCTGCCGTTCTAACCCGAACCGCTCGACATCAGCTTCGCCGCCCCTCCCGTCGTCGACTAGGTTTGGCGCCGTGCGAAAAGCGGACACTATGAGATCACTAATGTACAACGGCGGCGGGTGGTGATGGTCCTGCGCCTGAGTTAGTGGAAGCGTGATGCGGGCTTACCGGACATGGCCACTGTGACATAGTTGATTGTTTTCCGCTCTTTTGAGGTGAAATTATCGAACGAATTCAAAGCATAAGGTGGACCCCGCAAAAAAGGAGACCCGGCCATGTACTCATGATATTAATAGCGCTGTGTGACATGCGCGAAAAATCATGAGTGACGTGGTTGAAAGCTTCCTAGATACGCACGGTCCTCGCCTATCGAGCGAGGTCGCGGAGTATCTCGTAAAGTCGCTAGGCATTTCGCCGGTCGCGGCACGAAAGCGAGTGTCTAGGCTTGCAGGCAATGTGCGGCGGCTCGGCTACCTCACCTTTCCCCGCAAAGCCCGGTACATGTATCTCGAGCAGCAGTTCGGCTCGCCCCAGTATTGGGAGAATCTGGTCGAAGCTCTGATGCTGACCAAGTCCGCCTATGGCCACGCCATTGCTGCGTTGAGGCAGCGCGGCGGGGCAGTGCCCGAGCGGCTGTTTTCAATCGTGTGCGGTTCGCCGGTGAAACAGCTCAAACATCTGTCCGCCGAGAGCGTGTTGAAGCATCTCATTGAGGCTGGCCTATTCCAGCGAGTTGCGCTGCCAGGACTCGGAGACTGCATCGTGATCGTGCAGGCGGAGGGCTACTATCACGGCCTCGCCGAAATGGTTCGCACCCGTCTTATCACCGAAGGTTTCCTGCTCACGGCGGTAAGCGACTGGCTGAAGAAACTCGGAATCGTCAGCTACGGGAAGGTAGCGACCC
Source organism: Shinella sp. BE166 (assembly GCF_051201095.1). Taxonomy (NCBI): domain Bacteria; kingdom Pseudomonadati; phylum Pseudomonadota; class Alphaproteobacteria; order Hyphomicrobiales; family Rhizobiaceae; genus Shinella; species Shinella sp. BE166. The sequence goes on along the minus strand of NZ_JBPEHL010000015.1, from coordinate 136,703 downwards.
GCGACGGGGACCCCCTGCCTCGAGTGGGCACCTTCGCGTGGGACTTAACCGCGCCGTCCTATCTTGGTCCGATGGTGAAGTCCGGCAAAGAGGGCAAGGACAAGCCGGGGTTCGTCGTGTGCGATGTGTATTTGGGGGATTATGCCACGGTCGAGGGTGTCCGGCCGTTCGTCACGAAGTGCAGGACCTTAAGAGGACTTCGCAATATCGGGCCGTGCTTGCAGATATTTGTGGCCGGAGGCTATAGCGGCGAAGCTTTCAAGCTGCTCAAGGAAAACGGCATCGTGCCGGCGACACCCGCCAATCTATTCGGCGAGGAAATCGCGGCCGGATTGAAACAGCTCTCAAGCGTCCTGACGAAAGCGGCCGCGCTCTCGACGATTGACCCGACCGCGTTCGATGAGCTGTTCAGCAAGTTCGGCAAGATCGAGGGCGCCGCCAACCAGTTGAGAGGTACCCTGTTTGAATACCTAGCAGCCGACATCTTCCGAAAAACCGGCGCCCACCAAGTGCGAATGAACCGGATATTCAAGCAGGAGACAAAGGAGGCCGAGGCCGACGTGATCGCAGTGCGCGATAACCTGTCGTTGACCTTTATCGAGTGCAAGGGCCACTCGCCTTATGGCGAGACGCCGCACGAGGAAGTCGAGAAGTGGCTGCAGCACAACGTGCCGATCTTCTTCAAATCCGCAAAAGAGCATGCCGACTGGAAAAACCTGCCGGTTCATTTTGAATTCTGGACAACCGCGCCCCTGACCGAGAAGTCGATCCAGTTCCTTGAAAAAGCCAAGGCATCGATCAAGCCGACCCGCTACACCATTGGCTGGCGTCTCGGACCGGAGGTGCTGACACTGTGCAAGGGGACGAAGGATGACGGCCTCGTCACCGCGTTCCGAAAGCACTTCATGAAGTACAATGCAAAGTCGGCAGCGCTTGCCGTAGCCATCTGGCCGCAAGGGACCAACGGATGAAAGACTATCGCAACGGCATCGAGCAAAACCTCGCTCCCATCGCGCTCGAGTTTTTCGCGACGTTCTCGCGTTTTGAATTCGCGTTGAAGCGCGGCACTTACCCACCCCAACTGGGACATTTAGCACAAACAGGCCGTGCGGCTGCTTTGGAGAAATTTGCGGCCCGAGTGAACGGCCGGAATGGAGGCGTTAAGCCGCCGTTTAGCGAGAACCGCAGAGGGCGTCGAAGCAGGTGCTGGAGCAGCTTCGCCTTGAAGAGATTTGAACCGCTGACGTGTAGCTCCAGGAGCGCACAACATCGGTGATCATCCAACATCGTCAATTAGTTGGCCTACCTATTCCGGTAAGCTGATGAACGACATTTATAGCGCCGCACTTGCATGCGGCAGACTGTCATAGGCACCCCAGATTGCCTGGTCGAAATTGATGATCGCACCCGTCATCAGACCGGATTCCTCCGATGCGAGGAATGCGATTGCCCGGGCGACTTCATTCGGATCGATCAGGCGGCCATTGGGTTGTGCGACGACGGCCTTCTCCAGCCAATCGGCCGGCTGGCCGTCCAGCTCGCGCTGTGTCCGGTCCTCACCGTCCGACGCCATCCAGCCGATATTGAGGCTGTTCACGCGGATGCGGTTTCTCAGGGCGGCATAGGCGGTGTTGCGCGTCAGCGTGTCGAGCGCGCCCTTGGAGGCGCTATAGGCTGCTAGGAACGGCTGTCCGCCCATCGACGACATGGTCGAGATGTTTACGATTGTTCCCGCAATGCTGTCGCGCTTGAAAAGCTCGATTGCGCTTTGCATGAGGAAGAACGGCGCGCGGGTGTTGACCGCGAACAGCTGGTCGAAGAGTTCTTGGCTGGTGTTGAGGATCGTTCCGCGGTTCGTCATGCCGGCAGCATTCACCAGGCTGTCGAGCCGGCCGAATGTGTTGTCGGCCGCCGCGATGACGGACTTGCAGTCGTCCACATCAGACAGATCGGCTTTGACGAAAACGGTTCTTGCGCCCAGGGCTTCAAGTTGGGCCGCCTGCGCCGCGCCCTTCTCTTCGGATCGCCCGCAAATCACCAGCCCCTTCGCGCCGCGTTCGGCAAGAAGTTTTGCGGTTGCGGCACCAAGGCCCTGGGTGCCGCCGGTCACGACGACGATCTTGTTGTCAAACTGTGCCATTTGGACTTCCTCTCGTGCGCCTGCGCGCTGTTCCTGCGGTCCGGTTCGTCCAGCGCGCGCTACGCGAACTGCAACGGCAACCATCCGCCATTGTGCTTTTCATGACTGTCGACCACGGCGTCGACAAAGGCGACACCTTTGAGCCCGTCATAAGAGGACGGAATTCCCTCCCCGAACGGCCCGGCCGAGGCTCCGCTTTCCTTCGCCCGGATGACGGCGGCGAAGCCGGAATAGAGGTTGGTGAACGCTTCGATATAGCCTTCGGGATGGCCGGGCGGTGTGCGGGTTCGGACGCGCGCACCGTCGGTGAGATCGTCGCGGCCGCGCTTGATCGTCTCCGGAGCACCGAAGAGCCCGGTGAAGACCAGTTCGTTCGGCTGCTCCTGATGCCAGGCGAGGCTGCCCTTCTCACCGAAGACCCGCAGCCGCAGGCCGTTCGACTGGCCGATCGCAACTTGGGAGGACCACAAAAGGCCGCGCGCGCCGCCTTCGTAGCGGATCATCACATGGGCGTTGTCGTCGAGCGCGCGGCCCTCGACAAACGTTGCGAGGTCGGCGGCGACAGCCCCGGCCTTCAATCCGGTTACGAAGCCCGCGAGATGATAGGCATGCGTGCCGATGTCACCGATCGAGCCGCCGCGCCCGTTCTTCTTCGGATCGGTGCGCCAGGCGGCCTGCTGGTTGCCTTGCAGTTCGATGCCCGTCGCCATCCATTCCAAGGGATACTCGACCTGCACCACACGGACCTTGCCGAGGTCGCCGCGTGCCACCATCGCCCGCGCCTCATGGACCATCGGATAGCCGCTATATGTGTACGTCACCCCGAGGAAACGCCCCGTTGTTTGCGCGAGATCATGCAGCGCGATCGCGTCCTCGACGGTCGTGGTCATCGGCTTCTCGCAAATGACGTCGAACCCCGCTTCGAGAAACGCCTTGGCGATCGGGAAATGGGTGTGGTTGGGCGTGCAGATCGCCACCACATCGATCCGGTCGTCCCGTGCACCCTCTCTCGCGACCATGGCGAGATAATCGCTATACGAGCGGTCGTGGTCGATAAAGTTCTTCGCGGCGAAGCTGTGGCCACGTTCGGCATCGACATCGAACGCACCCGCCACGAGGTCATAGTGGTTATCGAGGCGCGCGGCGAAGCGATGGATGCCGCCGATATAGGCGCCCTCGCCACCACCGACCATGCCAAGGCGAAGACGACGGTTGGACAGGTTTGTGTTCGACACGGCCAAGGTCCTTAGATCCCGAGGATTTCATTGTTGACGGATCGGTCGGCGCCGGACTTCACGAAGTCATCGAAGGCGCGATCCGAGACCTTGATGATGTGATCGCGGATGAAGCGTGCACCCTCTGCCGCGCCGTCTTCCGAGTTCTTCAGGCAGCATTCCCATTCGAGCACGGCCCATCCGTCGAAACCGTAGCCCGTCAGTTTCGAGAAGATCGCGCCGAAATCGACCTGTCCGTCTCCGGGGGAACGGAAGCGGCCGGCGCGGCTGACCCAGGGCTGATAGCCGCCATAGGCGCCCGTCTTGCCCGTGGGCCGGAACTCGGCATCCTTGACGTGGAAGGTTTTGATGCGCTGGTGGTAGTGATCGATGTAGGCGAGGTAGTCGATCGACTGAAGCACCAGATGGCTCGGGTCATACATGATGTTGCAGCGCGCATGGTTGTCGACGCGCTCCAAAAACATCTCGAAGGTCAGGCCGTCATGCAGGTCTTCGGTTGGGTGAATTTCATAGCAGACGTCGACCCCCTCGTGATCGAAAGCATCGAGGACAGGGCGCCAGCGGCGCGCCAGTTCATCGAAGCCGTCGGAAATCAGCCCGTCCGGCCATTGCGGATAGGGATAGAAATAGGGCCACAGAAGCGTTCCGCTGAAGGTCGTATGGCGATCGACACCAAAGCGGCGCGAAGCCTTGGCCGCGCAGAGCAACTGGTTGACGGCCCATTCCTGCCGGGCTGCTGGATCAAGGTGGACCTTGGCCGGCGCGAAAGAATCGGCCGGCAGGTTGAAGGACGGGTGGAGAGCGACGAGCTGCCCTTGCAGGTGACTGGCGAGATCCGTCACGACGAGGCCATGCTCGTCCAGCGTTCCCTTGATCTCGTCGACATAATCCTGGCTGTCCGCCGCCCGTTCAAGATCGATCACTCGGCTGTCCCAGGTGGGGATCTGAACACCCTTGAACCCCTTGTCTGCGGCCCAGCCGGCCAGTCCCTTCAGCGAGTTGAACGGTGCGTCATCGCCGGCAAATTGCGCGAGAAACACGCCGGGACCCTTGATGGTTCTCATGCTTGTCGTCCTTCAGATGAGTATGGTGCCGAGGCCGTGGCGCGATCAGACGCCGACGCGCTGGTTCTTGCGGCCTTCCCGCTGGTCCTTCGCGGCGGCATTGACTTCCGCCCGCTCGCTGACCTGCGGCACGCCGACATCCCACCAGGCATCGCCGGGGGTCCAAGTGAAGGCGTCGGAGACGATGGTGAGCACGGTCGTGCGGTTCGTCGTCTGCGCCCATTCGACCGCATCGCCGAGATCGGCAAGGCTTTCGACATGGCGGGTAAGCGCACCCATCGACTCAGCATGTTTGCCGAAGTCGACAGCGAAGGGCTCCTTGACGCGGCAATCCTTGATGAGATTGTTGAAGGAGGCGCCGCCTTTGGCATTCTGCAACCGGTTGATGACGGCATAGCCGCCGTTGTCGCAGACGATGAGGATCATCTTGTGGCCGGAGAGCACGGTCGAATAGATGTCCGAATTCATCATCATGTAGGTGCCGTCGCCGATCATGACGATCGGCGTGCGGCTGGGATCGGCCATGGCCGCGCCCCAGCCGGCAGCGATCTCGTAGCCCATGCAGGAGAAGCCGAATTCGCAATCGAAGGTGTTCGGTGCCTTGACGCGCCAGTTCTTCATCACCTCGCCCGGCAGGCCACCGGCGGCGGTGATGATCAGGTCACGGTCCTTCGCCTTGGAATTGACGATACCGACGACCTGGGCGTAAGTCGGCACGGGCGCGTTGGTCGGCTTCTGGTAGCCGTCGAGCGCATCGTTCCACTTGGCGAATTCTAGCCGGCCCTTTTCCGTCCAAGCGCCATCGGCCTTGTGATCGCCGAGCGCTGCTTCCAACTCGTTCACCGTTTCCAGCGCGTCGCCGACCACGGCGACGGCGCGATGCTTGTTGGCATCCCAGCGTGCGGCATTGATCGAGACGAACCGGGCGTCGGGCGAGAAGGCCGTCCATGAGCCCGTCGTGAAGTCCATGAGTCGTGTGCCGACCGCCAGAATCACATCAGCCTCACCGGCAAGCGCATTGGCCGAAGTGGAGCCGACAATGCCGATCGGGCCGACATGGGCCGGATGGTCATGCGTGACGGTGCCCTTGCCGGCAATGGTCTCGCAAAGCGGGATGCCGTGCTTTTCGGCAAAATCGGCGAGCGCCGTTTCCGCGCCGGAATAACGCACACCACCGCCGGAGATGATCAGTGGGCGCTTGGCTGCCTTCAGCACGCGGATCGCTTCCGCAAGGCTGTCGCGGTCGGGCCGCGGGCGCGGCGCCTTGTGCACGGTCGGCGTGAAGAAGCTTTCCGGATAGTCCCAGGCGATCTCCTGCACATCCTGCGGCAGGCCGAGGAAGGCTGGGCCGCAATCGGCGGGGTCCAGCATCACGGCAACCGCCTGAGGCAGCGACGAGAGGATCTGTTCGGGATGAGTGATGCGATCCCAGTAGCGCGTCACGGCCTTGAAGGCATCGTTGACGGTGATGGTTGGATTGCCGAAATGCTCGACCTGCTGCATCACCGGATCGGGGCGGCGGTTGACGAAGCTGTCCCCGGCGAGAAGCAGGATGGGAAGACGATTGGTGTGCGCCACGCCCGCAGCCGTCACCATGTTCAGCGCACCCGGACCGATGGAGCTGCACGCGACCATGATCTGGCGCCGGCGCGTCGCCTTGGCAAAGCCGATCGCGGCCAGCGCCATGGACTGCTCGTTCTGGCCACGCCAGGTCGGCAGCGTGTCCTGGACCGCCTCCAGCGCCTCCGAGAGGCAGGTCACGTTGCCATGGCCAAAGATAGCGAACACGCCCGGGAAAAGCGGCTCGCGTCGGCCGTCGATTTCAGTAAACTGGTTGCAGAGATAGCGCACCAGGGCCTGCGCCATGGTAAGACGAATGGTAGCCATTTAAAAAACCTCCCTGAGCCGGCATTGCAGGGCCGGCTTTATGCCCAGAACCATTATTTCATTTTTCGGATTATTGCAATACTTATTGCAACGTCACATCGGTAGTGCGCAATCCATCCATTGCCCGCCCGACTGGCTCGATGCGAGCGCCGCCTCGATGAACTTCACACCAAGCGCACCGTCCATCACCGTCGGATATTCGAGCAACCCGGCGGGCAGGGTCCTGCCAAGGCGGCGTGCCTCGACGGCAATCGCAAATTCCTCGTAGAGATTGCCCCAAGCGTCGCTCAGCGCCTCCGGATGGCCACGCGGCATGTGCACGAAACGCGCCGCATGCATGCCGATTCCGGCGCCTTCGCCGCGCGTGAGCACGCGGGTCGGTTCGTTAAAGCGGCGGAAATGCAGGATCTCAGGCTCCTCCTGGTTCCATTCCAAGCTCGCCTTATCGCCGAAGGCGCGGATGCGAAGCCCGCAATGGGCGCCGGGCGCCACTTGGGAGATCATGATGGTGCCGGGAATGTTGCCTTCGTAGCGCACATGCATGAAGGCCGTGTCCTCAAGCGCCTTCGGCGGACCCAGTGTGTGAAACTCCGCCCGAACCGCCGTGACGGGACGGCCGCAGACGAAGGCGCCGAGATGGTGGCAATGGGTACCGATATCACCGGTGGTGAAGGTGGGACCGACGATCGACGGATCGACGCGCCATTGCGCGCCGGCACCGGCATCCTTGGGCGGGATCAGCGCCCATTCCTGGAAATATTCGACATGCACTTGCTTGAGTGTGCCAAGCGCGCCTTCGCGGATCATTTGGCGCGCCTGACGAACCATTGCGGACGCGGCATAGGCATAGGTCACGCCGAAGACGAGACCCGTCTCTTTCTGGTGGCGGACCAGATCGAGCGCATCGGCAAGCGTCGTGGTCAGCGGCTTGTCGCTGATGACGTCGATGCCCTTTTCCATGAAGGCGCAGGCAATGGCATGGTGGGAGTTGTTCGGCGTGGTGATCGCCACGGCATCGATGCCATCCGGCCGCGCCGCCTCGCGCTCGGCCATCACGCGGTAGTCCGTGTAGATGCGGTCATCCGCCAGCAGCCAGGCCCGCCCGGATTCCTTTGCGACCTGCGGCCGGGACGACAGTGCACCCGCGACGACGTCCCAACGGTTGGAAAGCCGGGCACCCCGAGCATGCACCTTGCCGATGAAGCTACCCTGCCCTCCGCCGACGATGCCAAGCCGCAAACGGCGCTCGGCAAATGGAAATTCTTGCCCGCCGGAAACCTCTGCCATGATCCCCTCCCTCAAAATCCGCCATGGCCTGAAAACAGGCTTGCAGAATTAATATTGACGGAATATCAAATGTGCAACTTTTTTTGCATAACCATCAGGAGGAAGTTGATGATCAGGATCGCATTGCTCGGCTGCGGGCGCATCGGAAAGATGCATGCTGCCACGATTGTGCGTTCAAGCAAAGCCGAACTCGCCGCCGTGTACGATCCCGTTTCCGCGGCAGCGGAAGAGGTCGGCCGTCAGTTCGGATGCCTTGTTGCGGGTAGCGCGGAAGAGGCGATCGCCCAGGCCGATGCCGTGCTGATCGCGACGTCCACGCCGACACACGCGGACCTCATCGAGGCATCCGCAAAGGCCGGCAAGGCCATCTTCTGCGAAAAGCCCATCGACCTGTCGCTGGCCCGGGTCAAGGCCTGCCGCGCGGCACTAAAGGGCTTCGACAAGCCTATCCAGATCGGTTTCAACCGTCGCTACGATCCGGGCCACCGGGCGGCGCGCGATGCTGCCCGTTCCGGCGAGATCGGCGATATCCGCCAGGTGATCATCACCTCACGCGATCCCGGCCTTGCCTCGCGCGAATATCTGAAGGCATCGGGCGGCATCTTCAAGGACATGACCATCCACGACTTCGACCTCGCGCGCTTCATGCTCGGCGAGGAACCCGTCGAGGTGTTCGCCACCGGCAGCGCGCTGATCGATCCGACGCTCGCCGAACTGAACGACGTCGATTCCACCATGGTCGTTCTGCGCACGGAAAGCGGCAAGCTTTGCCACATCAACAATTCCCGCGCCGCAATCTACGGTCACGACCAGCGGGTCGAGATCCTGGGATCGAACGGCATGCTCATCTCCGGAAACCGCCGGGCGCATGGCCTCGAGCGGTTCGGCCCGACAGCGACGGGCGCCGGCGAGCCCTTCCTCAACTTCTTCATCGAACGCTATGCGGAAGCCTATGCGCTGGGACTCGAGTCGTTCATCGACTGCGTCGAATCCAACACGACGCCGGATGCCACCTTTGAGGACGGCGAAAAGTCCCTCGCACTTGCCGAGGCCGCAAATCTCTCGCGCGCCGAGCGGCGGTTCGTCAACATCCGCGAAATCGTCGGGTGAGAGCGCTGCCCGCCATTCCTAACCGATATGGCGGGCATTCCCCTCTCAGGGCTTGCGGCGCTGGTTTCCCGTGACCGTCGGGATCTGCGGCGAGTCCTTCTTGTCTTCCTGGAGCAGCGCTGCGACCGCGACCGCGATGGCCTGGGTCAGGCACATGGGTGCCGCAAGCGAGCGCGAGAACGAATACTCATCTTCCGGAATCGTGAAGAGAACGCTGGCGCTCTTCGCAAGTGGCGACAACTGGCTGTCCGTTATGGCGACCATCGGCGTACCGTTGTGTGCCGCGACATCGGCGATCGTCACCACCTCTTTGGCATAGTGGCGGAAGGCGATTGCGACGAGCACGTCCTTCTTGCCCATGACCTGCGCCATTTCAGGTGCCAGCCCGCCCGCCGGGTCGAGCAGAATGACCCGCAGTTGAAGCATGGAGAGCACGTAGCGGAGAAATTTTGCGATCGGCTCAGACCGCAACTGGCCTGCGATGAAGATGGTATTCGCGTTTTTGATCGCCTTGGCGGCCTGGGACAGGCTTTCCTCGGGCGTCGCGCTCAGCAGTTCCTGCAGCGTTGCGATATCGCGAACGACCAGATCGTGGAGGAAGCCGAGGTTTCCCTTCCGCTTGTTCTTCTCCAGATCGACGTCCAAGGCGCTGATGCGCTCGCGATAACCGGGTGCTGCCGTCGAGAGCCGGCTTTGGAAAACCGCCTGGAGCTGCTTGAAGCCGGAGAAACCGAAATTCTGGGCGAACCGCACCAGGATGGACGGGTGAGCGCCGCACTGCTCGGCAATCGCGTTGATCGACTGCATCGCGACCACGTTCGGGTTCTGCGTGATGAAGCGGGCAACCTGCTGGAAACGGTCACTGAGGTTTGGGTAAGCCTCCGTGACGAGGTTGACGAATGTTTCGTAGTTGGCTGTGCGCGGTGGCGGCTGATCGGACTGTTTTACCCGTGGCATGCAGCGCAACTCCTGAAGTGTGATGTGCAAGAGGACGCGGCATTTCGTACTTGTCTTCCGCGCGTTCCAATCGCCTGATCAGTGCAGTATTGCAAAAATCGACAATCCGCAACGCTTGTCGCGGCGGACCTATCCAACCGCCCTTCCAGGGGCGACTATACGGAGTGCGCCCTGACGAGCGCACCCCTTTCATTTTTCAATAGGGGGCGTCGGGGAAGTAGTATTCCGCCGCATTGTCCTTTGTGATCAGTGGGCTGCCGAGCACGTAGCGACCGTTGATCGGCGCCTGCGTAGCGAACTTCATGGTGACGAGTTCGATGGCGGGGATGATCAGCGTCGGCGGGTAGAAGATGTCGGCATCGACCATGTCGTGGCCGTCCATCACCAGCTTGATCACTTTGTTCATGCCGGATCCGCCCAGCACCGTCACGTTCTTGCGTTCCGCCTGCTTGATAGCCTCGATGGCGCCGAGTGCGGCATCGTCGTCGCCGGCCCACACGCCATCGATCTCAGGAAACCGCTGGAGATAGTCCTGCATCACCTCGAAACCCTTGTCCGGGTTCCAGTTGGCGTACTGCATGTCGAGCACTTCGATCTTGGTATCCTTCAGCGCCGCATTGAAGGCGTCGATGCGGATGTTGTCGATCGCTGTCGGGATGCCGCGCATCACGACGATCTTGCCGCCATCCGGAAACTTCTTCTTGAAGTATTCGGCCGCCGCCGTGCCGTATTGCGGGTTGTCGCCGCCGACATAGAGGTCCTCGATGCCTTCTTCGGCAAGACCCCGGTCGACGGTCGCGATGAACACGCCCTTGGCCTTGGCGGCCTTGACCGGCTCGGTCAACGGGTCAGATTCGAAAGGCAGAACGACGAGCGCATTGATGTTGCGCGCCATGAGGTCCTCGATGTCGTTGACCTGTTGCGTGGCGCTCGACGAGGTCGCCAGCACGAAGTCGATATTCGGGAAGGCTTCCTTCATCCGGTCGATGGTGCGCTTGGTGTGGTAGTTGAGGCCGCCCGTCCAGCCGTGCGTGGCGGCCGGGATCGAGACGCCGATGACGGCGTCGGCGGCAAGAGCTGGCGTCGCCAACGCTGCGACGGCGACCGCGCCTGCGGCAAGCATGGATTTCAATCTGTCGAACATTCACTTGTCTCCCTGTTGAAGTGAAAAGAAGGTGTCAGCCCTGCGAACGGTCGCGCTGCAGCAGCACGGCGATGATGATGATCGCCCCCTGGAATGCGCCGTTGAGATAGGGGCTGATGAAGCCGGTGAGGTTGAGGATGTTGCTGATGAAACCGAGGATCAGCACGCCGACGATGGTGCCCCAGATGCGGCCGAAACCACCGCTGAGCGCCGTGCCGCCGATGATGACGGCGGCAATCGCCTCCAGTTCCCACATCAGGCCGGTCGAGGGCGTCGCGGCACCGAGGCGCGGCACGTAGATCACCGTCGCGACGGCGACGCAGAGACCCTGGATGACGTAGGTGAGGATGCGCACGCGGTTGACAGGGATCGCCGAATAGAAGGCGACATGCCGGTTTGAGCCGATGGCGGCCACATGCCGGCCGAAGCGCATGCGCCGCAGCACCAGTTCACCGACGATGGCAATAACGGCAAGCACGAGGATCGGCACGGCGATACCAAGAACCTGGCCGTAGTAGATCGGGCGTGCGGCATCGCGCAGCGAGAAATCAAGGGAGATGGAGCCGCCATCCGCAAGCCAGGTGATGACCGAGCGGAAGATGCCCATGGCGCCGAGCGTCACGATGAAGGCTTCCACCCGCCCTTTGACGATCATGACACCGTTGAGGAGACCGGCAGCCGCACCGACGACAAGAGAGCAGACGATGCCGGCGACAACGAGCTGCCAACCCGGCCCCAGCACCTCGGCCGCCGAATTCATGAACATGATCGTCACGCCCGCGACCAGCGCCGAGAGCGATCCAACCGAAAGGTCAAGCCCGCCCGCCGTGATGACGAAAGTGGCACCGACCGCGATAATGCCGATGATGGCGCTGCGCGTGAAAACGTTCGAGAGGTTTTCCGCGCCGAGGAAGCTGTCGCTCATCAGGGAACCGATGAGCATCAGCAGGATGAGGGCAATCAGCGGGCCGGCAGCCTCGAAAATGCCCGCAAGGGTGCGGCCCGGCGACGCTGTGGCGTTGCCGGCGGACGTGGCGGTAATGTCGGTCAATGGCTTGCCTCCTCCTGCGGGGCCTTATCTTCCAGGCCCATGGCAAATCGAATGATGTCGGTTTCAGTGATCGCGTCGCCGGACAGCTCGCCGGCGATGCGCCCGCGCCGCATGACCAGCACCCGGTCAGACAGGCCGACGATCTCCTGCATCTCGGATGAGATGACGACGATCGCCTTGCCCTCGGCGGCAAGCATGGCGATGATCTCGTAGATTTGCTGCTTGGCGCCGATATCGACGCCGCGCGTCGGTTCGTCGAAGACGATCAGATCTGGCTCGACGGCAAGCGTCTTGGCGATCAGAACCTTCTGCTGGTTGCCGCCGCTGAGCGCGCCGGCCGTCACGTCGAGCCGTCCTGTGCGGATGTCGTAACGCCCGACGGCCGCTTCGAGATCACGCCGCTCCGCCCGCCGGTCGATCCAGCTCGCGCCGTTGATCGCCCCCTTGGTGAGCGCCACGTTCTGGTCGAGCGACTTGCCGAGCAGCAGGCCCTTGCCCTTGCGGTCCTCTGTTAGGTAGGCGAGCTTAAGCCCCCAAGCCTCGCGCGCCTCCGGCAACTTGCGTGCCTCGCCACGCAGCACGAAGGACCCGCAGTGTGCCGGCCGCAACCCGAAGAGCGCTTCGACAAGTTCCGTGCGGCCGGAGCCGACGAGCCCGGAAATACCCAGCACTTCGCCCTCACGGATATCGAGCGTTGCCTGGTCGACGGCGCCCGGCGATGTGAGCCCGGCGACGCTGAGCAGTGCCTTGCGGTCCGCCGCACCGCGGCGAGGTGGATAGATTTCCGCAAGTGGCCGCCCGACCATCGCCTCAGCCATCGCATCCTCGGAGATATCGCTGGTGTTCTCGACGCGCACGATCTGGCCGTCGCGCAGGACCGCGACGCGATCGGCGATATCCTTCACCTCATCAAGGCGGTGCGAGGTGAAGATCACCGAACCGCCCATCTCACGGAACGCGCGGACACGGGCAAAAAGGTTGCCCGCCTCGGTCGCCGACAACACTGCGGTCGGCTCATCCATCAGGATAAGCTTCGGTTGCCGGGCGAAAGCCTTGGCGAGCTCGATCATCTGCCAGTCCGATACAGGCAGATCACGCAACCGCGCTCGAACGGGAGCCGCCGAACCGAGTTCAGCCAGCAGGTCTCGTGCCCGCGCCTCCATCGCCTTGCGGTCAGTGAAGAGGCCACGCGTCATTTCCCGCCCGAGAAAGACATTTTCCGCCACCGTCAGGTGCGGCGCCAGGCAGAATTCCTGGTGCACCATGACGATGCCCGCGCGCTCGGCGGCATGCAGCGCTACCGGCGCCGGTGCGCCGTCCAGCAGCATCGTGCCCGAAGACGGCGGCGCCAGCCCGGCAGCAATGCGCATGAGGGTGGATTTGCCCGCGCCGTTTTCGCCGACCAGCGCCAAGACTTCGCCCGGCTTTACGACGAGATCGATACCCTTCAGCACCGGCACGATGCCATAGGATTTGGCGATATCGCGAAATACCAGCAGCGTCATGATCAGCCGCCGACCGGAGAAAGACGCGGAGCAATCTCGGCACGGTTGACGACGAGTGCCGGGTCGAGCGTACCCCTGAAGAAATCGAGGATGTTTGCCGCCGCCGAGATGGCCATGCGCCGCGCGCAGGCTTCGGTCAGTCCGGCATTGTGCGGGGAAAGCACCACCCGGTCGCAGCCGAGCATGGGGTCGTCGTTCGCCGGCGGTTCGGCATCGAGCACATCGAGACCGGCCGCGGCAAGCCGCCCCTCGTTGAGCGCCGCCAGCAGCGCCCCTTCATCGATCAGGCCACCGCGCGCCGTGTTGACGAGAATGGCCGAGCGTTTCATCACGGCCAACTCCGAAGCACCGATCAAAGGCTCGGCACCTGACTTGGGCACATGCAGCGACACCACGTCGGCGCGCGAAAGGCCATCGAGCAAGTCATCCACCGGCGTTGCGCCGGCCGCTGCGATCTGGTCCGCGGCCTGGAATTTGTCGAAGGCAAGCACCGTCATGCCGAGCGCCGTCGCGATCTGCGCCAGCCGCCTGCCGATGCGGCCGAAACCGACCACCAGCAATGTGCCACCGTCCAACTCATCGGCATCCAGGCTGTTGCGATAGTTCCAGTCGCCTTCCCGCATCTTGCGGTCGAAGAGGACGGTGCGGCGCGCGGCCGAGAGCATCAGCATAACGGCGTGCTCGGCGACGGCGCGGGAATTCACATCCCCCACGACGGCAAGCGGGATGCCGCGGCCGTTCAGGGCTGTAACGTCGACCGAATCGTAGCCGACGCCGTGGCGCGAAACGATCTTGAGGTTCGGCGCATCGGCAATAAACGCCGCCGAGAGCGGCTGGGTGCGGATGAGCAGCGCATCGGCGGTCGCGAGGAACGGCGCGTAGCTTGCCGCGGAAACCTCCTCGACATAGTCGATCGTCACGCCGGGCGCGGAATTGAGAACGGCAAGGCCGTCCGCGTGGATCTTGCCTGCCACCAGGATCCTGGGCATTCAATACCCTCCCGTATCGATCGTGTTGGCGGGAGCAACCTCCTGCACGAGATCACGGAATTTCCGCACACTCGCCTCGGCGGCACTTGCAAGGAGGCGGACGTCGTTGGTGACGGTCACGAAATCGAAACCCCACCCCACCGCTTCCGCCGCATAATCAGGCGTGCCGTTGTGCAGCGCCGCCCTCTTGCCTGCCCGGTGGGCAGCATGAAGGATCGTCTTGATCGCCTCGATCATTTCCGGCTCGCGGCGGTCGAATCCGGGCGCATAGCGTTTGCCCTGAAGTCCGAGCGTCAGGTCGGCGGGGCCGATATAGACTCCATCGAGACCGGGGGTCGCGAGGATGTCCTCGAGGTTTTCGTACGCCTGCGCGGTCTCGATCATGGCAAGGCAGATCATTTCGTCGTCGGCTTCCGCGGCATATCCGGCACCGGCGGAAAACAGTGCGCGGCTGGGACCGAAACTACGCACGCCGCTGGGCGGATAGCGCATGTAGGAGACGAGCCGCTCGGCCTCCGCGCGCGTGTTGATCATTGGGCAGATGACGCCATAGGCGCCGGCGTCCAGCGCTTTCATAATGTCGGCGGGATCGAGCCACGGCACGCGCACCAGCGGCGTTACCCCACTTGTCCGCATGGCCTGCAGCATCGGCACGGCCCCGTCGTAACCGACGATGCCGTGCTGCATGTCGACGGTGAGCGAGTCGTAGCCCTGCGCCGCCATGATTTCGGCGCTGAAGGAATTAGCGATGGAGAGCCAACCATTGAGGACAGGTTTGCCTTCAGCCCAGCGCTTTTTGACACCGTTCTTGATCATGACTGCCTCCTCAGACCAGCATTTGCGCGAGCTTGACGTTAGAATAGTCGAGGATGCCCTCGGTGCCGCCTTCACGACCCATGCCACTCGCCTTGATGCCGCCAAACGGCGCTTCGGCGGCCGCCAGCGCAAAACTGTTAACCCCGACCATACCCGCCTCCAGCCGCGCCGCCGCATCGCGTGCACGGCCGGCATCGCGGGTGAAGACGTAAGCCGAGAGGCCCATTTCGGATGCGTTCGCCCGCTCGAAAACCTCATCCGTGCTGGAGAAGGCGGTGATGGCGGCGATCGGGCCGAAATTCTCCTCGGCGATTGCCTTGGCATCGTCCGGCAAGCCGGTGATGACGGTCGGCTCGAAGAAGTAGCCGGAGTTCATGTCCTTCGGCCGCCGGCCGCCCGCGAGAATCTTGCCGCCGCGGTCGCTGGCATCGGCAACGATCTCTTCAATTGCGGCCATGCGCCGCTCGTTGATCAGCGGCCCCATCTGCGTCGTCTCATCGAGGCCATGGCCGAGTTTGAGCGCGCGGGCGCGGGCAGCAAATCCATCGGCAAAGCGATCGTGCAGAGTTTCGTGCACGTAGAAGCGATCCGGGGTCACGCAGACCTGGCCGGCATTGGCGTATTTCGTCGGCACCGCGAGATCGAGCGCCTTGTCGAGATCGGCGTCGTCGAAGACGATCATCGGCGCATTACCGCCGAGTTCCATGCTGATGCGCTTCACCGTCTCGGCGCTGTCGCGGATCATCTGCTGGCCAACGCGCGTCGATCCCGTCAGCGAAACTTTCCGCACGACCGGCGAGGCCATGATGGGCTTGTAGGTATTGCCGGTCGGGCCGATCAGGAGGTTGGCGACACCCGCCGGAAGGCCGGCTTCGCGCAGGCAATCGAACAGGACCATCGCCACGCCCGGCACCTCGACGGAAGGACGGACGATGACGGCGCAACCGGCCGCAAGCGCGGGCGCGACTTTGCGGGCAATCAGCGCCGCCGGGAAATTCCATGCGGTAAAGGCCGCAACGACGCCGACGGGCTCATGCGTGACCTCCAGACGACCGCCCGGCACACGGCTTTCGACGATGCGGCCGTAGATGCGGCGGGCTTCCTCCGCGTACCAGCGGAACTGGTCGACGGCGAGCGCCCATTCACGACCCGCTTGCGCCAGCGGCTTTCCGGTTTCGAGCGTGATCTGGCGCGCAGCCTCGGCCGTGCGCGCCGCCATCACGTCGGCCGCCCTGTGCAAGTGGTCCGCGCGTGTCCAGGCCGGCGTTTTCTTCCAAGCGTCAAAAGCCTTGTCAGCAACGCTGATCGCCCTGTTGGTGTCATCAACGCTTGCTACGGGAACGACACCCAGGACGTCGCCATTGCCAGGATCCGTGATTTCAGTCGACGCACCAGTCGCGGAACCTGACCAGGCGCCATCGATGAACAAGCCGTAGGACGCGTACATGTTTCCTCCTCGGATTGCTGATGGGAACCAATCAGCAATATTAGTTTTCATTATTACAAAGACGCAATTTTAATTGCACGTCAAGCGTAATCGACACGCTGGGCAGCTTGTTCGGGATAAATGGAGCGCCGGACGCGATGCCGGCGAACGCGGCACGAATTGCCGGAACAACTCCATATGCAATTATTATTGCGCCACCATCGCCCGCGGTCAATCACCCTTCACATCAAGCCATGCGCCGGCACGCGACGATTGCTGGATCGTCTCCACCAGCGTCTGGATGCGCAGGCCAGCGCGAAAATTGAACGGCTCGGGCCTAAGGCCTGCAATCGCCTCCAGATAGCCGGCGACCTCGATGGCCTTCAGATCATTAAAGCCGAGCTGGTGGCCGGGGGCGACGCAGAAGCGGCCGTAGGGCGCGTGGTCGGGGCCGGCCTCGATACGCCGAAAACCCTGCCGCCCCTTCGTATCGGCCGTCGAATAGAAATGAAGCTCGTTGAAGCGCTCCTGCGAGAAGGCAAGCGCGCCCTTCGTGCCGTAGACTTCGAAATCATGCTGCATCTTGCGGCCGGTTGCGATCCAGTTACCCTCGATTGAGCCGGTCGCGCCGTTTGCAAAGCGCAGGAAGGCGCGACCGACATCGTCCGTCTCGACCGGCCGCACACCGCCCTTGCCATCGGGGCGGCTCGCGATCATCGTGATGCAGTCACCCATGACCTTCGTAATCGGTCCCATCAGAAACTCTGCGGTCGCCAGCGCATGACTGCCGATATCTGCCAGAGCACCGCCACCGGCGGGGTCGTGCCGGAACGTGAAATGGCCACCTGCATCGGCCATATAGTCCTCCGTATGGAGGCCACGGTAACCACGGATTTCGCCCAGTTCCCCGCCGGAGATCATCTCCCTGGCGAGGCTGAGCATCGGGTTGCAAAGGTAGTTGAAGCCGACCTGCGTCTTGATGCCGGCCTTCTCCGCCGCCTCGGCCATCTGGCGGGCATCTGCGGCGAGCGGGGCAAGCGGTTTTTCGCAATAGACGTGTTTGCCGGCGGCGATGGCCGATAGCGCCATCTCCTTGTGCAGCGCATTCGGGGCCGTGATGTCGATGACATCGATATCGGGATCCGTCACCAGGCTGCACCAGTCATCCGTGGCGCGTTGAAAACCGAAGGCCGAGCGCGCGGCTTCCGCCTGCGCCATGGTCACATCGGCGATCGTGGCGAACTCCACCTCGAAGGGCAGGTCGAAGACCCGCTCGGCGGCGGCGAAGCCGAAGACATGCGTCTTGCCCATGAAACCCGATCCGATGAGGCCAAGACGGAGCTTCTTTTTCATTTTCGCCGTTCCCTGGATGATGCGTGGTTTGTTATCTGCAATTATCATTGCAATATTGTATAATTGTCAATATTTGTTTTCAAGACACCGAAACCCCTTATCTGGAGCCCGACCATGAAAGCCAAACTCGGCATTGCCCCCATCGCCTGGTGGAACGACGACCTGCCGGAAATTAGCAGCGACATTTCGCTGGAAGGATGCCTTGCCGAAGCCGCGGAAGCCGGTTTCACCGGCATGGAGACCGGCCGCCGGTTTCCGATGGATGCGAAGATCCTTCGCCCCATCCTCGACAAGCATGGCATCCAGGTCTGCGGCGGCTGGTTCTCCGGCCTGCTGCTCGATGGCGACATCGAAGCCGAGAAAGACCGGATCGCCGAGCAGATGGCGCTGTTCAAGGCGGTCGACGCTCCCTGCATCGTCTATGGCGAGACGGCCGGCACCATTCAGGGCGACCGCAGCGCGCCGCTTGCCACCAAGCGCAATCTCTCCGAGGACGAAATCAAGGCCTACGGCCGCAAGATGACCGCCTTCGGCGAATGGTGCTCCGAGCAGGGCATGCCGATCTCCTACCACCACCACATGGCGGCACCGATCGAGACGGAGGAGGAACTCGACCTCCTGATGAAACATTCCGGCGAAGGCTTGCCGCTGCTCTTCGATGCCGGCCACATGGCCTTTGCAGGCGGCGATGTCCTGCGCGTCATCGACAAGCATCACCGCCGCATCACCCATGTGCACACCAAGGACGTTCGCCTGCCGGTGATCGACGCGCTCGACCGCACGAGGGAGAGCTTCCTCGACGCCGTCATCAAGGGTGCCTTCACGGTTCCCGGAGATGGCAGCCTGGATTTCGAGGCGATCGTCAAACGCCTTGCTTCCTATGGCTATGAAGGCTGGTTCGTCGTCGAGGCGGAGCAGGACCCCACCCACAACCCGCCGCTCAACATGGCGAAGATCGGCCATAAGGAACTCCTGCGCGTCATGGCGGCCGTCGGTTACGCGGTGGTCCGCTAACCTAGGGTCGGACCTGCCGGCCCAAAGCCGGCGGGTCCCGTTTAGATCGTCCCGCCGAGCGAGGATTCCAGCAGCGCCAGTTCCTGGCCGCCGGCCATCATGTCCTGCAAAGCTGCCGCATCCACCGTGCCGCGTTCGGCGGTGCCCAGCGTCTGGCCGCGGTTCAGCACCGTGAAGCGATCACCGACAGCGAGAGCGTGGCGAACGTTGTGGGTGATGAAGACGACGCCGATGCCCTGCTTGCGCACCCGATCGATCGTGCTCAGCACATTCGCCGTCTGGCGCACGCCGAGCGCGGAGGTCGGTTCGTCGAGGATCAGCACCTTGGCGCCGAAATAGACCGCACGGGCAATCGCCACCGTCTGGCGCTCGCCGCCGGAGAGCGTGCCGACCGCCTGGTCCGGCCCGCGCAGGCTGATGCCCATCTTGCGCATTTCCTTGACGGTGATGTCATCGGCCTTGGCCGTATCGAAGGTCTTGAACGGCCAGACGCCCCGCTCCGGCTCGCGCCCCATCCAGAAATTGCGGCTGACGCTCATCAGCGGGATCATCGCAAGGTCCTGATAGACCGTGGCGATGCCTGCCGTCATGGCGTCGCGTGGGCTCTGGAACTGCGTCGGCGCGCCCTCAACCAGAACCTCGCCGCCGCTAGGCTTGTAAACGCCGGACATGATCTTGATGAAGGTCGATTTGCCGGCACCGTTGTCGCCGAGCAGGCAGTGGCATTCGCCGGCCTTCACGTCGAAGGAAACACCGGCCAGCGCGATGACATGGCCGAAATGCTTCGTGATGTTTCTCATCTCCACGATGGCGGACATCAGCGTTCTCCCGTGATGATGCGGCGGATGTAGGTGTTCATGATCACGGCCGTCAGCAGGATGACGCCGAGAAACACCCGGAAGAGCGAGCTTTCCGCATTGGCAAAGAACAGGCCCTGCTGCACCACGCCGAAGATAATCGCCCCGAGAGCGGCCCCGATGACGGAACCGTAGCCGCCAGTGAGCAGCGCGCCGCCGATCACCACGCAGATGATCGCCTCAAACTCCTTCAACAGGCCGCGGTCGGCCGCCGCCGAGCCGAACTCCATGACCTGGCAAGTGGCAAAGACGACGGCGCAGAAGGCGGAGAACATGAACATCAGGATCTTTACGCGATTGACCGGCACGCCGACGTAGCGCGCGGCAAGCGCATCGCCGCCGGCGGCAAAGATCCAGTTGCCGAACTTGGTGCGGGTGAGCAGCCAGTGGCCGAAGACCACAAGCACGATCGCCCAGATGACGAGCATCGGGATGCCGTCGATGACCGGCTGCCCGGCGCGGTTGCCGCGCGTGAAGGTGGCGATCCAGCCCGCCTCGCCCATCCAGGTGAAGAGCCAGCCCAAAACCTTGCCGCCGAAGATCGGCGCGAGCCAGTCATTTGCCGCCTTTTCGGCAACGCCGCCGATAATCGTCTGCCGGGTAAAGTAGACCGAGCTCCAGATGGTCAGTCCACGCAGGATATAGAGGAAGGCAAGTGTCACGATGAAGGACGGCAAGCCGGTGCGGATAACAAGCCAGCCATTCACACCGCCAAGCAGGACGCAGAAGACGAAGGTCGCGACGATGGCAAGCCAGAGCGGCACGCCGAGATGAACCGACAGGATGGCCATCATGACGCCGGAAAAGCCGATCATCGAGCCGGTGGAAAGATCGAACTCGCCGGCGATCATCAAAAGGCAGGCGCCGACCGCAATGACCATGAACTGGGCCGAAACCACCGTCCAGTTCATCACGCCCTCGGCGGCGAACATGCCACTATCGCCGGCAATCACCGCAAACAGCAGGAAGACCACGATGGTGCCGCAGATACCGCCGAGCTCGGGCCGGATCAGCGCGCGCCTGAGCGGCGAGACGGGTTTGATGCGCTCGTCCTTCAGCGCGTCCGGAATGACGTCCGTCATGAATGCATTTCCTCCCTCAGAAACATTTTTTGGCGCGCACGGGCGGCGGCCCGGTGCGCGCCAAAAATCCGTCGGATCAGCGGTACTGGCCTGCCAGCGACTCGACGAGTGCGATATTGTCCTTCGTCACGAAGCCTGGGCCGGTGAAGATCGAGTTCGAGGGCGTCACGCCATAGCGAACGAAGTTCGTCAGCACCTGGATCGGAATCGAACCCTGCAGGAACGGCTGCTGGTCGATCGCGAAGTTGATGGTGCCATCCTTGATGGCTGCCGAAATTTCAGCCGAGAGGTCGAACGTGCCGAAATAGATGTCGCCGTCGAGCCCCATCTCCTTCACCGCCCGGATCGACGGTTCGGCCGAATTGGGGCCAAGCGTCAGGATCGCGCCGGTATCGGGATTGGCGGTGAGATAGGCTTTCACCTTGTTCTGCACTTCCGAGGGGTCGATGCCGGAATCGACCATCTGGTTACCGAGTTCGACACCGATGCCCTCGGCAAAACCGCGGCACCGCTCAACGGACGCGGGGTTGGTGATGTAGTGGTTGACGCAGAGGAAGCTCTTGATGCCCGCTTCCTTCGCGCGCTTGCCCGCACCGAGACCCGCTTCATATTCCGGCTGGCCGACATGCATCAGCGCACCGAGTTTCTGGCTTTCTTCCACCGTGCCCGAATTGACGGTGACGACTGGAATGCCCTTGGCGACGGCATCCTTGATCGGCCCTTCCAGCACGTTGAAATCGGCGATCGTGACGATGATGCCATCGACGCCGGCCGCCGAGCTCTGCTGGACGAGACGCGCCATATCTGCAAGATCACCGCTCGGCGGGTTTCGGTACTCGGTCGTAACACCCATCTGCTCGTTCGTGACCTTGATCGCATTCTTGATGACGTTGAACCAGCTGTCGCTATCCGGGCCATGGCTGATCCAGACGAATTTCTCGCCGTCCGCATTGGCGACACCGGCAAATGCCGACGTGGCGAGCAGCGCGCCAAGGGCCAAGGATTGCAGAAGTTTCTTCATAAGTGACGTCCTCCCGAAATTGGCTTCCTGTTTCCTCCCCGCCCGAAGCCATTGCGGGTAGTTATCAAGCAGCGCGCTTGGCACCCTGTGCCGCGAGGGCCGCGTCGAGCTGCGCCTCGCCCCAACCTTCCGCGACAGCCCGGGCAAGCAGCTCCTGCTGGCTTTCCGGTGCGAGACCGCCAAGCGGCGGATCGGTGTCGAGATTGGTCGGGAACGGATAGCCGTCAGCGGTCGCGGCAATCACCGCACGCCGTCCCTCAGGCGAAAGCGCCGCCAGATGCGGATAGACGGCGCGGGCCATGGCCGTGCGGTCGAGATTTTCCATGTGGCGGGCGAAGGCCGACGCCGTCTGGATGAGGTTGACCATGCGCACGACATCCGTCGTCCGGTTCTCGCCCGCGGCATGAAACAGCGCCGGGCTGAAGAAGATGGCGTCGCCCTTTTCCAGGGGAAGCTGGACGCAATGCGCCTCGAAATAGTCGCGGAATTCCGGCCGCGTGGCGGCGACGTAGCCCGGCAGGTAGCGTTGCGAATGCGGCAACAGTTTTGTCGTGCCGCTCTCGACGGGCATGTCGCAATGGGCGACGCCACCTTGCAGGATAAGGGTAGGACCGGTGGCGTGGATGTGGGTCGGATACTCCGCCATCTGCTCCGGCTTCATGAAGCCGAGATGGTAGTCGCGGTGCGGCGCCTGCGCCTTGCCACCGGGACGGACCTGATTGACCTGCGTGGCGATCTGGTATCCCGGACCGAGCCAGGCGCGGCAGGCAATATCGATCACGGGATTGGCCATGTAGCGGGCGTAGACGGCGGGATTGCGCAGGCACAGCTTCTGCAGGCTGTTCCAGATACGGTCATTGGCGCCGGCCTTTGCAAAGTGGTCACCCGCCGCCGTGCCCGCCGCGCGCTCGTCGGCGATGATCTGGCGAAAGACGTCGCTTGCCGCATCAATGGCGCCCGGATCGGTGAAAGCGCGCTTGACCACGAAGACACCCGGCCCCTCGCCGATGACCGAGGCCCATTCCGGACCGATGGCATCGCTGACGGACGCGCCGTCATAGATCGGGATATTCTTCTCGATGGCAACGGCCGTCGGGCACATCGCCTTCGTGGTTTCGGTTTCGACCTCACGCCGGAACTGCGCAAGATCGATCACCGTTGCAATGTCACCCATAAGATTCTCCTCCCGATCTGAATTTAATCCCGCGCAAGACAGCACTCGACGCTCTCGCAACGCCGCTGTTCGCGCGCTGCAAGTCACTGCCCGGATTGAATAATTGCATTTATCCTCAAGGAGCAACATTAATTGCAGATAACGGAATGTCAACACACTTCGCGCCGATGGCGCAGAAAGGGCAAAACGCTGCGGAACGACCCCAAAAAAATCGGCGCCGGTGAGCGGCGCCGATGCGATCAGGCAAGAAGAGAACGTCGCTACTTTCGGATCGCCCAGTTCCGCAGAGACTTGTCGCCATAGGCCGCCCCCACGACGATGAGCCCCAGAATAAGGATGAACCACTGCGGCTGAACACCGGTTACGACCAGATAGGATTGGATGGAGGACAGGACGAACGCGCCCATCAAAGCGCCGATCAGCGAAATCCGTCCGCCGGCCAACAGGCAACCGCCCAGAACACAGGACGCGATGGCCTGCAATTCCATCAGCCGCCCCATGGAACCATCCGCGAAACCGAGCTTTCCGGCCTCAAGCGCGCCAGCAAAGGCGGCAAGCATTCCGCAAATGACGAATGCGGACAGCTTGATGCGATCGACACGCACACCTCGCGAATGCGCACTATCGGCCGAGCCGCCAACGGCCAGCAGCCGGTTGCCAAATGGCATGGCCTTCAGGACGACGATGAGAACCGCAAAGACTGCGATCAACCAGAACAGGGCGGTATTGAAGCCGAGAAAATCGCCCCCGCCGAGAAGAAAGTACGTCCAGCCGTTTCGCGCGGCATAGGGAATGGAAAAGGAAAAGCCGTCCGTCAGCGCGATCGCGATGCCACGGAAAATCATCAACGTGCCAAGCGTGATGATCAGCGACGGCGTCTTGGTCCTCGTTACAAGCCAGCCATTCACGTAGCCGATCGCCGCACCAACGACGATGGCGGCCAAAGCTGCAAACACGGGATCGATGCGGGCGGCAAGCCACAGATGAGCGAGCGCGCCCATGCCGAAGGTCGAGCCGACCGAGATGTCGATTTCACCGGTCCCGATCACGATCGCGACACCCAGGCTCATCAGCCCGAGCGTTGCCGTGACCTGCATGATCGTGCCGATGTTATAGAGGTTGGCCCATCGCCCGTCCGAGGTCGATGCGAAAATCACGATCAGGATGGCGCCGATCAGGAAGATGCCAATTTCCGTGTGGCGCCGAATGAGGGGTTTTGCCGCGGAGAGCGCCATCAGACCGCCTCCTGCTTCTCGACCACACGACCACCCTGGCGGATGACATCTTCGAGCGCTTCCGCCGACATGCTGTCGGTCGATGCATCGGCAACCTTTTCGCCATTCTCCATGATGACGATACGATCGGCGAGCTTGTGGACCTGGAAGATGTCGTGCGTGATGTAGATGACGAGCAGGCCCTGCTCCTTCAACTGCACCGCCAGTTCATTGACGTGTTCGCGTTCGCGCACCGAGAGGTGGTTCGTCGGTTCGTCCATGATGACGACGCGGTTCTTGAACTCGACGGCCCGGCCGATCTTGACCGATTGGCGTTCACCGCCCGACAGCCGCTCCACCTCGTCATCGGCCGACACGTTTTCGCGAAGGCCGAACTGGCGGATGACGCGGCTGGACTTCTCGCGCATCTTGGCGAAATCGAGAAAGGGTATGCCGAGGATGCGTTTGACCGGCTCCCGGCCGAGATAGAAATTCCGCGCGATCGAAAGGTTGTCGCAAAGGCCAACCGACTGCTGGATGGTCTCGATGCCCTGGTCGATGGCGAGCTTCGGGTGGAATTTTTCGACCTTCTTGCTGTCGAAGAACACCTCCCCTTTCGTTGGGGCGTGAATGCCGCAGAGGACGCGGATCAGCGTGGTCTTGCCGGCGCCGTTGTCGCCGACCAAGCCGATCAGCTCGCCGGCGTTGAAATCGACCGAAACGTTCTTCAGAGCGTGGAAGGCACCGAAATAGAGGTCGAGGTTTTTCACCTGGATCAGGGGTTGCTGGGTCATTTGAGCGTCCTCCCGCGTCAAACGCTGTGCCCGAGAAAGCGGGCAAGCTTCTGATTGAAAATAACCGCCACGATGAGAACGGCGCCGACGAATGTGATGTACCACGACGATGGTGCGCCGAGCGCGATCAGCTCGTAACGGAAACTGACAACGATCAAGGCGCCGAGGATGACCCCGAGGATCGACCCTCGCCCGCCGGTCAGCAGGCAACCACCGATCACTGCCGCCGAGATGGCCTCGAGTTCCATGTTCTCGCCGAGTGTCACATGGGTCTGCGGCTGGTTGCACAGCGTCAGGATGCCGGCAAAGCCCGCAAGCAGCGAGCAGAGGACGAAGGCTGCCGTCTTGACGCGGTCAGTGCGGACACCACGCGATTCAGCACTTTCCCGACTGCCGCCGGTCGCTAGCAACCGATTTCCGAAGCGGGTGCCCCAGAGCATGATTGCCAGCAGGACGGAAATGACACCGACCCAGTAGACGGCCGCTGCCACACCGAAGAGCTCTCCGCCCAGCAGGCGGGTCAGGGCGTGGGTGCGGGCATCGGGGGAGAAATTGTGAACGGATCCGCCCGTCCAGACGTAGATGATGCCACGCGCTGCAAACAGGCCGCCAAGTGTGACGATCATCGATGGAAGCTCACCTTTGACGACAGCGGTTCCCTGAATAAACCCGGCCGCCGCCGCCATGAGCAGAGCCACGACCAGAGAGCCGGGCACGCCGAGGGACGGCTCCAGCGTTATGAAGGCCACGCCGGTCAGCCCGTAGATCGACCCGACGGACAGATCGATCTCCTTCGTCATGATCACGAGAGCCTGCCCCAAGGCCACCAAAGCGAGAATGGCTGTGAACTGCGTGACGTTGGACAAGGTCTGTGCCGTCCACCATCCGGAAAAATCGATAACAGTGAAGACGGCCAACATGGCGATGACGCCGACGGTCGCGCCAAAACCCTGGCTGCGGACAAGGTATTGCATGGTTCTTGGTCCTGCTCGTTGATATGCGCTGCGGGATGCGCAAAGGAGGGCAGCCGGCCTGTCAGAAAGGCCAGCCGCCCTCGCCCGGGAGGGTACCGGTTACCAGGTGTTCTGTTCGTCGTAGGCCTTGTCGCCGAACACGCCGCGGACCTGCTCGGCCCACTGATCCGCATTTTCCTTGTTAATCACGAGCGGGCCCGTGAGGATACTCTGCTGGGGCGCGTATCCGAACTTCTTGTTCCAATACAGCCACTCCATGGGCGCATAGCCCTGTAGCCAGAAGCCCTGGCTGTTCGTCGCGAGAATATGCCCCGCGCGCACGCCCTCGATCGATACCGGTCCCTCATCGACGGTCAGAACGGTGACACCCTTGTCGTCGACATCCGGATCGAGCTTCATTTCGTTCGCCACGCCCCAAGCCCAGGGCGACGACCAGCCGGCGACCGTGAAGATATAGTTGGTATCTGGATTGGCCTGCAGGAACGATTGCAGCGTGTTGCGCGCCGTTGCGGGCTCTGCGCCTATGAAGAGCTCGTCGAACTTCGCACCCGCCTTCTCCATCACCTCTTTCATGCCGGCGCAGCGCGCCTTGAGACCTTGATGTGCCGAGTCATGGCTTGCGCAGACGACATGCGTCGGCTTCGGGATTTCGCCGGCCTCGACCTTCGTCAGTGCATATTCGCCGAGCTTCTTGCCCGTCAGGAACTCGTCGCCGCCGACATAGGTCAGATAGGGAATGCGCTCGCCATCCGGCCGGCCGTCGGGAATATTGAAGGCGACCACCGGAATGCCGGCCTCGATCGCCTTGCGCAGTGGGCCTTCAAATGCATCGGAACTGACGATCGGCACCGCAATGCCGTCCGGCCGGGTTGCGATCGCCTGTTCAAGCAGGCGCACATGTTCCTGAACGGAGTAGTTGTTGGTAGAAATGTATTCGGTCTTCACGTCCGGATACTTCGCCTCGAACTCCTTCAGGGACGTCGTCAACCAGTTCATGTTCGGGTCGTTGGAGCCGATATGCGACACCATGACGAAGCGATACTGTTTTTCGGCGTCCTGGGCATGGGCAACCCCAAGCGCAGCAGATGCCAAAAGAACAGTGCACAGGATGCTTTTTCCAGTTTTCATAAGGTTCCTCCTCCTTGAATGGAAACGAATGGAGTTTTCGATGCGAGCGGATTGCTCAGTCGTTTCGGACGGCATCACAGGCAACCTCCACGCTGCCTGCCAAACTCCTAGATGCAACATTTATTGCATCAATTATATTTGGTCAACATTTATTCTAAAACAGGAACGAGATCGGCACTGCGGTCACTGTTTGGGCCCATCTCAAGCGACCCGACAACGAGATCGCTTGGAGGCATTTTCATTGATGAAGACGTCGGTTCACAAGGTTTTCATGGGCCAATTTCTGATTTTTTACCCATCAAATCGTAGTATTAGCTGAATACCATTCAAGCCACTGAAATCACTATGACCACGCCACGCCGACACGCAATAATGATGTAAATCACATCGAATATTGCGGCTTTTGAAATGCAACCACACATCAAGGGCGCAATGATTGCATAGGGTAGCCATCGCCGGCGGGTGGGCAGGGCATCTTTCGCCCGCACCAAAGGCATGCGCTCCGAGCGCTCCTACAGACCGCAATTGTACCGCGTGTGAACGAGAACCTGCGAATAGCCCGGCTCGCTCGTCACGCCATTCAGATTGCTCTTTATCCATCTTGTTGCCGAGGTAAGCTCGGCTGCGAAATCGTGCGAGATGACATAGTCCATCACCCCGGACTCCAGCAGCGCGCGGGAATGGACGGACAGTTCATGGCCGACAAACACCGTTTCGTCCGCCTTTCCGGCATTTTCCAACGCCTTGCCGATACCGCGATTGGCGCCGGCCACATTGTAGATTGCCGCAGGGTGCCCGTTCGCCTCGAAGTATCGCGTCAGTTGTTCGCATGTGCTCTCTGGCCTTTCGTCCGAGATCATACGTTCCTCGATCTTAAGGTATGGAAAATCCGACCGCAGAACGCGCCGGAAACCCATCTCGCGCTCCTGCTGGCAACGGAACGGCACGCTCATGACAACCAGAATGCTGCTGTTTTCCTTCGGCAGGGCATTGCCGATCAACAGCGCCGCAACGCTTCCGGCGGCGTACTGGTCGTTCCCGACATAGGTGCTTCGTCGCGAACTCGGCAGGTCTGTCGTGAGGCAGACCACCGGCCGGCCGATCGTCCGGAGCTTTCGAATGGCCCGGTTGGTTGCAGGATGCTCCCGGCCAATGACCACGACGCCATCCGCCTCCCCGCCTTCCTGCTCGATCCGCCGCGCGAAGGCGAGCGGTTCGGCATCGCTTGTCGTTACGTACACCCCCTGCACGTCGATGCCGGGCTGCGTGCGGTTCACCTCCGACACGGCCGCCGCCATGGCCGCATTGAATGTCTCGCCGGATTCACAGAACAGGCGAATGAGGACGGGAACATCGCTGTCGGCGCTCTCATGGCGAAGTTTTTCCAACGCCGCGAGAACGCGCGCCCGGGTCTTTTCCCGCACACCACTGCGATTGTTGAGCACCCGGTCGACCGTCGCGGAACCCACTGCCGCGATCTTGGCGATCGCATGAACCGACGGCCCTTTCCATGTTCCAGACTTCATGGGTTTTGGCATTTTCCCCTCACTTGTTGATGCGATTCAAATCATGAAGTCGAACGACTGCGTGACTGATTCCTAGCGGCTGAAGCCATTGCCGTGAATTGGTGCGATACGGAATTTTTGATGCAAAACACATCGGAAATGGTCCGCCATGCTCGTTGAATGATGGCAATTCGATCCGGATAATCCAACCGGTCGAGGCTGCTACCGCCCAAGAACCCCACAGCGACTATCCATACTTTCATCATCTGCCGGGAATTCGCACGCGCCATCGCTGCGCAAACCGCGCTTCGAAAACAAGGAACAGGGAATGTCCGTCAGAGTTGCAATCATCGGCGCAGGCATCATGGGTGCGGACCATGCACGGATCGTCTCGCAGGATTTGCCCGGAGCGGTACTGCAGGTCGTCTGCGATGCCTTCGAGGCGCGTGCCCGCGCGATTGCGGAGGATTGCGGCGCAGCCGACATCTCCACCGATGCCTTCCAGACGATCCGGCGCGACGACATCGACGCCGTGATCATCGCAAGCCCCGACGAAACCCATGCGCAGCTGTCGCTTTCCGCAATCGAGGTCGGAAAACCCGTGCTCTGCGAAAAACCCCTTTCGCAAAATGCAAGCGAATGCCGCACGGTCATCGATGCGGAGGTCGCGCGCGGTCGCCGGTTCGTTCAACTCGGCTTCATGCGCCGTTTCGACCCCTCCTATCGCGACATGAAGGCCGCGCTTGCGGACGGCTCGCTCGGCCGGGCGATCATGATGCACAACATGCACCGGAATGTCGAAGCGCCGGCGAACTTCACCGGCCAGATGGCAATCACCAACTCGGCCCCGCACGAATTCGACGTCGCACGCTTCATGCTTGACGCCGACTATACCGCGATATCCGTCTTTCAGCCGACCGGTGTCGATGCATCGAAAACCGGCGCTCCGGTGTTTATGGTTCTCGAAACCGATCAGGGTCAACTCGTCAACATCGAGGTCAACAACAGCGCTGCCTATGGCTATGACGTGCGCGGCGAGCTTGTCGGCGAAAAAGGCTCTATCCTGCTCAACGCCCCGGTTCACACGCGCCGCAACGGCCAGCTCATGGCGTTCGAACACTATCCAGCCGATTGGCGGCCGCGCTTTGCGGAAGCCTATCGCCTGCAGAACAAGGCCTTTTTGAATTTCGTTCGAACCGGCACGTTCCCCGCAATCGCCTCCGACAGCTGGGACGGCTACTGCGCCACGCTCGTCGCCGAAGCAGGCGTCGAGGCGCTTCGGACAGGCAAGCGCGTCCGCCTCGACACGACGGTCAGGCCCTCACTCTACAACGCACGATAGGAAATCTGCAATGAAACTCGGTTTTGTTTCCGACAGCCTAGGCGGCCTGTCTTTCGACGCTCTCCTCGACAGTGCCGTGCGCCTCGGCGTCTCGGGCGTCGAAGTGAACACCGGCGGCTGGTCCACCGCTCCACATTTCGACCTCGAGGCGATGAAGAACAGCGCCGATGCGCGTCGGCACTTCACCAGAGCCTTCCAGGACCGCGGCCTGGAGATCATCGCGCTCAACGCCAACGGCAATCCGCTGCACCCGACCCAGCCCGAGCAAGGCGCGTGCCTGAGGGACACGATCCGTCTCGCCGGAGACCTGGGCATCAAGACTGTCTGTACCATGTCCGGCCTTCCGGAGGGGCGTGCGGGCGACCTCATGCCTAACTGGGTGGTCTCGTCCTGGCCGCCGGAAACGCAGCAGATCCTGCACTATCAATGGGAGGAAAGGCTTCTGCCGTTCTGGACGGAGATCGCCGCCCTTGCAAAGGAATGTGGCGTGGAGCGCATCGCGCTTGAGCTTCACGGCAATCAATACGTCTACAACGTACCCTCGCTCCTGAAGCTGCGGGCCGCCATCGGCCCGGTCGTGGGCGCAAATCTCGACCCATCGCACCTCTTCTGGATGGGCGCCGATCCACTGGTCGCGGCGGAAGCGCTGGGAGATGCCATCTTTCATGTGCACGCCAAGGACACGATGCTGAACGCGCCGGTTCAGGCGACGGCCTCGCTTCTGGAGAACGGCTCGCTGATGAACATTCCCGCCCGAAGCTGGTCCTATGTCACGCTCGGTTTCGGCCATGGCGAGGCCTGGTGGCGCCAGTTCTGCTACCGCCTGACAATGGCCGGCTATGATGGCTGGCTCTCGATCGAGCACGAGGACGTGCTGCTCAACAGTCTTGAGGGGCTGGAAAAATCGGTCGCGCTCCTGAAGACCGTTATGCCGGTCGCGGCAAGCGATTTCAAACTACAGGCGATTTGAAAGCCATGGCGCCGAAAAGCACCATCACGCGTGTACATCAATCGGACCAGAAAAATCCGCCAGAGAATTTCTTGGAAATCAAGCGGCGCATTGTCTCTGGACACGGCACTTTTTCCGAAGATGGCAAGCGGCTTGTAAAAGCCGCCCTTGACGATCCCGCTGCAATCGCCTTTGGAACCGTGGCCTCAGTCGCGTGCAAGTGCTCGGTTTCGATGACAACGGTGACGCGAACCGCGCGCGTTCTCGGATTCTCAGGCTTCCGAGACTTGAGAGCGGTCTTCAGGACCTATCTCAAGCGCCCTGCAAGTTGAGGCGCAGGCGACTTTAGTCGCCAACTGAGTCTGGGAAGTCATGCTGAAACGCCAACATAGGCAAGAATGCTAGCAACATCGCTTCTCCGAAGCTCTTGAAGGGATTCGAACACGCGGCCCGTGATCAGCTTCCAGGAATCGTGAGATAAAGTAGGAGCTTAGCCTAGATGAACATCCAAACGAGGATCGTAAGCGGATCGGCCGCTCTGCAAGCATCGTTGGTAAATCAAGATTCTGAGCATGCGTGCCGAACGGAGCCCGACCTCCGACGTTACGCCGGGCGTGGAAGAAATCGTTTGCGGCTAGTTCGTCGCCGCCTTTACCTTCATTTTGTGTCGCGCATGGCAGTTGGCCTACTTCCGTAGCGGCTCGTTCGACGTAGGTCTATGATCAACAGACAGACAACGTTATTGTCGTGAAGTGTTGCGCTGCGCCCCGGCACACTTACATTTGCTTAGCTCTGGCTCCTAACCGCGCAACCATAAATTTTGAAAGGCATCTCGTGCCGCGCAAAGTCGTCGATACCCTGATCCTTGATCTGGACAACACTCTTTTTGATTGGTTCGCGGTTTGGTACGCGTCCTTTGCGCCGGTCTATAGTGAGATACTAAAGAAGACCAACCGCGCTGAAGCAGAAATCCAGGCTGACATTCGAAACGTGCATCGGACACGTCGCACCTCGGAATACACATTCCTTCTTGAGGAAATCGAAGCACTTACCGATTTGCGTCAACGCGGGGACATCCGAGCAGAGTTTCGAGAGTCGATCGAACTGTCGCGGCAAGGTCGGGATATCAATCTCAAACTCTACCCGAGTGTTTTCAGATCCCTGTGGCGGATCAAAGACCAAGGTACCAAGATCGTCGCTTACACCGAGTCGATGGCGTTTTATAGCGCGTACCGTCTGAAGCGTTTCGGCTTGGACGGTGTAATAGATGTAATGTTCAGTCCTGAGGACCACGATATGCCAAGCGGCGTGTCGGTCGACAGCATGCGACGACTTCCAGAGGAATTCTATGAATTACAAGTGACTGAATCACGCCACACCCCGCCGGGTGAACTCAAGCCAAATCCCCGCGTGTTGCTTGATATCATCAAGGCGGTAGGCGCAACGACCGATCGCTGCGCCTACGTCGGAGACAGCCTTTTCAAAGATGTCGCGATGGCGCGCGATGTCGGTGTCTTCGACATTCACGCAAAATACGGCGAGAGTCAGCGCCGACCTGAATACGACCTTTTAAGGCAGGTTTCCCATTGGACCGAGGCAGATGTGCAGCGCGAAAAGGCTATCGTTGAAAAGGGCCACGACTTCGAGCCCAGCGCGGTACTGAAAGATTCATTCGCTGAGATCTTTATTCACTGCGACTTCGAGTCCTTCGATCTCAAGCCAAGTGCGATCGTTGATGACAAAACCGCAACCCAATTTGCCCTTGAAACCTGGAAGAAGACCGTCGACGTCCAGCAGCATTTCAATGATCTCGAAATGCGCATAAGGAATTTCGCGATAACGGTAGTAGGCGCGCTAATCGCTTCGGTGGGTTTCACCTATCAGCAGGGCCTTCAGGCGGATGTTTTTGGTGTTAGGATCTCAGCGGGCGTCGGGCTTGTGCTCGCGGCCGGCTTCGCTTGGCTAGCCTTCTTTTTTATGGATCGATATTGGTACCACATTTTCCTCCGAGGAGCGGTTAAACACGCCAGCACGATCGAAAAAGAGTTCGCCGACCGAATTCCGGGAATAGGCCTCGGTACAACGATCTCGCAAATGAGTGGCGATGTAAAAATCCTCTGCTGGAAAACAAATTCCGAACGACGGCTTACGATATTCTATGCGGCTGGTTTAGCTATGCTGGGAGTAGTACTGGTCACCCTGCTTATCGCGCAGCCTCAACGTCCTGGTGCGCTGCCTCACGATACGCGCGCGGTGGAAGAGCTTAAGCAACCATAGCGTTCAGTTGCGGCCACCTCGAATTCAATTCTTCCGGAACCCTTCCTCCTCGGCGAAAAGGGCGATTTTCCACATCACTCGTTGGACTTGGCGAGGCGATACAGTTTAGCCATTTCAGTATTTTCTCTACTCAGGTTGGCGTTTACTGGATGCCCAAGGTTGAAATACCGAGGCAACAGCCTTAACGTGATTGCAACGCAGAGGGGAGTAATAGCTGCATCGCAATTTCGAAAGGACAGCCTGCTATAGGACGCCCGTTTCGACGCACTTATCACCGTGGCCTTCTGCCTCCGCCTTCAAGCACACGGTCTAACAAGGATCGACGCTCACGTGAATAAAATGACCGAAGACGAGATCATTGGCTACCCTTTTCGCTTGGGCGGTACTTGGTACATGCGAAAGGCTAGGAATGGAGACGAACTGGTCGAGTTGATCACAACAGCTAGCGTCTTCGCTGAAATATCCACGGGCATGCTTACCGTCGTTCACGGCGTCTACGTCTATACAAACCGGGAAGGCGTCCTGAGCTTTCAAGTCTCGCATGCTGAGCACCCCACAGAATACGACGCCGATCTAGATCACGG
The DNA here is from genome assembly GCF_051201095.1 of Shinella sp. BE166. Taxonomy (NCBI): domain Bacteria; kingdom Pseudomonadati; phylum Pseudomonadota; class Alphaproteobacteria; order Hyphomicrobiales; family Rhizobiaceae; genus Shinella; species Shinella sp. BE166. The sequence goes on along the minus strand of NZ_JBPEHL010000015.1, from coordinate 102,824 downwards.
GATCAATATCGACCCGAGAAAGATCGTCGAAGCTGAGGTCAGTAAGAAAATCCCGAATTGGCGGCTTATAGAAGCGGCCAGCCGGGAGTTTGTTGATGACGATCCCGACAGAGTGCGATTCTCTGTCGATGCGGCCCATATCCAAAGGCTCGGCGAGCAGCTTGTCAGCAAGCAGGAAACCGCGCTCTCCGAACTCATCAAGAACGCCTACGATGCAGACGCAACAAAGGTCACTCTTACATTCAGCAATCAGGACAAAATAGGCGGCAGTCTCGTCATCGAAGACGATGGCGTGGGGATGACCGAGGAAGTCATCCGGTCCTCGTGGATGCGGATATCAACGAACGCGAAAGACACCCAGCCCACTTCCCCAGTGTTCGGTCGTGCTCGCGCTGGTAAAAAGGGTATTGGACGCTTCTCTGTGCAGCGCTTAGGAAAGCGCCTCACTTTCGTGTCCAAGCCAGCCGGTGAAGGGTTTGGCTATCGGGTTCAGTTCGACTGGGACCGCGACTTCATTGCGGGTGCCTCGCTCCAGGACGTCTTCAGTTCGATCGAGCGCTTTGCAAAGCCCACTGAAGATCAAGGCACGCGACTACAAATCGACGATCTACGCGAGCGGTGGTCAGCCGCGGATATCGAAAAGGTATGGCGGGCAGTAGTGCTGCTCCAGCCTCCTTTTCCCGTTGGAACCGACGATACCCACGCTCTCCTAATCGGTGACTACAGAGCAGATCCCGGTTTCAAGGTGGAGATAAATGACGTTACCCAGGAAGCCCAACGAGAGCTGTTTTCGATCGAGAAGTCTTTTCTCTCCCAAGCACTCGCGACAATTCGGGCTAGGATTGACGAGACTGGACTCGCGGCACTGCGAGTTACATCGGAAAAACTGCAGCTAGACGAGACGGCTGAGTATCACGAAAAACTTCTCTTAACGGGCCCGGTGAAGCTAGAAGCACGTTATTTCATTTATAATTCCGCGAGCTTATCTGGGATGTCCGCGCCGCAGGCGACTCGCATGGGCCGTGAATTTGGTGGAATTAGAATCTACAGAAATGGTTTTCGCGTGCAGCCGTATGGCGATCCGGCCGACGACTGGCTCCAACTGGCGGGCGACACCTCACGCAGAAACATTCTTGTCCCAGCCAACAATTCAAACTTTTTTGGTCAGGTTAGCATACCACCTTTGGCAGAATCGCTCTTCGAAGAGACGAGCAGCCGAGAAGGTTTGATTGAAAACGAAGCATTTCTCGAACTACGAGAATTCACTCGCTGGGCGGTGGAGTGGGCCGCTCTGAGGATCGCCTCGGTCCGCAAGCGAAAAACGAAGGCGAGCGAGCGCAACTTCGTACCCGAGCAGAAAAAGCCTTCAGAGGTCCTTAGAGATTTCCGAGAGCGCCTTATTACCGGGCAGCCAGACAAAAACGTCGATGAAGACGTTAACGAAAGCTTTGCCGAGGCTGAACAGCTCATCGTCGAATACGAGCGCGTCGTTGAGCAACAGCGAGCGGCCTCTATTGAATATGAGGAGATGCTACGGATACTTGCCTCGCTAGGAATCTCGATTGGCGTATTTGGGCACGAGATCAAAGGTTCACAGGGTGCGCTGGTGTCAAACCTGCACCTACTGAACGATCTCGTTGCCGAGGCTAAAGATCCTATTTTGAAGCCTAAGCTTTTGGATCAGCACGCAGAGCTGCAGAAGGCAGTAGGTCGCGTCTTCGATATCGGGGGATACATCGCCGGATTGCTTTCGCAGACGGAGAGCCGAGAATTGCATGAGCTATCGGTAGGGGGGGCCGTCCAACGTTTCGTGGCGCAATTCAAGAACTACATGACCAAGCAGGGTGTCGAATTCCTTCTCGACATTTCGCCGCCCTCTCTCCGCACTACCGCGATGCACTCGGCCGAGTTCGACGCTGTGCTGCTTAACTTCTTGACTAACGCCGTAAAATCGATGAAACGCGCCAAGGCCCACCCTAAGAAAATCAAGATATCTGCGCGGAAAATCGACCGAGACATAGTGCTCGCATTCGAAGACAACGGCACAGGGTTGGAACCAGGAATCGAGGATCGCATATTTGATCCATTCTTTACGACCAGCGCCAGCATGGAAGAGGACGGAATCGCGGGACCCGGCACGGGCTTAGGGCTCAAAATCGTATCAGATATCGCCGAGAGTTACGGTGGATCCGTCACGGTCGCCACGCCAAGCCAGGGATACAATTTCAAAATCGAATTTCGCATTCTCTCAAAATAGGACCACAGCAATCAATGTTTAAGGGCGTTTTTGTAGACGACGCAGACGAGGCTTATGCTGGTGTCATGAGCACGCCGGGCGAACTGGAATTCGAATTCCTCAAGGTATGTCCTTTGACCGCCCAGGCACTGGCTATCCGCGAACGTAGCCCGGATGTCGTTGCCCTTGACTATAGGCTTGACGAAGTCGACGCGGGTATTGAGGCTGGGCACACGTACAAAGGCAGCGGATTAGCCCAGCTTCTCCGGGATGTGGCTATCTCGAATCCCGCCGGCGATTTCAGTCTCGTGCTGGTCTCCAACGAAACCAAGCTCAAGGCGGCATACGATCCGGATAAAACAGCCCACGACCTATTCGACAAGGTGTACTCGAAAGAAGAGGTCAATGAGAACCGGGACCTCGTCAGAAAAGAACTGAACGCTCTTGCCCGTGCATACGAGACCCTTCGAAAGATGGACGGCAAGTTCGACATCTCGACGATCCTCGCCTCGAACGACCTCGATACTCAGCAGCTCGACAGCCAGGAACTCCGTCGTTCTTTCGAGAGCGCGGCAGCCCCGCATCTTATCGTTCGCCAATTACTTCGGAACATGATCGAAAGGCCCGCCATTCTGATCGACGACCATTGGGCATGTGCCATGCTCGGTATTAATCCGGAAGACTTTCACTTGATAGCGCCCGTGCTGCAAGACGAGGGCGTCGCATACACTGGACTTCTAGGAGATGGATGGCGCAGATGGTGGTCAGGGAGGCTCGAGGACTTCAGCGAAAGAATCTTCGAGGACCGGTTATCGGGCCTTACCTCCGCCGAGCGTGCGACGAAACTGAGCCATGCGCTAGGGAAGGTGATCAGGCCGAATGCATCTCCCTGGAACGATAGTGTCGACGAATATCCAGTATTCTCCTGCGCTTCATGCGGTCGTCCGGCGGAACTTCGCCATTCGCTTGCTGCTTATGATCCTCGCGCCCCACGATACGCAACACGTAGGCGGATCTGCTGGGACTGCATTCAGAAAGACACCTATAAGCATCTAAACTCACCTTTAGAAGTGGATGAAACAGACGAAGATCTTATTGGCGACGTACAGGGAATGGAACGCGCCGTGCCGAAGGTGGCATATGACTGACTTCAGGGCGGAGGAAGCTGGAAAAGCTCTTGGTGTTATTGCGGAAAAATTGCACTTGGCTGGTATACTTACTCAAGAAGGCCGTTCGGCGCTTTCCGATGAGAGCAAGAATATTATCAAGCAGAAGAGATCAAAATCTTGGTCTCTGGAAATTAAGCCAGCGCGGCCAATTTCCTTTTCTCGCGCTAAGGACAAACATGGCAACGACATACAGCTCAACCTCATTTCGAAAATCAAGGTCGATCAAATTGACGAACTACATGCGCCATTTGAATCTCTCGATATCGCACTGGAGATGTTCGATCGCGCCGGTGACCCAATTGGAAGATGGCATGTAGACCGGGCGAATGCAGGGCAGAGTGGTCCGACTTATCACTTGCAGTTCGGCGGACATGCGCGGGGACATCGCTCAACGGATTTTCCCGTCCAGGAACCACGTTGGTGTCATCCACCAATGGAAATCGCCCTCCTCTGCGAAGTTATATCGGCAAATTTCTTCGAGGCGCTTTGGAAAAAACACCTTCGCGACGATCCCGCATGGTGCAAATCGATCCAGCTGTTCCAACAGCTTTGCTTTGAAGCCTACGCAAAAATACTCGCGGATTGCCTACGCGTCGGTCAGTCGACGGCGCTGGGCTCAATGTGGGGCGATCGTTGGGTGCGAAAGCCGAAAAAATAGAGATCAAGGGCGGCGGCGCTGGCGCACCACTGCAAGTGCCTGAATAAGATCACTGGAAATTTTCTTCGCCGACGTCAGGCCGGCAGCCTCATATATGAAGGTATCAGCTCGCATGGCTGCTTCGACTCGGCTTCCGCGCCGAAGTAATTGGTCGAGTTCTTTGAACACCGAATTCAACTCAGCTGTACCAACTTTAGGCATCAGTAGCTGCAGCCGCTCGGCATCACGTGGCTCATGTTTCAAAACGCCAGATCCGTATCTTCGCCCCACGATCTCGGCCGACATCTGACTGAACGACGTCAAAATGCTGACAGCGGCCAACTTGCGCGTTCTGGCCGATGCTGCCGCAGCATGAAAGAACACGCGATGGATCGTGTTCGTCGACGTCCCATTGGTCTCGTTGAGCACAAGTCGGGGGCCATCATGATGCATCACCGGAAAGAAAGCGTCTGGACGCCTGCCATCATATGTCTCAGACCAATGAGCGCGTTTGCGAAAAGTGCTGTTGTCCTCGCGCCGCTTGGTATCGAAGGTCGATAGGTATCTCTCGATCGGCGCAGACTGGTCTTCTTTTCCAAGGGAAATCAAAAACGTTTTACCCCCTTCCGCAGCGTAGCTCTGGAAATCCTCGTCAACAAGGGCGATACTCGCTGATGCCTTGAATTTCGAAAGAACTTTGATGCAAGCCGACTCGGGAATCCCCGCTGCTTCCAAGTCCGAGCGACTTAAGACAAAAAAGTGGTTTGCGCCGGTAACAACCCCGATCTGAACTTTGGCGAGCTTGCCAAACATCAAGACGCTCTCGTGAGCAGCCACCGCCGAAAACAGCGATGTCTCAGCTGACGTCAGGCTGAGGATCGCAGCGCTGGGGCCGCTTAAGTCGCCAGTCCAGAGGCCTTCAGTCCATCGCGCGATCGTCTTCTCGAGTTCCTCAAGATCTGCAGCTATCCCGACGGCCATCCTTCCATCTGCCTCAGACTCCCGGAATCCATCGGCAAGCAAGACCACCGTTTCCTCGTCGGTTCCTTCCGAAATAAAGAGGCGATCACGGACCACGAATGCAGCGACGCGCTCGAAGCGCCGCGGCAAATAATCCCTCAGCGCTTTTGCGTAGTCGGCCTGCATGAACGCACCGGGCAGAACCCAAGCCATGCGTCCGCCAACTTGGATAAATCTTAGACTATGCCAAATGAAATAGGCCCAAAGGCTACTCCGACCACCAACGCCTGTCCCTGGCCATACGCGCGAGGAGAGCTCTCGTACCCTTTCCTTCCCAATGCGTTGATGGGGGATATATGGAGGGTTCCCAATCACCGCCGTGAATTTGCTCGGCCAAGAGTCAACTTCAAAACAGTCGAGGAAATCGCCCTGCACGAATCCATCCAGGTCGCGATGGCCGTCGAACAGTTTGGAGAGGTGGGTAAACGCCAAAGAGTCGATATCGCAGCCAAACACTCTTTTCGCAGGTTCAGCTGCCCCCTTGCGCGCCAACGTCGATAAAGCGGAAGCAAGGAATCCGCAACCGCCGAAGCTGGGCTCGAGGACGAGATCGCTAGCACGCCGGATTGCCCAATCCGATAGCATCCCGCTAAGCCGTTGCGGCGTGTAGAATGCCCCGAGTTGGCGACGTTCTTCCAACCCCCGTACTACATTGGTCTCATCGAAGGCGACTGGCTCGCCCGCCTGCGTGTCCATAGCGGAATGGACGTTCACAAAATTCATCACGGCGCGCTCAGCCTGCTGGAGATATGGATGACCCGTTCGAATACCACGCCTAACCTGACTCCGACTCTCGCCTAAAGGCTCTACGATATAACTCTTTAACAAACTGTCGCCGGCGGCGACAGCTGGCTGTGCATTGCAACCGGCTACGATCACTCACGGCGTTCAACTACACTCGTCAGCCCAATGCCGATGTCAATTGCCTGACCGCCGCTTCATTCGATAGGCAATGTCTCCACGTCCGTTTCGCTTTCAACGCCTTCCGAGGCGACGACTTCGTTCTGAGCCGCGTCCCGGCTGAGCAGCCCCGCATCCTCCAGCGCCTCGATATCCGGCAGGTCGCGCAGCGTCGCCATCCCGAACGCTGATAGGAAGTGTTTCGTCGTGACATAGGTATAGGGCGCGCCCGGCGTCGGACTGCGCGGCCCTGAGGCGAGGAAGTTGGCGCCTCGCAGGCTAGCGATCGTGTCGCGGCTGACCTCCTTGCCAAAAATCTTCGAGAGGTCGCCGCGGGTGATCGGCTGGAAATACGCAATCGCCATCAGCACCATCGCCTCGAAATCGGACAGCGCCGGCGCCGCACTCCGCGTCGAGGCTTGCGACGCCCGGATCGCGGACGCGTAAGCCGAACGGCTTCGGTGCTGCCAGCCGCCGGCGACGAAGACGATCTCGTAGGGCCGATCCCGCAATTCCGCGCGAAGATCGTCGATCAAGAGATCGATGCTGCAGTCCTTGCCGACGATACGGGCCAGCGTCTCGCGACCGACCGGTTCGGCCGCCGCAAAGATCACCGCCTCGACGCGCAGCATCCATTCGCGCCAGCGCAGCTCCGGCGGCAGGTCCGCCAGTTCCCGATCAAAGAGATGTTCATCTCCAGCGTTCGCTTGCCCAGTGCGCCCTTTGCCACGCGGTGCTTTGCCTGCATTCGGTTCATTCATGTCACAAACCATAGATCCGGAACGCACTGCGACCGGATAGTTCGCGCACCGCACCAAAGCCTTCTAGCCTGTCGAACAGCCGGGTCGCCGCCCAGCGCGACAGGGAGGTTCCGGGCGCCGAGGCCGCCACGGCATCCGTGTCGAGCAGGGCCTGGATGACGGCGCCGGCGCCCTTGGTGCGGACCTTTGGTGCTGCCGCACGCAGCGTCTCGGCGCGCCGCGCGATCTCGCCGGCGGTGCGCAGGGCCGCACCCGTTGCCTCGGTGAGGGCAAGACAGACGGCCCGGGCGAAGGCGGGTTCCCCCGGACGGACGCGGCCCCTGCCCCCAAGCGTCTTGAAGGCCGGTCCATAGCGCTCGGCCATGAGCAGCGGCACGGCAGAATCCCATTTCAGCAGCGCGCCGATCAGCAGATCGGCCAGCATCCAGGCGAGCGGCTCGGCATCCGGACGCGCCGCATTCAGGGCCGTGACCAGGCCCGCCGCGGCGATCGGCGCCGGGCGGCCGGATTGCAGCGCGTCGTCGGCATGATCGACCGCCGCGGTAAGCCGATCGTCCCAGGCCAGCCCCAACAGATCGGCAAGCTCCGCCACCGCTTTCGAGGAAAAGGCGGGTTTTCGGGTGGAAAGCCTTTTGGTGGCCAAAAACACCTTTCCTCCTGGACCGGGATCGTCGCCGACGGCGGTGAGCAGGACGGCGTCGCGCAACGCCGCCTCGTCCTCGCTGCGCCCCATCAGCCGGACCGCGGCGGCGGCACATTTCAGGGCCTGGCGGGACCGCCAGCAACCGGCCCAGACGGGCGCGGAGCGGACAAGATCGTCGAGTGATTTCAAGGCGATGCCGGCGGCGAAGGCCGCGCCCAGCGCATCCGGCTCGCGGCCGCGCGACAGGGTCCAGCCGGGCAAGGCGGCCGTGAACGTCGGGGCGGCAACAGACGAGGCGACGGGCGAATCCATGACCGGCATCCTAGGCCAATTGTGCGGATTATGCCAGTGCTATGCGCCAAAACCGCACAGCTTGTCTTACCCAAAGAATGATGGATAAGGTTGCATTATCGTTCATTATGGTCTTTATAGAGGAGATGGCCCAAATCATCGACGAAAACAGCCAAAATCCCCCTCCGGAGCACGCTGCGCCGCCGCACAGCACAACGGATTCCGCTGATGTTTCCGCTGCCGGGGTTTCGGCCGACCTCCCCTCCCCTCTTGCCGTGCCCAACACCGGCCTGCCCGCCCAGTTGCAGGATCTCACCGAGCGCGCCCGCGGCTATGTCGAGGCGGCCAGTTCGGCCAATACCCGCAAGGCCTACGCCTCCGACTGGAAGCATTTTGCAGCCTGGTGCCGCCGCCAGAATTTTTCGCCCCTGCCCGCTGATCCGCAAGTCGTCGGCCTCTACATCACCGCCTGTGCATCGGGGACGGCTGAGCGTGGGATGAAAGCGAACACAGTCTCAACCATTGAGCGGCGCCTCGCCGCCCTCAGCTGGAACTATACCCAGCGCGGCGCGCAAAAACTCGATCGCAAGGACCGAGCGATCGCCACGGTCATGGCGGGCATTCGCAACAAGCACGCCGCCCCGCCCCGCCAGAAGGAAGCGATCCTGCCGGAAGACCTGATTGCCATGCTCGAAACCCTCGATCGAGGGTCGCTGCGCGGCATGCGCGACCGGGCTATGCTGCTCCTCGGCTTTGCCGGCGGCCTGCGCCGCTCGGAGATCACCGGCCTCGACCTGGGACGGGATCAGACAGACGATGGGCGCGGCTGGGTCGAGATCTTCGACAAGGGCGCGCTGCTGACGCTGCGTGGCAAGACGGGCTGGCGCGAGGTCGAGATCGGCCGCGGTTCCGCCGATGCCACCTGCCCCGTCGCCGCGCTGGAGGCCTGGATCAAGTTCGCGAGGCTCGCCAAAGGCCCCCTCTTCCGTCGCGTGACCGGGAAAGGCAAGGATGTCGGGCCAGACCGCTTGAACGACCAGGAGGTGGCGCGCCTCGTCAAGAAGACCGCGCTCGCTGCCGGCGTGCGCGGCGATCTCTCCGAGGCTGAGCGCGGCCAGATGTTTGCCGGCCATTCACTGCGCGCCGGTCTCGCCTCCTCGGCCGAAGTCGACGAGCGCCATGTGCAGAAGCAGCTTGGCCATGTCTCCGCCGAAATGACCCGCCGCTACCAGCGCCGGCGTGACCGGTTCAGGATTAATCTGACCAAGGCCGCCGGCCTGTAGGCGCCCCTCCCCTCTTGGGTCTGAATCTGAGATCTATTGGGATTAAAACTCCCACGGCAAAATGAGGTAGAGTCGTGTCGTCTTTCGCATCGGTGATATGAGGAAACGATGTGGCACGCGCGACGGCGATGGGACAGGGGAAGACTTGCCTTGCTGGCTGCAGCGGGGCTGGCCTCCAGCATGTCAACGAATGCCGCGATCGCCCAGATTGAATGGCGCGCGCCGCCCTGTACGTACTCAATCGCCACCAGCACCGGAGCGCTCTGCGTCCGCGCCGCAAGCTTCAATCGCGACATCTGCACGGCGCTTGCCCACTTCGCCGGCGAGAATGATCTGCCGCCCGATTTCTTTGCGCGGCTGATCTGGAAGGAAAGCCGGTTCCGCCCCGATGCTGTCAGCCCGAAGGGTGCGGAAGGAATAGCGCAGTTCATTCCCTCCACCGCTAGACTGCGCGGCCTGTCGAACAGTTTCGACGCTTTGGAGGCATTGCAGAAGTCTGCCGAGTATCTCGATGACCTGCGGGACCGGTTCGGCAATCTCGGTCTGGCGGCCGCCGCCTACAATGCCGGCGAAAGTGGACTGCGGACGTTCCTGAAAACCGGAAGCCTGCCCCAGGAGACCCGCAACTACGTCCTTGATATCACGGCTCATGCGGCCGAGGACTGGCGCGACAACCCGCCTGCAGCCGTGGATCTGCGCCTCGACGGACAAAAACCCTTCGAGGACGCCTGTGTCGCGCTTGCCGACACGCGGCGCCTCAAGGCCCTGGAATTCGAAGTGGAAGGCGTCTGGGCGCCATGGGGCGCGCAACTGGCGGGACATTTCCAGAAGCCGGTGGCAATCAGGCTGTTTCTGTCGACCGTCCGGTCCCTGCCAGCACCGCTGAACAAGGAAAAACCGCTGATCCAGAAGGAACGCAACCGAGCCTTCGGAACAAGGTTGCGCTATACGGCCCGCATCGGACGGCCGACCCGGCAGGAAGCCGAGGCCGTGTGCGTTGAAGTCCGCAAGAGCGGTAGCGCTTGCATCGTCTTCAGGAATTGACCGGACCAGCGGCAGCGTCATACCGCTGTCTTCGCTGTCTTGGGTTGGTGCGGCAATCAGTTTGCCCCAATCTGCCGGCATTGCCGGGTCCGCCTTTCGCCGCACGAAGACACTAAAAGAGCCCGGCGCGGGAGGGAGGTGCACCGCATCTAAATGCCGGGATCGCCGGGGTTTGCGTGAAGGGCGGCTGCCAGCGCGGTCACCAGGCCAACGATTTTCCGTCGTGTGGTGGTCGAGGCAATTTTGGCGAACGCCACATTGAGATCCCTCCCCTCATTGGTCTCGATGAAGCTCACCAGTTCCGGCGCCGCCGATGGCGGATCGGGCCTGCGGTCGGCAGTTTCCACGGGGAAGAAATATGAGGGCGTCAGCCCGAACGCGTCCGCGATAGCCACCATCCGGCTTGCGCTGACGCGGTTGGTTCCTTTCTCGTACTTCTGCACCTGTTGAAAGGTAATACCGAGCGCCTCGGCCAGCCTGTCCTGGCTCATGCCCAAGAGCCGGCGCCGCGCCTTAATCTTCGCACCAACTTCAACATCGATGGGCTCAGGCACCTTCGCCATATGCGCCTCCCTCGATCGTCTCGACTATCTCGTACGCCCCGACAATCGCACCCACCCCTTTGTTGAGCAGCGCGAGCATCGCCTCCTTCGTGACCGGAACCGTCTCGATCCGCTCAAGGCGCATCGGCGGCAGGTCATGATCAGGTTCGTCAGCAATGGCATCGCGTAGCTCGTCTACGGCCGCACGAGCCTTCTCTGCACTGGCGAAAAATACATCTCCAATGCCATCGTCCCGCCAGCGCGGTTCCTCGCACGGAAAAACGAGCGAGTAGGTGAAGAAAGTGAATGAGGGTGCTGCTGACACTCGGTTTCCTCCCAAGAGCAACTCGCGGTACGCCCCCGCTTCTGCTCTTTGACCCCTGGTGATCGGGGAGTTGGAAAACCGTGTACACACGATCCCCACGGCCTTTAGTTCGGAGAACCTGTTGCATACGCCGCAGGCTCCCCGACCATAAGGTCAAGGAGATAGTGCCGTTACAGGTCGGCACTCGTACCCGTGTACAAGGGTTTCCACGCCCTAAAGCAGCGCGTCACTGCTTCACCCGAGAGTCTAGGCGATCACGCGGCGCGGTGCAAACGTTCCGACCGAAAATGCCGAATGATTTCTAGCTGCTAAAAAAGCTGAAGATGGTTCCCTCAATACCCGCCGAGCGATATGGCTGGGTTTCAGCATCAGCGAAACTGACGGCCAGTTGTGCCGATCGGACCGAAGGTAAACGCCATGGACGAGCAGACCGAGACGATGACGATTTCAAGCCGCAGCGATTTTGCCCTTTGGGCAATCGAACGAGCAAAAACTATTGTTGCAAACGAAGGTGGCAATCTCGCCATCGCCACGCGTGACCACGGCGACGACGAAGTTGCCGCAACGGCCAACGCCCTTGGCCAGGCCATCGTAAACGCCTTGTTGGAAGTGTATGACGGCCTGATGGAGGAATAGGGGCTATCGCTCAGCGCCATCCCGGTCATTGCTGCGCTGGCGCTCCTGCTCGGCTTGCCGGAGGATCTGCTGACGCTGTTCGTCCTGTGCATTTTTGGCAGCACCGGCCTGTTCACGGGCAGCGCGCGCGGCGCGGCCGGCGGCGATCGCCTGCTGCTGAGCGGCAATGGCAGGATCGACATTCGAAGGCGTCGGCCGATCCAGGGTTTGGCCGTCTTCGACGCGAGCCGTCGTCGGCGTGCCCCCTCCTCCGCCGGCCGGCATGGTCAATGGCATCTGCTGCATTTGAATATCACGGCGTTGCTCCTCGAACAGAGCCGCGATTTCCTTGCGCATTTCCTCGACAGCCTGGCGCTCGGCGCCGCTGTCGACCATCCCCTCGAGGCGATCCATCGACTTGTTGGCGCGCGCAACGCGCTCGTCGAACTGTTCGAGTGATAGGGGCATGGCACTTTCCTTCTGCTGTTTGAGGTCTGCTATGAGCGTCATCAGGCCCGTCAAAGGCGCCGCTGGTTCGGTATCAGTATTTCGTTGAGCCGCGTCGAAGCGGTTCTGCAGCCAGGCCGTCGGCCCGCCGTCTTTTGCCGAGCCTGCGGCTTCCACGGTCACGGAGGTCTTTAATCCCGCCTGGAGCAGGCGTGCTTCGACGTCACGGGAGACCGCCTGCATCTCGGCGCCGGGGCCGAATTCATCGTTCTGTCGCGCCAGCTCCCGCTCGATCTTGCTGGCGCTCACCGATGTTGGCATCAGAACGGTTATCTCGCTTCCATCCACCAAGACGGATTCACGCCAGGCCCCGATAGCGCTCTGGATGGCTGCGACCACCCTCGCCTGATCCGCCGGCTGCTCGACCGCGACCCGCAAGAGAACGAACCCCGAGGCAGGTTGGGCCGCGGACTTCTGGGCATAGCCTGCGGCCGCGGCTGCGAAACGATCCGCTGCTGCGATGACCGATGGCTTCGCCCCGGCCTGCTTCAGCACGGCGGCCGTCGCCTGCCATTTCGAGGCGAGCGCAAGATTGCCGTTGGCAAGCGTTGCATGATCGGCGACGCTTGCCCGCTTGCGCTCCACCCGCTGATTGACCGCAGCGGATTTCAGATAGCGCGGATCGGCGCGGCCGCGCTCAAAGGCGCCAGCCTGTGCCTGGCTATAAGGCCGCGTGGCTGCCACATCCGCGCGGCGGGTGGCGACCATGGCAATGCCGTGCTCCCGCGCCTTCGCAGCGAACCGCTCCCGCCATGCATAAAGTTCCGGCTTCGTGAGCCGCAGTGCCTTGCCGACATCGTCTCGCGCCGAGATCATCGCGTGGACATGCACATGACCGGTATCGGGGTGATGGGCCGTGATCCAGCGATGGCCCGCCACCTGCTCGCTGAGGAAGTCACGCACGGCACGCTTCATCGCATCAGCATCCGTGCCGGCTCGGGCGGAGAAAATCACATGAAAGGCGTTGCGCGGTTCGACCGTCCGGATATCGGCCGACCAACCCCGCCAGATCCCGTCGGCGACATCCTTCACCGCTGCGCTATGCTTGACCGCCTCGCTGGCACTGGTGACGACGTGCTTCTCGTTTCGGAGAAACTTCTCCAAAAAATACCGGCCCGATTTGTCGGAGACCGCAGCGCCGACAATCCGCACCTCGGCCATAACACCAGCGTCCGACATCTTGCCTGCGATATCCGCCTCGGCCTTATCGAGCGTGCGGGCCGGCCCATCATCCTTTTCGCGCGCCCTGAGCGCGCCGGCGAGCTTCTTCGCAGGCAGGTTTGTGACAGCATAGACGGAGACGTTTCCATCCTGGCGACGAGAATAGAGGAACGGCTTGGCGCCGAAGGCTGCATTCAATGCGTCGTGCAGCTCCTCGTCACTGAGCGCATCCCCCAGTTTGATCGACATAGTGGCAACAGCATCAAGGGCGTAGGGTTCGCGGAACTCCGATATCCAGCCCTGAAGGACAGCGGCCCGTTCCTCGCGGCTCGCAATTGCGACCCCGTCCTGGTCGAAGATCGGAATATCCGCTTTGCCCTCCTCACCGTTTTCCTTCTCAACCTCGCGCGTTCCCAGATAGGTCATCAGGCCGGCGGCCGACGCCCTGCTCGATACCGTCGACGTCACCTTGATCACCACGGGCTGCGCCCCGCCCGCGATCGCCGCGCGGCTTGTGCTCTCGGCCGATGCCTGTTTCGCGGCGGACGGCCGAACACCACGCGATGGCACGATACCAGCCCCCTTGGTCGATCCCCCTCCCCCGCCGCCCGACCTGCGGTGCTCGTCATCCATCTCGGAGTTCGAACCTGCGCCGAGAGCGGCGACCAGAGCGATGATCTCCTGCGGCGCTGCTTGAGCTGGCTGCAGGATGGCGCCGATGGTTGTCTCATGGGCAGAGACAGCCGTCATTCGGCTCTTCCTGACGATACCGGACGGCATGAACCGCTGCTGTAACGGCTCGGTGGCCACGGCAATCTGCAAAGCTCCTGCTCGGCGGCGACGCTCGTCTTCCTCCTCGAGAAGGGATTTTGCCCGCAGCACGGTAAAGCTCTCGATATCCCCGAGCAGGCTGGACCAGTCATAGGCCATGACTGCCCCTCCTGCGCTCCTGCCGGCTGATCCGCAGCATCAGGTCGACGTCCGCCCGCAAGCGGAAGACACCCTCAAGGAGGCGGCGCAGCGCGGCGTCGAGATGCGGTTCGTAGCCGACGCGCCCTTCATTCATCGCGCGGACAGCCTGGTTAAGATTGATGCCGATGCGCCGAAGCTCCTCATTGGTGCCGCGCAAGGCCAGAGCTTCGGCCGGTCCGACCGGGAGCGGCAGACCGGCCTGGTCGCGAAACAGCAGCCGGATCACGTCGCTGGCGGTGCGATCGTCGCCGCAAAGATCCGCCAGAGCTTGCCGCTCCTCCGGCCTTAGACGGACCCTGACCACCTCGCTGCGCATCGCTTTCCTTCCTCTTGCCAGGTTGCCGGAGGCGACCCCAGAGCGCCACCGGCGCGAACCTGAGCCCTGCTAGGGGGCGGGGCGACGTCGAGTTTGTACCACAAACTTGACTATCCTGCCACCTAAAACTAAACTATATTTTATTCCAAGTTCATCATCACAACACAGACACCCTCGCCCAAGCTCCCACCGCAACCACTCGCCTCCGACGCCCCCCGGCCCCGTTAACAATTGCCCGTTGTTCGTGCGATCATTGCCAGCGGCATCACTGGCAATTGCCAATTACCCATTAACCACTGACAGTTAACCGCGCCTTGGTTGCTCATTGTCAACGGGCAATTGCCAATTGCCCGTTGGTCATTGCCCGTTGTCGGCGGTCAATCATCAATCGACAATCATCAACGGTGAACGAACAATGGGCAACGAACGCATTGCGGAAAGAGGGATGGGGAAATAACTATAGTTTATTCTCAGAATGAAGGAGCCATCATGATCGTCACCATCGCCAATCCGAAGGGCGGAACCGGCAAGACCACCCTCGTCCGCGCGCTCTCCGGCACGGCCGCCCATGCCGGTAACGACGTCTTCCTGATCGATGCCGACAGCCGCGCCAACACGATGCGCTGGGTCACGCTGTCGAAACAGATGGACGTCTGGCCCGACCGGCTGGAGGCCGAAAGCTGCCTCGACCCCAACCAGATCTTCAAGCTCGCCCTCCAACATCAGCAGGAGGGCAAAATTGTCTTCGTCGATGTCGAGGGCACGACCAACGAAAACCTGTTCGCCGGTCTCTACTGTGCCGACATCGTTCTGATCCCGTTGCAGACGACCCAGGACGACGTCGTTGCCGGCATGCAGCTGGCGCTGAACCATGTTCCGGTGGTCGAAGAGGATCAGAAACGCAAGCTCCCGACGATGATCGTCATCAACCAGCACGATCTGGTCACCGGCCGCGCCAAGGCGCATGAACCGCTCCGAGAAATTTTGCGCGAGAGCGGTGTCGCTCTTGCCAGCCTTCCGATCGCGCGCCGCGCGTCCTATCAATCGATCGGCGCCGCCGGCACGCTCCAGACATCAGCGAAGCCGGATCCGAAGGCGATCGCGGAAATGGAAACCCTCCTTGGCGAGCTGCTTTCCCTCTACCGGTTGAAGACCAGCGAGGCAAAGCAATGAGCGAGGGCACAGACAGCAAGAACCTCGTCCTCGGATTGATCTCGACGGGCCGCGACCGCCCCGCGGTTCGCGAGAAGGTAGCGCCCGCTGCAAAATCCGCTGCGGAAGACCAGGCGCCGGCACCATCAGCGAAGCCGCCATTGGCGCGCGGACAGCTCCGCGACATGGTGGCCAGGGGCGAAAGCCGCGACCCGGTCGCCGGCAAACGCTTTCGCGACACCGAGAAAGTCACGACCGGCATCCATATCCGCGCCGAGGTCCACAAGAAGCTGAAGATCCTCGCCGCGATCGAGCGGCGGAAGTTCAACTCCTACATCGAGGAGGCGATCGACGACTATCTCGAAAAAATCGCCGAGCGGATTCCCGATATTTCCTGAGCGGGAAAAGGGAGAGGTCATCACGCACTTCGCTTCGCGGCCTCCCCGTTCGCCCTGAGCGCCGCCATCAACATCGGCCCGAGGCCAAATTCACCGCGCTCCGCCTTTCGGGTGAGGTCGCGCAGATAGCCGCCGGGCGAGGTGATATGCTCGGCTCGCTCCAGGATGCAGGCGACCGCAATCGCGGCATTTTCCGCTCCCATCACCTCGCAAGCCTCCTGATAGGCCGAGGGGCTCACCCCGAGCGCCGATCTGACCGTGACCGCGGCCGTCATCAGCTCTCGCCAACTCTCGATCCGGCCGCCGGCCGCGTAGTCGGCAACCTGCGGGCAGGCCCTCAGCACCAGTGGTAACGGATAAGCCTTCAGCGGCTCGGCAATCCGGTTCGGTTTCTGGCTCGGCTTTTCGCCCTGCTCTTTTTCAGAGTTAGGTTCAAGTTCATGGAAGGATTCGGGTTTTGAATTCTGTATGTGACGACCGTGATGGTCATCATTGACGTCCGTTTTTTCTGCTTTTACCTGAATTTCCAGACGGTTGATGATTTCCTCGCGCAGAAGCTCCATTTCTTCGAGCACCCCGTCGACATCCTCGCGACGAGGAGAGCGTGGAAGGCGCGCCAGGAGCGCGATGAACATGCCCTCGATCGTCGCCCAATCGCCGTCGGCGCCCTCTTCCATGGCGGCCGAGATCAGCTTGCGAACGTCGCGGCGGCATAGGGACAACGCCTCTTTCGCGCGCTTGAAGCGTCGGCGCTCGGCCGCGACCTGCTGTGCCAGACTCGCCAACTCGCTCGCGCGGGCGAGCAGAGGCGCAAGGCTGAAGCCGAAGGCGGCCTCGATTTCCCCTCCCCTGCCTCGATGCGCATAGCGCTTGCCATTCGGGCTGTCGCGGCGCTCGATCAATCCTGCGTCGACCAGCGCGGCAAGATGCCGGCGCAAGGTCGTGCCGGCGATGCCGTGGGCCCGCTGAGACAGCTGGTTGTTCGACGGGAAAACAATCAGACCGCCGCTCTCATCCGAGAGTTCATCGTTCGGATAGAAACTCAGCAGTGCCTGCAGCACCGTTATCGAACGATCCTGAAGGCCGAACACATCCTTCGCCTCACCGATGTCATTGAAGACCTTCCACTTATTGACCGCCTTGCCCGCGTCGCGGTCGGCGGTTTCGAGCTGGCCCCTCACCAAGGCAAGCGTCATCGGCCGCCCGTGGGGCGTTGTCACACGTCCAATCTGCATTTTCTTTCACCTTTCAAAGGGCAAAAGAAATCCGCTCACCAAAACGGTGCCAAAGACTCTTGACTGCGATTCGTGGAAATGCGATTCTTGATTTGCTTAAGATCGAGAAGGGCTTCCACTACGGCAACGTTTGGGGGCCTTTTTCTTTTACGATTTCGATTCCTTGTTACTTTCTAGAAACTCCTCGTAGAGCCTATCCAGGCGCGCTTCGACGAAAGTGCCAAAGGTCGGCAGTGCCGCCTTGTTGAAATTGAGCGTGAGGTTGGCCGTGGTTTCTGTAATCTTCACGGCTCTCGAGCCCCCCGCTTTCCACTGCTCCGTTCGCGCTTTTGGTCTAACGGCGCGCAGATTGTCGATGATGTAATCGAAGCGTTCATCCGACGACATCTCCCTAAAACCTTCGGCGTTTATCAGTTTCAACGCCTTGGATTTCTTGGAGGCATTCTCCACGAGCTCAGCCATCTCTGCCCAGCGTGTTCGCCCAAACCCAGGAGCCGGACCAATCGCTTCGATTAGTTCGTCGGGCAGCGTTGCTGCTAGTCCAATCATTCGCGAGAGGGCCGCTTTGTCCACGCCAAGGGACGACATGATGACATCCCGCGCAAAACCGCGCCGTTCAAGTCGGAGGGCGAAAAAGGTTCGCTCGATATAGGACAAATCGGTTCTAGCATTGTTCTCCTGGCCCTGGCTGACGACCAACTGCTCGTCAGAAAGCGGGCGGATAACTGCTTTAATGGTGCCACCAATCCTTTTCACCGCCGCGAGACGCCGATGCCCGTATGCGACTTGGTAGCGTCCGTCTGCATCTGGATGCGGGCGAACGAGTATGGGAACTTGTTGCCCATGATCCCGAATCTGACCAACCAGCGTGTTCAGATCTTCCAGATCGATGACGAGCCTGTCGGGGACGAACGAATTGTCGATTAGCGCGGGATCCAGCTCGACAACGGCCTGACCATGCGCAAGTTGCTTCTCCAAATCGGCAGCACGTTGCGCCTTCTCCGATATGCCGCCCAGCGACTGGGAGAATGCGCCGACCGGGCCTGAGCGGCGAAGCGGTCGCTCGAAGTTGGCAAGAGGACGGGCACCCGCAATCGAAATCGCGTCACCGTCGGGCGCATCATGGGTTTCAGGCTCGGTGCCAAAGATGTTCTTTCTGGCCATTGGTTACTTTCGCCCCCAAGTCTGCCTGACCAAATCCTCAATCTCTGTATTGACCGCCGTCAAGGATTCCAGAGCGCGGTCATACGTGCCACGCGTAAACTGGCTGCGGTCGACCTCGTAAAGCGTTTGCTTCGTGAGACCCGCGTCAGAAATAGCTGTCGACTTCAGCATTGCATTGTTCAAAACGCGATTGCCAAAAATCGAGCGCATAAACCCTGCCATCTGAGCTTGCGGACCGTCGTTTGGCTCGTAGCGCGTGACGAGATAGCGCATCCAGTCGTAGTTCATCGCCCCACCCGCATCTTCAACGACCTGAAGCAAGTCGCCTGTCATCTGCAGAAACTGACTCATCGACATAACATCGAGCATTTGAGGATGGACAGTAATGAGAACTGCGGTTGCTGCGCACAGTGCAGAGAGGGTCAGAAAACCTAGTTGTGGCGGGCAGTCAATGACGACAACGTCGTAAGCGCTCTCGATATCCGCAAGGCACTCGCCGATCCTCGCGAAGAACATCGAATTGGTGTCAGTGCGGGCCATAAGCGCCTTGGGCGTCTCGTGCTCGAACTCCATCAGTTCTAGGTTACCTGGGATGATATGAAGGTTGGGGGTGTAGGTCGCGCGGACGATCTCCGTCACGTCGCGACGTGCATCGTCGTACCGGATTGCACCGTAGAGCGTCTCATTTTCACCAACGTCCAATTCGGGTTGGTGACCAAATAGCGCCGATAGCGACGCCTGTGGATCCAAGTCTATGGCGAGGGTGCGATAACCTCGAAGGGCAAGGAACTGCGCTATGTGGGCGGCAGTCGTCGTCTTGCCACTCCCACCCTTGAAGTTCATGACGGAAATGACCTGTAGCTTTTCGCCATCTCTACGATGCCGAATGTACTTTCTTGGCCCCTTCCCCCCCTCGTCCAACAGCTTGCGAAGGGCCTCGAGATCATCGACAGAGTAGGTGCGCCGACCATTAGCCAATGGTTCCGGCCCGTGCCCTTCAGCTACGATTTGCCGGAGGTAGCCCTGGTGAATACCAATGAAGTCGGCTGCTTCCGCAGATGAGAACTGCCTGATGCCTTTCCTAGCCGTCGGAGGAAATGTCCGCTGCTGATGGGCCTGGAGCTGGCGCATGAGTTCGTCGGCATCCGCCGCGATCAGCGACCGTAGGTTTCCGGGTACATCGGTCGCTGCCTGTTTCAACATCGTGGCCTCAAAGTTCAATTCTGCGCTTTTTTATCGGAAATCACTGAATAAGCGCTGATGAGGCTAATGCGATTCCCCGAGTCGGGCAAACCCTTTTTGGTTAACAAGAAGTTAACGTCCACAGGGCATCGACGAACGAGAGAGGCCGGACACCAGCGCCTCTACCAATCGACCGGGCCCCGGGGTTTGCAGTCGGCGTTGTACATGTACAACTGACGTACATCGGGATCGATGGCCTTGCACGAGGGCTTGCGCGATCATCATCCCGCACTCTTCCCGACACTCGGGTAAGGCGGTTGTACATGTACAACAAGGCATTTCAAACCCGAAAAATAAAAGAACTTTACATCGGAGACTTCGCGAATGCAGACATTCTCCAGGGTCGTCAAACCGACACGATTGTGAGGACGCCGCGGGCCTTAGCAAACGCAAAGCTAGAACATCAACACACCCTATCGCATTGGCCGGGCGGGGAGGCCTTGGCAAGGAAAGAGGAACCCATCCCTCTGCTTTCTCAAAAGAACGTTTGAACGAGGCGACTTGCCGGTTCCTTCATGGGATGCGCATGGAAAGCGGCACCTTGCCCCCCTCTTATAGAGTTGTCGGCCGGTCGAACCGGTCGGCAACTCTCCCCAAGCAGCGCCTAGAACAATCGAAGCTGACCATACATTTTTTCCGTATCCGGTGCTGCCGATCCCCGCCCGACCGGCGAGGATGCGACAGCAACTTTCTCCGCAGATGGCACCACGGCCGGAACTGGCATGGGCCGGTCGGTGTTCGCGACTTCCCCTGCCCTCCTGAGCTTTGCGGACCATCCGCCCATGACGTGCGCCAGTGTGTGCCATTGATCGCTGAACCGCATCGCCAGGCTGTCCCCGACGATGACGGTTGCCGGGATATGGAGAAGCGACAACTGGATGTAGGCCATGTGGACGGCGCGCGGGTCGATGTCCACGGCGGTTACATGAAGGCACCGCTGGTAGTTGATGCCCGCTTCCAGAATTGCCTCTGCCAGCGCAATGATCATTGCCCCGCTTCCTGCGGCCGGCTCCTGCGCCAGCATGAAGCCGCGTTGCGCGATCATCTTTTTCATATCGTCCGGGCTTCCGGCGACGATGCGCGCCATCAACTGGCAAACCGGATAGGGCGTGAAGAACTGGCCGTGCGCCTTGTTGTGCAGTTCCAGTGCGTGGAAGGTCGCGCCGAGAACGTCGTGCGGACGTTCCTCCAGCGCCATGACGACTTCGCCCATGATTTTCGAGAAGGTGCCCATGGTCTCGGTGCCATACTTGCGGGCGATCTCCTGAAACCGGGCTTCGCGCTTGTCGGCGGGGGCGAGATCCACGGCATTGCTGAGGGCGATGGCGGAGGTTTCGCACCAGTCTCCAAAGACGGTGTAGAGGTCGTGCTTGTAGCGGCAGCTTTCGAATAGCTTGACGATCGATTTGAGGCGCGGGGAGTTCATGGGATCACCTGCGAGGAAAAGGAACCGCGTGGGCGCGTTTCGCCAATCGCCGGGGCGAAGCCCGGCGTCGTCATGCGGATCGATCAAGGGAAGCGGTCGGGAAGGGTGCAGGCCGCGCCGGAGACTGCGCGGCCTGCGGCAGCCGATTACTCGGCTGCTTCGGGGAAGGTTGCGCCGTCCGTCACCGGCGCGTCATCGATGTCGAACGGGCAAACGCCGTCGTCATCGCCGCTGGCTTCCACCATCCGCTCGCGCTCCTGCTCGGCAGTAAGAGCGATCCGTACCGGCGCGGGAAGCCATCCGGTGCCAGTGATCTTCCGTTCGGCATATTCCACGGCTTTCGCCTTCTCCATGCCGGGAACGCCAAGTGCCAAGTCCTCGCCAACGGCTTCGGTAACCGCCTGCTTGATCCCGGCCTTGCTGATGCGGGCGAAGTAGTTTTCACCGGTGGGCACATACCACTGCGTCATGTCGATCTTGAGGGCCTGTGCCAGCCGCTCGGCGTGGCCGCGCTGCGACTTGCGCTCATAGTGGGGGTGTTGCACGGCATTGACCGACTTTGCCGCCGCATAGGCCAACAAGTCGAGAAGCGTTGACGTAGGCTGTTCAAGGCACCATTCCAGAAGTTCGCTCGGCTTGCCGGGAATGGTGTGACCGTAGTTCTCCTTGAGTTCGTCCATGGCCACGATGCCCGCGCATGCCGCAGGATCGGCAATGCTGGTTTCGAGCCGTTCGCTCTTCACCGTCACTTCAAGGGAAGTATAGTCGCTGCCACCATAGCTGCCGAAGATGTTCACCAGCATGGCATGGACCACGGCGGCGAGGGCGACGTCCGGGTTATGGGCAAGCTCGGCCCGGATCGCGGCGGTCTTCTGCGCCGTAAGCTCCTGCACCAGCAACGCAGGCATCTTGAACGGCGGCTCGGCGCGCTGTTCGGGCTGCGGCGGCACGGCCGCCCCGCCCTCGTCCGTCTCGTCTTCGGCGCTGTCGCCGCCGGCTTCAACCTCCTCCTCCACGGCTTCATCATCGGGGCGGACAAGGCCATGCTCGATCTCGACGTTGCCGTAATAGTCCATCGTCACATAGCAACCGGCCTTGGCGATGTCCTCCGGGGCATAGGCTTCCTGTGCCAAAGACAGGATCGCCAGCCTTGTCTGAATAGCTTCGATGCGCGGCTCGGCCTCGTCGTCGGCCTCGCCCGCCTCGATCTTCGCCACCAGCTCGTCATATTCGGTTTCCAGACGCTCCTCCTCGGCCTGTTCTTCCTCCGTCAACGGAATGTCGGACGGATAGACCCTGTGCATGCGGACGGCTTCGCTCGGAATGACCGGCACCACCTCCACCCATTTCCAGCCTTCGGCGCGAACGGCTTCCGCCTCGGCTTCAAGGCGGTCGGCAACGAGCTTTTCGACAAGAGCGACGTCGAGGGCGTAGCCGCCATTCTGGTCATCGAAGAGATCGCGCTTGACGGTTCCGCCAGCAGCTTCATAGGCATCGAGCCCGCCGATGAATTTCATGCGCTTGTCGGTCGCCTTCACGGCTTCGCCCTGCAGGGCCGAACGAATGGCGCGATGATCGCAATTCCACGATGGCAGGCTATTCCAGACTTCCACCTGCCGGTCGTGGTCGTCGGACACCGTGAAGGCCGAAAGCTGCTGGAAGGTCATTTCCTCTTGCCGGTGGAGTTCGAGCAGGATCGGCGAAACACGTCCGAGCGCCATGCGCTTGCGGACCATGGTTTCGGTGGTTCCGAAACGGGCGGCGATGTCCTCGACGGATTTCCCGTCCTCGGCCATGACGCGGTAGGCTTCGTATTCATCGACCGGGTGCATGGCCTCCCGGCTCATGTTCTCGATGATGCTGATTTCGGTCGCCTCGGCCTCGCTGCGCTCCTTGCATTCGACGGGGAAGTCCTTGGCGATTTCGCCCGCGTCGGCCAGAAAGAGGAGGGCGGCACGGCGGCGCTCGCCTGCGGTTACGAAAAAACGGCCGCGCTTGTCGCCCTTACGGACGATGATGTTCTGCAACAGCCGGTAGCCATCGGCGCGGATGGTCGCGGCCATCTCCGTGATGCCTTCCTTGCTGTAGGTCTTGCGGACATTCTTGGGGTCGCGGTCCAGCTTGTTCAGCGGCACGAAAAAGCTTTCAGTGGAAATCTGGGTCTCGGTCATTGCTCTGTCTCCTTGGTTTCCATTCCCCGAAGGGGAAGCCCCCTTGGGCGAAGCCTCCCCGGTCTGTCCGGGGGAATGGCCTCTGACATTCCCCCGGACAGAGGGGGAGGGCGCAGCCCGCCCCACGGCGACGGACGGTCGGGTCAAGGGGTCGTGGCGGGGAAAAAACGGAAGGTTCGGCGCGCAGCGGTGAAAGCCGTTTTTTTGCCGACGCGACAAGCGGCTTGCCGCGCCTGCCCCTTGATCCGGACGGCCGGCGATGTCACGGGGCGGAAACAGGAAGCTGGCCCGCCAGGGCCTCGATGCCGGCTGCGCCAGCAGCCGCAAGGACAAGCGATCGTTACCGGCATCGGCGGAGACGGCCGTCCGAACCGGGCGGTGGCCTAGCAGGATTCAGACGATTCGATCATTAAGATGAGAAGCCGGGAAAGAACATATCAAGAACATATTTGTGGGGAGACGCATCTTAATCCACGGCCGGGTAGGGTGGCCTGACGCAGCTCGTCATGATACCGATGGAGGAATACCGCGATCTCTTGCCTGCCGCCTCGCGTTGTCGTCGGCTTCGGGCCGACAGAAGAATTCAGGATCGGGACAATGGAAACGCCATCTACCGGCAAACACGCGCCTCCCATGACGGGAAAATCAGACTGGCTTTCGTGGTATGTGACGGGCCACGGCATCGACATGGTCCATAAGGTCTATGGCGAGTTGCGACCGAGTGAACCCGAGCCCTTCAGCGCCTGGCAGCGTTGGACGACGGATACGCCGCAGATGGCGCCGGCTGACCATGATCGGCTTCGCCGGCACCTGATTGCCGGCGGGATCGTCATCGTCCTGGGCAAGCCCCGGTTTTCCAAGACCGATTTCATAAGCACCCTTACCGCCGCCGGTGAAATCCAGAACGAGATCGGGACGACACCATCCAAGGCGGATCTGCCGCCTCCGCCGTTCGCGATCGACGATACGAGCACATACGAGCGCCAGGGCGTCCTGACCTCAATAGCGCTTGCGACGTCACGGCGTCGCGGATTCGTGCTGGTGTTTGAACATGCTGCCGATTTTCGTGCCTTCGACATCGGAGCCTATATCGCCAATCAGCAGGTGATCATTCTGGAGTTCCCTGCAGATTGATCGTGACGATCGCGCCGGCGCAGAGCGCAGCGATCGCGGGACGATCCAGTGAAGAAGGCGAATATCGGAGAAATCAGCATAGCGCCGGCCTCTGGCCGGGATTTCGGGAATTCTCGCTGCGGCGCGGGCGGGAGAAGCGCAGCCGCAGGAGCCTCAGCATAGCGGGCCGCAGGGGAGGCGGGACCGACTGCGCCCGCGCGCGACGCGCCGTTTTGACGGGCGGGCAGGGGAGTTCGAGGGGCGGGGCTTCGGGGCGCCCCTCGTCCTGGTCCGACCCGCTCGACGCGGTGAGGACCAGGCACTCGCGCCGCCGCCGAAGAAGAGGGGGCGCCGCCCCTCAGTTCTCGCCGTCTATCGGCTCGACGTCGCGCAGTTCGACAAAGACGACCTTCGCGGTGCGCTCCTGCCCGATCAGGTCGAGATTGATATGGACGTAGTCGGCAAACGGCTCTTTGCACACGCGCCAGACAACGCCGACGCGGCCCACGCGCCGCTCGTTGGTGCCATCGATGGAGGGCGATGTGCCGGTGATGCGAACACGCTGGCCGAGGCGAAGCCAGTTTGCCGCGCTGGCGATCATGGCAGCGCGTTCTTCTGGCGTCAGTTTCTTGCGTGTCGAGCGCGCCCACGGCGTATGGGGATCGGCGGCGAGCTGCCGCGCTTGTTCTTCCGGCGACAGGTCTTGGAACCGGGTGATCTCGTCGTCGAGCGGCCAGTCCTCCGGAGCGGGTGGCGCGGGATTCCGATGGAAATGCTCGACGGTCGGGCCGCCCAAAAGATCGGGCTGCGCCCCGGCCAGCCGCCGGTGACGCTGCGTCCTACGATAGTCCGCGCGCCATTGCCCGTCAGGGGTGAGGGATGGTCGCTCGGGTTCGCCGAGCAGGCGATCCAATTCGTCCCGGTCGTCCATGGCCGGCTCCTATCCGCACTGTTTTTTCGATCTGAGGGGAGGGGAGGGTGCGAAACGGGGCGGCTCTCCGCCGCCCCGCTCCGAACGGTTCACACCTCGATGGCTTCCGTGACTTTCGGCGCGCTGCGGTCAAGGAAGATTTCGACGCGGACGATCTCGGCCGCGATCACACCCGGCCGCTCGGACACGACGATGACGGGCCGCAGCATCGGGCGGGCGATTGTGAAGCGGGCGGCGACGGCCGCAATAGTTTCGGTCACATCAGCGAGTTCGCCTAGCCGGTCCGACGCCGTCACGAGAAGATTTCCCGCAATCGGCGTCGGCGCGCCGGTGACTTCCGTGAGGCACGGCACGGTATCGCTCAGCCCATTGTCATCGACGATGATATCAAGGCCGTTCAGCCGAACGATATCGATCATGTCGCATTTGACGAGCCCCTTGATCTCGGCATAGCTGCCTTCGAGGTTGATCGTCACCGGGCGAATGGTGCCTGCCATCGGCTCGATCAGGAAGGCTTTGACTGCGCTCATTTTCTGTCTCCTTTTTCCCGAAGTCCCGCAGGGAAGCCCCCTTGGGCGAAGCCTCCCCGGTCTTTCCGGGGGAATGGCCTCTGACATTCCCCCGGACAGAGGGGGGAGGGCGAAAGCCCGCCCCACGGCGGCGCGCGGGCGGATCAAGGGGTCGTGGCGGGGAAAAAACGGAAGGTTCGGCGCGCAGCGGTGAAAGCCGTTTTTTTGCCGACGCGACAAGCGGCTTGCCGCGCCTGCCCCTTGAACCGAACGCCCGGCGATGTCAGGGGCGAGACGAACGATGCGACCCGCGCGCGGGCCTCAGTGCCGGATGCGCAGCAGCCGACAAGGACAAGCGATCGTCACCGGTATCGGCGGAGACGGCCAAAGGCTGGCTCCGTGCTCGCATAGACCGCGCTCGACCGGAACGGGCGATGGCCCATGGCACCAGCAAAGAAGATCATCGACGGAGAAAAACGGCCGTTATCCACGAGGCTCCGGAAAACCCTACGGCGCTATTGGGGAGCGCGGGTTTCCTCCGCTTGGCTACCGCTCGCCTGGCGGCTCGCTGCGGCTGGATAACGGCCTGCAACACCGGGAAACAATCTGTACGAAAAGAGAAAGGCCAAGCGGAAGAGGGTAAGGGTTCGGCCTATTCGACCCTGCGCACCCGCGCGCCCGGCACGGCGAGGAACGGCTTGAAGGCTGCGGCGACCTTGGCGAGGAAGCCTTTGCTGAAGCTGCCGAGCAGTTCGGCGTTCGGATCGAAATAGAAGGACGCTTCCGCGATATCGTGGTTGAATTCCGACACGGTGATCCAGGCATCCTTCCAGTCGCGGATTCCGGCTCGCCGGCATTCGAGCTGGGGGATTTCCAGCGCCGTCTGATCGGAGCGCGGCGGCGTGCCGGAAATCGCCAGTATCACCAAATGGGTCTGCGCGCCTTTGGGGATGGCGAACACCATGCAGACAGGGCGGGACTTGCGCCCTTCCGTTTCGCCGCTGTCGCGCTGCCACGCCCAGAGATACGGATAACGCAAGACGGAGCCGCTGGCCGGAATGTCAGCCATTGGTGTCTTCCCCTTCCGCGATCAGGCGATCCAGTTCGGGGATGATCATGTCGATCAGCTCCTGCGGCGCTTCTCCGAGCGTGTAAACCCGCCGGGGATCGCCCCGGCTCTTCATGGCCTCGAACTCGTCATAGGTCATGAGGACATAGCGCGGTTTGCGGTGCTGCGTGATCGCGACCGGATGACGGTCTGCCGCCATGGTGACGGTCTTGATGTCGCGGAGCAGGTCGACGGTGGTGAACTTCTGCATCAGCGGGCTCCCTCGATTAAGTCAAATAATACGAATTATTCGACTATTTTGCAAGCGGGAACGCCGTTCCGCGATCTTCCTCGGGCGGGCAGGGGAGGCGAGGGGAGGGGCTTTGGGGCTCCCCTCGAACCGCTTCGCGCCCGCTCGACGCGGGCCGAACGGTCCCGTCGCGGTTACCCCTCCTAGAGGAGGAGGGGCAGATCTCTATCTGACAAAGCCGAGGCGTTCCGCGATAGACGGCTCGTATTCATGGCCTGCCTCCTGAAGCATAGCAATCATGTCGGCATGATCGAGACTGCTAATTTCGTAGCCCTTGGCGCGGGCTTCCTCGACAATGCCCTCCAATGTCGGAAACTCTTACAAAAGCGTGCCAAGCCAGATTTCCGGCGTCCCGAAATCATCGTCGCTCTCGAAACCCTGCAGGAAGTGTGTGCGCAATGGTGGATCAAAACCGATGACGGACTCGTCGTCCGTTCTCTCGCCCTTGTGAAGGGTGATGGTGTAGCGGCTCATTCGTATTCCTCCGACTGGAGTGTCCAGTTTGTCGTCCATCTCGGATCGTCGAAAGCGGGGACGTCGATATCTCCGTTTTGCAGCGCCTCCACGGCGCTTTCGTGGTCGATTGCTTCAACCTCGACGGTAATCTGGCGAACGGTGGAGGAGGTTTGAATGATGGTGACATTCTGCCTGTTCATTTGCGTTCCCTTTCCATGCGGTTTCGGGCATCGGTCGGCCGCAGGGCCTCCAAATTTCTAGAATGCGAATGCGGTCTGGCCGCTGGCCTGCGTGTAGGTTGCGCTTTCGCCCGCCGCGTAGCGTTCCCGGCCAAGTACGGACCATTGCAGAAAACCGGAGCGGTCATAGCGGAACCAGCCATCCTCGATACCGAAGATCATCCCCCATGCCGCGTCCTCGGCGCATTGGCGGCCGGTGTTGATCGGCCAGTGTTCAGCGCCCTTCTCCTGACGGCACACCATCGGGGCCGAGAAGGACCGAATGGCCCTGCCGCGTTCTCCCGGTTCGGTCGCGCCAATCTCGCGCATGATCTCGCGGGCCTCGGCGGTGGTGATGTAGCCAGCGGCCTTTTTGTCATCATAGCGCGAATAGCGGCACCCAAAGGTGACGGCGTTCATGATGCAGGCGCGTTCGGTGAATTCCCGTGTCGCCAGCAGGTCACGCCATTTTCCGGCGCTGACCAGATCGACGGCATGCCACCAGCGGGCTGTCGGGCCGCTGGAATAGCCGTGGCGGTTCGGCGCACCGTTGCGGTCGATCTCGAAACCAAGCGCGGCCTCGACATGGCGGACATAGGGATGATCGGCCAAGAGCGGATGGCGCAGACCGAGCTTTCGAGGCCGTTCGCCTTCCGGGCAGCACACCTCGATTGGAAACCTGAACATGCGCGACGGGAGGTTCCATGGCGCGGGCATTTCAAAACCGTGCGGGACGGACAGCGAAGTGTTGATGTCGAGAAGGCCGAGACTAGGGGCAAAACCGCTTTCCACCAGTGCGGTGCCAAGGGTGTCGGTGCTTTGGCTGTCCATGGTCCTCGTCCTTTTCAGAAATCTCACTCCAATGGTTCGGGGCCGCCCGAAGGGAATGTTCCCCTCGGGCGAGCCGGTGCGTCGTTCGATCAATCCCACGGAATGACGGCCATCAGGTCTTCATCATCCTGACCGGGGAAGCGGCCGAGATTGGCATTGAGCCTGCCGTGGCCGGTGCTGACGGAGAGGCTGAGATAGTCGCCGCCGTTCTGGTTCTTCTTCTTCCAGATGCCGCCGAGTTCGAGCCGCCGGCCGCGCGGGGACTTGGCATGGATGCGGTAGACAGGCGCGTCCTTGTTGGTGCTGGTGAAGGGTTCGCCGGTGATATCGATGTCGTAGGCGATGGAGGCGATGTTGCCGCTGAGGGTGCCATCTTCGTTGAAGCGGATGAAGTTGGTGAGTTCGGTCATGGTCTGTCTCCTGAGTTTGCGTTTCCCGCAGGGAAGCCCCCTTGGGCGAAGCCACCCCGGTCTTTCCGGGGGAATGGCCTCTGACATTCCCCCGGACAGAGGGGGGAGGGCGAAAGCCCGCCCCACGGCGGCGCGCGGGCGGATCAAGGGGTCGTGGCGGGGAAAAAACGGAAGGTTCGGCGCGCAGCGGTGAAAGCCGTTTTTTTTGCCGACGCGACAAGCGGCTTGCCGCGCCTGCCCCTTGATCCGAACGCCCGGCGATGTCAGGGGCGAGACGAACGATGCGGCCCGCATGCGGGCCTCAATGCCGGGTGTGCAGCAGCCGAGAAGGACAAGCGATCGTCACCGGCATCGGCGGAGACGGCCGCAGGCTGGCTCCGTGCTCGCATAGAGCGCGCTCGGCCGGAACGGGCGATGTCCCAACTAACAGTTCTGTCAGTTGCCGGCGTCAACCATGCGATTACGCTCCGTGCCAGGAACCAGCATCGCCTGAAGGAGAAATGCATGGAAACCGCCCCCACCCTCATCCTGTACGCCTACACGGGCAAATGGGACCTCGGCGACGATCGCTGGGCGGACCGCACCGTTCCGGACTTCTTCTACGAGGATAAGGAGGCGGCAAGGCGCGATATGCTCGGACTTCACGCCAAACTGGAGGCGGAACCTGACAACGACTATCCTCCTCTCTGCCTGGAGAGGATCGAAACCGTCCCCATGACACGATCGGCAATCATGGCTCTGCTCAACGAGGGCGTCGGCGCGATCATCGGCAGCTACCGGATCATCGAGGAGATCGAGGTCAAGCGCAGGTAGCTGTCTTCTCGGCGCGCCGCTCACCGAACACTGCAATGGCCGTGCAGACGCCGGCAAACTGCAGGAGCGCACCGACGGCCTCGGCGGTAGATGGAAACCGCCCCTCGAACATGAAGCCATAGGCAAGTCCGAAAATGGTTTCGGCAACGATGAGCTGGGCCGCGAGCGCCAGCGGCAGGCGGCGGGATGCGACGACCCAGCACCAGGTTGCGAACCACGAGCCAGCCAGCCCCATCACCGCCGCCCAGGCCAGAAAGCGGGAGGTTTCCCAGGTGGAGGCCGTCGTCGCGAGATCGAAGGACGCCAGCGGCAAGAGGAGGAGGCTTCCGATCGCCGCGCCGATGCCCTGCAGTCCTGTCCATCGCAGACCATCGGGCGCGTCGACGGACCGCATGACGGCGGCATTCGCCAGCCCGTAGGCGATCCAGATCGCCAGGGCCGCCGCGCTGGCGAGAACGCCGAGCATGATCGACGCCGTATCCGCAACGTCGGCGGCGCCCACCGTCGCAACATTCACGATCACCACGCCGGTTGCGATCAGCACCAGGGGAAGCGTCAGCGCCCTCCATGGTGCGGATCGGTCGCGGAGATTGGCGATGATCGCCAGGAAGACCGGCATGGTGCCGATGATGACAGGCGGAACGGCCGCCCCGGCCAGTTGAACGGCAAAGGCCGCGCTGAGGAAATACCCGACATATCCGGCGCCGCCGAGCAGCAGCCCGATCAGGAGCCGCGACGGGGCGATGCCGATCGGCCGGAACCGCCGGTCGGCCATCAGGAGCAGGCAGGCCAGGCCGAAGATGCCATAGCGGGCAATCGTCAGATCCCATGTCGTGAAGGGCGCGACAGCGCGCGGAGCGATGAAGGTGAGCCCCCAGAGCGCGCAAGTGGTGAGGCCGGCGACAATTCCAAGCAGCATAATGTTCTCCTGTTGGATTCATCATGCAATGCGACCTGTCTGATTTATATGGAATGTCAGAAGACAATTCCCTAGAATGCCCGTCATGTCGAAGGCAAAAGCACCTCAGAACCTTCAATCTGCAAAATCGACGCTCGACGCGACGGATGCGCAAATCCTGGCCGCGCTTGATTCCGACTCCCGTCTGTCGATGAGCGAGCTTGCCCGCCTGGTCGGCATGTCCGCGCCGAGTGTGTCGGAGCGGGTGCGCCGGCTGGAAGCCGCCGGCGTTATCCGAGGCTTCACCCTCGACGTGGATACGCGCGCGATCGGCTATCAGATCAGGGCAATGGTTCGGATCCGGCCGCTTCCCGGCAAGCTCCACCTTGTCGAACGGCTCATTCAGGAACGGCCGGAGTTTGTCGAATGCGACAAGATCACCGGGGACGATCCGTTCCTTGCTCGCCTCGTGGTCCATACCATCGAGCAGATGGACGATGTCCTTGAAGCGCTCTCGGAACATGCCGTCACCAGCACGGCCGTCATCAAGGGAACGTCGGTGAAACGGCGCTTGCCGCCGCTCTAGCCGCGGTCGTCGTGGGCACGCCAGATCGCCGCGAGCGCCGCGCAGCGAGCACGGCACGATCCGGATATGAAGGCGAATATCGGAGAAATCAGCATAGCGCCGGCCTCTGGCCGGGATTTCGGGCATTCTCGCTGCGTTGCGGGCGGAAGAAGCGCAGCCGCAGGAGCCTCAGCAAAGCGGCCCGCAGGGGAGGCGGGACCGACTGCGCCCGCTTGCGGCGCGCCGTTTGAATGGGCGGGCAGGGGAGTTCGAGGGGCGGGGCTTCGGGGCGCCCTTCGTCCTGGTCCGATCCGCTAGACGCGGTGAGGACCAGGCGCTCGGCCAACCAGCACGGAAGTCGCAGCGCGCGCCAACACGAAGAGACGCCCGACAGCTGTGGTGCAAAGCCTCCGATGTTGTGGTGATGGGGAGAGCGCCGCCGGGTGCCAACGGCGCTCTCGCGGCTTCGGTCAGGATTTCAGCGCGGCCATCCGCTCGCCGAGCAGCCAAAGGGCCTTGTTCAGCTTGATGTCCTGATCGATGCCGTTCACGGCGCGGGACGTCGCACGGCGCGGCCTGCCGAGATCGTCGCGGCCGACGCCACGCAAACCGCCCTTGATGGCGTTCTCCTGAACGACGTTCCAGACGGTCCAAAGGTCGTCGTTGCGGTCGTCGTGGCGGCGGGGAACGAGCAACTGTTCCGCTTTGATCGGGGTTTTGGTCTCGCCCTCGTTGTCCCCGAACCGGAGAACATGCGCCGCATCGGCAAGGATTTCCCTCTCCTCATGCTTCAGCCGCAGGCCGGACCAGTCCTGCGGGGCCGCAAGGGTGCGTTCGGCTTCGCCAAGAACGCGATAGGTGCCTTCGATGACCTTGTGCTGCACATCACCGGAATGCCGGACCTTGATGGCGTCGATGGTGCCGGTCTGTGTCACTAAGGAATTGAGGCAGCGGACGCGGAAAAGCCCGGCCATCAGCTCGTAGGCGCTGGTTCCGTCATTGGCGTTCTTGAGGAGAATTTCGCAGACGGTGTCACCAACATGATAGACCTTGCCGTCATCGATCCGGCGCATGCGGATAAGGTGCTTGGTGAAATCGGCCTTCCCCTCGATGCGGCTGCTGGACTGCTTGGCGCCGACCGGCATGAAGCCTTCGTTCATCAGGCCGCGCAGCACCTCGATGGTGGGGATGGGCTTGAAGCGCTCGGACCTGCTCTCATGGGCGGTCACGGCGAAGATGGACGGCGCGATGCTGCGCATTTCGGCCTCGGTCAGGGCGCGGCCGGTGTCGAAACGGGCGGTCTGGGTGTAGATGCTCATTTTTCTGTCTCCTTTTTCCCGAAGTCCCGCAGGGAAGCCCCCTTGGGCGAAGCCTCCCCGGTCTTTCCGGGGGAATGGCCTCTGACATTCCCCCGGACAGAGGGGGGAGGGCGAAAGCCCGCCCCACGGCGGCGCGCGGGCGGATCAAGGGGTCGTGGCGGGGAAAAAACGGAAGGTTCGGCGCGCAGCGGTGAAAGCCTTTTTTTGCCGGCGCGACAAGCGGCTTGCCGCGCCTGCCCCTTGAACCGAACGCCCGGCGATGTCAGGGGCGAGACAATCATGCGGCCCGCATGTGGGCCTCATTGCCGGATGCGCAGCAGCCGACAAGGACAAGCGATCGTCACCGGCATCGGCGGAGACGGCCGCAGGCTGGCTCCGTGCTCCGCATAGAGCGCGCTCGACCGGAACGGGCGATGGCCCCCGTGGCACAAGCGAAGAAGATCTTCGACGGAGAAAAACCGGCCGTTATCCACGAGGCTCCGGAAAACCCTACGGCGCAATTGGGGAGCGCGGGTTTCCTCCGCCTGCTCCGCTCGCCTGACGGCTCGCTGCGGCCGCGGCCGCGCCGTCCCACGGCGCTGCGGCTGGATAACGCCCGGCAGTGCCGGGGAATGATCTGTACGGAAACAGACAGGAGCGGGCAACGGCCCGGACTGTTCCGTCCTGCTCAACACGAGATTTCCCGCAGTCTCGAAGTTCGGGGCGAGAACTTGCGTATCGAGGTCCGGGCGCCTATTTTACGTCAGATCGCGGCGGACTCGCCGACGTAACGCCGGCGGCGGTCGAAATTGATTGACGTGGACGTCCCTCGACACTATGTTGAGAGCTAACAACTAACCCAGCATCCTGAGAGACATGGGCTCCGGGCGGTTGGGGGAAAAAGCCGGCGCAAGCCGGTTTTTTTATGTCTTGGGGGCAGGGCGTGCCGGCGTTACGAACACGCGTCTATATCGACGGCTACAATCTCTATTACGGGTGCCTGCGCAAGACGGCCTTCAAGTGGCTCGACGTCCTTGCCCTGTTCGAGACGCACATCCTGCCGACGATCCTCTACCGGCC
Organism: Shinella sp. BE166; assembly: GCF_051201095.1. Taxonomy (NCBI): domain Bacteria; kingdom Pseudomonadati; phylum Pseudomonadota; class Alphaproteobacteria; order Hyphomicrobiales; family Rhizobiaceae; genus Shinella; species Shinella sp. BE166. Next base: position 69,134 of record NZ_JBPEHL010000015.1, on the reverse strand, counting down.
CACGCCAGACACTGCGCCGGCGACCATGGCCCTGCATCCGGATTGCGCGATCAAGTATTTTACCGCGAAGATCATCGAAAGCGCCTCGAAGGGCGAAGATTCCGTGTCGTCGCAAGCGCACTATCACAATGCGCTGATGACACATTGCGGCGGCCGGCTCGCCTTCGTGATGGGCCATTATGCGCTCTACAAGGCCAACCAGCATATCGTTCCCGCCGACGATCCGAAGCGCTGGCCGCGCGACTGCGACAAGATTCAGGTCTGGAAGCTCGAGGAAAAGCAATCGGACGTCAACCTGGCGCTCCAGCTCTATGACGATGCGTTGAGCGGCGATATCGACCAGATCGTGCTCGTCACCAACGACACCGACCTGGCGCCGGCGCTGGAGATGTTGAAGGCGCGCTGCCCGCACATTGTTCGCGGACTCGTCATCCCAACGCGGAAGGTTGGGGCCGGCGGCGATCTCGAACGCGAGGCAAATGTCTCCCTGGCGGAGCTGGCCCATTGGGTGCGGCGGCATATCACCGAAGACGAGTTGCGGGCTTCGCAATTGCCTGATGTCGTTCCGGGACGTCGCCGTGCGAGCGTGAAGCCCCATTCGTGGTATGCGAAGCCGCACCATCTTGCGAAGATGCTGGAAATGGCCCGTCCGGTGCTGCGCAGCGAGGGCGAGATCCTGAAATGGGCGCGCCGAGACAGTGTCCATCTCGGCGGGCGTCGCCCGATCGATCTGATCGAAACGGACGCGGGCGCGGTGGAAGTCTTCGACTATATCGAGACGTATATCCGCGACCAGCTCGGCAGGACCGGCAAGCCGGACGATCTATCCTCGTGACGCCGATGCCTATGGGCGGGAAGGGAGCACGAGGGGAGGGGCTTTGGGGTTCCCCTCGAACCGTGCTGCGTCCGCTCGATGCGGGGGCTGCGCGGCAATCCGCCAATGCGACGACATGTTAGGCGGGTTCGAGACAGGGCGGCGGCAATCGTGGCTATCTAGCCGTCACGTCTACCAGACAAAACGCAGGCAGACGGTTCAAGCAATGAGGCGATGTGCCTCAATTGGTACATCGCCTCAATTATCTTGAAGGGGCGGGGTGAAGGCGCTCTACGCGCTCCCGCCTTCATCCTGAAGCTGCTTGACGACACGCTTTGCCGCCCACCGGCCGTTCTCGTTCAAATGGCGCTGCCATGCACCATATGAGGGAGACCAGCGGAAGCCGTTGGATTTCAGGAGGCCGCGCGTCGCGTCGTCGGGCTTACCGGGGAAGAAAAGCTGGATGCGCGCCGCCTCGATATTCTCGATGATCTCGATTTCCCCAAGGCTGGTTTCCACCTTCGTTTCAGTGTCGCCGCGCTCCTGCAACTGCTCCAGGGAAGCGAGGCGATCTTGAAGGCGGCGGATTTCCGCCCGGTCAAGCGTCGTGTCGAATTTCACCGGCATGCGGAAGGTCTCGGCGTGCTCCAAGGCGCGACCGATGATGTGGATTTCAATGTCGGTCTGCTCGACCACGGCGCGCATGATGTCCGCCATTTCGGCTTTCTTCGCCCGCATGGTTCGGATGATCCGGTTTGCGGTCTTCGCCTGCTCAAAATCGTTCTCCAGCCCGGCAATCTTTTTCCTGATCTTGTCCAGGGCCTCCGGATCATTCGAGCGAATGGCCTCGCCCTCCGCGCCATGGGGGAAGGCATGGCGTTTTGCTGTCTTGCGGGCCTTCCTGTCATGCTCACGGATTTCGGCGCTGCGCGCGTCGGCCGAGCGCTGGCGCTTCTCGTTGCGTGCGACCGGGAAGTTGGCCGATCCGGTGACGAACCAGCTCATGCAGCGGCTCTCCGCCGCCCAGAATGCGCGGGTGATCGCCACATGCTGGATCGCGAACATCTGCTTTTCGTCCACGGCATTGAAGCTGGCCGCGACACCCTCCCGAGCGGCGAGTTCGTCCACATAGTTGCCGAAGCCGTTGATGCGGATGGCAAGGTCGGACAGTTCGCCGGCCGCACGCCGTTCCGGGAAATGGCTCAAGGCGTCAAAGCTGCTGGTGATGCTGGCGGCGGTGATGCTGGTTGCATAGCTGCCGACCGTCACGACAAGGGTGCTGTTTTCAACGATTGCAATGGTCATGCCCGTGCTCCTTTACGGTTTCGCCGTGGGCGGAGCCTTCTTCCTTTGGTCCGAAGGACGTGCCCACACGTCCTCGGAACGAAGGGAGGGGGCGAAGACCGCTCCCGGCAGGGCGGCGGTCCGGTCATGGGTCGGCCGGGGCAAAAATCGGAAGGTTCGGCGCGCAGCGGTGAAAGCCGATTTTTTCGCCGGGCGACAGCGCCCTTGGGCGCGCTTGCCCGTTGGCCGGATCGATGGCCTGTCGTATGAGCGGCAGGAAACATGCGGCTCGCGCGCGGGCCTCAGTGCCGGATGCGCAGCAGCCGAGAAGGACAAGCGATCGTCACCGGCATCGGCGGAGACCGCCGCAGGCTGGCTCCGTGCCCTTGCATAGAGCGCGGCCGCCCGAAACGAGCGGTGGCCCATGGCAATATCGAAGAAGATCATCGGCGTGGGAAAACCGGCCGCTATCTACGAGGCTCCGGAAAGCCCTACTGCGCAATTGCGGAGCGCGGGTTTCCTTCGCCTGCTCCGCTTACCGGCGGGGCCGGCTCGCTGCGGCCGCGGCCGCGCCGTCCCACGGCGCGGCGGCTGGATAACGGCCTGCAACACCGTGGACGATCACCTTGAAAAAAGAATGCCGCCGGAGTGAGCGGCGGCATTCAGGCAGGCAGGTGCATACAGGGGAGGAGGGCCGGGCACCCGCCCAACGCCTATGATTGACTATGCGCCCTGCTCTTGGAAACGAGGTTGAACAGCTGTGCGATGACGTCCGTCACATAGACCTGCTCGCCCTCCCGCTGATAGCTGCTATTCGAGATACGGGACTCGATATAGACGAGATCGCCCTGCCCAACATTCTCCTCGATCCATTCGGCCTGCTTCTTGTCCAGGACGGTGACCTGAACCCAGTCGGTGGCACTTTTGCGCTCCCCATCCGACTGCCATTCGCGATTGGTCGCCACATTCACCTTCAACACGCCCTTCAGCGGTATGATGTTTCCGACGTGGCCAAGCACGGTATGCCGGTTAACCGTACGCATGGATTAAACCTTTCTTAACTGAGAAAAACCGTCTATCTGTTGAGCCCGAACCAATGCCGCTCGGTTTGCCCGGAAGTGTCATTCCTGATGTCGAAGTAATATGGCTCTGACCTGAGCGGTCGGGATATGGAGACCGTTTGTATGCAGCTCCGCTGCCGATCAGAACTGTAGAGACCGTGCGTTTTGCCCTGGCAAATGTTGACTGTCTTGACACACAGGTCGCCCTCTCGGGCGAATCCATTGCGGTCCCCCCTGCTTCCGACCTGATAGCCCTTCGGGCAATCCGCATATCGCTCGTGGCCTGGCGAACCCGTGCCCGCCTCGGGGCAGGTTGGCCAGTCGAAGCCCGGTTTCTTCATCGCGGAGATAAGCCGGTTCATCGGGGGATGGCAGGCGGACACGCCGCGCCAGGATGGATTGGAAGACGAGGCGCAGAGCAGGACTTCGCAGCCCCATTCGCTGGCGGCGGCTGGAGCGGGAAGCGCCGCGACCGTCAAAAACATTCCGAGGACGACAGGGTGAGGCATGGCATTGGCGATCATCTGCAATCTTCTCATCAATCACACTAACGAGTAAATTATAGTTTATAAGGCGATGACGAGCAAGCGCAAGAAGGCAGACACCGAGCTTGGAACGAGGATCCTGCGAAACATGGCAAGGGTCATAGAGCGCGAGCGTGAGACGCGCGGCCTGAACAAGAAAGAGATGGCTCAACTTTGCGAGGTGACCTATCCCTTTTATTTTCAAATCATTGACGGAACGGCAAACCCTTCTCTCCAGACGATTACGCGCATCTGCGTGAACCTCGATGTGCCTTTCCAGGAGCTGGTGAGCGGGGCAGCGCCTCTCTGATCGGCGACGCTGGGGATGCCTGTCGGCAGTCCCGCTCGCCTGGGCGAAGCCCACTTTTCGCCAAATCGGTTGCCAGAAAGATAAACTATATTTAGTTTCTCGCCCCGATGAAATTGATCGCCGGATGCGCCGAAAGGCTGCCGGCGCGATATCGGGGTATTGCCGGCATGAAGTCTTTTGCTGCTTCCGTTTTCCTCGTGATAGCTTCGACGGCCCATGCAGGCGAGAACCCGATGTGGCCGACGAGCCTGGCCTGGACCTGCACGTTCTCGTCTGTCATCCGGTGCGAGCGTTCGGTTGATTGCTTGACGGCCGCGGAGGAGGGTGAACTCAACCTGGACTATCGCCAAAACAGCCTGGCGGATCGGAAGGGCACGGTTCATCCGATCAAGCGCCACTATGTCCAGACGGTGGCCGGCAGCCCGATTGGGAGCGAGGTGAAGATTGAACTCGATACGAACGAGGTGATCTGGCTTTCACCGGCCGACGGGACAGGAGGGGGTTCCGACAACTGGATCGGCGCGATGCTGGCGCCGAAGACCGGCGTGATCACGCAGGAGCTTCGGCCGTTGATCTGCAAGCCGATAAAATAGCGTACCCTCCATGGCGTTCTTATGCCTGGCGCGGCAAGCCCCGCTGACCAAATAGGCGTGATAACGCGCGGCTTCGGCTCCGGTTTGGTGGCGTTTGTTTTCTGAAATTAGGAATTGGCAGCCGCCGACACTTGTGTGAAGCATGCTCGGGAGAACAACCCAGGATATAAACATGCTATACCCGGATTCTGATCGCGCACTCGAAAGCGAAGAGCAAGATGAATTCGGCTTCGCCGGCATTGCAAAGAAGCTCGCGCCTTCATTAGTTGCCGCGACAGGCGGCGATGGGATGGTCATCGGGATCGAAGGTCCGTGGGGCTCGGGCAAGTCCACCATGATGAATCTACTCCAGAAGGAACTGGCGAGGCTCGAGACACAGAACCTCCATATCATCAGCATTGCCCCATGGTTGAGCGGTGACGGTTCCAGCCTTGTCCGCACCTTGATCGAAGCTATGGCCGCTGTGCTCGATACATTAGAAGATGCACGAAGCTCTGGCTGGGGCTGGAACAAGAAGAGGGCGATAAAGTACGGCAACTTGCTTCGTGAGTATGCTGCGAAGACAGGGCGCGGAATCTCGCCACTTGCCAAGATTGCCGGGTTGGTGCTGCCATTCGCCACCGCGGCTGGCGAGGGTCTCGATCTTGGCGCAGGTTTTCTAGAAAAATTTGGAAAAGCACCGACCGATGCAGATCTGAAGAAAGCGATCTCCGATCGTCTGAAATCCCTAAATATCCGCTTCCTCGTGCTGATCGACGACCTCGACCGCCTTGAGCCGGCACAAGCCGTGGAGGTCGTCCGTCTCGTCCGATCTGTCGCTGACTTCCCGAAAGTCGCTTATGTCATGTGCTACGACCGCGCCGTCCTCGCCCATGCACTTCAGGTCGGCCTTGATGTGACGAATGGCGATCTCTTTCTCCAGAAGGTCGTGCAACTGACCTTTGCTATCCCCCTCCCTGAGCCGTTCGATCTTCGATTGTCGCTCCGTCAGAAGGCATTGGCGATCTACGAGGAGATCAATAAGCGGTCACTGTCGCTGGACGAACTGGACGAGTTGCGGCTAGCGATCGACCGTGAGGGGCAGGCTCTCCGGACACCTCGCGAAGTAAAACTGGTTCTCAACGGTATCCGGTTCGCATACGCTAATCTGACCGAACAGGTGTATTTTCCGGACATCTGCCGCATAAATCTCATTAAGATACTCAATCCACCACTATATGCATGGTTGGAGAAATATCTGTCGCTTCGATCAGTCCTCACCACGGGTGATGCGCTGATTGAAGAAGACGAGAGAACAACACTTGGAACAGAGTTGAAAAGCCTGCTTCCTTCCGAGGATGCTACCTCAGCCCGCTCGATATGGGGGCTGCGACGTTTCATCCCGAGCGTTCGCGCGGCCGAGACGGCGAAGGACACCGTCTTCAGCACGGAATCCGATAAGGAACGAAGCTCGATATGGGAACTGAAACGGCTCGCGAGCCCGCAGCACTACAGGTTTTATTTCGCATTGACCGGCCCGAAAACCGTGCTCCCCGATGAGCAGTATCGTGCGCTTTTGGCCCTTGCAGAGAAAGACATTAACGGCCTGAAAGTCCGCCTTCGCCAATATATCGACGAACGCCGGCCACTTGGGAAAAGCTGGTTTGAATACATCATCGACCAATTCGACTACCATCAATGGAGACGCCTGTCGGCCAAGCAGATCCAGGGCTATATTCTCGGGATCAGCGACGTGATGCTGGACATGCTCAACACGGCCGATCATATCCGTCCCTCAATGTTCGGGATTGGCCAGACGGCCCAGAACAACATTCGCGAGGCGATAAAACAGCTCCGCTCCCTAAACCCCGAAATCGCATCCACGACGCTCGAAAGGCTATGGACAGAAACCCGGTCTTTGGGGTGGCTCATCGGGGAACTGTATCGAACGGAGCTGCAATACCATGGCCGCGTCGGGGATCGCGCCCAGCCTCAACAGATGCATGCTTTGACCGATGAACAGCTCGATGCTGCCAAGCTGATATTGGAACGCCGCTTGGCTGATCCGGCGACACGACTTGAGTTACGGGATGCACCCCATCTCGCTTATTTGCTATTCGGCTGGCTCGATATGTCCGGGAAAGACGCTCCCATGCAATGGGTGGCGGAATACACGGTGGATGATGCGAACTTCGTGAAGTACCTGCTCCAGATACGCAGCTGGAGTATGAGCGATCGGGTCTATTATCCGCTACGCAAGACGTCGGTGTCCTACTTCCTCGATTGGGATCAAACGCTGGCACGGTTAGACCGGCTTGAGAAGGAAAAGATAAGCGACAGCATGGTCTCGAATATCGCGGAGATACGTGAAGCTTTGGAGCAGGGCAGAGAACCAGGTGACTGACCCTGCCGAATTCGAGAGAGTGCAAACCGAAATTCATCAGGATTGCGCTCTGGTCCGCTGGAGATTACTACCGAAACAGGCGTTTAGGCGAACTAGCATGCCACCTTGGGTGGAGTGAGAATCGAGCGCCAAATGTTATGTTATAACATATCGCATAAGTTCTATTATGGAACTAACCTATTGAAATATAATGGCAACATCACGTCGAAGGAACTATTTTACCGCTTGGTAAGCGGCGACGGCAGCAACGTGTCATCCGGCAATTCCGCGACTGCCTTCATGACCTGCTTGATGCGCTCGATGTTGAACGCGTTATCCGCAAACCATATCTCGATCTCGGCTGGATCGAGCGTGTCGGCCATGGCCGTCGTGGGCACTGCGCAACCAGCCTCCCGGATCGTGCGGAAGTTGTGCTGATATCGGCGGATGCGCTCTTCCATGGGAAGGTCCGGACCATGCTTCAACAACTTGTCTTTCGGCCAGTTGGCATAGGCCTAATCTCCCGGACGCCATTGGCCACCTCTGAGACTTACTGAACTCTCTCACGGATTCCAGGCCGGCGCTATGTATTGTCTTCGCAGCACATGGTCACGAGGTTCGGTCGAATGCGCTTCTCCTTCACGCACAGTCACGCATTTCCCGGCGGCGGTCGAAGACGCCGAAGCTATCGAAGGGATATGCGTCGTCGAGTTTTCCGATGGCAGCGCGCATACGCCATACCTGTCCCTCCGGGCGCGAGAAAAGGCATGAGGGACGCCCAGCTCCGCGGCGCACGAAGCGGTCTTTATCGCGAGCGCTCGCCATTGCACGGCGCATCCGAGTTCCTATCTCTTTCAACGGAGGTCAACGGAGAACCCGACGATGAAGAACGTCGCCATCAAGTCCGCGTTGGACGATGCGTTGGAAATCTTGGCTCCGACGCGAACCACGAATCGCACCCTATGTAAGACCGTGTGCCTATACTGCGAGCGAGCCGACCAGCCCATGGGCGACGATGGCTGCGGAATCTGCGATGACTGCCTGGGTTTATCAGTTGGGTCGCACGATCTAGGCAGTCTTGAATTCTCGACGCCCTCCCCCCATTTCACGGGCACTGCGCGTAATCGATGACTGCCTGCTCGATGGTGTTCCGTCGCGCGTTCATGGTCGTCCGGGTCAAAAAGGGCGCTCGCCGAAAGGGTCGAGCGCCCTTCTTCGTTTCAGGAGCCGCGATCGCCGTCGCAGGACAGGGACATGGTGCCGACAGCGCCGGTCCGCCGCCGCCTCGAGGGGAAACATCTATGGATTGGAACCGTTTCTACACAGTCGACCCCAGCTACGTCTTCATGCCCATCTTGCCAACAAGGAAGCGGCGCGCGCGAAGCTTAAACCCTTCGAAGGAGTAGCATACCACAGGTACAGGGCGGATGACGCTTCGCTGTTGTCCCTCGTCCAGCTTTGAGCATTGCGCCCCATGATGCCGTGGCGCCAACCGCGGCATCAATTCATCGCATGGATTGACATCGGAAACATATCCTTTATTCTGGATTTATGGATAATAATCTAGCAATAGCGGCGCTTGGTGCGCTCGCCCAGAGCACGCGGCTCGAGACCTTCCGACTGCTCGTGCGGCACGAGCCCGATGGCATCCCAGCGGGCGAACTCGCGCGCCTCATCGACGTGCCGCAGAACACCATGTCGGCGCATCTCGCGACGCTGTCGCGGGCCGGCCTGGTCACGAGCGAGCGGCAAAGCCGGTCGATCATCTACCGGGCAGACCTCAACGGCCTGCGTGAGCTGACGCTATTCCTGCTGAAGGACTGCTGCGGCGGATCGACGGAGCTTTGCGCCCCGCTCATCGCCGAGTTGACGCCCTGCTGCGCCCCGGAGGCGAAGTTGTCATGAGCGCGATCAGGTTGGAGCAGATTGAGGGCAACGACGCTGGCCTCAAGGCAGCCTTGACGGCGGCGCATCTGCCAACGGATGACATCGAGGATCACGGCCGGACCTTCTTCAGGGCGCGGTCATCGGATGGCCGGGCTATCGGTTTCCTCGGTGTCGAGCGCTGCGGTGATGACTTTCTCCTCCGTTCGGTCGTCGTGCTTCCCGATCATCGAGGGCAAGGACTGGGCAGCGTTTTGGTCGAGCGGGCGGTGGCGGGTCTCGATCAAGCCGGCGACGTCTTCCTTGCCACGACGAGTGCAGCACCGTTCTTCATGCGCATCGGATTTTCTGAAGTCCAGCCGGACAGCATTCCCGCAGCCGTGCTGGCGACGCGTCAGCTTTCCTCCATCTGTCCATCATCGGCGACGATCATGAAGCTTATCAAGCCGCCGACCTAACCACGGACCACGACCATGACCGATAAGACCTACAACGTGCTGTTCCTCTGCACGGGCAATTCCGCTCGTTCTATTCTCGCCGAATCCATCCTCAACAAGGAGGGCGGCGGACGGTTTAAAGCCTTCTCCGCCGGCAGCCAGCCGAAGGGCGAAGTCAATCCGCATGCGCTGAAGGAGCTGGAAGCGTTAGGCTATCCATCGACGGGCTTCTCATCGAAGAGCTGGGACGTGTTCGCAGAACCCGGCGCGCCGCAGATGGATTTCATCTTCACCGTCTGCGACAGCGCCGCCGGCGAAGCCTGCCCGGTCTGGATCGGCCATCCGATGACCGCTCATTGGGGTGTCGAGGACCCTGCCGCCGTCACGGGCTCGGACGTCGAGATCCAGCGTGCCTTCGCTCAAGCCGCGCGTTTCCTCAAGAACCGGATCGCAGCTTTTGTCAGCCTGCCGCTGGCATCCATCGATCAAATGGCGCTCGAAACGAAACTTCGCCAGATCGGTGCGATGGAAGGTTCGACGTCGCCGCAGGGAAAGTCCGCCTGATGTCCACGTTCGAACGCTATCTGACCATCTGGGTATTCCTGTGCATTATCGTCGGTGTTGCCCTCGGCCATGTCATGCCCGGTCTCTTTCAGATCATCGGCGCGGCCGAGGTCGCCAAGGTGAACATCCCCGTCGCGATCCTGATCTGGTTGATGATCATTCCGATGCTGCTGAAGATCGATTTCCGCTCACTAGCGCAGGTCGGCACCTACTGGCGCGGCATCGGCGTGACATTGTTCATCAACTGGGCTGTCAAGCCATTCTCCATGGCGCTGCTCGGTTGGCTCTTCATCGGTTGGTTGTTCCGCCCCTATCTTCCCACGGACCAGATCGACTCCTACATCGCCGGACTGATTATCCTGGCCGCCGCCCCCTGCACGGCAATGGTGTTCGTCTGGAGCAACTTGACGCGTGGCGAGCCGCTGTTCACCCTCTCCCAGGTTGCGCTTAACGATGCGATCATGGTCGTGGCCTTCGCGCCGATCGTCGGACTGCTGCTCGGTCTCTCCGCCATCACAGTGCCCTGGGACACGCTTGTTCTCTCGGTCGCCCTTTACATCGTCGTGCCCGTTGTCATCGCGCAGATCATCAGGCACCGCCTCACCGCCGACGGGACGACAGGGGCGCTGGACCGCACGCTCGCAAAACTCCAACCGATCTCGCTGTTGGCGCTCCTCGCGACGCTGGTTCTTCTCTTCGCGTTCCAGGGTGAGCAGATCATCGCCCAGCCGGCCATCATCGGCTTGCTCGCCGTGCCGATCCTGATCCAGGTCTACTTCAATTCGGGTCTCGCCTACATCCTGAACCGCATGTCCGGCGAGCGCCATTGCGTCGCTGGGCCGTCGGCGCTTATCGGCGCCTCCAACTTCTTCGAGCTAGCCGTCGCGAGCGCCATCAGCCTGTTCGGCTTCCAGTCTGGTGCAGCACTAGCCACTGTCGTCGGCGTTCTCATCGAGGTTCCGGTCATGCTCTCGGTCGTCTGGATCGTGAACCGCTCGAAGGACTGGTACGAGGCCGCGCCGTCCGTATCCCGAACCACCATCACCGAAAGGCATTGACCATGGACGCCACGATCTACCACAATCCGTCCTGCGGGACGTCCCGCAATACGCTGGCGCTGATCCGCGCCGCTGGGATCGAACCAACCGTCGTCGAGTATCTTCAGGCCCCGCCGACGCGCGAGCAGCTCGCGACGATGATCGCGGATGCTGGCCTGACGGTCCGGAAAGCCATTCGCGAGAAGGGCACGCCCTATGCCGAACTCGGGCTCGACAATCCGGTCCTGACCGACGACCAACTGCTCGACGCAATGATCGAGATGCCGATCCTTATCAACCGCCCGTTCGTTGTGACACCGCTCGGCACCAGGCTCGCCCGCCCTTCCGAAGCTGCGCTCGACATCCTGCCGGAGACATTCGACGGACCGTTCTTCAAGGAAGATGGAGAGCAGGTCCTCGACCAGGAAGGAAAGCGCATTGCCTGACACATTCCCAGCACTGCAGGGCGATCATCTGCATTCGACAGATATCGATGCCCTGCGCCCGGCATTCTCGACGCACAAGCCGCGTATTCTGATCCTCTACGGCTCGCTACGCGAAGTCTCGTATAGTCGCCTTCTCGCGTTCGAAGCCCGTCGGCTGCTCGAGCGGCTCGGATGCGAGGTTCGCATGTTCGACCCTAAGGGTCTGCCGCTACCCGACGAAGCGCCCACAAGCCATCCGAAGGTGCAGGAACTGCGCGATCTCTCCCAATGGTCGGAAGGCCAGGTCTGGGTGAGCCCGGAACGCCACGGCGCGATGACCGGCATCATGAAGTCGCAGATCGACTGGATTCCGCTTTCGGTCGGATCGGTTCGCCCCACGCAGGGCAGGACACTTGCCGTTATGGAAGTCTCCGGCGGCAGCCAGTCCTTCAATGCTGTCAACCAGATGCGTATTCTCGGTCGCTGGATGCGGATGATCACCATTCCCAACCAGTCCTCGGTCGCCAGAGCTTATCAGGAGTTCGACGCCGACGGTCGGATGAAGCCCTCGTCCTACTATGACAGGGTCGTCGACGTCTGCGAGGAACTGGTGAAGTTCACCCTGCTGACGCGTGACGCATCCGCCTACCTGACTGATCGCTACAGCGAGCGCAAGGAACAGGCGTCGGAGTTGGAGAAGCGCGTGTCACTGCGGTCAATTTGACATGAAAGGAGCGGCGCCGGGACTTCGCTCGCAAAGAGCCATTGTGCCTGGGTCGAACCGCTCCATACGACGCGCATAGCATGCGCAGAAACGGTCGAATTGCTTCTGCAAAGCGATTTGTTCGATCCCCACGCAGCATGATATAAGGAACCCGCAGATTGGTTCACTCGAATTTGCGGGACACGTAACGACCACAGATGTCCATGGTGAGATGAGCAAACGTCCCCAGAGAAGGCCCTCTTACGATCGGTGTGACGACGACGCCTAGTTATTAGCGTCTCGCTACCGTCGTTTGAACCTTTCTTGGAGATTCCTATGTTCTCGCTCTCATCGCGTTCAGCGATCGTGGGGGCGTGCCTGTGCTGGGCGATCGGTACCATCCTCAGCAAGACACTCCTTTCGTCGTTTCCGCCTATCACAATTCTCGTTTTTCAACTTGCCCCGAGCGTGATCGCTCTCTGGTTGGCAGTCGTTTTCAGCCGGTCAAGAATTCCACCTACTCGCATGCTGCCGTCCATAGCGCTGCTTGGCCTCCTAAATCCCGGATGGGCATACACGTTCAGCATGTTTGGCCTTGCAGAGACCAGTGCGAGCGTCGCCACCTTGCTTTGGGCATTTGAACCGATCCTCATCGTTGGTCTTGCCTGGGCATTCCTTAGGGAGAGGATCGATCGTCAGCTTATCAGCCTCGTTGCCGTCGCGACCTGTGGTGTTATGCTTGTGAACGGAATAGCGAGTGGCGCTTCGTCCTCGATGGTGAACCCTGGTTCAGCCCTGATCCTGGCCGGCGTGCTCTGCTGTGCGATCTATACTATCCTCGCGCGCAATCTTGCAGCTGATCCGTTATTCACGGTCGCTGTTCAGCAGACTGTGGCGCTTGGATGGGTTCTTGCGATCTGGCCCTTCGAATTGCGGTCCTTAAGCCTACCGGACGTGAACGCTGTTCCTCTCCAGGATGTGACGACGATCGTTCTTTCAGGGCTTCTCTACTACGCGCTCGCCTATTGGCTCTACCTGCACGCACTCCGGTCGATGCCTGCAAGCGTAGCCGGAAGCTTCTTCAATCTCATCCCAGTCTTTGGGGTGGTCGGATCACTCATCTTCTTGGGGAGCGTCTCGCCCCGCTACAGTGGTTGGGAGCGGCTCTGATTGTCGGCGCGGCCATAAGGGTTCTGCGGCAAGATACCCAGGAGCGTGTTGCCAATCCAGCAGCACGCAGCGGCATCTCGGGACGATCCCAACCACTATCTATGCTCGACGAGCATCAACTTGATGATATCGGGCTTACCCGGAAATCAGCGTCTGAAGTCGACAAGAGGAGCAAAGCTAAACATAAACAATGAGGTGCTCACGCGGCGAGACGATCGACTTGTTGATGCGTTCGTGCGCCGCTTCGTTCAGTTTGACCTTCTAGGATTTGGCGACGGAGCTCTGCTTCGTCGCCATCGCGACCGCGACGAACGCGGCAATGCCGATTGAGCCGAGGGCCGCGCTTAGAACGAGTGACGCGCCTATGCCGAATTGCTCCATCGTCGCCGCAAAGGCGAAGGGTGCTGCGGCGCCTGCAACCAGTCTCGCTGCCGCCATCTTGCCGGTGAGAGCGCCGTACCCATCCGAGCCGAACAGATAGAGAGGCAAACTGCCTTGGGCGATGCTGTTGATGCCCGATCCCAGACCGAGGCAAATCGAGAAGGCAACCGCACCCGGAAGCCAATTGCCGGACAGCGCCAGGATGATAACGCTTAGGACCATGAGTGCTGCGGACACGACGGCGAGACCTGGCGGCGCGAGGCGCGTGCCGAAAACCATGTTGATCAGCCGGCTGAGGACCTGCGCTGGGCCAAACAGAGCGCCGATGACGACAGCCGCACTTCCAAGACCGAGCGCACCGAGCATTGGCACCATATGCGCCAAAATCGCCCCCAGGGTGAAGCCCAGAAGCGCGAATGCGGCCGAGACGATCAGCACAGCGCCGCGGCGCCGTTCGCGCGGGATTGCGCCAATGACAGGCTCACGTATGGACCTCTGTCCACCTGCCGCGGCAACCCTCCCCTTCCGCATGATCCAGAAGTGGAGTGGCATGCAGACGAGAAGATTGAGCCCGGCATAGACGAGGTAGATCTCACGCCAGGAAAGATAGCCGAGCAGCGCAGTGGCGATCGGCCAGAAGATCGTGGAGGCAAAACCGGCGATAAGCGTGAGATAAGTGATGCTTCGCGATGCGGATCGTGCATCAGCCTCCACCAGCGCTGCGAACGCGGCCTGATACTGGACCATTCCCGAGGATATCTCGAGTAGGACGATGGCCAACGCGAAGACTGCTACCGACGGCGACCACGCACAGAAGATCAAGGTCAGCGCGGAAACAGCAGAGCCGATCGCCATTACCATGGCCGCGCCGATGCGATCCATCTGCCGACCAATATACGGCGCTGACAAGCCGCCAACGAACAGTGATGCGGAGAAGACGGCGAAGACCTGCGAAACGGTAAGGCCAAGATCCTTCGCCATACCGGGCGCGAGGATGCTGAAGCTGTAGTAGAGGCTGCCATAACCGATGATTTGGGTCAGGCCGAGTGCGGCGACGATGCCGACAGGTACATTCCGATCACGCAAGGACGTCGCCCTCGCTCCGGGCATCATTCGGCTTGCAGCAATTATCGGAACGCTCGACGCTCTCGCGGATGACGGGATGACCTGCACAACAGTCATTCATCAGGAACTTAACGAGATCGGCCAAGGCATCGTAGCTGGCACTGTAGACAATCGATCGAGATTTACGTCGCTGCGTGATCAGGCCCGAGCGCTCCAGTTCCTTCAGGTGGAACGACACATTCGATGGCGAGACGCCCATGCGTTCAGCGATCAGCCCCGCGGCAAGACCCTGGGGACCCGCAACCACCAGAATGCGAACGATGGCGAGGCGCGTTTCTTGCGACAGGGCCGCAAAGGATGAGAGGGCTTGACGTTCGTCCATGCTTCAATAATCCTTGAATCATTGAACCGAAGGAGTAACGTACATGAACGCGATCGACAAGGCCCTTTCTTCCGACATCACGCTTGGCCAGCTTCTTGATGACCTCGCCGCTGCACCGGAGGCGTCGCTGGTGTTTCTCTACGAAGGTCGGCCGGTGCAGGCTGGCTATCATGTCACCGAGGTCAAAGCAGGCGCGTTTTCGGCACTCGACTGTGGCGCCAATCCAGAAGCCTGGTCGGAGATGTTCGTCCAACTCTGGGATATCGCCGAAGACGGCAGGAGCCATATGCCCGCCGGCAAGTTTTCGGCGATCATCCGGAAAGTTTCGGATCACGTTCAGCTTGACCCGACGGCCAAGCTCACCTTCGAGGTTAGCGATGGAGACCGGCCGATGGCGCTCTATTGCGCATCCTCCCCACGCCTCGCTGGAGACCGGTTCGAGGTGGCTCTGACCGCCCGTCCGTCGAGCTGCAAGCCGCGCGATCGTTGGCTGACCGAAGAGAAGGCGAAGGCTGCCTGCTGTGGGCTCATGGCGCCTACCAGTTCAAAGTGCTGCGCCTGAGACATTCAGACTGTCGATCCGATAAGCAGCGTCAGGCCGCCGGCGATCAGAACGATCGCCATCACCTGCGCGACACGTTTTCCGCCGGGAGCAAGTTTCTCGGTCGCGACATAGAGAGCGATACCGGTTATCCACCAGATGTTCATGACGCCGCCGACAAACAGCAGCGCCATCAATGCCCAGCAGCAGCCGAGACAATAGCCGCCATGGATGAGCCCCATCCGGAACGCCGCCGCGTGCCCGCTGCGTCGATGGCGGGTGAGCGCCTCGACCGGACTGCGACAGAAATCCAGACAAGCGGCTTTCAACGGCGACAGCTGATAAAGTCCGGCGCCGATGAACACCGCTGCGGCGAGATAGGTCGTTGCCAGGTTCATGTACATGGCGGAAACAAGCCCACCTGCCGACAAAGCCCCTTGCACGAGGGTCGCAGCCGCGCTGAATCCCGCCCATACCGCGAGATAGCCGAGGAGGAATTCAAGCGCGCGCCGAACGCCGCGGTCCCGGTTAAGCGCCCCGTAGAGCAGAACGACCGGCGCGGCGCTGGGAACCATCATGGCCACCATCATCAGCCACCACATGACGAAGATAACGAGGGCATAGCCGGGCGTCCAGATCATCGGACCGACCATATCCGGCGTTCCGGCGATAAGCGCACCGGCCGGACCTGTCTCTCTCGACATATCGAGCGACGACATGCCCGTTCCGCCGCCCGCCAGAATATAGGCGGCGGAAAGTGCCACGACGCTCATCAACGAGATCGTGACGATCAGGCGATCGCGGGCAAGCAGACCTTCAAGTGTCGACAGGCCCATGGCGAACCCCTATGCGGCGTGATCGATGACGCCCTGCCCGTTCATGTAAACCCGGCAGATATGGGCATGCGTTCCTTTGTTCCGTTCAAGCGAGATCGCCCCGGATGTCCGCGTGGTGCCGCTGGCCATTTCCGCCACGCGATACTCGAAGCCGTGTGGCAGGTTGATGCGTGCCCGATGCTCCGCACCCGTTACCGGATTGCGGATCGGCTCGACGCCAAGATCGAATACGTCCGCCACCCGCACATATCCCGTTCGCGCTTCCGCATCGACTTGCGCGTCAATCCGCTTCGTCAGCGTTTCGAGCTTGTTCGGCGACATCTTGCTGAACACCCAGAACATGGTCGCCATGTCCTCGGTGTCGCTGCCCGTGACGATCTTCTCCACGGCCTCCCGCTGCTCCGGCGTGAGCGTGGTGTCGACGACCAACTGTATCGTTCCGTTGCCAAGATGGATCGGACCGGGCCATTTGGCTGTCAGCGCAAACTTCACGCCGTCCAGCCGGACATCGCCAAAATGCCCCTTCCTCACGATGAAGCCCACGGCGGCTTCGCAACTGCCGTGGGTCGGAAGCGAATTGAACTGGCACGGGCATCCAAAATTGCAATTGCAGTTCGCGACCTCCGTCGCGTCGATTTCCCAAGGCGTCATGTCAGCCTCCTGAAACTGGTCCCGATGACCGTCATTACAGATACCACTAAAGTACGGTGCTAGATAGGGCGGAGCGACGGCGCCGAGCTGGAGCAACCTCAGATCTTGGGCCGAACCTCCAGGAAGACCGACGTGTTGCCGTCCTTGCCGACGCCGATCACATCGTAGGAGGCAGAGGGATCGTCGCCCATGCCGAGCGATCCGGCCGGCATGCCCGGCACGACCAGCCCGGCAAGGTCCGCTCTGCTTTCAAGCATCCGCGTCGCTTCGAGGGGAACATGACCCTCGAGGAACTGACCGCGGTAGACCGCCGTGTGGCAGCCCTGGATATCCAGCGGCACACCGAGCTTCTGTTTAAGGGAGACCAGGTCACGCTCTTCGACGATCTCCACCCGATATCCCGCCTTCCCGTAGGCGTCCGCCCATAGAGAGCAGCAGCCGCAATTGGGGTCTTTGTGAACCGTCAAGATATCGGCATTCGTCGCTGCGAATGCAGTGGTGACGGGGAACGCGGCGGTGGCGGCCAGGGCCACGATGAACTCTCTTCTTTTCATGGTCATGCTCCTTCAAGAGCCGGCGCGGGAACGGTCTCCGACGCGGCAGGTTGATGCTTCTCGGTCTTCTCGAGCCCAAACCCCTTTACGAGGCCGTAGACGGCGGGAATGACGATCAGGGTGAGCAGGGTCGACGAGACCATGCCGCCGATCATCGGTACGGCGATCCTCTGCATGATCTCCGATCCGGTGCCCGTGCTCCAGAGGATCGGAACAAGGCCCGCCATGATGGCGACGACCGTCATCATTTTCGGCCGCAGGCGCTCCACCGCGCCGACCATGATCGCATGGTTCAAGTCGGCGGGACCGAAACGGCGGCCTGCGCGTTCGCAGGTCTCCTTCTGCTCCTGGAGCGCCTGGTCGAGATAAATCAGCATGATCACGCCGGTCTCGGCGGCGACGCCGGCGAGCGCAATGAAGCCAACGGCAACGGCAACGGAAGCGTTGAAGCCGAGCCACCACATCAGCCAGATGCCGCCGACCAGCGCGAAGGGCAAGGACAGCATGACGATCAGCGTCTCCGTCAGCCGGCCGAAGTTGAGGTAGAGCAAGAGGAAGATCAGTGCGAGGGTCAGCGGTACGACGATGGAAAGCCGCGCTTTGGCCCGTTCGAGATATTCGAACTGGCCGCTCCAGGCGACGGAATAACCCGGCGGCATCGATACGAGCTCGGCGACGGCCTTTTGCGCACCGGCAACGTAGCTGCCAAGATCACGCCCGGCTATATCGACGAATACGTAGACGGCAAGCTGTCCGTTCTCGGTGCGGATCGATGTCGCGCCGCGGGTAAGCTCAATCTTGGCGACCTCGCCGAGCGGGACTGTACCTCCACCCGGCAGCGAGACCTGCACATCTTCGGCGATCGATTTCGGATCGCTGCGATAGGCGCGGGGATAGCGCACCGCCACGCTATATCGCTCCCGGCCCTCGATGGTAGAGGTGATACTCTCCGAGCCGAGCGCCATGGCGATGACGTCCTGAACGGCGCCGACACTCAGGCCGTAACGCGCCAAGGCGTCGCGGTTCGGTAAGATGTCGAGGTAGTAGCCGCCGATGACGCGCTCGGCATAGGCCGACGACGTACCGGGCACGGTTTTGAGAGTGGTTTCGATGTCGCGCGCGATGCGCTCCATTTCCTTGAGATCGGTTCCGAACACTTTTACCCCGACAGGCGTGCGGATGCCCGTCGAGAGCATGTCGATGCGCGCCCGGATCGGCATGGTCCAGGCATTGGACACGCCGGGGAATTGCAGCGCCGCATCCATCTCCTGCTTGAGGCTGTCGACGGTCACGCCGGGCCGCCATTGATCCTGGGGTTTCAGCGTGATGATCGTCTCGAACATTTCTGTCGGTGCGGGATCGGTCGCGGTCAAGGCGCGCCCGGCTTTGCCGAACACGGTCTCGACCTCCGGGAACGACTTGATGATGCGGTTCTGCGTCTGCAGAAGCTCCGCCGCCTTGGTGACGGAGAGACCCGGCAAGGTCGTCGGCATGTACATGAGCGTGCCTTCGTTCAGCGAGGGCATGAACTCGCTGCCGATCTGCCGGGTGGGCCAGGCCGTGGCGGCGAGGATACCCAGCGCCAGCAGGATCGTCAGCACCTTGGCCTTGAGCACGCCGGAGATGATCGGACGATACAGCCAGATGAGCACGCGGTTCACCGGGTTGCGGTGTTCCGGTACGATCCGGCCGCGCACAAA
Source organism: Shinella sp. BE166 (assembly GCF_051201095.1). Classification (NCBI taxonomy): domain Bacteria; kingdom Pseudomonadati; phylum Pseudomonadota; class Alphaproteobacteria; order Hyphomicrobiales; family Rhizobiaceae; genus Shinella; species Shinella sp. BE166. The sequence continues at coordinate 49,856 of NZ_JBPEHL010000015.1, read as the reverse complement.
AATCACCATCAGCGCGGGGACCAATGTAACCGAGAGAAGCGCAGCAGCAGCCATCGCAAAGGTCTTGGTGAAGGCGAGAGGCCCGAACAGTCGCCCCTCCTGCGATTCCAGCGTAAAGATCGGCAGGAATGACACGGTGATGATCAGCAGGCTGAAGAACAGCGCCGGGCCGACTTCGGACGCTGCGTCAACCAGCACCTCGGTTCGTGGCTTGTCGGGCGGCGCGCGTTCGAGATGCTTGTGGGCGTTTTCAATCATGACGATTGCAGCGTCGATCATCGCGCCGATGGCAATCGCGATGCCGCCAAGGCTCATGATGTTGGAGCCGAGCCCGAGCACGCGCATTGCCATGAAGGCCATCAGGATGCCGACAGGCAGCATGATGATCGCGACCAGCGCACTGCGGACATGCAGCAGGAAGACGACAGTCACGAGCGCGACGACGATCGATTCTTCGACCAGCGTCGACTTCAAGGTCTCGATCGCCGCTTCGATCAGCCGCGAACGATCATAAACTGGCACAATCTCCGCGCCGCCGGGCAGGCTCATTTCGGCGATTTCCAGATTCATCTTGGCATTGTCGATAACGGTCAGGGCGTTCTCACCAAAACGCTGGAGCACGATGCCGCTTGCCACCTCTCCCTCGCCATTCAGCTCGGCTATGCCGCGGCGTTCGTCGCCGGCAACCTCAACCCTGGCGACGTCAGAGAGGCGCAACGGAACACCATCCTGGCTCCTGAGACCGATGCTCTCGATGTCTTCGACGCCTTTGAGATAGCCACGGCCGCGGACCATGAACTCGAACTCCGACAGCTCGACCGTTCGCCCGCCGACGTCGCGGTTGCTCGAACGCACGGCATTGGCGATGTCTTCGAGTGACACACCCTGCGCCTTGAGCCTGATGGGGTCGACGACGATGGAGTATTGCTTCACGAAGCCGCCGACACTTGCCACTTCGGCAACACCCTCGGTCTTCGAGACGGCGAAGCGCACTACCCAGTCCTGAAGCGACCGTAGCTCCGCAAGCGACAGTTCCTTCGCGACGACCGCATACTGGTAAACCCAGCCGACGCCCGTCGCGTCCGGTCCGAGCGTGGGCGTCACGCCCCGCGGCAGCCGGCTTGCCGCCGCGTTCAGATATTCGAGCACCCGGCTGCGCGCCCAATAGGGATCGGTCCCGTCTTCGAAGATCACGTAAACGAACGAAACACCGAAGAACGAGAAGCCACGTACGACCTTGGATTTCGGGACCGTCAGCATCGACGTCGTCAGGGGATAGGTGACCTGATCCTCGACCACCTGCGGAGCCTGGCCCGGATAATCCGTGAAGACGATCACCTGGACATCCGAGAGATCGGGGATTGCGTCGAGCGGCAAGGAGCGCAGCGAATAGAGGCCGCCGGCGACGGCAAGTGCCGCGCCGACGATGACAAGCAGCAGGTTGCGCGCCGACCACGCGATGAGGTTCGAGATCATGGCTTGGCCTCCTCAGCTGTCATGGCATTGAGGGCGGAGGTCAGGTTGCTTTCGGCGTCGAGCAGAAAGTTGGCCGCAACGACGACACGCTCGCCGGGCTTGATCCCCTCCGTGATCGCGATTTCCCTGTTCCCGCGCAGGCCCTGCTTGACGTCGCGCGGCTCGAAACGGCCCTCGCCCAGATCGATGAACACGATCTGCCGATCGCCACTGTCGATGACCGCGGTTTCCGGTACGCTTACGACCGGGGCCGGCGATCCGCTCTCAATTTCGACCTCGGCCAGCATGTTCGCCAGCAGCGCGCCGTCCGGGTTGGCGATTTCGATTCGAACCTTGGCTGTGCGGGTCTCTGTGCGGAGTTCAGGATAGACAAGCGCGACCTTGCCCACGAACTGCTTGCCGGGCAGGCTGCGAACCGAAACGGTCGCTCTCGCTCCCTCACGCACGGCATCGAACTGGCTTTCGGGTACGTCGGCGACGACCCAGAGTTCGGACGTGTCGGCGATGCGGAACAACGGCTGCCCGACGCTTGCCATCATGCCCGGCGTGGCCAGCCGTTCGAGGATCACGCCCGATACCGGGGTTTCGAACGCGATCCTGTCAGGCACTTTCCGGTTTTGGCGCATGGCGTCGATTGCTTTGGATGAGAGGCCGTAGTTTCTAAGCTTGAGTGCGCCGCCTTTGTTTGCAGCATCCTGGCCGATCACAAGCTCGGCGCCAGCGGCGGCGATATCCTTCGAATAGAACTGAAACAGCGGTTCGCCCATTTGCACCTTGTCGCCCGTGGTGACGTCGGACACCGCCTCGATGAAGGCGTCGGTTCGCATGGTCACCACGCTGACGCGGCGCTCGTCGAGCAGGATTGTGCCCGGCACCCGAATCGTGCGCGAGATCGGTGCGAGCTTCGCCTCCACAGACCTCACGCCCGTTCGCTGCAGTTTGCCTAGTGAGACCTTGACGGTTGTGCCGTCATCATCGGCTACGCCTTCGAACACCGGGATGTAGTCCATCCCCATGGAATCCCTCTTGGGCACGTTCGAGGTGTCCGGCAGGCCCATCGGGTTGCGATAATAGAGGATTTTGCGGGCTTGCGAGGCGACTGCGTCCGCAGCCTTGTCGGTGGTTTTTGCGGTGTCATCGAAGCTCACGTCCTCGCTCGCGCGGACGGGCACGAAGTCACGCCCGTCCGACGTTTTCCTGGGCGTGGCCGAATAGTCGGGACTTCCGTCCGGATGCCGGTAATAGATGACCATCCCAGAGCCTTCCGGCTTCTCGGTGGCCTCCGACCATTCTGGCGGCAGCCATGCAGCGACCGTGGCGGGATCGAACGGCGATTTGCCCGATCCCACGAGGTATCCTCCCCCGCCGGCCACGGCGAGGGAAACAGTAATCAGTGCGGCGCGGAGCATGGTCAGTCGCCGACCTTGAGGATGACTTCGCCCTGCGCCGTCTCTTCCTCACCCTGGATTTTTGCCGCCATCTTGAAGCGCCAGCCACCGGCCATGCTCAGGTTCAGCTTGAAGCGGTAGACGCCGGGTTCCTCGGTCGGCAGCGCGTCGACTTTGGAGGTCATCGCCTCCATGCCGTCGGGCGCCATATCGAGGCGGGTTTCGAAAATCACCGCATCAGCCACGGGCTGGCCGGTGCGTTTGTCGACGATCTTCACCGCGAATTCAGACTCCGGTCCGGGCGGCAGTTCCGTCTTAACGGGCTGGAACTCGTAGTCGGCGGCGCCGGCGAAGGCAGGGAGAGCGGAGGTGGAAAGGAGAAGGGTTGCGAGGGCGATCCTCGCGCTCGTGCGAATGGTGTTCATGGTTTCACATCTTCATACTGGCGGACGTAGGTCCGACCTTGTTGATACCGGTCACGCATGCCCGCAGCATCACCGCGTTCAGCGTCATCATCGAAGAGGATGTGAAATCAGGCTCTGGGGGGTCGCGCCGGAGGTTTTTCCTCCAGCGAATTTAAGCGGTCGAACCGCTGGCTATCGTACTCGAGCGGCGCCCATGCCAGCGCGGCAGAGGTCCAGGAAGCCTTGAACACCGCGAGAGGTGCCGGCGTCGAGCAGATGATGACGAACGGGCAGCTCTGGTCGCAGCCCGATTTGACCGGCTGCTCATCCGGGCAACAGGACATGTCGTCCGGCATTCCAGCCATAGCGTCGACCGCGGCGGCGGCGGTCATGTCGACCATCGCAATCTCGGCTGCACTCGTGCTCACAGGAGCGGTCAGCATCCCGACAAGGGCAAAAAGCGTCAGGAGCCGCAAAAGAGCAGAGACAAGATTCATCAACTCCTTGATTGGCACAGGGCGCATAACTTTGAAAGAGGATCACGGAAATTTGCGATAGCGAGTGGCCCTCCCCAATTCAGCAGCGAAGAAGGGTATTCGCATTTTGCATACAATCGGCAAAGTCTTGCTGCGTTGCAGGTCTAGAACCATGCCGAACTTACGATCCTATTCTACTGGAAATTCCGGGCTTTAGGGAACGGGTTCGGCATAGCCTCAGGCTTGAGATAAGTGAGAGATTTGCATATCGGTACGCTGAAGGTGAAGGCCCGGAATTTTCACCAGATTTTACCCTGAACGCGGCAAAACAGCCGATGCCGGCGCTCTGAATTCTATTCCAGAAACACTTCACCGCTGCGCGACTTGACCCAGCCGCTCCAGCATGGCGAAGAAACGCCACCAATTGAAGCCTGTAGGATCGTGCATCGTGGATTGAATCCTATAATTTCAATCGTGGGGATCAGATTTCTGAGGGGGGTGCCGAGATAGTCGCGACCAGCCGGGCGCGTCAATTTTTGGGCGCGGGATGCCGCGCGTCCTTTCAGCCATCGTAGCCAACGCCCGCAGACGATCCTGATCGTGTTAGGGCGGTTCCAGAACCCATTGCTGCGGTTTTCGAAAACGCTGATGAGGCCCATCCTGGCGGCGTCACGGATGGCATAGCGGGCGGTGGTGCATCCGACGCCCGCGCGCGCGGCGATTTCAGGCAGTGACATCGTCGATTGGCCGTGATCCATTACCGCACGAGCGATGACGGAGAGCACCGCGAGCTTACTGACGGTGAAGGCCTGGGCCAGGCATGTCGGAATGATGCAGTCCTTGGCGAGCCCTCGCCGGCGAAGCCAGCAGGCGGCCCGCTTTTGCAGGGGAATCGCCGGCCGGCAATGACGGGCGTATCCGTTCGTCCGAGATGCTCGCGCTCCCGTGCCGATCGACATCCGCCGGTGCTCGATGACAGGAGCGAGATATTCCATCTCCTCGTCGGCGATCAGTCCTTCGCCGTTCAGCACCCAGGCCGCTTTCGCGCACTCATCGACTTCTTGGTGCGTACCGGCTGCAAGCAGGCGCACCAATAGGTTCGGCCCATAGGCCGTTCGGATCGTGGCAAGCATGATCTCTCCATATTCGAAAATAATCGCGGAGGGACCGGCGCGCAGGACACACATATCCGTGGCAAGAATTAGCTTGCAGCGGCGGGGTCAATGTGCGAAAAAATCGGTGGCTATAAGACTTTTGCGCACATCTTCGTGTGTCACTCGACCCGTCTCTCCGAGGCGGGTTTTATTTTGTCTACGGCATGGCATCCTCCACCGCTCGATTGCTGACGAAGCGAGTCGCGACAGTAATTATATTTTACTCGCAGACCAACCAAAAAGCAGAGCCGCCGCGAAAACGCCGCTTTTCACTCGTGTAGAGGTTGCGCGTCAAAACTGGAGGCTGGCGGTGTCGTATCCGCCCGCTCCTCCATCAGCTTATCGAACGATCCTCCGCCATACTCCGCGATCAGGGCCAGCGGTTCCGGCCCCTTCGACGCCGTGCGACGGGACTAGGAAAGGATGACCGCAAATGGCCATTGAGAGTGCCGCCGAACTTGTGCAATTCCTCGCGGAGGAGCTTCGACAGCGAGGGACGAAGCTCCATGAATTTTCGGAGATGACGGGTATTTCGGAAGAGCGGCTGGAATACCTTCAGGCCGGCGCCTGGCATCGCCTGACGGTCAAGGAGATCGGCGCCATCGCTGAGTGCCTGCATGTCGATTTCACGGCGATCTGGTCACTTGTCCAGAAGCACGGAAACAGGATGGGTGAACGCCCCCGACCATAGACCGCTGGCGCTGTCCCTGGCCGACGATTCGGCAACCGCATAGGCGGCGGACACCGGAGCGCCGGACGGAAACACGGCGGCGAACGCCGCGCCGAAGGAAATCAGCGCGGTCCCGACATCGATAGTGGTGTTGTCGAGCTGGGCGGCGCAGACGACGAAGGTTGCATCGTCCTTTGCCCGGCCGACGGGCTGGCACCCGATCGAACCCGTCGAAAACAGCGCTGCGAGAGACGCAATCGACTGCATGCCGCAATCGCTTTCCGTCCCGTCAGGAGCGCGATACACCGTTCCGCGTATGCAGGCTTGCACGCCGAACAGCCTGAATTTCCGGCCTTCGTACTGCCAGCTATCACCTGTCTCAAAGCTAACCGCCGCAGGAAACGAGATGGTCTGCTCCTGCGCGCGCGCCGTCGTCGCCAGCAGCAGAGCCAGGGCGAGGGAAAGCTCAATCCGCATCTTGGAACCCCATCGATCGTGAAAGCGATTGCGATGCCTCGAGGTCCGGTCGGCGGGATCGGCCGTCCTGTGTTCGCCCGATTGCCGCGAGACCGAGAAAGACCATGCTGTCGTCATCGTTGACGGTCTTGAACGGTTCGCCCTTGCCGCCGACGAGGACAAAGCATGACGCCGGAGTGGTCTCGTCAGCGGCCGGTGTCAGAACCAGGGTCTTGCAAAGGATGACGCTGCCACGCCTGTTATAGACCGCCTCGGCATAGTCGCGTGCCGCGTCGGCGCAGTCCCAGGACTGCATCCGGTTATAAACGACCTTCTCCGTCGGGCAGGCGTTCAGGCCGCGCAGCGTCAACCGCCGGCCGGCGATCATCCGCTCGACCGGGCCGCCGATTTCGACCTCCCCATCGAGCTTTTCCACAGACCGCGCCGCAAGCCTTCCTTCGGCGTCGAAGCGCTCCAGCACGAACGTCTTCGCCCCCTCCTCCCGGAACTGACGAAGGTAGTCTGGCGACGGCTCCCCATAGGGATCTTCACCCTCTGCAACGGCGAATCCCGCGCCTCCGACGATGAGGGAAACGGCCATCCTGAGAACCTTGAGTTGTTTGCGCATTGCAGAAAAAGCCATTTCTGAATTGACAGAAGAATCCTTCGCGAATTAACTATAGTTTATTCGCAAATGCGGCAACCCGGACATTCGAATTGAAAACCACCCTGCTTTTCCTCCTCATCACGACCTCGCCGATCGCGGCGCAAGCCTGCGATCCGGTCGATGCGGACCGCGTTCTGGATATGGTACGGACCATCGCCACCGAAAAAGACCTCGACCCCGATCTGGCGCTCGCTGTGGTCGACGTCGAGAGCGCCGGCGGCCAGCACCAGGTCTCGGATGCGGGTGCCGTCGGCATCATGCAGCTGATGCCGGAGACCGCCTCCGACTATGGCGTGACCGACCGGTGCGACCCGGAAGAAAACATCCGCGCAGGTGTCCGCTACCTCAAGAAGCTCTACGGAGAATTCGACGATCCGCTGCTGATGCTCGCCGCCTACAATGCCGGCCCTGAGCGGGTCTACCAAAAGGGCGGCATTCCCGAATTCAACGAGACTGCCCAGTACATCGTCAAGGTGATGAACCGCTGGACACTGAACGCCAAGGCATCCGCGGCGCAGGAAAAGCGCAGCGGAAATCACCTCCCCCGAAAAGACACCGTTGCCCTGGCGCCCTCGCCCTGGCGCGACCAGCACGTCTGGACCGCCGAATAGCGCCGGTCCCCCGATCATCCTCCCAAGACATGAAGGACTTCGCATGAGCAATACCCCGATCACGCCGCGCCCGCGCGGCAAGGCCGTCCTGTCGCTGGCGCTGCTCGCGACCACGATCGCCCTGGTGCCTGAACTTGCCTATGCGCAGTCGGCGGCGCCCGTCGAAGGCATCCTCGAATGGTTCGTCGGCGTCCTGCAGGGCAGTGTCGCAAGGTCGCTCGCCATCATCGCCGTCTGCTTCCTCGGCTTCCTGTTCCTGACCGGCCGCATGGCCTGGCAGGGCGCGATCTCCATCGTCATCGGCATCGCGATCATCTTCGGCGCTGCAGAGCTGGTCGACGCCATGAAGGCGGCAGGGGGTGTCTGACATGCGTGACGATGCGCCTGATGTCGAACCGCTCATCCAGCCACTGACCCGGCCGCCGACATATTTCGGGGTCGACATCATCGTGTTCGTGGTGAACGGCATCTTCGGGATCGTCATCTTCATCGCATCGTCTAGCTTTCTCGCGCCGCTGGTCGTGGTCCCGGTCCATTTCATCGGGCTCTACCTGTGCCAGCGCGACATCCACATCGTCCGCGTAGCGCAGGTGTTTCTTTCGATGCGCCGGGCGATCCGCAACAGGCGCTTCTGGAAAGCGGGGAGCTACGCCCCATGAACATCGTCAATCACGACCTGAAGTTCGGGCGCGAGCGCGCCCGCGATCTGGGGATCGGCACGCATGTTCCCTACCTTCGCCATGTCGATGAGGAGACCATCGTCACAAAGTCCGGGTTGCTGCTGCAGGTGATCCGGCTTTCCGGTCTGCCCTACCAGACCATGGACCAGGCCGAGATCAACGCGCGTCTTGCCAACCGCAACATGACGGTGCGTTCGCTCGGCTCGTCACGTTTCGCGCTCTATGCCACAATTATCCGGCGCAAGATCGCACCTGCCATTGATGGCGATTTCGACAATCCCTTCGCGGATGAGCTGAACGCCCGCTACATGGACGGCCTGCAGCACCGGACGATGTTCGTCAACGAGCTTTATCTAACGGTCATCCGTCGCCCGATGACCGGGCGCGCCGGCAAGGTCGACCGCATGTTCGACATCTTCCGCATGGCCGACAATGAGGTCGAAGCGCGGGGTGAGGCGCTGCGCGACCTCAAAGACATGGTTTCGGGCATCGTCGGCGATTTCCGCACCTATCGCCCGGAGATCCTCTCCTGCGTCACCCGCGATGGCGGACTCTTTTCCGAACCGGCCGAATTCTTCGCAAAAATCCTCGCCGCCGGCGATGAGCGCAGCATGCCCCTGCCCCGCATGTCGCTCGCCGACTATGTCGGGACCGGGCGGATCATGTTCGGCCGCAAGGCGACGGAGATCTGGTCGGCCGACGGCGCGACGTCCAAGGTCGCGGCGATGGTGTCGATCAAGGAATACCCGCCGATGACGACACCCGGCCAGCTCGACGGCTTATTGCGTCTCCCCTACGAGTTCATTCTCACCCATTCCTTCGCGCCGGAAGACCGCACCACGGTCACCGAAGCGATCGCCACGATCAGCCGGCAGATCTCCAACTCCGACGACGGCGGCACGGCCGTCGAGGACGATATCGAGACGGCGCGTGATCGGCTGGCGTCGGGCGAAGTCGTGTTCGGCAAGCACCATATGACCGTCGCAGTGCTCGAGCGCGACCTGCCGCGGCTGAACCGGGCCGTGGCCGACGTCACCGCCGAGCTGGCGCGCATGGGCGTCGTCGCCGTGCGCGAAGACCTCAATCAGGAGGCGGCCTGGTGGGCGCAACTGCCGACGAATTTCGCCTATATCGCGCGGCAGGGCCTGATCTCGTCGGTGAACTTCGCGGGCCTATTCTCCGCGCACAATTTTCCGTCCGGGCAGACGCACAAGGTCCATTGGGGAATGCCGGTCTCGCTGCTGGAGACCACCAGCCAGACGGCCTATTTCTTCAATTTCCACGAGGCGGATGTCGGCAACTTCACCGTCATCGGCCCCACCGGCTCGGGCAAGACCGTCGCCCTCTCCTTCCTGCTCGCCCAGGGCATGCGCATCCAGCCGCGCCCGCGCTGCGTCTTTTTCGACAAGGATCGCGGCGGCGAGATTTTTGTCCGCGCCATGGGCGGACGCTACGAGCGGCTATCGCCGGGAGAACCGACCGGCTTCGCGCCGTTGCAGCTCGACGACACGCCCGCCAACCGAAGCTTCGGCAAGACGCTGGTCTCGTACCTCGTCACGCCCTCGGACCGAGTGCTGAATGCCGAGGAAATGGCTGTGATCTCCGACGCGGTCGACAGCATCTATACCGATTTCGAGCGGCAGCAGCGCCGGCTTGACATGCTTGCCGAGGCGATGCGCGGGCGGATGCGCTCTGGCATTGGCGACCTGGCCGACCGGCTGAAGGAATGGACCACGGGCGACAAGGGCTGGCTGTTCAACAACCCAACGGACAAGCTCGACTTCGAAGGCTCGGTCATCGGCTTCGACATGACGGAGATTCTCTCCGACAAGCGTACGCGCTCGGCGGCGCTCCTCTATATGTTTCATCGAATTGGGGAAATCCTCGACGGGCGCCCATCGATGATCTTTCTCGACGAAGGCTGGCGGCTGCTTGATGACGAGGTGTTCTCGGGCTTCATCAAGGACTGGCTCAAAACCATACGCAAGATGAACGGTATCGTTGGGTTCGGCACGCAGTCGGCGGCCGATGTCGTGCGCTCCGACCTGCGCAATACGATCATCGAACAGACGATGACCAACATCTTCTTCCCGAACGCGTCCGCCGACGAGGAAAGCTACCGCAAGGCGTTCGGCTTGTCGGAAAAGGAATTCCGCTTCGTGAAACAGGCGGACAAGGCCAGCCGCACCTTCCTCATCAAACACGCACAGGACTCGATCATCGCCCGGCTTGACCTCTCGGCGATGCCCGATCTGGTGAAGGTGCTGTCCGGGCGGCCGGAGACCGTGCGCGAATGCCAGGCGTTGCGCGAGACGTATGGCGAGGCGCCGGCAGCGTGGCTTCCCCATTTCTGCGGCTGGACCATTCCGGAGGCGACCGATGCGTAGAGCGATCATTCTTCTGCTGTCCGCGACAATGGCCGGAGCGCCGGCGCCGTCGGCCTGGGCCGACATTCCTGTCATCGACGACGATGTGCAGGAGAAGCGTGCCGAGGACGAGGAGCACTCGAAGAAGGATACGGAAACTCAAGGTCAGCAGCTCGATGAGCAGGAGGTCACCAACTGCAACATCTCCCAGAAGGAGAAGAACCGGCGGCTTTACCGCTCGCCGGCGCAGGCGGTGAAAGAGGATGCCAAGAACGTCGAACTGATCAAGCACTATGCCGAAAAGTACAATGTGCCCGTCGGCCTCGCCCTGTCCGTGGCGCATGCGGAGTCCGGGATTTCGACGTGCTCGGGCTCGCCGACCGGCGTCAAGGGCGTGATGCAGCTGACAAAGCGGACCGGCAAGGGCATGGGCTTCGACCGCGACATCAACGAGGAGAACATCGAGGGCGGCGTCAAATATCTCGGCATGGGCGTCAACAAATGCGGCAGCACCGACTATGCCTGCCTCGCCTCCTGGTACAACGGATCGACCGCGGCGGAGCAAAAGAACTGGGCGGGAAAAGTTGGCCGGAACCACACCTGGTTCAACGCCTATACCGGCGGCTCGAACATCGAGGATATTTCTTCGCCCTCGTATAAATCCTATGTCGACTATGGTTCTGGTTCCACGCGCAGCTCGAACAGCGCCGCGTCCGGCGCGGTCGACCGGGCCGTTTCGGGCATCGACGCGAGTTCGGCGCGCGTCCAGGAGGCGGGCCGGCGCATCGATGCGCTGTCGGCGTCCGTTGGCGCCTCCGAGATCTATCAGGATGCCTGGGACGACAACACGCAGGCGCGCACTGTCAATGCCGAGCTTTTGAACAACCTGATCACCGCTCGCAATCTGTTCAACGAACTGCTGCAGGCGCGCATGCAGATGCGGCTTTCGAAAACATCCGAGACCGCCAAGACCCTGAAATCCGACAGCAAGGTCAACCCTTATAGCTGCGATCCGGTCATCCTGGAGGCGATGAAGGTGCCGCGCGAGGACTGGCCGCGCTGCGCGGTGGTCGCGGCCGCCGACGCCGACAGCGAAATCCTGTCGTCCGGAGCCTCGGATCGCTCGGTCAGTGACAATCTTACATCCATTCAGAACGCCGCCAACGCGGCCGATTAAGGGGGTTCTCCATGAACAAGCTTCTCCTCGTCACCGCCGCCCTCGCCTTCTCGACGCCGGCGCTCGCCGACATTCCGGTGATCGACAACACCAATCTCGCCATCGCCAAGAAGAACGCCGAGAACACCGGCGAGATCATGAAGACCAATACCAACATCCTGGAAAAGACCAAGGAGATCCTCGGCGCGCTGTCGGGCAGCCGCGACGGCTCGATGGGCATTTCCTCGACCGGCCTCGGCGGCAATATGTCGGTCTCGGCCGCGCCATCCTTCTCGTCGATCATGAATGGCGGCACGCTGTCCTTCGGCGGTCTCGGCTCCGACGCCCAGAATATCGCCGCCACGCTGATCAACGGGCTGCAGCTCGTCAAGCAGGTCAAGGCGATTGTCGAGGGCGAGAACGCCGGCGCGATGAACAATGCCTTCTCGGGCGCCGTCAACACGGTGGCGCTGCTTTCGGCGCTGACGCAGCAGGCGACGAAAGGCGTGACGCAGCGTGAGCAATCGCTGCAGTCGGCCACCGGCCAGATCGGCTCGGCCGAGGACGTCAAAGGCTCGGTCGACGCCAACACCCGCATGCAGCTGGAGACGGCGCGGACCATCAACGAGCTGATCGGCGTCTCGAACGGCGCGGTCTCGGCCCTCAACACCGAAATGCAGATGCGGCTTACCCAGCAATCAGAGACCGCCAAGATGCTGCAATACAAAGACATCAACCCGTTCAAGTGAGGCCGCATGCGTTCGCTCGTTGCCACAATGCTGGCGGGGCTGGTCCTGCTCGCCGGTTGCCAGACGAAGGGGGAGAAAAAGGCTCCCTGCCCGCCGATCTCGGGATATTCGGAGGCCGATGACCTGTGCGGACCGGCTTGGCCGGTCAACGACGTGTTCGCGCCCGTGCTGAAGGAATAGGCCAATGGCAGCGACCACGATCATCTCGGACATTTTTGCCAAGCTCGACGGCATCGGCGAGACGTTCATCAAGAACGCCTATGACGGCCTCGCGCTTCAGGTGAATGTCCTGTTCGGGTCGATGCTCACCCTCTATGTCATCTGGTGGGGATACATGATCCTTGCCGGCCGCGACGGTTTCTCCGTGCCGGAAGCCGCGTGGCGGCTTGGGCGTGCCTTCGCCATCTATTATATGGCCACGAACTGGGGGGCGTTCTCCGCCACCCTCTACCAGCTGGTGCAGTCCGTGCCCAACTTGATCTCCGATACGATCATCGAGTCGATCGCGGGTTCCGGTGGTGCGCTCGATGGCGGCACAGGCGACACGACTGGCGTCGTGAAGATTCTCGACGCCGTGTTCGAGACCGCAGGCAAGATCTATGAGCAGGTTGCGACCGGCACCTTCGAATATGTCGGCGCGCTGATCGGTGCGATCGTCTTTGTCGTCGCCATGATCTTCATCGCCGTCGCGGCCGCCGCGATCCTTGCCGCCAAGCTGATGCTGTTCATCACGCTTGCACTGGCGCCGGTGTTCATCATCCTGGCGCTTTATCGCTGGACCTTCCGCTTCACCGACGGCTGGCTGCTGCTGATGGTCAACCTGATGGTGACGCAGACTTTGATGATGGCGTTCCTCGCCTTCCTCTACCAGCTGATCGAGCTCGCCATCAACACCGCCAACAACACGGCGACGGAAAGCAAGCTCTCCTATGTCGCGCCGTTCGTGATCGTCTGCCTGCTCGGGATTGTGGTGTTCCGGTTTATCCCGGCCTTTGCTGCCGCGATTACCGGGGGCACGGCGCCTGGCCAAGGCGATGTCCCCTTCCAGGGAGGAAGGGAGTCGTTGCGACGCACCGGATACCAATTCACCAACCGAGCGCAGATTCTCCGAACTGGCCTCGGGCGTCGCCGAACATCCGCCGACGTTCAGGCAGCACGGGCGCGTGCGATACAGCGTGAGACCGAAAGGAACGGGCAATTTTAGGCTGGCCAGACGGATCTTTGCTCGTTAAATATAGTTTATATGAAGGAGGCTCGAATGCACCCTTGGAATGATCCCCGTCGCTATCAGGCGGCTCTACATCAGCAGGCTCAGATCAACGACGAAGCCGCGGAACACGCTCGCGCCGAATCCAAAAAGGGCGGCGGCTTCGGCTATCTGGTGTTCATCCTTGCGGTTATCTTCTTCAAACCGATCGCGGAATATTGCATCGATCTCTACAACACGCTCGCCGGCTATGCTCAAAGCCTCGGCGCATTGTTCGGCCTCTGAACAAGGAGGCTTGAGAATGAAGAAACTCGCGTCGATGATGTTCTCGCTCGGCCTGCTGTTTCCCGCTGCGGCATGCGCGCAATCGCCAAGCTCGATCCTGCCGGTGCTCACCGGGACCTATGCACCCGCTGAAGGCGGCTGCGAAGCGGCGGCCGCCGCGTTTATCTATGTCGAGGACAAGGCTATCGGCGCCAACAAAACCGCCGGCAAGGTGCTGTCCGTCAAACAGGACGGCAGCGCCTATACGCTGGATGTCCTGTGGATCGAGGCCGGCTCTGATGAAGCGGACGGCGACCGCGATAGCGTGACGATCGAGGTGAAGGACGATCGCTCCTTCTTCTTCTCCAATACGGCGTCCAAGAAAACGCTGATGCGCTTGTGCAGGTAGGACTTCGTTCGGCTGCACCGAGGAGCTGAGCGCTCCCTAATCCCAGGCTTTGCGGATTGATCCTGACGCCGGTCCACCCGGCAGAGGAGATCGCTCGGCCAAGAGAATAAACTATAGTTTCTTTTTCGCCGTCGGCGATCACCGGATACCCAAATGACCAACGAAGACGCCGCAGGAAATACGATAGAAACCCTGCCGATCGATCTCACCGCCTATTGGAAAGCCGGCGCATCCTGGGAGGCCGAACTTTATCGCAAGGAGCGCCGCTCCCGGAAAATCGCCTGGACGGTCGCGACCGTCGCCGGCATTTCCACGCTTCTCAGCCTGTCGGCCCTCAATCTCCTCGTTCCCCTGAAGCAGTTCGAGGCCGTGGTGGTGATTGCGGACAAGACCACCGGCTTCGTCGAGGTCGCCCGTTCCTTGAACGAGAGCAAGCTTTCCGAGAACGACGCCATCAAGACCGCCAACATCGTCCGTTACATCCGGGCGCGCGAGACCTACGACCCGCGGGCGCTGAAGGACAATTACGATCTCGCCCAGCTCTACTCGACCGGGCAGGCCGCAGCCGACCTCCGCCACGAATTCGAGCCGTCGAACCCGCAGTCGAAGGACAAGCTGCTTGGCCGCGACACCCGTATTGCCGTCACCATCAAGTCGGTCTCGTTCCTCAACGCCTCCACGGCGACGGTCCGCTTCTCGACCGAAACACGCCGCGACAACACCCTGCGCCGCGAGCATTGGGTCTCGGTGGTTCGCTTCCGCTACACGACCGCACCGCTGAAGAACGAATATCGCTTTGACAATCCGCTCGGCTTCCAGGCTACCGAATATAGGCGCGACCAGGAATCGCTGCCCGAAGTTCTGCCGGCGGATAGGGCGGCGCGATGATGCGGAAATCTTGCCTCGCCCTCGCAGCGCTCGCGCTGTTCGCCACCGCAACCGCCTCACCAGCGGCCGATCCTCGCATTCGTTATATCACCTTCAACAATAATGCCGTCGTCACCGTGCCGGCCGGCCTCGGTGTCTCCACCATGATCCAGCTTGGCAGCTCCGAGGTGATCGAGACCATTTCGGCCGGCGATACCGCCAGCTGGTCGATTGTGCCGAAGAAGGGATCCGGCATCCTGTTCGTCAAGCCCCTGCGCGAAAACGCCGAGACCAACGTCAATATCGTCACCAACCAGCGCGTCTATGCCCTGCTCCTGAAAGGCTCTGCGGCGGCCGACCTGCGCGCCGCCTTTCAGGTACGGTTCAAATATCCCGATGAGGACGTCAATGCCCGGCTGCTGGCCGCAGCGCAGGAGAGCGCCAAGGATCCGTTGCTGAAGGATCTCGATCCGAACCGCCTGAACTACGACTATGTGTTCAAGGGCGACACGAGCCTGAAGCCGCGCGTCGCCTTCGATGACGGCACCCATATGTATCTGGAGTTCCCCGACGAAATCCCCGCGATCCTCGTGGTCGAAGGCAAGCGACAGGAGTCGCTCGTCAATCTGCGCACCCAAGGCAAATATGTCGTCGTCGACAAGATCGCGGCGCAGTTCACCCTGCGCGCGGGTGACAAGTGGCTGTGCCTCTATAACCGGCAGGCCAATCGCCAATCCTTCGACCTCATCGAGGACGCCTACGGGCCGAAGCGCCTCGGCCAAAAAGAGGAGCGCCAGCGGTGAGCAAAATCGACTTCGACCATCTCGATGGACAAAGCAGCGTCGCGAGCGACCGCAATGGTCGCCTCGGCAAGCTGGCCCTTCCCGTCCTGCTCGTTGTCGGCGTCGGCGTTCTCGCCTATGTCAACTGGCCGACGGGACCACAGAATCCCAGCCTCTCCGAAGGCAGCGGCGAGAGCTTCGAGACCTCGAATTCCAGCATTCGCGATTTTCCCGACGAGCCGGTGAAGCAGGCGGCCGATCCCAACCTCGTGCAGATTCCCGTCGCGGAGAAGAAGCCGGTGGATTCCGCCGATGTCGACGTCACCATCAACCAGGGGGACGATCTCGAAAAGCTGCGGCAGATTGAGGAAGCACGTCGCAAGGCCGAGGAAGAGCGGCTACGGATGGAAGAGGCGCGCCGGCGGGCGGAAGAAAATGCCCGTCTCGCCGAACTAGAAGCCAAGCGGTTGGCGGATGAGGAAAAGGCACGTTGGGAACGGCTGCGTTCCGAGCAGATCGTCCTCGATGGCTCGAACCGGGAGACGCTCGCCGGCGACCAAGTTGTGACCATCGCCGACGATGGCCAGCTCGTCGCGGTCCCCGGCGCGGAAAGCGATGCCAACAAGGCCTTCCTCGCCCAGTCGGAAAAGCAGACTGCCGGCATCGTCAAGGCGACCCGCTTCGACCGGACGGATGCGCTGGTCGCCCAAGGAACCATGATCCGTGGCTTCCTCGAGACGGCGATCAATACCGACCTGCCCGGTATGGTGCGCGCCGTCGTGCGCGAGGATGTCCGCTCTCTCGATGGCGGGCGCATCCTCATTCCGAAGGGCTCTCGGTTGGTCGGGGAATATAAGTCCGGCCTGGCCCGCGGCCAGAAGCGCATCTTCATCGTCTGGTCCCGCGTCATCCGCTCGGACGGCGTTTCCGTCGAGATCGCCTCCCCTGGCGCCGATCGCCTCGGCCGCGCCGGGCTCACCGGCGAGATAGACACGCATTTCTGGGAGCGGTTCGGGTCGGCAATCATGCTGTCGGTGATCGGCGGGGCGGCGGAATATGTCTCGGCGCTGGGCGATACCGCCACGGAAAGCGCCCGGTCGATCTCGACGGTCGATCCGATCACCGGCGCGGTGACGACGATCACCACGGAGCCGAGCCGCACGGCTGCTGAAGCCCGTTCGATCGCCGCCGAGAAATCGTCGGCCGTCCTCCAGGATATCGCCAACGAAGCCTTCAAGGAAAGCTCGAAGATCCCGCCGACGATCTATGTTGCCCAAGGCGAGTCGATCATCGTCTATCTCAGGCGCGATCTCGACTTCTCCGCCTTCTATGCCGACCCCGTCCGGCAGGAGATGATGCGCCTGAAGCGCGGCGGTCAGATCCGACGCAATGTCGACCCGACGCCCTACTATCCGATCGCGCCGGTCTACAAATGAAGCAGTTTCCGTTTCTCGATAAAGCTCTTGAACGGCTGAAGCCGTTCCTCTCGGATGATCGCGTCTCCGAAATCTCGGTCAACCGCCCCGGCGAGGTGTTCATCGAGCGACTTGGCATTGCCGGCATGGAACGCGTTGTCGACGCGCAGTTTACCGCCGACTGGATCAGGACACTGAGTGAGCGGGTGGCGGGCTCCACCAACCAGGTCGTCAACGAGGAACATCCCATCCTGTCCGCCTCGCTTCCGACCGGCGAGCGCTTCCAATGCGTGCTGCCGCCGGCCGCACCCGCCGGCGGCGCGATCTCCATCCGCAAGCAGGTCATCCATGACATCGGCCTGGACGTCTACAAAAGCCGTGGCGCCTTCGACGATACGCGGGTTGGCCGCCAACTCCGGCTTTCGCCGGCCGAAGAGACCCTTGCCGCCATGCTGCAGGGCGATGTCGACGTCATGGAGTTTCTCCGGACCGCAGTGCGTTCGCGGGTATCGATTGCGGTCTCCGGGGGCACCTCGACCGGCAAGTCCACCTTCCTCAACGCGCTTCTGAAGGAAGTTCCAGACGAGGAACGCATCGTGACGATAGAGGACACGCGCGAGCTGAGACCGCCCACTCCGAACACCGTCGCCCTGCTCGCGTCGAAAGGCGATCAGGGCCGGGCAAAGGTCACGCCACAGCAACTGCTGGAAGCGTCGCTGCGTATGCGGCCGGATCGCGTGATGCTGGGCGAGCTTCGCGGCGAGGAGGCTTTCTCCTTCCTCCAGGCGATCAACACCGGCCATCCCGGCTCGCTGACCACGGTCCATGCTAATTCCGCCCGCGACGCCTATGATCGTCTTGCCTTGATGGTCATGCAGAGTGGTGTTCGGCTGCAGAAGCACGAGATCATCGACTATCTGAAGGAGGTGATCCCGGTGGTTGTTCAGCTTTATCGTTTCCCGGACGGTCGGCGGGTCGTGTCGGAAATCGTCTTCACCAAGGGAGACGTACTGTGAACCCGGCGATCCTGCTGTTCGGATTTGTCATCGCCGCCGCGATTGCGGCCTTCGTCGCCTCGCTTGCCTATGCCGGCCTCTATTACGCCTTCGATAACTCGACCTGGATGTTCCAGGCGCTGCAGGGCGATATGCTCGCATCTTATCGAGCGGCGCGTCTCGACCTCTCCGCCGGCGCCTGGCATCGGCCTGTGATCGCGGCGGGCGCTGGCGCGCTTGCTGGTCTCGCAATGCTCATCACCGCGATGACCGGCAGGAAGAAATCGACGGACGCGCGGTTTCTGAGCCCGCTGGAAGCGCGGACCCTCGGGCTTACCCGCACGGGTGGCGTGTTCGTTGGCCGGATCGGCGGCAGCCTGATCAAGGTTCCGGGCGGCTTCACGCAGCGCGGGTCCGGCCGGCGGCGGTTCTTGAAGCCGATGCTGTTCGGCGGCAAGAAGCTCTGGATCGATGGCGACGACGTCGGCGGCTTCGTGATAGGACCGCCGCGTTCCGGCAAGGGCGCCTCGCTGATCGTCCCGAACTGCCTGCTCTGGCCCGACAGCATTGTCGTGCTCGACACGCGCGGCGAAACCTATGAGGCGACGGCGGGCTATCGCTCGAAATTCTCGCGCGTGTTGCGGTTCTCGCCGGCGGACGAGAATGGCGATACCGAATGCTACAACCCGCTGGATTTCGTGGCCATCGATCCGGACCAGCGCGATATCGACATCAACTCGATCGCGACCGCTTTGCTGCCGACGCCCAAGGGCGATGCCTACTGGATCTCCGACGCCAGGGCTCTGTTCGCCGGCGTCACATCCTGGGTGCTGGAAAACCCGGATATTCTCGACAAGGACAAGAACCTTGGGACGGTCCTCAACGTCGTCGAGGGTGGTGATCAGCCACTCCGCAAGTGGCTGGAGGAAGTTGCCAATCCCGAGCTTCGCGCCGAGTGGATAAGCTCGTTCACCTATACCACCCTTGCCCGCTTCGCCGTCATGGCCAGCAAGCAATTCGATGGGGTCTATGGCTCCCTCGCCGCCGCGGTCCGGCCGTTTAAGAACAACCGCATCCTGCGTGCGACGGCGCGGTCGACCTTCGACATCCGGGCGATGCGGCGCGAAAACATGAGCCTTTTTATGGATTTTCGTATCCAGCAGATCGCCTCGATCGGGCCGATCTTCAATGTGTTGATGGTGCAGTTCATGGATTACATGTCGCGCGCCATGATGCAGCGCGGCGAGCGCCGCGTGCTCGTGCTGCTCGACGAATTCCAGAACCTCGGCAAGCTGGGAAACGCTCTCACCGTCGCCACCGTCCTCGGCGGCTACGGCATTCCCTGCTGGTTCTTCGTCCAGTCCCTGCGCTCGATCGACAACGTCTACACCCGTGAGGGTCGGCAGACGCTGGTGAACTCGGCACGCGCGCAGATTTTCCTCGGCGCGCAGGATCCGGAGGATCAGCGCTATGTCTCGCAGCTCCTCGGCGAGCGGAAGGAAGTGACAGTCGACAAGGCGGTGTCGACAGGTGTGACCCTGTTCGATCGAAAGGGCGCAACCATGTCTCACAAGACCACGATGCGGCCGCTTATGCGGCCTGACGAACTCGGCGCAATGAACGAGACCCGGTGCATCATCAAGCTGCGGAACCAGCAGCCGATCTTCGGCGTGCGGAATTTCTACTATGCCGATGGTGAGTTGATGAAGCGGGCGTGGTTGCGCGTCCCGGCGCAAAAGGCGCAACCGATCGTCGGCGCCGTAACGCCTTTCCCTGATTTGGATCTCGAGAGCGACGCATCCGCGGACAGCCCCATACCTGTACCTGCGGCAGCAGGAGCGAAGTTTGCCGCAAGGTGTTCGGACGCCGCGACGCCGTCGTCGTCGTCGATGAGGAATCCTGAAGCTCACCTGGAAACTTCACCGGCTCCGCATCAATCAGAACATCACGAGGGACCGGCTATCAGGGATGTGGCCGCCGGCGGGCCGGACTTCAAATCCGCCATGAAAAAAAGCGCCGAGCGAAGGGCCGACGCGGAAAAGTCGCTCGAGAAAATCCTGGCCGTCCTCGAAAACGCACCCGCGAAGAAGCGGGCGGCCAAGAAGATCCAGAAAGAGATAGCGTCGGCCTTTTCCGATACATAGCCCCACCCGTGCCGCATATAGCCACCGATAGAGACGGACCGCCCCAACACCGCTGCTTGATGGCGGCGGCAAAGCCTATGGATCAACGGATATGACTGCCGCCATTGACGTCCAGCGTCGCGCCGTTCAACGAATCCTGGCCGTAGCGCAGCACGAAGGCGACAAGCTCCGCGACTTCTTTGGGCTCGGCCATATCGCCCACCGGTATCTCGTCCATCGCCGCCTCCCCCCCTTGCGCCGCGATGTAGTGTTCAGCCATGCCGGTGCGCACCAGCCCCGGTGCGATACACACCGCAGATGCGCCCTCGCGACCGAAACTGCGGGCAATTGATTTGGTGAGATTGATCATTGCCGCGTTCGCAGCACCATAGGGGATCGAATCCGACGCGCTCCCGCGCTGTCCGGCCCGGCTGGCTATGTTCACGATGCGCCCTCCCCCTTCGGTTCTGAAATGCTGAAGGGCTTCCTTGCAAAGGTCGGCGGCGGCGAAGAAATTAACCTGGAACTCGTTCTGCCACGCCGCTCTCCATTCTCCAGGCGAACTTTCAATGGATATTTCGGTACGGATGCCGGCATTGTTGACGAGGCCGTGAACACGGCCAGCATAGTCGACTGCTTTCCGCCATAGTTCGAACGGGCCGTCGACGTCAGACAGGTCGGCCTGAAGAACAAGGCCGTTGCCGTCGATCCGGTCTAACAGTGTCTCCGCTGCATGCTCGTCCTGGCAATAGTGAATGATCGGCCGTCCGCCCTCCAGGGCGACGCGCTCGACGATCGCTGCCCCAATGCCTCCCGACGCTCCGGTGACCAGGATTGTCTGTCCAAGCAGAGGTTTATCCATATGCCGTTCCATCATTCACTTCGCCTCCTTGAATATTCAGAGTTTAGGACCACGAGAAAACACAATCATCTGCCACGTACCGCCGGCGCGGCGCGATCGGTCCAAGGCACTCGTCGAGACAGACCGCGATCGACCAATATCGGCCCGCGTCATCGTGGGTATCCAGCCCGTGGGACTACGCCTCTTTTTGGAGGCGAAGCCACGAGACGGCACGAAATCGAGCGAAACGAAACGAAACGCGAGGCGATAAGTCCTTGTTAAAAAATGGAAAGTTTTTTCTCCCACCGCCGAGGGACGGGAGCGATTTCAAAGAACTCTTTAAACGATTGGCCGCAGCGGGAGCGGGACGGCCTTTAGGAAGCGATGGGTTCCCGGCGGGACCGTGGACGCCGGAGCTTCTTGCAGCGGCGATTTCGGAGGTTGATTCGAACCGCGCTGGGGTCGACCTGCGCACGGTGCAGCTCTGGTTTCAGGAAAATGACAAGGGAATCAGCACCGCCAACATTCGGTGGCTGGCGAGGATTTTCGGATGCGATGATCCGGCCGCAACCAGCGAATGGCAGATGGAACTGAGCGCAGCGCAATCTCGACTGACGGCCAAGAGGCGCGAAGGGAGGAGGGAAGCGGGAAGTGCGCCATTCGAAGGCCGAGATTTACCGCCCATTGCAACAGAGATCGACGACCTAGGGTCCGCGCCGGGTCCGGTGCATTTCGCCCGTGCCACTCCTGGGACAATCCGTCCTACAGGTTTAGCGATGAGATCTGAGGCGCTCTTTAGCAGCGGATCCCCCTTGAACTTGCCCGCGGCAGTGTTTGCGGGCGCCACCGCACTAGGCTTTCTATCCTATGTCACCGGCATCTACAGCATCAATGTCGAGCGGGTGGACGGGGTCGTCAAGCAAGTCGGATTTCTTTGGGCGCCGAACTGGACTTTCGTTTTCCTGGTGTTGCTGCCGCTGTTTCTGGCTTTTACGATAGACCTTCTCGTCTTTTGGAAATCTGAGGGGCGCGTTACGGTCGGAGCGCCACACGATCAGGTCGAAAGCCTGAACGGGTGGGCGCGCATTGTCGTAAGTTCTTCCTTCACCTACTGGGCTGTTTTTCTGGTTTGTATCGTATTCGCGGGAGTGATCCAGTGGGTCGAAGTGTGTTTTCTTCCATTGATGAAAGGTGGAGGCGACTATGCGATAGATTGGGGTAAAATAGCGATCGTGCGCCCGGACGTCATATCTGTCTCTGAGGCGATCATTTTTACAGGCCTTGCCTACTCGTATATGGCGATTTGCTTTTATGTTTTTTTCGTTGGCCTAATTCTGCTCTACACCATCGCCCATGATTTCTCGACAATCACAAAGAAGTTGAAACTGCGACCGGAGGGTGATCATCCTTGCGAGATCAACGAGATCGCCTTCAAGACCATGTGTGGGATTTTCCGATGCACTGCATTGGGTATCATGGTCGCTATATGCATGAAGGGCCAAAGCTCTTATCTCACATCGGCTGGCCGGAACATCGCGCTGTGGTTGATCAGCGACATGTCCTCAGCCCTGCATGGACGGATTAGTCCGAACGTCGGAACCGGATATAGAATGCCGACGCACTATAGTAGCCTCCTCATCGTTGTTTCGACGAGCATTGTATTCTTGTTCGCTTGTGTTCGCTTAGGATTGGACACCCGGATTCGAAAGACTCTATGGATAATGTCGACGGTCGTAGCCCTACTTATTGCATCGTATCTGTTGATCGATGCGTTCCCTGGCTTCTCGATACTTCTGGCGCTATCAGTGCTTTCTGCACTCTATGGCTTGTTCAATCCAGGGTACGGAACATGGCGAGCACGCGGTTTTGGAGCCAAGATAAATGTATCATAAATGGCTGGATCGATGGGATGAACGGCGGGCGCGGCGTGGCGAGGAAGGGAAGCACGCAACTGCCTTCGCGTTCGACGCGGAACTCGCCTTTCCCGGAGCCGGCAATGTTCGGTGCATCGAGAAATACTGTGCCCTTGCGGACAAGGCGCTGGCTGACCAGTCTTTTTTCGAACGACCCGCTGCAGTTGACCACGGCTTTCATCGGCAAGATGAATGGCTCAAATTTCCCTCTGAAATTACGACCGATGTTGAGGAAAACAATACTGTTTGGGCGAAGATAACCGACAGTGGATCGCTTAGTCATGCGCTTGTGGTCTTTCATCATTGGAATGCGAGGGCGCGAAACGGCCAGCTTGCCAGATTCCTTTCGCGGCGTGGCATTACCGTTGTCGAGATTGCCATGCCGTATCACTTCGAGCGTAGCCGCCCTGGCTCCACGCACGCTGATTATATGCTCAGCGCAAGTCTCGGCCGAACAATCCAATCGATCAGACAGGCCGTTTTGGATGGGCGAAAACTTATCCGTTGGCTGGGGACGGAAGGCTACAAACAGATATCTGTTCTCGGCATGAGCCTGGGCTCGTGGGTCGCAGGGCTCATCGCTGCGCATGAGTCGACTGTTTCGAAAGCTTCATTGTTCCTGACAGCTGGAAGCCTGGCGGATATGGTTTGGACCGGCCGCGCTACACGCTCAATACGAGACAGCTTCGAACGAACTATTGACTTGACAGAACTCCGGAGGGCTTGGGGTCCACTGGACATGGAAAACCATGCGAATCGGTTGGCACGGCCGGGTCTCGATCTTCATGTTGTGCTGGTGAAGAGAGACAAAGTGGTATTACCTGAGCTATCAGCAAGCTTCATGCACAAGCTGACGGGCGCTGGTGCGAGGCCGACCGTTTTGACATTGAACTGCGGTCACTATTCACTCGCCATGCCGCCGTACATTCTACAGGCGGGTTTGAGCATGAAGCGGTTCGTGTCGCGCTGACAAGATCAGCCTGGTGTTTAGTTGGTAAAGTGTTGTACCAATTCGAACCTGCGAACCGCAGGGCCTTAGTGAAAATTCCGGCTCTTGACCTTCAGCCGATCGATGAGGAGATCCGGTACGAAAATATCCCTGGTCGGCACAGCTGCCCTAGGCCGCTCCCTCGGATCCGGTGCCCCGCTCCCATGCGCAAATTCATCGCCACGCCCGTGCGGAAGCGGGAATGGATCTCCCCGCTCGCCAAGCTGACCGAGATCCTCTGATAGGTCGAACAGTTGCTGCGCGACGAGATGCACGACGTCGCCCTCTCGCTGAACTTTCCCATTGATCGCCAACATAGAAGACGAAAGGACCAGCCGCCGCTGGCGCTCGAACACTTTCCGCCAGATCACGGCGTTGATGATCCCCGTTTCGTCTTCCAGCGTCATGAACATTACACCCTTCGCTGAGCCCGGGCGCTGACGCACGAGCACGAGCCCGCCGCTCATCAGCCATTGGCCGTCCCGCTGAGCCATAGCCTCGGCGCATGTCACAATCCGTTTCCGGCGGAGATCCTCGCGCAAGAAGGAAACTGGGTGCTGGCGCAGCGTCAAGCCGGTATGGGAGTAATCCTCGACGACCTCGTGACCTGTCCTCATGGCAGGCAGCGAAACCTCGGGTTCCTGCACCTCGGAGACCTGCCGTGTCTCTCGTTCGGCGGCTGCGGTCCAGAGCGCCAGCGGCTCGTCGCGCAGGGCCTTGATCGCCCAAAGCGCGTCCCGGCGCTGGAGGCCCAAAGATGGACGGAACGCATCGGCTTCGGCCAGCTTGACCAGCGCGGCCGTCGGCACACCGGATCGGCGCCAAAGATCGTCGGCCGAGGAAAACGGCTCGTCGGCCCGCGCCGCTACGATCCGGGCAGCATCTGCCGTCGAAAGGCCCTTCACCATACGCATGCCCAAGCGCACAGCCTTCCTGTCGTCTTCATCGGCGTCCTCCAATGTACAGTCCCAGCGAGAGGCGTTGACGCAAACGGGCCGCATTTCGACGCCGTGCGCCCGCGCGTCGGACACGATTTGGGCGGGGGCATAGAAGCCCATTGGCTGCGAGTTTAGAAGCGCGGCGCAAAAGGCGTCCGGGTGGTGGCATTTGACCCAGCTCGACGCGTAGGCGATCAGCGCGAAACTCGCGGCATGACTCTCGGGAAATCCATAGCTGCCAAAGCCTTCCAGCTGCGAAAACGTACGCTCGGCGAAATCCTCCGAGTAGCCGTTCTTGACCATCCCAGCCACCAGCTTGTCCTTGAACTTCGAGACGCCGCCCGAGAACTTGAAGGTCGCCATCGACTTCCTCAATTGGTCCGCCTCGCCGCCGGAAAACCCGGCGCAAACCATCGCGACCTTCATCGCAGATTCTTGAAACAGCGGAATGCCGAGCGTCTTTGACAGCACCGCCTCAAGCTCCGGTGTCGGGTATTCGACCGGCTCCTTACCCTCGCGGCGGCGGAGATAGGGATGGACCATGTCGCCCTGGATCGGGCCGGGCCGCACGATCGCCACCTGAATGACAAGGTCGTAAAATGTGCGCGGCTTCAGGCGCGGCAGCATCGACATCTGCGCCCGGCTTTCGATCTGGAAGGTGCCGAGCGTATCGGCCTTGCGGATCATCGCGTAGGTCCGTGGATCTTCGGCCGGGATCGAAGCGAGGTCGCGCTCCTCACCCTTGTGGTCCCGCATCAGGGCAAAAGCCTTGGCCATGCAGGTCAACATGCCGAGCGCCAGTACGTCCACCTTCATGAACTTCAGCGCCTCGATGTCGTCCTTGTCCCATTCGATCACCTGGCGATCATCCATGCGCGCCGGCTCGATCGGCACGAGATTGTCGAGCCGGTCCCGGGTCAGCACGAAGCCGCCTGGATGTTGGCCAAGATGACGCGGCGTGCCCATCAGTTGGTGCGCTAGCTCCAGCGTCAACTTCAGCCGATAGTCGGCGGCGTTGAGGTTGTTTTCCCGCAGCTGACGTTCCGAAACGCCTTCGGACCAACCCCAGACCCCGGATGACAACTGGCCGATCATGTCTTCCGGCAGGCCGAGCGCCTTTCCCACATCCCTCAAAGCCCCCTTGGCCCGGTAGCGAGTGACGGTGGCACAGAGAGCGGCTCGGCTTCGACCATAGGTCTCGTAGATCCACTGGATGACCTCCTCGCGCCGCTCATGCTCGAAATCGACGTCGATATCCGGCGGTTCGTCCCTCTCTTGGCTGATGAAACGCTCGAAGAGCAAGTCGTTGGTGTCGGGGTCGATAGAGGTGACACCGAGGCAATAGCAGACGGCGGAGTTGGCGGCCGAGCCCCGGCCTTGGCAAAGGATCCCTTTCGAGCGCGCAAAACGGACGATCGAATAGACCGTGAGAAAATACGGCGCATAGTTCATCGTCCGGATCAGTTCGAGCTCGTCCTGCAGGGATTTTCTGACCTTGTCCGGCACGCCTTCCGGATATCGGCCCTCGGCCCCTTCCCAGGCAAACTTGACCAGCGATTGTTGCGGGTCGAGACCGGGAACGATGGCCTCTTCCGGGTATTGGTATTGCAGCTCGGAAAGGTCGAAGCTGCAGCGTTCGACGATCTCCCGGCCGCGGGCGAGCGCTTCCGGATATTCGGCAAAGAGCCGATGCATCTCCTCCGGCGCCTTCAGATATCTGTCGGCGTGACGCTCCCGGTCAAAGCCGACATCGTCGATGGTGGTGCGGGTGCGGATACAGGTCACGACATCCTGGAGCTGGCGCCGGCTCGGTTCGTGAAACAGCACATCGTTGGTGACCACAGTACGAACTTTGAAGCGCGTGGCCATGGCGGCGATGCCGTGCAGGCGCAGACGGTCGTTCGGCCGGCGGCGCAGGCATAGGCTGACGTAGGCCCGGTCGCTGAACAGTTCAGCCATCTTGCGAAGCTGGACGGCGCAGGTCTCATCGGCTTCGTCCGGCACGAGCACGCCGATCATGCCGTCAGCGTGTTCGGCGACATCGGCAAAATCGATCAAGCAATTGCCCTTGCCGCCGCGCGCCTTGCCGAGGGACAGCAGCCGCGTCAGCCGCGAATAGGCGGGTCGGTCTATAGGATAGACGAGGATCGACATGCCGTCTGTGAGATCGAGCCGGCATCCGACGACGAGGCGCACGCCGGTTGCCTTGGCTGCCTCCCAGGCGCGCACAATGCCGGCGAGACTGTTACGATCGACAATGCCGAGTGCATCGATGCCCAGCGCGGCTGCGGCCGTGAACAGCTCGTCAGCGCTGGAAGCCCCGCGCAAGAAGCTGAAATGCGTCGTGACCTGCAGTTCGGCATAGCGCGTCATCCGAACACCCCATGCACGAACCACAGATGCGAACCGGTCTCCAGATCGATGCCGTCACCGGCACGATAGACCCAGTAGCGCTCGCCAAGCTCATCCTCGACCACAAAATAGTCCCTCACCGCCTGGTACTCGCGTGGCCGGCGCCACCATTCCCCGAAAATCCGCTCCGGGCCGTCGGCGCGCACGACTTTCCGGCGCTTGCCGCGCCAGGTGAACACCGCCGGCGGCTGGTCCGGCAGGAGCGCCATGACGTCGATCCGCTCGGGGTCTGCCAGCAGCCGCGATGGCCGCGGCCACTTGTTGGCCCAGGTCTGGCCGATATCGGGCGCGGTCGCGGGAATGCGCCGCACAGAGCGTTCCGGCACATCGGAGGCCACAGGCGCGACCCGGAATAACCGGTGACCACGATTGCCGAGAATATCGACGAGGGGCGTGATATCGACAATCTCCTCCTCGATCAGCGAGGAGACCACCTGCCGCTCCTCCAGAGGCTCGGCGAAGATGGCGACGAGCACCAGCTTCTCGATGCCGAAACCGGGATCGATTTTCTCGATGCGATCGCACAGCAGCTTGGACAGGCGCGCCGGATCGCGCACCGGCTTGGCGAGGCCGGCGCGCAAGTGCTGGCAGGTGTTGTCGACGCGGTGGATGACGAGATCGCAGCGCCGCGCGCCAAGGCCGTTCTCCGCGAGCTTGGCGGCGAGCTGCCCGACCAGCCGCCGGACATATTTGCCGATGGTCTCCGGCGCGCCGATCGGCTCCGCAAAATTCTTTGCCACCTCGACCAGCTCCGGCGTCCGGATCGGCTCGATCGGCTCGGCCACCCGGCCGAACAACTGGTCGAGCCGGCGCGCAGGTTCCGGGCCGAGGCGCAGGGTGAGCGGTGCGCGCGGCATGGCGGAGAGCTGACCGACCGTGTCGATGCCAAGAACCCGGAGGCCCTGGATTGTCTCGGCCGGAAGCCGCAAGGCGAGGATTGGCAGGTCGGTCACGGCTTTCGCGACGTTTCCGACTGGCACGACGGTCGTCTCCGCGGAGATCAAACGGGTGATGGCATGCGAAGCGCCCCAGGTATCCGAGACGGCGGCTCTTGCCGTCAGGCCATGACCACGCAGCCGATTGACGAGGCCGGAGAGGAGGAGATCCTCGCCGCCCTGGAGGTGGTCCGCGCCTTCTGTATCGATCACCAGGCCGTCGGTCCCGTCGACGGCGACGACCGGGCTATATTGCCGGAGCGCCCAGAGCGCCAGCCGCTCAAGCGCGGCTGCATCCTCGGCCGGCGCTGCGTCGACCATCAGGAGATCGGCAACCATGGCCTGCGCCTTGCTCGCCGGCATGCCGACGCGCAGGCCGAGTTTCAAGGCTGCGGGATCGGCAGCCGAGATCCAGCGCTTCGATCCGCGCCGGGCGATCACGACGAGCGGCTTTTCAGCCGGCAAGGCTTCGCCAGCGCGTCGTCTGATCCGCTCGGTCGCCAGATGTGGGAAGTAGACAGATACGACCCGTGGCATCGGGGGCTCCAATTTCAAATTCTGCGCATTCGCCCGCTTTGACCCGCATCAGTTCCGCCAGCCAGCGCGCCCTCCCGACGCCGGCCACCGGCAATCGTTCCGACGGCAACGTGCTGATGCGCCAGCGCGTCGTCGAGGCCGTCGGCTGTCCATAGTCCGACGCCTCGTTCTGCCGCCGCCAGCGCCGGAGCACGATCCCCATGCTGCCGGTCTTCTCCGCCGCGAGCTGCAGGCGCCGCGAGGCGGTCATCGGCAGGCGGACCAGTTCGCCGACGACGCAGGATAGGCCGCCGAAAGTGAGCCCCTCCTCCATGGCCGACAGCACCTCCTCTTCCCGATCGCTCTCGCACCAGACGACGCGATCCGGGTGAAGCCCCGCCTGCGAAATCGCCGGGAAAAACAAATCCTGGCGCGTCATGCACCACAACACCTTGCCCTTCGTTCGGGCGGCAACACCGGCAGAAAACAGCGCCGCGGCCGCACCGTCGACCGTGCCACCCCCGCCGCCGGCAACCTCATGCAACGCCCCGAAAGCCAGCCCTCCTCCCGGCAGCGCCCGGTCGATGTCGGGGACACCGAACGGAAGCGTCTGCCTTGCGCGTTGCGCGCCGCCTTCGAGGCGGCCAATACGCTCTCGCAGTTCCGCAAGCACAGGATTGAGGGCATGGGTGGCCACGGCAGAATTGTTGCTCCTTCAGGGTTTTCAGCCGTTCTTCAAGCTGATATGTTCATTATTTGTTCCGTTTGATGAAATGAGTCAATCGGGCCTCCGATCCGGAAATCGCACTTGGGCTAAGTGGTTGAAACGAATCCCTTAGCCGCATCAAGGAGATATCCAGGGATCGGAGGTGCAGGAAAATTTTCTTAGGGTGTCTGGGGACAAATGGCGGCTTACCTGGAGAAACTGAACGATGGCCAGCGCGCGGCGGTCGAGCACGGCGTGGGCCTTTCGAACGGACAGATCGGCGGCCCGCTGCTGATCATTGCCGGCGCAGGCAGCGGCAAAACCAACACGCTGGCCCACCGCGTCGCGCATCTGATCGTCAACGGCGCCGATCCGCGCCGCATCCTGCTGATGACCTTTTCGCGGCGCGCCGCGTCCGAGATGGCGCGCCGCGTGCAGCGCATCTGCCGCCAGGTCCTCGGCGACAACGCCGCGATCATGACGGACGCGTTGGCTTGGGCCGGCACGTTTCACGGGATCGGCGCGCGATTGCTGCGCATGTATGCCGAGCAGATCGGCCTCAATGTCGATTTTACCATCCATGACCGCGAGGATTCCGCGGATCTTATGAACCTGGTTCGGCACGAACTGGGCTTTTCCGCCAAGCAGAGCCGGTTTCCCACGAAGGGGACGTGCATCGCGATCTATTCGCGGGTGGTCAATTCGCAGGTCTCGATCAGGGAGGTTCTGAAGTCCGCCTACCCCTGGGTGCTCGAATGGGAAGAGGAACTGAAGCAGCTCTTCGCCGCCTACACCGAGGCCAAGCAGGCACAGAACGTGCTGGATTACGACGATCTACTGCTCTACTGGGCACAGATGGTTTCCGAGCCGGAGCTGGCCGAGGATGTCGGCAAGCGCTTCGACCACATCCTCGTCGACGAATACCAAGACACCAATCGCCTGCAGGCGTCGATCCTCATGTCGCTGGCGCCCGGCGGCCGTGGCCTGACCGTCGTCGGCGACGATGCACAGTCTATCTATTCCTTTCGTGCGGCAACCATCCGCAACATCCTGGATTTCCCGCAGGAATTCTCACCGAAGCCTGCCGACGTCATCACGCTCGACCGCAACTATCGCTCGACGCAGCCGATCCTGGCCGCGGCCAATGCCGTCATCGAATTGGCCCGTGAGAGGTACACCAAAAACCTGTGGACCGACCGCGCGTCGGAACAGCGACCGATGCTCGTCACCGTCAAGGATGAGGTCGATCAGGCCGCCTATATCGTCGAGCAGGTGCTCGCCAATCGCGAGGTCGGCGTCTGCCTGAAGCAGCAGGCCGTGCTGTTTCGCACCTCCAGCCACAGCAGCGCACTGGAAATCGAGCTCACCCGGCGAAACATCCCCTTTGCGAAATTCGGCGGCTTGAAGTTCTTGGACGCGGCCCACGTCAAGGATTTGCTGGCGGTCCTGCGGTTTACGCAAAACCCGCGCGATCGGGTTTCAGGCTTCCGGGTGCTTAAACTGCTGCCCGGCATCGGGCCGCAAACCGCCGGCAAGATCCTTGACACGATCGCGGCCGATCCGGAGCCGCTGCAATCGCTGGCCGAAATCCCGCCACCGGCCAAGACGGGCGACGATTGGCCGGCTTTCGTGATGCTGGTCACCGCCCTGCGGAAAGCCGAGGCAGGTTGGCCGGCGGAGATCGGTACCGTGCGGATGTGGTACGAGCCTCATCTCGATCGCATCCATGAGGATGCCGATACCCGAAAGGACGATCTCATCCAGCTCGAACAGATCGCCAGCGGCTATGCGAGCCGCGAGCGCTTCTTGACCGAATTGACCTTGGACCCGCCCGATGCCACCAGCGACCAGGCCGGGGTGCCGCTGCTGGACGAGGACTATCTGATCCTCTCGACGATCCATTCGGCCAAGGGACAGGAGTGGCGCGCGGTGTTCATGCTCAACGTCGTCGACGGCTGCATTCCGTCCGATCTCGGCGCCGGTACGACCGCGGAACTCGAAGAGGAGCGCCGGTTGCTCTATGTCGGCATGACCCGAGCGCGCGACAACCTCACTTTGGTTACGCCCCAGCGCTTCTTCACGCATGGCCAATCTGCCACGGGCGACCGACACGTCTATGCGTCGCGGACCCGCTTCGTGCCGGCCACGCTCTTGCAGTATTTCGAGACGGCAACCTGGCCGAAGGTCTCGGCCGCGACCAGTGAACGAAGCGCAAACCAGATTCGCGTGGACGTCCGGGAACGCATGCGGTCGATGTGGAAGTGAGATGAGCACAGGCGGCGACACCCCGACAAGGAAGATCATCCATGTCGACATGGATGCTTTCTATGCGTCGGTCGAACAGCGCGACAATCCCGAGCTTCGCGGTAAGCCAGTTGCTGTCGGCGGTTCAGCGGCGCGCGGCGTCGTCGCGGCGGCGAGCTACGAGGCGCGCGCCTTCGGCGTTCGGTCCGCCCTTCCGTCCGTAACCGCCAAGCGGCGCTGCCCGGATCTCGTCTTCGTGCCGCCGCGCTTCGATATCTATCGCGCTGTCTCCGCGCAAATCCGGGAGATTTTTGCCGAACACACGGACCTGATCGAACCGCTGTCCTTGGACGAAGCCTATCTGGACGTGACCCAAAACAAGCAGGGCATTTCATTCGCCACCGAGATCGCGACGATCATCCGGGCGCGGATCAAGGAGGTCACCGGCCTCAACGCATCCGCCGGCATCTCCTATTGTAAATTCCTGGCCAAGATGGCGTCGGATCTCAACAAACCCAATGGCCAAGCAGTAATTTCGCCCAAGAACGGTCCGCCGTTTGTTGAAGCGCTCGCGGTCAAGAAATTCCATGGTGTAGGCCCGGCGACGGCCGCCAAGATGGAACGGCTCGGCATCCTGACTGGTGCCGACCTCAAGGCACAATCGCTCTCCTGGCTGCAGGAGCACTTCGGGAAGTCCGGCACTTGGTACTACAACATCTCCCGCGGCATCGATAACCGGGCCGTGCAACCGGATCGGCCGCGCAAGTCCGTTGGCGCCGAGGACACCTTCATGGTCGATATCGTCGATCTCGACGCCGCCCGCGCCGAAATCACACCGCTCGCCGCCAAGGTCTGGCGCCATTGCGAGGCCAAGGGCCTCCATGGGCGGACGGTGACGCTGAAAGTCAAATATGCGGACTTCCAGATCATCACCCGCAGCAGGACGACGTCAGCACCGATCGGCCGGTTGGATGATCTCGAAGCTATCGCGCAAACGCTCCTCGAGCCGTTGTTCCCTGCACCCAAAGGCATTCGCCTGCTCGGCGTCACGCTGTCATCCTTCATCGACGATGAGGAAACCACCGCCGGTCAGTTGGAGTTGCAGATCTAGCCGCGCTTCAGTCCGCAGTCGAAATCCGGACGGGGCGCCTTACATTGCCAATGCAGCGCGCCGCGACGCGGTGACGATGCCGGTCATTCGGAGGAGCCATGTGCAACGATTACCGCTTGATGGTCGAACTGGCCTCGGTCATCGAGGAGTTCGAGCACCTGAAGATCAAAGTCCGGTTTCCCGAGGGACGGCCGAACATCGAAGCGCGCGAAGACATCAAGATCACAGACACTGCGCCGATTATCCGGACTGTCGAAGGCGAGCGTGACGTTGGCGAACTGGTCCAGCGCCGGTGGAGCTGGCCAGGCCCGACCAGAAAGCCGGTCTATAACTTCCGCTCCGAAGGCCGCGAGTTCACCTCAAATCGGTGTCTCATCGTCGCCGACGGCTTCTACGAGTTCACCACACCGGCTGACCCCAAGAAGAAACGCAAGGATAAATGGCTGTTCCGCAAGATCGGCGAACCCATCTTTGCCATTGCCGGCATATGGCGCGAGACCGGGGATGTGGGCGAGGCTTACACGATGTTGACGATGGAGCCGGGGCCGGACATCGCGCCCTATCACGACCGCCAGATCGTTATCCTCGAGCGGGATAGCTGGGCCGATTGGCTCGATCCTTCGGTGTCCGCCAAGCCGCTGATCAAGCCCCTCCCGGCCGGTTCTCTTTCGGTGGAGCAGATCGGCTGACGCGCTTCACCGTTCGCTGAGGCTCGCCGCCATACTTGGCGTGTGCGGCCTCCCCAGGAGGCTGGAACGAATCCGCCGGTCTCGACATTTCTCCGAAACATGATGTTGGTTCGCCGCCCCACTACCGTAGCGGGGCGTCCTTTTTGGAACCACGCAGGAGGTCCGCCATGACTGCCAGAATATCTCCACCGCAACAGCCGACAACCGATCCTGATGTCGCGCTGGACTGCGCGCAGGCGATTGACGGCGCTGTGCGCGAGCTTGCCGATCAGGCCATCGTCGCCGGTTGGCCGCCCGAGGCGACATTTGAGGCGATCAAGCGAGCCGCCGATCGTCAGGCAATGGCCTACCGCGAAGATCCCGATCCCGCAGGCGACCCGGTCGAAACGCGCCCACCGACCGGCTTCTCGCTGGCACCCTTCTAAGGCCGTCGAGGTCGACGACGTCACGTATGCAGAATGAGGATCGATGAAGATCGCGACCTACAACGTCAATGGGGTCAACGGTCGCCTCGCCGTGCTTCTGCGATGGCTCGCGGAAGACTCTCCCGACATCGTCTGCCTTCAGGAACTGAAATCGCCGAACGATCGGTTTCCGCGCGCGGAACTGGAGCGCGCCGGTTACGGCGCGGTCTGGCACGGCCAGAAAAGCTGGAACGGCGTCGCTATCCTTGCCAAGGGTCTCGTGCCGCTCCTCACGCGACGCGGCCTTCCAGGCGACCCCGACGATACGCACAGCCGCTATATCGAAGCCGCGGTCGATGGCATTCTCATCGGTTGCCTTTATCTGCCGAACGGAAATCCAGCGCCGGGTCCGAAGTTCGATTACAAGCTGCGCTGGTTCGCGCGGCTCCACGAATATGCCAGGGAACTGCTGGCACTCGATATACCAGCGGCGCTGGTCGGGGATTTCAACGTCATGCCGATGGACCTCGACGTCTATGCGCCGGAGCGTTGGCGCGACGATGCGCTGTTTCGGCCGGAGGTGAGAGCGGCCTATGCCAAGCTCCTCGCCGACGGCTGGACCGACGCCATCCGGCATCTGCACCCCGATGAGCGCATCTACACCTTCTGGAAATATTGGCGGAACTCGTTCGAGCGCGACGCCGGCCTGCGCATCGACCATGCTCTGCTCAGCCCGACGCTTGCCCCTTGGCTGAGATCCGCCAGCGTTCGTCGGCACCCAAGAAGCTGGGCGCATACCAGCGACCACGCACCTGTCATGATCGAGATCGATCCGCCGGCCAATACCGACTAGGCTGAGGCCTGCTGCGCCGTTCGGCGCTCGCGCGACCGCGCAGACCGCCGCGCATCTCGCAACTCCTCGATGGTCGGAATCCACCAGCCGCGCCGGCGCGCGTCATCCTCAGGCGCACCTTTCGCCGGCCACGTCTGCAGCAGCTCGTCCAACGACGGTATGCGCCACAATCCCCAGACCTGGTCTCCGTCAAAGTCCGGATAAAGATCGGCGACCTCCTCATCCTCAACCAACTCACCGGTGATGTCGCTGACGACGATGATGCCGTAAGCGGCAGTGGCCACGGGCCGGCCCAGGGGCGGAAGATCACCGGCTGGAAGGGGAATGCGCCGACGCCGGCGCTCGGCTGATCGGCGGCGGGCTTTCCGCTCGTCTTCGGTGCCCTTTCGCGCCTCGGCGCGCTTGCGCCGTTCCTCCGGCTCGCAGCGCTGCGCTTCTGCTTCGATCGCTTGCCAATGATGGAAGAGTTCGTCATAGGAGGCAAACGGAACGCGCCAGACCTTCAGGTCTCCATCCCATCGCGCGAACGGCACCTGGCGGATTTCCTCGACGAGCTTGCGGGAATAGGGTGTGCTGATGCGAAACCCGTCCTTGTCGACGCTGAGATAGGGACTGAGGATCGGCTCGAAGGCGAAGGCGTCCCTGCCCTTTTCCTGTGCGAAGGGGTCAATGCGGGCGTCTTCCCTTGCCTTCCAGCGGTCCAATCGGCGACGGGCGGTCTTTCCCGGAACGATCCAGGCTTTGCGCCGATCGCTCCAGCGAGCGCGTGGAAACTCCTGCCGAAACCGCTGAACCGTCATCCGGTCGAACGGAAACGAGACGGCGACACGCTCGTCGCCGTCATCGCTGTTCATAGTCTCGGGTTCGGTATCGTCGGCCATGGTTTCA
This sequence comes from Shinella sp. BE166, assembly GCF_051201095.1. NCBI lineage: Bacteria > Pseudomonadati > Pseudomonadota > Alphaproteobacteria > Hyphomicrobiales > Rhizobiaceae > Shinella > Shinella sp. BE166. Next base: position 14,103 of record NZ_JBPEHL010000015.1, on the reverse strand, counting down.
TCCAATGGCGTACCGGCATCAGTGCTTCGTATGCCTGTCGCCGCGGTCGCCTTCACCGGGTTTGGCTTCCGTCTTGGCCTTATGCCGACGGTCGGCGGACAGGGAGCGGCTGACATCGACGCTTTCCTTGAACTGGCCTTTCTCGTCCCGGCGCACATAGCGCTTGTCGGTCCCGGTATCGATGGTCTCACGCTTCGTCATGACATTCTTCCTTTCGGTTGCGGTCCTGGAAGAACGCACGGCAGCGCGAAAAAGATGCAGTGAATCAAGAGCATATTCCAGACTCGCAATGGTCGAATGGAGCGCAGCCTAAGCCATTGATTTCCGATTCATTTTTGAATCGGAACAAAGTCGCAAGTGATTCGCTTGACTCGCTTTGGTTGCGTCTGTTCGGGAGTTTCGAGATGGCCGGTCATCGTGCCCAGTGGAAGGGTTTCATCAAGTTCGGCGAGGTCAGCTGCGGGGTCGGTCTGTACACGGCCGCCAGCACCTCCGAGCGCATCTCGTTTCACACGATCAACAAGAAGACCGGCAACCGCGTCAATCGCGTCTTCGTCGACAGCGACACCGGCAAGGAGGTCGAGCGCGAGGACCAGACTAAGGGTTTCGAGATCGAGAACGGCCAATACATCATGATCGATCCCGAGGAGGTCGCCGCCACGATCCCGGAAAGCAACAAGACGCTCACGATCGAAGCCTTCATCTCCTGCTCCGATGTCGATGACGTCTATTTCGACAAGCCCTACTATCTCGTTCCGACCGACCGCGTCTCCTCCGACGCCTTCACGGCGCTGCGCGATGCGATGGAGAAATCCCAGGTTGCTGCGGTGGCGCGCACGGTGCTCTTTCGTCGGATGCGAACGGTGCTGATCCGCACGCACGGCAAAGGGTTGATTGCGACGACCATGCAATATGACTACGAGGTCCGCTCGTCGGAAAAAGCGTTCGAAGAGGTTCCGAAACTACGCATCAAGGGCGAGATGCTGGACCTCGCCAAGCACATCATCGCCACGAAAAAGGGCTCGTTCGATCCGGCCGAATTCGACGATCGTTATGAGGCGGCCGTCGCCGAACTGGTGAAGGCGAAGATCGAGGGCAAGGCCCTGCCGAAGCGCAAGGAGGTCAAGGTTTCCAAGCCCGACGATCTGCTCGCGGCGTTGCGCGAAAGTGCCAGGATGCTGAAGGCGGACGACGACAAGCCGAAGCGCTCGGCCGCCAATGCCAACAAGAGCGCCAGTCGGAAGCCGGCAGCGCGCACGCCTGCCCCGAAGTCGAGCCGTAACGCGGCCGCGCAGCGCAAAGCCGGTTGAGGAGGACCACGATGGCGCCTCGCCCGTACTGGAAAGGATACCTCAAGCTCTCGCTCGTGACCTGCCCCGTCTCGATGTCGCCGGCGACGTCCGAGAGCGAGAAGGTCCGCTTCCACACCCTCAACAAGATCACCGGCAACCGCGTCGTCTCGCAATATGTCGATGCGGTCACCCGCAAGCCGGTCAGGGACGAGGACGAGATGAAGGGCTACGCCCGCGGTGAGAACGACTATGTGCTCCTCACCGACGACGACCTGGACGCGGTCGCGCTCGATACGGTCAAGACCATCGACATCGAAAAGTTCGTGCCACGCGATAGCATTGAATGGATCTATCTGGAGAAGCCGCACTATCTGGTGCCCGATGATCCGGTTGGACATGAAGCCTTCGCGGTCATTCGCGATGCAATGTCGGCCGACAACGTGCTCGGCGTCTCCAGGCTGGTGATCGGCCGGCGCGAGCGCGCCGTCGTGCTGGAACCGCGCGGCGAGGGCATCGTGCTCTGGACGCTGCGCTTCGGCGATGAGGTCCGATCAGAGGAATCTTATTTGGAAGACATCGACGACAAGGCGGACCCCGAGCTTATTCCCCTGGTGCAAAAGTTCATCCAGCAGCACACACGGAAATGGTCAGCGGACATGGTATCCGACCCGGTGCAGGACGCCCTGCTCGATATCATCGCCAAAAAGAAGAAAGCACTGAAACCGTCGCGAAAGGGCAAGACCAAGGGAGACGACCGCCCGTCTGGCGGCAATGTCATCGACATCATGGATGCGCTGCGCAAAAGTCTCGCCGCCGGCGAGAAAGGCAAGCGTGCATCCTGAATTCTTCGCGCAAGGCACCTATGTTCGGACTCTCCGCGTGTGATGGACACCGATGAAACGAAAGCGCCAATCTGCCATTCCTCTGTATGACGAGTCGCGCGAGACCTTGCAGTCCCGTCCGATCCGCAAACGCGATCCCGAACAGCCGAGCCTGCCGTTCGATCCGATGCCTGACCGCGTCGAGCCCTGTCTTGCCCTGCTCCGGCCGACGCCGCCGGAAGGCCCGGACTGGCTCTACGAACTCAAATGGGACGGCTATCGCCTGGCGATCCATATCGAGCCGAAGGGCGTGCGGATCATCACCCGCGGCGGGCATGACTGGACCCATCGCTTTCCCAAAATTGCTGATGCCGCCAGCAAACTCGGGGTGGGGACCGCCATTATTGATGGCGAGGCCGTGGTCCTCAATAATCAGGGACACTCGGATTTCGGGGCGCTTCAGCGCTCGCTGGGCGGACGCGGCGGCAAGCGCGCCTCGACGGAGGCCATGTTCTTCGCCTTCGACCTCCTCTATTTCGACGGGCATGATCTGACCAAGACCGAGCTTGCCGTTCGCCGGCATCTGCTCGAGGACTTTCTCGACGGCGCCGTCGGCGCGGTGCAGTTGTCCGAGGAAGCCCATGGCGAGGGAACGGAGCTTCTGGCAAATGCCTGCCGCATGGGCCTCGAAGGCATCATCGCCAAGCATCGCGATCGTCCCTATCGATCTGGCCGCACCGGCGACTGGATCAAGATCAAGTGCATCCAGGGCGAGAGCTTCATGATCGTCGGCTATGAGTTTTCGGAATCCGCGCGCGGCGGCATCGGAAGCCTGCTGCTGGCGGCGCGCAATGGCGACGGCTGGGTGTCGGTCGGCTCGGTCGGGACAGGATTCAAGGCCGCCGACGCCGAATATCTGCGCAAGACGCTCGACAAGCTCAAGACGAACAAACCGGCCGTGCCGCTGAAGGGAAAGAACTACGTCTTCGCCCAGCCGACGCTCATCGCCGAGATCGAGTTTAGAGGCTGGACGGACGACGGCAACCTGCGCCATGCCTCCTACAAGGGGCTTCGCGAAATCCAGGACAATGCCGCGGTGTTCGATATGGCCAAGATTTCCGGCAACCGTTGATCACGCCCTGCGATCGAGATCGGAATGGTCGAGACCGAAGTGATCGAGGACGAGCTGCAGATTGCGGCGGTTGGATTTGAAATGGACATCGAAGACGTCGCCGAGCACCGGCACGCTTCCCGCGACCGTATCGAAGCCGACATTGACCAACATCTTGAAAAGCAGTTCTTTCGGCACACCGAGGCGGCGCGCCTCGTTGACGATGAAGAGGCTGACTGCTGCGGCACCAAAGTCGCCGATGCCGGGAATAAGGCCAAGAACGGAGTCGGCGCCAAGCGAGACGCCCGCGCCCGGAATTCGTAAGGCCGTGTCCATCAACCTGGCCAGGCCGCGCATCCGGCGAAGACGCATCAAGTGCTCGATCGGAATGTCATGCTTCGCACCCGCTCGCGGTCCCCTACCCTGTCTCGCGCTCATGCCGCAGCCTTCTGCTTGCCCAGCCGCTTGATAGCCTGCTCAAGCGGACGCTGCCCGTCACAATAGTCCTCCCAGGCGCTCGTTTTCTTCAAAAGCGACGGCACTGTGCGGATCGTAAAGCGCTTCGGGTCGAGGTCGGACTTGACCTGCGTCCAGGTGAGCGGCATCGACACGGTGGCGCCGGGCCGCGCGCGGGGCGACAGCGGCGCCACGGCGGTCGCCATGCGATCGTTGCGCAGGTAGTCGAGGAAGATCCGCCCTTCCCGCAGGCTCTTGGTCATCTTGATCAGGTAGAGGTCCGGATTGTCACGGGCCATCTCCTGGCAGACGTCATGGGCAAAGCCCTTGGCCTCGGCCCAGGACAGTGGCTTGCGCTTGTTGACGGTAAGGGGCGTCACGACATGCAGCCCCTTGCCGCCAGTCGTTTTGCAGAAGCTGATCAGGCCGAGATCGTCCAGCCGGTCGCGCATCTCGCGCGCGGCGGCAACCACCGTGGAGAATTCGACATCAGGGCCAGGATCAAGGTCGAAGACGAGGCGCCCCGGCACTTCCGGCTGGCCGGGTTCGCAGTTCCAAGGGTGAAGCTCGATCCCGCCGATCTGAGCGATGGCGATCAATCCCTCGACGCGATCAACCTGCAGGTAAGGCTTCTTGTCTCCGAAGACCTTGACCAGCTCCAGCAGGTTCGACGTGCCGGGCATGGCATGCCGCTGGAAGAATTGTTCGCCACCGATACCGTCGGGCGCGCGGATAATCGAACACGGCCGGCCCTTAACATGGTCGATGAGCCAGGAACCGACCGCCTCGTGATAGCGGGCGAGATCCTCCTTGGTGACCGGCTCGCCATCGCCGGCGTCCGGCCAGAGCGGCTTGTCGGGATTGGAGATGAGCACGCCCATGACCTCGGCTTTCGCGCCCTTGCGGCGGCTGGGTTTTGCCTCCGCGGCGGCCGCGGGCTCCGGCGTCTCGGTCTTGGCGGGCGAAGCCGGCTTCTCGGCCTCGACCTCGGCCGCCGGCTTATCCTCCCGCAGCCCCTTGAACGCGGCCTGACGCACAAGGCCGTCCGCGGTCCAGCCCGCGAACTCGATCTCGGCGACGAGCTCAGGCTTCAGCCAAACGACCTCTCTCTCCTTCTTCGGCGCGCCGATCGCGGTGAAGGGAGACTTTTCCGTTTCGACCGCTTTCAGCTTCGGCAACAACGTCTCGACCTTCTTGGCGCCGTAGCCAGTGCCGACGCGGCCGACATAGACGAAGTGGTCACCGCGGTTGACGCCTACCAGCAGCGAGCGAAACTTACCGTTCGTCTTGGCGTAGCCGCCGATCACAACCTCATGGCCGGCGCGACATTTGGATTTCGCCCAGGTCTCGGTACGGCCGGATCGATAAGGCGCATCTGCCTGTTTCGATACGATACCCTCGAGGGAGAGCTTGCACGCTGAGCGTAGGACCGCGTCGCCGCCGGTTTCGAAATGCTCGACGAAGCGCAGATGCGGGTCGTCGGTCGCGTCGCCCAGGAGATCCTGCAGCCGCGACTTCCGCTCGGTCAGCGGTTTCTCCCGCAGATCCTCGCCACCGTCGAACAGCAAGTCGAAGGCGAAATAAACGAGGTTACCGGTGTTCTTCTCCGACAGCGCCGCCTGTAGCGCGGCGAAGTCAGGGGCGCCGTTGTCGTCGAGCGCGCAAATCTCGCCGTCAACGATGCAATCTGGCAGCGACGACGCAGCATCCGCAATCTCTGGATATTTGGCCGTCCAATCCAAGCCCTTGCGGGTCTTCAGCGTCACCCTCCCGTCGGCCACCCGCAACTGGATGCGATAGCCGTCGAACTTGATCTCGTGGAGCCAGTGTTCACCTGCCGGCGGGCGGTCGAGTGTCTCGCACAGCTGCGGCGCGATGAAATCTGGAAGGTCCGCAGCCGTCGACGTCGCCACCTTGTTGCTGGACCGATTTTTCTTGGGCTCGTCGGCGGCAAGGCCGGACTTGCTATCCCATACAGCATCGGCCTCGACCCCGGCCTTTTCCGTCATGAATGGCTTCGGTTTTCGACCCTTGCCGGCGGCGATCTGGTCCATCGTGCGGCCGGATGCGACGGAGGTCATGTTCTCGTCGAGGATGGCCGCGCCGTTCTCCTCCACCGAATGGTCGTCATGGTGCTTGATTAACAACCAGTTTGTGCGCTTGCCGCCATCGCGGTCGTGGCGCATGCGCACGAGCACATAACTGCCCTGCAGGCGCTTGCCGTGCAGCACGAATTTGAAGTCGCCCTTCTTAAGCGCCTCTTCCGGCGATTTGTTGCCCTCCGGCTCCCAATAGCCGCGGTCCCACAGCATCACCGTGCCGCCGCCATATTGGCCTTTCGGGATCGTGCCTTCGAAATCGCCATAGTCGAGCGGGTGGTCTTCCACCTCGACCGCGAGCCGCTTGTCTCCCGGATCGAGCGACGGCCCCTTCGTCACCGCCCAGCTCTTGAACACGCCGTCGAGTTCGAGGCGGAGGTCGTAATGGAGCCGGGTCGCATCATGTTTCTGGATGACGAAGCGCAGTCGGTTCGACGCCTTGACCTCTGTCGATCCGCTCGGTTCCTGCGTCTTCTTGAAATCCCGCTTTTGCTTGTACGTTGAGAGCTTGTCAGCCGCCATCTTCGACCTCGATCTATCCCGCATTGCCGACGCCGGTTGAAGGCCCGCAGCGTCGAGACGAAAACCCCGCGCAAAGGATTGTTGTTCCCTCTTCGGCACGGTTATCCGGTTGCGGCCGACGCGCGTCACGAATAGGGTCACCCATCGGCGCAATGCCGCTCAGCTGACGAGGATGTTCATGGCGACGGGTACTGTAAAATTCTTCAATCAGGACAAGGGTTTCGGGTTCATCACACCCGACGACGGCGGGCAGGATGTCTTTGTCCATGTCTCGGGCGTGATCTCCGGCGGACCGCTGCGCGATGGCTCGAAGGTGAGCTATGACCTCGGCCAGGACCGCAAGACCGGCAAGTCGAAGGCGGAGAACGTTCGCGCGATCTGATTGGTGCGGTCAAAAGCGGCGGCTATCGATGCCGCCGCTGAGCAAGTCAAGAGTCCGCGAATCCGGCTCGCCGGCGAAGAAGCGCTGAAGGGCGCGCCGAAACCGTTCGCCATCCTCCCCGCCTGCCACCTCACTGAACAAGGTCATCGAGGAGCGGAATTTGAGATCGTCTGGCGAACCGAATATCTCTTGAGCCGGCCGGGAGACCCCCAGCACCGCATCGACCGCGCGCGCCAATCGTTCCGCGAGCAAGGGATGGCTGAGATAGGCCCGCGCCTCGTCGATGGAGCCGATCCCGTAGAAGTTCGCAGTCCGAGATCGGCCGAGCGCACGCAACTGCGGAAAGACAAACCACATCCAATGGGTTTCCTTCCGCGCGGCCCTCAGCTCTGCGAGGACGGTATCGAAGACGAGATCCTGGGCCGCGACAAAACGGGAAAGACCAAATGGGTCGTTCTCTGTCATCGCTCGTCACCTCGATGTCGACCTCAGATGGGTGCGGCCGACAGCAGCACCGCGACCGGCACAGTGATAGCCGACGCACTGATCGCCAACGCCGTCGCGAGCCTCATGATGCGGGCGCGCCGCGCGCGCCGGGAATCCCATTCATAGGCCATACCAAGTCCCTCCGGCCCAATAGAAAGCATGGGCGACGCGCGGAGTCCATCCGTGGAGCACGGAGAGCCCACGTTGTGAACGCTCGCCATTGCAAAGCGGCCGGCCGCTCCCATCTTTAGCGTGGGGGACAGCGGAGAAGCGCAATGCGTCAGGTTTTCGAGAATATCGCGTCGAACCACGGGATCGAGATCATCGCTCCGGAAAAAAGGGCAACTGGCTCCCGATGCTCTCCCGGTTGCCTCTGTTGCGATCGGTCGGACCAGCCGATGGATGATGACGGTTGCGGCATTTGCGATGCATGCCTGGGTTTGCCCGCTCGGGCGATCGACGATCCGGATGGGCTTGATTTTCCGACGAGTCTCCCCCCACCTATCGCTCACCACCCGTAATCGATGACTACCTGCAGCGATGGTTCTCTGTCGCGCGTTCGTAGCTCTCCGGGTCCGAAGGGCGCTCCCCGCAAGGGTCGAGCGCCCTTCGTCATTTCGTCGGCCCAAAGCTGCCAATCATTGACTTCCTGCCGCCCTGCCCCACGTCAGCACCGTCCATCTCAAGCGGGCGGACCAGGGGAGTGTTGACAGCCGCGCTGCGGTGGACCTCCCATCAACACAGGAAACGAAATGCCTCTCATCAGGAAAAACGGCGCATCTGCGCCGAAGGAACTCGGGTTGTTCTGGTCAATGCAAACCCTCGACGGAACGACAATCGACATCTTCGTCTTCGCCAGCGCATTGCAGACGTTCGACACCGACCCCGTTGGTCCGGTCGGACTTCTGAAACGCCACAGGGCCTTGCTCGAGACCATCGCGAGCGAGAAATACGATCGAGACGGTGCGACCGAAGGCCTGCTTCATCTCACCGAAGACGACCTACGCGCCACACGGGCCACCGACGCTGTGGTAGACGAAGCAGAGTGAGGATCGAAAACAGCCACGGCGCGTCATCGCTGCTCGATCTCGGGCTCCTCGGGGCGCCTGGTCTTCGTTGACGCGTCAATCTGCCTGATCACCTTTACCGCTTCGAGCAGGATAGCTTTCATCTCATCGTCCTGGAGGTGAACCGGCATTCCGCCGGCATGAACGATATCCATCGCCTCGGCGGATTCCCGAAGCCATGTCGGCTCGCCAAGCAAGCCGCCACCCTCCTTGATGGTGATGTAGGCTCGGCTGAGGAGGCGAAACCGCTCGCCCTCGGAGAAGGTCTTCAAGCCGGCGGCCGCCTTCGTCAGCTCGCCAACTACGTCCGCAATGCTTTTCACCCGCCACCTCGATGCGCGGTGCACAACGCGCAAATTTTTCATCAATGAGGTGACGCTCAACGTGAGCAAAACAAGCCCGACGATATGCGAACGACCAGCAGATCATCGGATCAGCTTTCCTAAAATTCTCACCGGTTTGCGCCAGGGGCAGCTCATTGGCCAAAACGCGGAATTGGGGTATACTCGGCGTAGGGATGGCAATTGATAAGGGCTCCATCTCTGAAAGCCATTGAGCTTCCGCCCCAGGTAGAAAGGGGGCGGCAATGAACAGCCAACCCTTGAAAGGGGCTTTCCAGCCTGACGAGCTGAGATCGTTGAAGGCAATTTTTGACGAGATCACGTCGCAGCCCTGGTTCCCCCGATGCCCTGACACACGCGAAGATTTCGCAAAATATCTCTTCGCGACTTATCCACGCGAAGAATTCAATGCAAAACGGCATCGCTCGGTCATCGAGGCTTCCGCGCGCATGTTCTACGCGCTCGAAGAGCCGGACAAAGTATAAATGATGATCGATGGCTGATCCCGATGCCTCAGTAGACGGCCAAGGGGACGCTCGACGAGATCGACCACAACAATGACTACAACCACACCGGATTCACGCTACGCGAGCGCCCGCTGATGCTCCTTCGCCACGACCCTTCCGAGCGGCGCGCCGGAAGGTGATATCGGCGCGCGACGGGCGGTGGCTGACGACCGTAGGTCTACAGATCCGGCAAAAGCTGGGCAGTGCCAAGGGAGTGATGTTCATCGCCATCGAGGATGAGACAGGCCCGCGAATGTCGTCGTCTGGCCAAAGCTGTTCGAGCGGCGCCGGCGCGTCGTGCTCGGTTCATCCATCAAGGCGATCCACAGCAGGATCCAGCGCGAAGGCTAGGTCGTGCATCTCATTGGCCAGTAGGTGTTCTACCTATCCGTCGACCTGTCGAGCCTGTGGGAACGCGACACCGAATTCCGGCTTCCAGCCGGGCGCGGCGACGAGTTCGCCCATGGCGGCGGGCCGGACCCGCGTGACAGCTAGGCGTCGGCCGTGCGGCCTCGGGACCTGTTCGTGAAAGATTTCCATATCGATGCGCTAAAGGTTAAGGCCCGGAATTTTCACTGAGCAATGGCTGGCTACCCGCCATCCATACGATAGGAAGGTGGAACGGTGTTGACCGCCGTGCACCATTTTCTATAACGGCATCATTCGCCCCGGACCCGGTGAAACTCCGGGTGGCTCTTCTGGCCGCCGATCCGCCAGACAACGCAAAGCATCAAACCTGTTCACGAGGCCGGACTCCGTCCGGTCTGGATGCGCTTCTTTGCGGACTTTTCCATGTTTAATCTGACGACCTACAAACGCGAGTGGTTCTCGAACATTCGCGCCGACATTCTCTCCGGCATCGTTGTCGCGCTTGCCCTCATTCCCGAAGCCATCGGCTTTTCCGTCATTGCCGGCGTCGATCCGAAAGTCGGGCTCTTCGCCTCTTTCGCCATCGCCTGCGTCTCCGCCTTCGTCGGCGGCCGGCCGGGCATGATCTCCGCCGCAACGGCGGCGACCGCCGTGCTGATGGTGACACTCGTGAAGGAGCACGGGCTGCAATATCTCTTCGCCGCCACGCTTTTGATGGGCGTGATCCAGATATGTGCCGGCTTCCTCAAGCTTGGCCGCGTCATGCGCTTCGTCTCGCGCTCCGTCATCACCGGCTTCGTCAACGCGCTGGCGATCCTGATCTTCATGGCGCAACTGCCGGAACTCATCGGCGTGCCTGGGCTGACCTATGCGATGATCGCGGCGGGACTCGCGATCATCTATCTCTTCCCCTATGTTACCAAGGCAATCCCGTCGCCGCTGGTCGCGATCCTCTTGCTGACCGGCGTCGCCTATTGGGGCGGCCTGGACCTGCGCACGGTCGGCGATCTCGGCGAACTGCCCTCCGCGTTGCCGATCTTCGCGCTCCCACAGGTACCGGTGACCTTCGAAACGTTGCAGATCATCTTCCCCTATTCCATCGCGCTTGCCGCGGTCGGCCTGCTGGAATCGCTGCTGACGGCACAGATCGTCGACGACATGACGGATACGGCGAGTTCCAAGAGCCAGGAATGCATCGGACAAGGGGCGAGCAACATCGCCTCCAGCCTCATCGGCGGCATGGGCGGTTGCGCCATGATCGGCCAGTCGGTGATCAACGTCACCTCCGGTGGCCGTGGGCGCCTCTCGACCTTCGTTGCCGGCGCCTTCCTGCTGTTTCTCATTCTCGTGCTGGACGATCTCGTGCGCATCATTCCGATGGCCGCCCTGGTCGCCGTCATGATCATGGTCTCGATTGGCACGTTCTCCTGGCGCTCCATCCTCGACCTGCGCCGCAATCCGCTCTCCTCTTCCGTCGTCATGCTGGCGACGGTCGCGACCGTCGTCGGCACGCACGACCTCGCCAAGGGTGTGCTCGTTGGCGTGCTGCTCTCCGGTGTGTTCTTCGCCGGCAAGGTCGCCAAGCTTTTCCACGTCCGGTCAGTGCTGAGTGCGGATGGTTCGGAGCGCACCTATCATGTCGACGGCCAGATCTTCTTCGCCTCGGCGGAGAGTTTTATCGCGGCCTTCGACTTCACCGAGACGGTCCGCAAGGTGACGATCAACGTCACGGAGGCACATCTCTGGGATATCACGGCCGTCGGTGCACTCGACAAGATCGTCCTCAAATATCGTCGCCAGGGCGTCGAGGTCGCCGTCATCGGCGTCAACGAGGCGAGCGCCCATATGCTCGACCGCTTCGCCCTTCACGACAAGGACCATGCTGCGTTCTCGGCCTCAGCTGGGCACTGATCAGCAACGGCCCGGCGATACCGGGCCGGATCACACGGTATGAAACCGGCAACTGCGCTCTGGAGCTACACGAATTGACAATTGGATAATATCCGTTATTCTGGATATATGGATAGGGATTCAGCAATAGCGGCGCTCGGCGCCTTGGCACAGACCACACGACTGGAGACCTTCCGCCTCCTTGTCCGGTACGAGCCTGATGGCATACCGGCCGGCGAGTTGGCCCGCCTCATCGACGTGCCGCAAAACACCATGTCGGTGTTGATTTGCACTGAGAGCTGACCCGGGATTGCGGGAAATTATCACTGAGATTTGACCCATGTTTCAATCATCCCTCGCGAGGTTTCAGCGGGGGCTCTGGAGTGATCGACATGGCGTTACTGAGCGTAATCCGGCGCTGGCATTTTCGAGAGCATCTATCGATCCGGGAGATTTGCCGCAGGACCGGCCTTTCCCGGAACACTGTCCGCAAATACCTGCGCCTGAACGGCGTGGAGCCGAAGTTCAAGGTCCCGGAGCGGCCGAGCAAGCTTGATCCATTTGCGGATCGGCTGTCGGCCTGGCTGAAGACGGAATCCAAGAAGGGCCGCAAGCAGAAGCGCACCCTGAAGCAACTCCATGCCGACCTGGTTAGCCTTGGCTATGACGGTTCCTATTGCCGCGTTGCAGCCTTTGCCCGTGAATGGAAGGCAGACCGGCAGAGAGAATTCCAGACGACAGGGCGCGGAACGTTCGTGCCTCTGGCCTTCGAACCGGGCGAAGCGTTCCAGTTCGACTGGTCGGAAGACTGGGCCATCATCGGCAATGAGCGCACCAAGCTGCAGGTGGCGCATACGAAGCTGAGCTACAGCCGCGCTTTCATTGTTCGAGCCTATCTCCTCCAGACGCATGAGATGCTGTTCGATGCCCATAATCATGCATTCCGCGTGTTTGGCGGCATTCCCGGCCGCGGTATCTACGACAACATGCGGACCGCGATCGACAAGGTCGGCCGTGGCAAGGAGCGCGACGTCAATGTCCGTTTCCTGGCGATGGCCAGCCACTATGTGTTCGAGCCAGAGTTCTGCAATCCGCGTCCGGTTGGGAGAAAGGGCAGGTCGAGAAGAATGTTCAGGATGCGCGTCACCGCTTCTTCCAACCTGTTCCGCGCTTTCCATCATTGGATGCCCTGAATGACTGGCTGGAGCTTCGGTGCAAGGAGTTCTGGGCAAAGACCCCACACGGACAGATGCGCGGCACCATCGCCGACATCTGGGCCGAGGAGGCCTTGGCATTGATGCCGGTTACCCGACCGTTCGACGGCTTCGTCGAATATACGAAGCGGGTCACGCCAACCTGCCTCGTCCATCTGGAGCGCAATCGCTACAGCGTCCCGGCATCCTTCGCCAATCGACCGGTGAGCCTGCGGGTCTATCCGGATCGTGTCGTGGTCGCTGCGGAGGGCCAGATCGTCTGCGAGCATCGTCGCGTCATCGATCGCTCCCATGATCGACCGGGACAGACGATCTACGACTGGCGGCACTATTTGGCGGTCGTGCAACGCAAACCAGGCGCTCTACGCAACGGTGCACCGTTCGTCGAGCTACCGGACGCATTCCGGACCTTGCAGCAATATCTCCTGAAGAAGCCGGGTGGCGACCGCGAGATGGTCGATATCCTGGCGCTGGTCCTCCAGCACGACGAACAGGCCGTGCTATCGGCGGTCGACATGGCGCTGAAGTCCGGCGTCCCCACGAAGACCCACGTGCTGAACCTGCTGCATCGCCTCGTCGACGGCAAATCCTTCACACCGCCCACCATCGACGCGCCGCAGGCCCTGACGCTCACCAACGAGCCCAAGGCCAATGTCGAACGCTACGACGCGCTCAGAAAGACGGAGGTTCGCCATGCGTCATAATCCGGCAAGCGGCGCTATCGTCATCATGTTACGGCAACTGAAGATGCACGGCATGGCCCAGGCCGTTGGCGAGCTCACCGAACAGGGATCGCCGGCGTTTGAGGCCGCCATCCCGATCCTGTCGCAGCTCCCCAAGGCCGAGACCGCGGAACGTGAAGTGCGATCGACGGCCTACCAGCTTAAGACGGCCCGCTTTCCAGCCTATCGTGATCTGAACGGCTTCGACTTCACCAGTAGTGAGGTCAACGAGGCGCTGGTCCGTCAGCTTCATCGCTGCGACTTCCTCGACGAGGCCAACAACATCGTCCTGGTCGGCGGTCCCGGCACGGGCAAGACGCATATCGCTACGGCCATCGGTGTCCAGGCCATCGAACATCATCACAAGCGGGTTCGGTTCTTCTCGACCGTGGAACTGGTCAACGCGCTCGAGCAGGAGAAGTCCCAAGGTCGCCCAGGCCAGATCGCCAACCGCCTGGCACACTCCGATCTCGTCATTCTCGACGAGCTGGGCTACCTGCCGTTCAGTGCTTCAGGCGGTGCGCTGCTGTTCCATCTGCTGAGCAAGCTCTACGAGCACACCAGCGTCATCATCACCACCAACCTGAGCTTCAGCGAATGGGCCAGCGTTTTTGGCGATGCCAAGATGACCACCGCGCTGCTGGATCGCCTCACGCATCATTGCCACATCCTCGAAACCGGAAACGACAGCTTCCGCTTCAAAAACAGTTCGGCCCATGAGCCCAAAGCAACGAAGGAGAAACGCAGGAACTTGACCACCCCAACCACGACGGACGATACCTAAGGCGGGTCACTTCTCGGCGCAAATCCCGGGTCAGCTCTCAG
>NZ_JBPEHL010000014.1:0-157034 GCF_051201095.1 Shinella sp. BE166 | reverse complement strand
AAGCGCGCCTCAAAGACACTCGAAATGCTCCAGATCACACTCGACATCTTCCTCGCAAGAAAACGCCTCGCGAGTCCAACATGAACACTCCCCCCCTTGAGGGGGAGATGCCCGGCAGGGCAGAGGGGGGTATCGCGGGCTATGCCTTAACGGCGGCGGACAGCTTTTCGTCCAGCGCGCGTTTCAGCTCGTCGCGGATGCCGGCGGAGGTGGCGAGGACTTCGCCGGCCTTGACGAAATCGAGCACCCGGAAGCGGCCGACATCCGGGCGGAGGTAGATGTCCGGCGCGCCCTTTTCGAGTTTCAGCGTGACGATGGAGCGCATGGTGAGCTGGGTTGCGCCATAGAGGCTGTCGATGCTGTTGGGCAGTTCCGCGGTGCCGGCCGCCGGCTGGCCGATCACGTCGACGCCGATGGTGATATCGGCGTGGCCGATGAGGTGGTCGAAGGGCACGGGGTTCCACAGCCCGCCGTCGATCATCACCCGGCCGTTGATCATGACCGGGCGGAAGACGGCCGGGAGTGCGGCGGAGGCGGCGATCGCCGGAAACAGCGGCCCGCTCTCACAGACGCATTCGCACTGGCCGTAATAATCGGACGTCACGACCTTCAACGAGATCGCAAGGTCCTCGAACGTCTCCGGCAGGCGATCCGGCAGGAAGGCCTTCAGCACGCGCTCCAGGTTGAACTGCCCGACGCGGAAGCCGACCTCGGAGAGCCGCGTGGGCCTGAGGCTCCAGAGCCGGTTCATGATGCGGCTCGGATGGCCGATCGCGGCGAGCGTGTGCTCGCGGATTTCCTTGCCCGACATGCCGGCCGCCATGGCGGCGCCCAGGATGGCGCCGATCGAGGCGCCCGAGATCAGCACCGGGCGGATGCCGAGTTCGTCCAGCACTTCGATGACATGGATATGGGCGAGGCCCCGCGCGCCGCCGCCGCCAAGCGCGATGGCGACCGTGGGGCCACTTTGCCGCGGCACGTTTGCGGAAACGAGGGCATCGGTCATCGCGGCGGTCTCCTGCTCGCTTTTTGTTTCCGCCGCATTATCCGACGCCGAAGCGATGCCGCTTTGGCTGGAAATGCTCTACGGTTCAGCCGGACCGGTAGCGGTAGAAATGCATGCGCGTGTCGCCGAAGGTGCGGACTTCGAGAAGCTCGAAACCATCGACGGCGGCAGGCTGAATATCGGCACGCTCTTCAAGGATGGCAAGGGCGCCATCGACGAGCCAGCCGCCGCGCGCCGCCGCATCGAGCGCCCGCTCGCCAAGGCCCTTGGCATAGGGCGGATCGGCGAAGAGGAAGTCGAACGGCTCCACCGTGCCGACGCTGCCGAGCGCCGTGGCATCGCGCCGGAAAATCTTGGCGCGGCCGATGAGGCCGAGCGTTTCGATGTTGGAATGCAGGAGCCCCCTGCCCTCGACGCTCTGTTCGACGAAGAGAGCCGCGCGTGCACCGCGCGACACCGCCTCCAGGCCGACGGCGCCGGTGCCCGCGAAGAGATCGAGCACGCGCGTGCCGTCAAGCGCCTTGGGATAGGCATGCGACAGGATGTTGAACAGGCTTTCGCGCGTGCGGTCCGTCGTCGGACGAATGTCATCCGACTTCGGCGTCGCCAGCGCGCGGCCGCGGAACTCTCCGCCGACGATCCGCACGGGCGCTTACTTGCCCTTGCCGCGCGGACGGCTGCCACCGGCGGGCTTGCCGCCAGCAGGTTTTCCACCGGAGGGGCGTCCACCACCCGGCTTGCCGCCAAAGGACTTGCCGCCGGACGGCTTAGCCCCGAAAGGCTTGCCGCCATCGCGGCGCGGCGGACGATCCGAGAAGGTGCGTTCGCCCTCGGCACGGGGCTTGCGATCGGTACGATCGCCAAAGGAGCGCTCGCCTTCCGCGCGGGGTTTGCGGTCGCCACGGGGCGGACGGTCGCCGAAGGAGCGATCGCCGCGCGGTGGGCGATCGCCTAAATCACGGGGGGCGCGATCGTCGCCGGCGCCGGAACGCTTGCGGCCGAATCCGCCGCGACCGCCGTCGTCACGATCCTGCTTTTCCGGCTCGGAGGCGCGGATCCACTCGCCGTCCTCGTCGCGGGTCTTCAGCACGCGCGGCTTGTCGGCGCGGTCGTCGCCCGGGCGGCCACGGGCCGATCCCCCCTTGCGATCGGGATCGAATTTCTTCGCCGTGCGGGTCGGCGCGCCATCGGCGGTGCGGCCGTAGCGCTTGGTCTTCGGCGCACCTTCCGGCCGTTCGCGCGGCTCGCGCTTCACGCTTTCAGCGGTCTCCGCCTTCTTTTCGGCAACCGGACGGGCGCCTGGCGCCATCCAGACATTGGACTTGCGCGCACGCACGGCGGGCTCGCGCTTCGGCTTGCCTTCGAAACGATCGTCGGTGCGGTCGCGAGGGCCGCCGCGCGGCTTCTCGCCGAAGCGGTCGTCGCGCTTGGTGTCGAGGCGGGCGCGGGCCTTTTCGCGGCGGTCTTCCGGCTTGTCGCGGCGGCCGGCGGGCTTTTCGCCCCAGGCGGGCTGCGCGGCCTCGCGGGCCTTGGCGGCCGGCTTCTCATCCGCATCGTCAACCGCATGGTCGAAGAGCGGCGCATCGAAATTCGCCTTGGCTTCCTCGATGAGTCGGGGGCCGAGCTGGTCGCGCAGCGTGCGGCCGCGGATTTCCTGGGCGTGGCCTTCCGGCAGTTCGCCGAGCTGGAACGGGCCATAAGAGATGCGGATCAGGCGGTTCACGTCGAGGCCGAGCGCGCCGAGCACGTTCTTGATCTCGCGGTTCTTGCCTTCGCGAAGGCCCATGGTGATCCAGACGTTGGTGCCCTGCACCTTGTCGAGCGTCGCGTCGATCGCGCCATAGAGCACGCCGTCGACGGCGAGGCCTTCCTTCAGCTTGTCGAGGTCGGCCTGCTCGATCTTGCCGTGGGCGCGCACGCGGTAGCGGCGCAGCCAGCCGGTCGTCGGCAGTTCCAGCATGCGGGCAAGGCCGCCGTCATTGGTCAGCAGCAGCAGGCCTTCGGTGTTGATGTCGAGGCGGCCGATGGACATGACGCGCGGCAGGTCTTCGGGCAGGTTGTCGAAGACCGTCGGGCGGCCTTCCGGGTCGGCATTGGTGGTCACCAGGCCCGCCGGCTTGTGATAGAGCCAGAGGCGCGTGCGCTCGATGCCGCGGATCGGCATGCCGTCGACCTCGATGCGGTCGGCGAAGGTGGCGTTGAGCACCGGCGTGTCCAGCACCTTGCCGTTCACGCTGACGCGGCCTTCCATAATCATGCGCTCGATATCGCGGCGCGAGGCAACGCCGGCGCGGGCGAGCAGCTTGGAAATGCGCTCGGGCGCAAGGTCGGCGCTTGCCGCGGCGGCTGGCGCGGCCTTTGCGGGCTTCGCGTCACGGGCCGGCTTTGCATCACGCGCGGGTTTTCCGTCACGCGGCGCGGATTTGCCGGCGAAGGGTTTGCCGCCCGGCTTCTTGCCTGCCGGCTTGCCGGCGGCAGAGTATGGCTTGCCCTCGCCGGCCGATGCGGCGGCACGGGGCTTGCGGTCACGGCCCGCGGGCTTGTCACCCGGCCGTTTTGGCTTGTCTTTAAATGTCATTTGTGCTGCCTGCGTTTTGGCGTGTCCTATCAGGTCACACGCCCCGGGTTAAGAGGAATTCGTGCCGCTCATGACAAATCGCTTCATGGAGATCGCGCTGGCCGAGGCGCGTGCGGCAGGAGAAAGGGGCGAAGTGCCGGTCGGCGCCGTGCTGGTGCTCGACGGCGCGGTCGTCGCGCAGTCCGGCAACCGCACGCGGGCGGAGAGCGATGTCACCGCCCATGCCGAGGTCGCCGTCATCCGCGAGGCCTCCCGCAAGCTCGGCCAAGAGCGGCTGACGGGCGCCGATCTCTACGTGACGCTCGAACCCTGCACGCTCTGCGCCGCCGCCATTTCCTTCGCCCGCATCCGCCGGCTCTACTACGGTGCGGAGGACCCGAAGGGCGGCGCGGTGGACAATGGCGTGCGCTTCTTCGCCCAGCCGACCTGCCACCACGCGCCGGATGTCTATTCCGGCATCGGCGGCCTGGAAGCGGCGGAAATCCTCAAGGATTTTTTTGCGGAGCGGCGCTGATCAGCCTTCAGCGAACTGTTTAAGCTTGTCGCCACTCAGCCGGTAGCGGACCCATTCCGACTGCGGCTCGGCGCCGATCGCGTCATAGACGCGGATGGCCGGGGTGTTCCAGTCGAGCACGCTCCATTCGAAACGGCCGCAGCCTTCCTCGATCGCGGTACGTGCGAGGTGGCGCAGCAGCATCTTTCCGACGCCGGCGCCGCGGTGATCGGGCGTCACATAGAGATCTTCGAGATAGAGACCGTTCTTCGCCTGCCAGGTGGAATAGGACAGGAACCAGACGGCGGAACCCGCTGGCTCGCCCGCCTCCGTCTCGCAAATCACCGCGCGGGTGACGGAGCCTTCGCCGAACAGCGAGGAGGCAATCGTCTCCTCGGTCGCCGCAACCTCGTGCAGCGCCTTTTCATAATCGGCAAGTTCGCGGATGAAACGCAGGATGGTGCCGGCGTCGCTGACCGACGCCGGACGAATTCTGTAAGTCGTCATCGGCTTAGAAGGGCCACCAGGCGGAACCGCTCTGCTTGGCCGCCTTCGCTTCCTTCTTGCGGCGGCGCTCCTTGGTGCGCTCCGGCTCGCCGAGATCGGCCGAAGCCTCTTCCGGAAGGCGGCGATAATCGACCGGCGGATCGCTCAGGTAACGGCGCTTGTCGGAATAGGCGCCCATCTGCAGCCGGCGCGCATCGCGATAGGCAGCGGTCTGTTCAGCGGCGGAAAGCTTGCGGTTCGTCGTGCTCTGCGCGGCGAGCGGCGAGCGGTAGTTCCCGTCGTCGCTGTTGGCCGCAGCCTCGGTGCGCAGACGCTCGCGCATCTCCTCGGGGCTTTCGATCCACTCGGGATTGTCCTTGCTGGAGACGGACTGCTGCGGCGTGGTCAGGGCGACCTCGTCCTTCGGCACCACGAGGCCACCGCGCGGCTGGTAGCGGATGTTCTTCTTTTCCGCGTCGTCGGGCCGGAGCGTCACCGCGTTGCCGATATCATCCACCAGCTGCTCGCCGGCGGTCTTGCCGGTGCCGTAGGTCGGCCCCATGCAGCCGGTCAGCAGGAGGCTTCCACCGAGGAGGCCGATCAAGCCGGTACGCAGCCGAATATTTCGCGTCATTCCCATGAATACCCTTCCAGCAGAGCCGGCGCCCAAAGCCCGAACACGGCAATAGATCGCCGTGCCATGGCGGAAAAATCCGACCATTTTCAGGCAGCAATACCGGATGAAGACCGCAAGCGCAATTCATCCGGAATATTGACGGCCGGAAAGCCCCGGCCGTCAACAATGCTGTGCCTTATGCTGCGCGGCGAAAACCGATCTCGCGCAGCGCCGCCGCGTCGCGGGCTGAGACGTCCGGATAGTCCGGATCGGTGCCGACATCCGTGGTGATGCGCCAGGAGCGCGCGCACTTCCTGCCCTCGGCAAGCTGCGGCTCGACAGAGACCTTGGCGACGTCCTGAAGACGGAAGGCCGCGGCCGGGCCTTCGCCGGCAACCAGCGTGATGGCCGAGGTGATGCAGATTTCCGCAAAGTCCTGACCTTCGAGGGCTGCGAGCAGCTCCGGATCGTCGATGTGCACGACCGGGGCTGCCTCCAGCGAGGCGCCGATGCGCTTCTCGCGGCGTTCGATCTCCAGCGCGCCGATGACCACCGAACGCACGGCGCGGATCTTCTCCCACTTGGCTTCGAGCGCGTCGTTGCGCCATTCGGCCGGCACCACCGGGAACTGTTCCAGATGCACCGAAACGGCATCCGGCTTCAACGACAGCCACGCTTCCTCCGTGGTGAAGGGCAGCATGGGGGCGAGCCAGGTGACGAGGCACTCGAACAGCTTGCGGATGACCGCAAGCGAGGCGCGGCGCTTCAGCGAGGACGGGGCGTCGCAGTAGAGCGCATCCTTGCGGACGTCGAAGTAGAAGGCCGAGAGCTCGACATTCGAGAAGTCGATGAGCGAACGGGCGATCTTCTTGAAGTCGAAGGCGTCGTAGCCTTCGCGCACGACGGCGTCGAGCTCTGAGAGCCGGTGCAGCATGAGCTTTTCGAGCTCCGGCATGTCGGCATAGGCGATCTCCTCGCCCGTGTCGTGCGCCAGCGTGCCCAGCATCCAGCGCACGGTGTTGCGCAGCTTCCGGTAAGCGTCGATGTTGGTCTGGATGATCGTCTTGCCGAGGCGCTGGTCTTCCCAGTAGTCGGTCGTCATCACCCAGAGGCGCAGGATATCGGCGCCCGATTCCTTCATCACATCCTGCGGCGAGACGACGTTGCCCTTGGACTTCGACATCTTCTCGCCCTTCTCGTCCATGGTGAAACCATGGGTGATGACGGCGTTGTAGGGCGCACGGCCACGGGTCGCCGCCGATTCCAGCAGCGAGGAATGGAACCAGCCGCGATGCTGGTCGGAACCTTCCAGATAGACGTCCGCCGGCCATTTCAGGTCGGGACGGTCTTCCAGCGTGAAGGTGTGCGTCGAGCCCGAGTCGAACCAGACGTCGAGGATGTCCATAACCTGCACCCACTTGGCCGGGTCGTGGTCATTGCCGAGGAAACGCTCTTTGGCGCCTTCGGCAAACCACGCGTCGGCACCTTCCTGCTCGAAGGCTTCGAGGATGCGGGCATTGACGGCCTCGTCGATCAGCACTTCGCCCTTCTCGTCGGCGAAGACGGCGATCGGGACGCCCCAGGCGCGCTGACGCGACAGCACCCAGTCCGGACGGCCTTCGATCATCGCACGCAGGCGGTTCTGGCCGGCGGCGGGCACGAAACGCGTGTCGTCGATGGCGTTCAGCGAACGCGAGCGCAGCGTGGTGCCGTCGCCCAGTTCCTTGTCCATGTAGACGAACCATTGCGGCGTGTTGCGGAAGATGACCGGCTTCTTGGAACGCCAGGAATGCGGATAGGAGTGCTTGATGCGGCCGCGGGCAAACAGGTTGCTGGCGGCGATCAGCGCCTTGATGACGCGCTCGTTGGCGTCGCCCTTCTTGCCGTTGTCGTCCATGACGCGGGCGCCGTCGAAACCGGGGGCGTCGGCGGTGTAGAAGCCGGCATCGTCCACGGTGAACGGGATCTTCGACGAGATGCCGCGCGCCTCAAGGGCACGAGCCGCTGCCGTCCAGGCGTCAAAGTCCTCGCGGCCGTGGCCGGGTGCGGTGTGCACGAAACCGGTGCCGGCATCGTCGGTGACGTGATCGCCATCGAGCAGCGGCACCTTGAAGTCATAGCCGAGGGCGGCCAGCGGATGGGCGCAGACGACCGCCTCCAGTTCTTCCGGCGCGATGTCGCGGAGGAACTTGAAGGTGAGCTTTGCCTTGGCCGCCGATTCATCGGCAAGACGCGTGGCGAAGATCAGCTTTTCGCCCGGCTGCGGGCCGAAATCGTTCTGCGCGCTTTCCACCTCGTAGAGACCGTAGGGATAGCGCGACGAGAAGGCGATGCCGCGGTTGCCGGGGATCGTCCAGGGCGTGGTGGTCCAAATGACGACGGAATTGCCGAGCAGGTCGGCCGGACCTTCAGTCACCGGGAACTTCACCCAGATCGCATCGCTCTCGACATCGGCATATTCGACTTCGGCTTCGGCCAGCGCCGTGCGCTCGACGACCGACCACATGACGGGCTTGGAGCCGCGGTAGAGCTGGCCGCTCTTGGCGATCTTCAGGAGTTCGCCGGCGATGCGGGCTTCCGCGTGGAAGTTCATCGTCGTGTAGGGGTTGTCGAAGTCGCCCTCGATGCCGAGGCGCTTGAACTCTTCCGCCTGGATCTTGATCCAGCCGGCAGCGAAGTCGCGGCATTCCTGGCGGAATTCGTTGACCGGAACCTCGTCCTTGTTCTTGCCCTTCTCGCGGTACTTTTCCTCGATCTTCCATTCGATCGGAAGGCCGTGGCAGTCCCAGCCGGGCACGTAGTTCGAGTCATAGCCGCGCATCTGGAAGGAGCGGGTGATGACGTCCTTGAGGATCTTGTTCAGCGCGTGGCCGATATGGATGTTGCCGTTGGCATAGGGGGGGCCATCGTGCAGCACGAATTTCTCGCGGCCGGCGGCGGAGGCGCGCAGCTTTTTGTAGAGACCCATCTTCTGCCAGCGGGCCACCGTTTCCGGCTCCTTCGTCGGCAGGCCGGCGCGCATCGGAAAATCCGTCTGCGGCAGGTAGAGGGTGGGCGAATAATCGACTTTTTCGGGCGTATCGGTCATGGATGTGGCTATCGTCTTTTTTTCGCGCGCGTTTGCGCATGCGGGGATATTGTCAGGCTCCGACGGCGGGGCGCTTTTCGAAAACGCCCAAAATCCCGGACCTTCCGGCCTCGCTCAGAGCGCGCGGAAGGCCGGGCCACTAATTCGCAGATCGATGGTCAGCCGGTTGAGCATCATGCGCGCGGTATTACGGCCTTTTCGCCATTTTGAAAAGACGCCAGAGTCGTTTGTTCCTAGAAACAGATGCGCCGGTCGATCGGCCCCAGCGGCGTGACGCCGGAAAGCAGCGCGCGCGCCTCCTCCTCGTCGCGCTTCATCTGGATGACGAGCGGGTCGAGGCCGTCGAATTTCAGCTCGTCGCGCAGGTGGCCGAAGAAGGAGACGGCGGAGACTTCGCCGTAGAGATCGCCGGAGAAATCGAACAGGAAGGTTTCGAGCAGCGGCACACCATTCGACGTGACCGTCGGGCGGCGGCCGTAGCTGGCGACGCCGTCGTGCAGGCTTCCGTCGGGGCGGCGGAAGCGCACGGCGTAGATGCCGTTGCGCAGTTCCACTTCCGGGGGAAGCTGCATGTTGGCGGTCGGGTAGCCGAGCGTGCGGCCGAGCTTCTTGCCGCCGATGACCTCCGCCTCGACCGTGTAGCGGTAGCCGAGCTGACCGGCCGCTTCCACGACCGCACCCTCGCCAAGCAGGGCACGGGTGAAGCTCGACGAGATGACCGAGGCGTTCTCGTCGCGGAAGGCATCGACCAGCGTCACACCGAAGCCGTTGTCCTGGCCGGCGGCCATCAGGAAGGCCGGGCCGCCCTCCCTGCCCTTGCCGAAATGGAAATCGAAGCCGGTGACGACTTCGGAGGCGTGCAGCCAGTCGATGAGCACCGAGCGGATGAAATCATGCGCCGACATTTCGGAAAAGCCGCGATCGAACGGATATTCGATGACCGCGGAAAAACCCATGCCCTCCAGGATGCGCGCCTTCAGCGGCGCCGGCGTCAGGCGGAAGACCGGGCGCTCGGGGCGGAAGACGGTGCGGGGATGCGGCTCGAAGGTCAGCACGAGGGCCGGGATGCCGCGGTCGCTCGCGAGGTCGAGCGCGCGTTGCAGCACGGCCTGGTGGCCGCGGTGCACGCCGTCGAAATTGCCGATGGCGATGACGCCGCCGCGCAGGTGTTCCGGCAGCGGCTCTCTGGTTTCGTTCCTGTGAAATACCGTCATGACGACCGTCTCCGTCACTGCAGCCGGGGCATCCACCATTTGGGGTGGGAACCTTCGCGCGTCAGGAAAGCCGCGAGCTTCGCCTCGTCGGTGCGGCCCGCTTCGACATATTCCTGCGCATGGATGCCGCCGGAAATATAGAGCACATCGAGGCCGAAGGCTTCCGCGCCGCGCACGTCCGTCGGCATGCCGTCGCCGACCGCGATCACGCGCGACAGGTCGAAGTCGCCGCGGACGTCCTTCGCCTCGGCGATCGATTTCTCGTAGATCGGCCGGTGCGGCTTGCCGGCGATCAGGCTGGTGCAGCCGAGCTCCTCGTAGAATTTCGCCAGCGCCCCGGCACATTGGATGAGCCGGTGGCCGCGCTCGACGACGAGGTCCGGATTGGCACAGATGAAGGGCAGCTTTTTCGCGGCGAGCCTTTCCAGCTCCTCGCGATAGTCCTCGACGGTCTCCGTCTCGTCGCTGCGCAGGCCCGCGCAGACCACGATGCCGGCCTCGTCAAGGCCAACGGTCTCGACGCCGAGGCCGTCGAGCAGCGGCAGGTCCTTTTCGGCGCCGATGAAATAGACCTTCTTCGGGCCTTCGGCGATCAGCGCGCGGGTGACGTCGCCGGAGGTGACGATGCGATCATAGGAATCGTCGGCGACGCCGAGGCCGCGGATCTGCACCTTGACGCCCGGATGCGGGCGCGGCGAATTGGTGATGAGCACGACGGTGAGGCCGGCGGCGCGGGCGTCCGCGAGCGCTTCCGAGGCGTAAGAGAAAGCTTCGACGCCATTGTGCAGGACGCCCCAGACGTCGCAAAGCACCACGTCATATTGCGAAGCGATGTCGCGGAAGGATTGGATGCGTTCAGCCATCAGGTAGTCCTGTTCGAAATCGAGCCCGGCTGACATTGCAAAGCGAGGCCAAGAAAACAAGCCTCTCCACACAATTTTGCCCCATCAACAGGCAAACTGCCGGAAATTCATGGCCCTGACTTGATGGCGTGCGATTTCACTCCCATCTGCCGGCTGCGGTAACCATCCGGGGCAAAATAATTTCCAGGCGTCGTCCTTGACTCGAAAAGCGCCGGCGCCTATCTCCGGGCCGCTAGCACTCCTAACCAGTGAGTGCTAACATCCATCCATCGGGTCCATACCGGGATCCGCAATGTCATTCGATCGAGGGATAAGACAATGGCAAGCACCACCTTCCGCCCGCTTCACGATCGCGTCGTCGTACGTCGCGTCGAATCCGAAGCCAAGACCAAGGGCGGCATCATCATTCCGGACACCGCCAAGGAAAAGCCGCAGGAAGGCGAAATCGTCGCCGTCGGTTCCGGCGCCCGTGACGATTCCGGCAAGGTCGTTCCGCTGGACGTCAAGGCTGGCGACCGCGTTCTGTTCGGCAAGTGGTCGGGCACCGAAGTCAAGCTCGACGGCGAAGACCTTCTGATCATGAAGGAAGCCGACATCATGGGCATCATCGGCTGATCTAGCCGTTCATCCCCTTCCGAAATTCGCTGATACCTCTTTCAGGAGTTCACACAATGGCAGCCAAAGAAGTCAAGTTCGGCCGCACCGCGCGCGAAAAGATGCTGCGCGGCGTCGACATTCTCGCAGACGCAGTCAAGGTAACGCTCGGCCCGAAGGGTCGTAACGTTGTTATCGACAAGTCCTTCGGCGCACCGCGCATCACCAAGGACGGCGTTTCCGTCGCCAAGGAAATCGAACTGGAAGACAAGTTCGAGAACATGGGCGCCCAACTCGTTCGCGAAGTCGCTTCCAAGACCAACGACATCGCCGGCGACGGCACGACGACGGCAACCGTTCTTGCCCAGGCCATCGTTCGCGAAGGCAACAAGGCTGTTGCAGCCGGCATGAACCCGATGGACCTGAAGCGCGGCATCGATCTCGCCGTTGCTGAAGTCGTCAAGGATCTCCAGGCCAAGGCCAAGAAGATCAACACCTCGGAAGAAGTCGCCCAGGTCGGCACGATCTCCGCAAACGGCGACAAGCAGGTCGGTCTCGACATTGCCGAAGCCATGCAGAAGGTTGGCAACGAAGGCGTCATCACGGTTGAAGAAGCCAAGACCGCCGAAACCGAACTCGAAGTCGTCGAAGGCATGCAGTTCGACCGCGGCTACCTGTCGCCCTACTTCGTGACCAACCCGGAAAAGATGGTCGCCGACCTCGAAGACGCTTTCATTCTCCTGCACGAGAAGAAGCTTTCGAACCTCCAGGCGATGCTCCCGGTTCTCGAAGCCGTCGTCCAGACCGGCAAGCCGCTCGTCATCATCGCTGAAGACGTCGAAGGCGAAGCCCTCGCAACGCTCGTCGTCAACAAGCTGCGTGGTGGCCTCAAGATCGCTGCCGTCAAGGCTCCGGGCTTCGGCGACCGCCGCAAGGCCATGCTCGAAGACATCGCCATCCTGTCGGGCGGCACCGTGATCTCGGAAGACCTCGGCATCAAGCTCGAAAACGTCACGCTCGACATGCTCGGCCGTGCGAAGAAGGTCTCGATCACCAAGGAAAACACGACGATCGTCGACGGTGCCGGCCAGAAGTCGGAAATCGAAGGCCGCGTCGCGCAGATCAAGGCCCAGATCGAAGAAACCACCTCCGACTACGACCGCGAGAAGCTGCAGGAACGTCTTGCCAAGCTCGCTGGTGGCGTTGCCGTGATCCGCGTCGGCGGCTCGACGGAAGTCGAAGTGAAGGAAAAGAAGGACCGCATCGACGACGCCCTCAACGCGACGCGCGCTGCCGTTCAGGAAGGCATCGTACCGGGCGGCGGCGTTGCCCTGCTGCGCTCCTCCGTCAAGATCACCTCCAAGGGTGAAAACGACGACCAGGAAGCCGGCATCAACATCGTTCGCAAGGCGCTGCAGTCCCTCGTTCGCCAGATCGCGGAAAACGCTGGTGACGAAGCTTCGATCGTTGTCGGCAAGATCCTCGACAAGAACGAAGACAACTACGGCTACAACGCCCAGACCGGCGAATATGGCGACCTGATCGCACTCGGCATCGTCGACCCGGTCAAGGTTGTCCGCACGGCTCTGCAGAACGCAGCTTCGGTTGCCTCGCTGCTGATCACGACGGAAGCCATGATCGCCGAACTGCCGAAGAAGGATGCACCGGGCGGTATGCCTGGCGGCATGGGCGGCATGGGCGGCATGGACATGATGTGATAGGCGCAAGCCTATCGCAGCGTGACCATCAAGCTTCGCCCATGCACTAAAGTTGGTTCAGCGCGTCAAGCGCGCTGAACTGGCGGCATGGACATGATGTAAGACCCTTCGGGTCCTACATCTGAGCCAACCGGTTCAGTTCGGAAAGGGCGGTCTTCGGGCCGCCCTTTTTGTTTTTCCGGCAAAGCGGCGCATTTCAAAGAGGTTCACCGGACTGCATCGTTTCCGTGAAAAGAATTTTTCCGTTTGTACAATAATTCTCAAAAAGCCGTTGCTGGCATCAAAAAACCAATTATAAAGACGCCCCAAGTGAACTGTAAGATTCACCCGGGGTACAGGTGCTGGTTTTGGACAGGAACATGTCGATAAACCGCGCAGCCAGTTCTCCCTGAAATATATTGATAGAACCGCCGGAAGACTTGAAAGAAGGGTCAGCGGCGGTTTTCACGCGTACGTCGGATCCGATACGCATAGCAGGATCCGGACGAAGTTCAGTACATGGGAAAGTGGTTCGGCGGACTTCGAGGGTTGTCGCCGGCGCTCTCTTTTAACGTGTCGCGTGCCCGAAACGGGGCGTGACATGTCGGCCAAATTCGAGCAACTGCCTGAGGTCGTAGGTGTTCAAGATAATCAAGACTGATCTCTCGTCGCCCTTTCTTCCGGGCTCGATGGGGTTCGACGAGACGGACAACGAACTGCTGACGCAATATTGCGTGACGGAGCGCTGGACCGGCGATCTTTCCAACGGCCTCTTCACGCTTGGCGACAAGGCGATGCAGGCGCATGGCCTGCCGCAGCGCGCCTGCGGGCTGTTGAACCTCATCCGCTGCTACGAGCCGCTCGACCGCGCGCGCGTGCTCGAACTCTTCGAGCAGGCGGCCTCCTCATCCTCGTCCTTCTGCTTCTCAACGACCATTCACCTCGACGGCGCGCCGCGCCAGCCGGTGTTCTGCGTTGGGGAATCGACGGGCCTGGAGGAGAAATACGCCGGCACGATCATCGGCGTCTTCATCTTCCCCCGCTTCCAGATCGACCTCGCCGGCCGCCGCTTCAAGCGGCAATAGGCCGCTTCAGGCGGCCTTGCTGGCCTCGACGCTGGTACGGATGCTTTCCACCGGCATCGGGCGACCCAGGAAATAGCCCTGCGCCTCGTCGCAACCCTCGTCGAGCAGGATGGCAAGCTGGTTGCTCGTCTCCACGCCCTCCGCCAGGACCGGCACGCGCAGCGTCTGGCCGAGCGCCAGGATGGCGCGGATGATGGCCTTGGCCTCCGGGCTTGCCTCCACCTCGCTCATGAAGCTGCGGTCAAGCTTGATCTTGTCGAAGGGGAAGGCGCGCAGCGTTTCCAGCGACGAATAGCCGGTGCCGAAATCGTCGATGGCGATGGTGACGCCGAAGGCCTTGATGCGGCGCAGCGTCTGGAGCGCCCGCTCCTTGTCGGCGATGATGGTCGATTCGGTGATTTCGAGCTCCAGCCGGCGGGGGTTGAGGCCCGTTTCCAGGAGCACCCGGTGCACGAGGTCCGCGACATCGGCATTTCCAAGCTGGATCGGCGACAGGTTGACGGCGATCTTGTGGTCGTTGTTCCATGTTGCAGCCTCGCGGCATGCCTCGCGCAGAACCCATTCACCGATCGGCAGGATGGCGCCGCACTCCTCGGCAATCGGGATGAAATCGCCCGGAGGGATCTTGCCGCGCAGCGGATGGTGCCAGCGCAGCAGCACCTCGTAGCCGATCGTCTCGCCGGAGGTAACAGCTTTCTGGACCTGGTAGTGCAGTTGCAGTTCTTTGCGCTCCACGGCCTGCCAGAGGTCGTTGGCGATGAGGCGGCGGCTGCGGGCGGCCTCGTCCATCGAGACCTCGTAGAAGCAGACCGTCTGGGTCAGCGCATCCTTGGCGCGGTACATGGCAAGGTCGGCATTGTTGATGAGCGCTTCGACCGTGTCGGCATCCTGCGGGTAGATCGCGACGCCAAGGCTGGCGCCCGGCTTGATATCGTAGCCGTCGATGCGGATCTCTGCGTTAAGGCAGTTCTCCAGACGCTGGATGAAGTCGGTGAGGTCAGCCACGTCCGAAAAACGCTTGGCGGCGGCGAATTCGTCCCCGCCGAAGCGGGCGACCGTCTCGTCGGCCTCCAGGCAGGCCTGCATGCGCTTCGACAGCGTGGTGAGCACTTCGTCGCCCGCCGCGTGGCCGCGCGTGTCGTTGATTTCCTTGAACTTGTCGAGGTCGATGCCGATTGCTGCGACCTTGCCGCCGGAGAGGCGGGCGGCATCGAGGTCGGCTTCGAGACGGTTGTTGAAGCTCGCACGGTTCGGCAGGCCGGTCAGTCCATCGTGGCGGGCGAGGAAGGAGATCTGCTCCTCGGAGCGCAGGCGCTCGGAAATGTCCTCATAGGTCGCAACCCAGGCGCCGTCAGGCAGCGTGCGGTAGCGTAGTTGCACCGAGGTGCCGTTCGGTAGCTTCTCGACCATCGCGCCGCCGTCGTTCGCGAGAATCGCAGCGCGGCGACGCGCATAGACGTCCCGTGCCTTCGCCTGGCGCACATCCGGATCGGCAAACAGGTGGGTGACGCCCTGGTCGACGATCTCGCGCAGCGTCATGCCGGGCTGGATGCGGCCTTCCGGGAAGCCGAAGATCTCGCTGTAGCGCTTGTTGGCGATGAGCAGGCGTTCGTCCTTGTCGAACAGGCAGAGGCCCTGCGACATGTTTTCGAGCGCGAGGTCGAGGTTCTTCGTCACGGCAGCGAGCCGGTCGGCGTCGGCCTTTTCCTTCGTGACGTCCTTGGTAATCTTGGCGTAGCCGACGAGTACGCCGCCGGCATCGTAAATCGGATCGATGACGACATTCGCCCAGAAGCGGCCGCCGTCCTTCTTGTAGCGCCAGCCCTCGCTCTCGTATTTGCCTTCCGCGCGCGCAAGCGCCAGCGCGCGCTCGGGCAGGCCGGCCGCGCGGTCCTCCTCGCTGTAGAAATGCGAGAAGTGCTGACCGACGATCTCATGGGCCTTGTAGCCCTTGCTGCGCTCGGCGCCCGCGTTCCAGTTGGCGACCCGGCCTTCCGGGTCGAGCATGTAGATGGCGTAATCCTTGACGCCCTGCACGAGCATGGCGAACTGGCGTGTGCTCTCGCTGGCGGCAAGCTCCGACTGCCTGGCGAAGACGGCGGCCGTCAGCCCTGCGAAGAGCAACGAGAAGGCGACGACGGCAATCAGCGGCACCATCAGGCTGGTGGAGATCAGCGTGTCGTCGCTGACCGGCATCAGGCCCGGCTCGATCATCACGGCCGCCATTGCGGTGAAATGGAGCGAGACGACGCCGAGCGCCATCAGCACGGTGGCAAGGGCGCGACCCCGTGCGCCAAGCTGCGGGCGCATGCAGACGTCGAGCGCCAGCATGCCGAAGAGACCGGCGCAGACGACGGAGGCCGCTACATAGACACTGTCCCAGACGATGCGGCCCGGAAGCTCAAGCGCCGACATGCCGATATAGTGCATGGAGGTGATGCCCGCGCCGAGCAGCAGGCCGCCCGCCACGACCGCGCTGCGACCGGGAATGTAGCTTGCGAGCGCCAGCCCGATCGTCGTGACGACGATCGCGACGGCCAGCGACAGCAGCGTCGGCTCCATGTCGAAGCCCATGGCGACGCCGGGATCGTAGGCCAGCATGGCGATGAAGTGGGTGGCCCAGATGCCGAAGCCGCTCGATGTGCCGGCGGCACCGAGCCAGAGGCCGCGCGCCTTCCCGTCGGAGACCTGTGCCCTTTGCGTCAGCGAGACCGCGACATAGCAGGACAGGAAGCATATGAACGCCGCCAGCAGCACGAGGCGGAGGTCGTGCTCGACGGCAATGCAGGTCAGGATACGAAGCATGAAGGGGCACCGGAGTGGGAGCGAAGTGGCCCCACTCAGCCGGAGAACCCTAAAAAATCAGTGAATTCAGAAAGCTTAACGCCGAACCGCTATATTTCGCATCAGTTCATACTTAACAAAGATCAAAACAGTACAACTGTTTCATTCAGCGACGAAAATGCAGCTCAACCTTCGGGCTATACACCTTTCAGAGCGTCAGGGCCTTGAGGTCCGTCGCTGGGTCCTCCAGTGCTTCCCGCGCGGGCGTGCGGCCCATCTCGATCAGCTTCTTGCCGACCACATAGGCCTTCGCATCGTTGACCGCGTCCACCGCGATCAGCCGGCCTTCGCGGAAATACCAGACGGAGACGCTGCCTTCGCGCTGTCCGGGGCGCACGAACGTATCGTCGAAGCCCATGCAGAAGCCGGCGATCTGCAATTTCACGTCATACTGGTCGGACCAGAACCAGGGTTTCGGCTCATAGGGCGCATCGCCGCCGGCGATGACGGCAGCCGCCGCTTCCGCCTGGTCGACGGCATTCTGCACGGATTCCAGCCGCACGCGATTACCCTCGAAGGGCAGAACGGCACAGTCGCCCATGGCGAAGATCGCGGGATCGGACGTGCGGGCATGGGCATCGACAACGATGCCGTTAGTGACCTCGAGGCCCGCATCGCGCGCGAGCCCATCATTCGCCGCCACGCCGATGCCGGCGATCACCATGTCGACCGGCAGCACGAAGCCGTCGGAGAGTTCCGCGCCGGTGACGCGGCCATTCTCTCCCAAGAGGCGCACGAGGCCGGTCTTTTCGCGCACGTCAACGCCGCGCGCATTGTGGATGGCCTTGAGGATGGTGGCAGTGGCGGGCGAAGCGACGCGGGCGAGAATGCGGTCGGCCATTTCGATGACGGTGACGTGCAGCCCCCTGCCCCGCGCGACGGCCGCGGCCTCCAGGCCGATATAACCGCCGCCGACGACGAGCGCACGGCGGCCTTCCTGCATTTCGACGCCGAGGCGGTCGGCATCGCGGTAGTCGCGCACCGTGAACACGCCGTCGAGGTCGCCGCCGATCTCGGCCGGCAGGCGGCGCGGCGTCGCACCGGTGGCGAGTGCCAGATAGGCATAGTGCAATGTCGAGCCGTCGCTGAGCGTCACGCTCTTGGCGGCGCGGTCGATGGCGGTGACCTCGGTCGACAGGCGGATGTCGACATTGTTGTCCGCATACCAGCTTTCCGGGCGGAACTTCAGGCGTTCGAGATCGGCCTCGCCGAGCAGGTATTTTTTCGAGAGCGGCGGTCGTTGGTAGGGGTGGCTCGCCTCGGCGGCGATGATCGTGATCGGCCGTTCGTCCTTCAATGCGCGCAATTTGGCAACGAGGGCAAATGCGGCCTGACCGCCACCCACAACAACCAGTCTTCCCGTCACGATGTTTCCCCGTCTTTGGTTTTACCGACAGGTAGCGCGCTCCGGCGGGCGGCGTCAACTCGTCGCCGCGCCGCCGGATTTTTCGTTTGCGTCAGGGTTTTGCTGGAATATCGAAGCCCTTCTGGGCCGCCGGGCGGGCCGAGGCGCGCTCGACCCAGTCCACGACGGACGGGAAGCTCGCATAGTCGAGCGCCTCGCGGCCGCCGTAGAAAATATCCGCGCCGCGCACCCACGGATAGGTCGTGATGTCGGCGATGGTGTATTCGTCGCCCATGATCCACGGACGATCCTTCAGCCGGTCTTCCAGCACCGAGAGCAGGCGCTTCGATTCGTCCCGATAGCGCTCCGTCGGATAAGAATTGTTGGCGACCTTGTCGGCGGCGAATTTGTAGAAATGGCCGAACTGGCCGAGCATAGGCCCGACGCCGCTCATCTGGAACATCACCCAGCTCAGCGTCTCGTAGCGCAACGCCGGATCGGCGGGGATGAGTTTTCCCGTCTTTTCCGCAAGGTAGACGAGGATGGCGCCCGATTCGAAAAGGCCGATCGGCTTGCCGCCGGGGCCGTTCGGATCGATGATCGCCGGGATGCGGCCGTTCGGGTTGAGCGAGATGAATTCCGGCGACTTCACGCCATCAGGCCCGAACTCGATGCGGTGCGGCTCATAGGCGAGGCCGAGTTCTTCCAGCGCGATCGACACCTTCACGCCATTCGGCGTCGGCAGCGAATAGAGCTGGATGATATCGGGGTTCTTGGCGGGCCACTTTTTGGTGATGGGGAAGGACGACAGATCTGCCATGGAGGACTCCTTGCGATGGGAGCTTTTAGATAGGACACTCAAACAGGGTTTGTGAGGGTCGGGCCGAAACATTTCAACGGGAAAACGGAGGGCGCATGACGATCTTTCAAGGCATCAATGTCGTTTCGGTTTCCGTGACCGACCTTGACGCGGCCCGCAACTTCTATCGCGATACGCTTGGGCTCGGAGAGCCAACCTTCGACCTGCCGGATGCCGGGTGGATCGAATTCTCGACCGGCGCTGCGAGCGGCAATCTTTCGCTTACTCTGGCTGAAGAGGGCTGGCAGCCCGGCTTCGGCACGACCATCGTCTTGAATGTCGCGGATTGCCGGGTGGCGGTGGAGGTCTTGCGGAGCCGAGGCGTACGGTGTGACGATGCGCAGGATTTTCCCGGCTTCGTCACCTTTGCAAGCTTCTACGATCCGTTCGGCAATCGGCTGCAAATGTGCAGCCCGGCGCCGTGACGCTCACAGCGCCTTGCGCACCGCCTCCATAATTTCCGTCACCACCGCATTGCCCTCGTGCTCCGGCTTGCGGGCGCGCACGAGGCAGGCTTCGGACTTCAGGATCACGCCATCCGAGAGGATCTTCAGGTGGTTGGCGTGGAGCGTCGAGCCGGTGGAGGTAATGTCGACGATGATATCGGCGGAGCCGGAAGCCGGCGCGCCTTCCGTGGCACCGAGGCTTTCGACGATGCGGTAGAGCTGGATGCCGTGGTTGCCGGAGAAGAACTGCTGGGTCAACCGCCAGTATTTCGTGGCGATGGTGAGCCTGCGGCGGTGGCGGGCGCGGAAATCCGCGGCGACGTCGCCGAGATCGGCCATCGTGTCGACATCGAGCCAGATTTCCGGCACGGCGACCACGACATCCGCATGGCCGAAGCCGAGGCGGGCGCAGAATTCGACGCGGGCATCCGCCTCCGCCAGCCCTTCGCGCACGAGGTCCTCGCCGGTCACGCCGAAATCGACGGTGCCGTTGGCGATCTCGCGGGAGATTTCGGAGGCCGACAGGAAGGCGATTTCGATATCGTCGCGCCCCTCGACGCGGCCGCGATAGGAGCGGTCATTGCCGACGGCGACGACGGAAAAGCCGGCGCGGGCGAGCACGGCGGAGGAATCCTCCTTCATGCGACCTTTGGAGGGGAGACCGATGGTGATGGTCATGCGGCTCCTCCTTTGGCGCTCGCAATGCGATCGAGCCAGAGCGAGAAGCCGACCGCCGGAATGCGTTCCTTGGCGCCGAGCAGCGTCAGCAGCCGGTCGAAGCGGCCACCGCCGGCGAGCACCAGCGCGTCGCCGTCCGGCGTGATCTCGAAGACGAGGCCGGTGTAATAATCCAGCGGACGGCCGAAGGCGGCGCGGTAGGTGATCGAGGCAGGATCGACACCGATATCGCGCAGGGCCGCCACGCGGCTTTCGAAGCGGGCGAGCGCCTCGCCAAGCGAAAGGCCGGCCTTTTGCGCGAAGACGGCGAGCGCCTGGGACGCGTCCGCAAGGCTGAGTTCGAGGGCCAGGAATTCGCGCAGCAGCGCCAGCGTGCGGTCGTCGAGCCGCGTGTTGGCGAGTTCCATTTTTTCGCGCAGCCGCCTGGCGATATCGGCGGGGCTGCGGCTGGCATTGGTGGAATAGCCGGTCGCTTCCATGG
Source organism: Shinella sp. BE166 (assembly GCF_051201095.1). Taxonomy (NCBI): domain Bacteria; kingdom Pseudomonadati; phylum Pseudomonadota; class Alphaproteobacteria; order Hyphomicrobiales; family Rhizobiaceae; genus Shinella; species Shinella sp. BE166. The sequence goes on along the minus strand of NZ_JBPEHL010000014.1, from coordinate 136,661 downwards.
TCTGGTCGATATGGGCGACCAGTGTCGCCTCATCGTCGAGTTTTCCCAGAATGGCGAGGCGCTCGACCTCGGGACCGAAGACGCCGGAGGGGGCGGGATCGGACAGATCGGCCATCAGCTTCTGCAATTGCGCCTGGTTGCCGAAGGCATGCACCAGCCGCTTCTGCCAGCCCGCCGGCAGGCCGCAGGCGGCAACGACCGCCTCGAACACCGACTGATCGCCCAGCACGACCGAAAGGCCGACGCCCGGCAGGCGGTTGTTCAGGACGGAAAGCGCATCGCAGACAGCGCGCGCATCGGCGCGGGCGACATCCTGTTCGCCGAGGTCTTCGATGCCGGCCTGGTAGAACTCATTCGAGCCCTCCCGGCGCTGGCGGAAGACCTCGCCGAGATAGGCGTAGCGCTTCGGCGTGCCGGTGGCGGTCTCGATGTGGCGCAGGCAGACGGGAATCGTGAATTCGGGGCGCAGGCACAGGCTCTTGCCCGTCTCGCTCTCCGTCATGAAGATGCGCCGCCGCAGATCCTCGCCTGCCATGTCGAGGAAGGGTTCGGCCGGCTGGATGACCGGCGTATCGACGCGCTCCGTGTGGAGGTTTTCCAGATCGGCGATGAGGTCGGGCGCGAAGGCGGGGAGGTTGATCAGGGGCATGGAAATAGCTCCGACCGTGGGGAGGCATCCCCCCCTCTGTCCTGCCGGCGGCGAGACCCCCTCATCCGACCCTTCGGGCCACCTTCTCCCCGCTGGGGAGAAGGGGAAACGAGAGGTCCGCGATCTTCCCCTTCTCCCCAGCGGGGAGAAGGTGCCGGCAGGCGGATGAGGGGGTCTTGCAGCACTATACCCATCGCCGTCAGTAAGCCCGCGCCCGGTCTTCGGCCTGCGCGTCAAGAATTTCGCGGACCCTTGCCACCAGCTCGGCTTCCGGCACGGAAACCTGCGCCACGCGGGCCTCGCGCCAGGAGGTGTTGTCCTCGATCTCGCCGGAAAGGCGCTTGCCCTCGATCAGGTCCTTGATCTGCACGAGGCCTTCGGCGCGCTCGTCGCCGCCCTGGATGATGGCGACGGGGGCGCCGCGGCGGTCGGCATATTTCAGCTGGTTGCCGAACTTCTTCCAGTTGCCCTGGTACATTTCGGCGCGGATACCGGCCTTGCGCAGTTCCTGCGTGAAGCGCTGGTAACGGCCCATGCTCTCGATATCGCCGTCCATGACGGTGACGAGCACGGGGGCGACCACTTCATTCTGCCCGAGCTTGCCGAGGTTCTTCAGCGCCGTCATCAGGCGCGAGACGCCGATGGAGAAGCCCGTCGCCGGCACCGGCTGGCCCATGAAGCGCGAGACGAGGCCATCATACCGCCCGCCACCGCCAACCGAACCGAAGACGACCTTTTCGCCCTTCTCGTTGGTGACGGCGAACTGCAGCTCGGCTTCAAAAACGGGGCCGGTGTAATATTCGAGGCCGCGGACGACGGAGGGGTCGATCTTGATGCGATCCGGGCCGTAGCCGGCGGAGGTGATCAGGTGGCCGATCTGGTTCAGCTCCTCGACGCCCTCGCCGCCGCGGGTGCTACCCTCCACGAGCTTTGCGAGGTCATCGGCGCTTTCGGCGTAGTCCTTGATGCCGACGAAGAAGAGCACCTTTTCGATCTGCTCCGCATCGAGCCCCGCACCCTTGGTAAAATCGCCGGACTCGTCCTTGCGGCCTGCGCCCAGCAGCAGCTTCACGCCCTCGGGGCCGAACTTGTCGAGCTTGTCGATGGCGCGCAGCACGTTGAGGCGGGCGCCCGCCTTGTCGTCGCCGCCAAGGCCGATCGCTTCCAGCACGCCGTCCAGAACCTTGCGGTTATTGACGCGGATGACGTAGTCGCCGCGGGCGATGCCGAGGGCTTCCATCGTGTCGGCCATCATCATGCACATTTCGGCATCCGCCTGCACGCCGGCAGCGCCCACCGTGTCGGCGTCGAACTGCATGAACTGGCGGAAGCGGCCCGGACCGGGCTTCTCGTTGCGGAAGACGTAGCCGGCGCGATAGGTACGGTAGGGAAGCTGGATCTCGTTGAAGTTTTCCGCGACATGGCGGGCGAGCGGCGCCGTCAGGTCGTAGCGCAGCGACATCCACTGCTCGTCATCGTCCTGCAGCGAGAAGACGCCCTCGTTCGGGCGGTCGGCATCCGGCAGGAACTTTCCGAGCGCGTCGGTATATTCGAAAAGCGGCGTTTCCACCGGATCGAAGCCGTAATGCTCGTAGACCTCGCGGATCTTCGCGGTCATCTCGTTGACGGCGCGGATATCCGCGGCATCACGATCGACGAAGCCGCGCGGCAGGCGGGCTTTCAGCTTCTGCGGTTTTTTCTGCTTTTCGCTCATCGGGATACCCGAAATTCCTGTATTTCCGTTGCGGTTTCCCTAGCGGATTGGACGGGCAGCGGCAAGGGCGAGATCACGGCCGATATAAGCGCGGCCCAGTATCAAGGCCCAGTATCAAGGCCGACGCAGCAGCGTATCCCAGCTGTGCACGATGACGGCGGAAGCGGTCGGGGCTTCCGTGGCGGGAATGAGCACCGAATGGGTATCGCCGCGGATGATGCCGCGCATCTCCGACTGGAAGGAGAGCCGCTTCATCTGCACATAGCCGTCGGGGATCGACGTCGTGGAGAGCGCGGTGCCGCCGTAGATCTGGATGCTGGCGATTTCGCGGGCATAGAGGCTGGCGACCAGCGCCTTGTCTTCCAGGCAATCGCGATAATGGCCGGTGAGATAACCGCGGATGCTGGTGCCGACGACGGCGCGCATTTCCGGGCTTTCGCGATATTCCTGCTGCGAGCCGCCGAGATAGCGGATATCGCGACCCTCCCAGAGGTTGCGGCTGTCGCGTGCCGTCAGGATCGCCTTCAGCAGGCGCCGTTCGGTCTGCGCGTCGGCGCGGCGCAGGAAATCGACGATGGCGCCGGTCGCGCGCAGGTCGGGTGCCGCGACGCCGCGCTCCCAGCGCGAGACGGTGGTGGGGGAAAAGCCGAGTTTCCAGGCGATGTCGTCCTGCGTCAGCCCGACCTTGAGGCGGTAGGCCCGGAGCTGGTCGACGAGGTCATGACCGGTGGTGAGGACGAAATGGGGCAAATTCAACCCTGCGGAGTGAGAAAATTCAGTTCCACGCCCTGTGGTCGAGTAAACGACCAGTTGCCTCGCTTTCAGCCGCCCGCGATGTCGGCTACCTTTGAGCTCAGCTAACCTCGGGTAGCTGTACTTGGATAAGCGGGAACGTAAACCCGTACTTTTACCGATTGGCGACAGCCGAAAATGGCTGGTAATTTACGCGCCGCGACCGTGCCGGGCAGGGTTGGTCGAACGCTCTCGGACACCACCGAATGGCATTGAAATCGACAATGACATCCAACCGTCTCGCCTCCGTGGCGCAGTTCATCGGTATCGATCCCCGGGAGTTGGAAAATCTCTTCGTCTGCGAGGAATGGAGCGCGGAACTGGCGACGGGCCTCGTGTGGCTGGGGCCGCAGGCGGCAAGCCTGCACGGCACGGCCAGCACGCCCTGCGGCATCATGGACCTCATCCACCTCTACGACCCGGCCGACTGGCAGAAGGTGTTGCAGGCGCTGGAGGATGCGGCGACCGCCTCCACCACCTTCAGCTTCTCGACCACCATCCGGCCGGGGCCGGGCCTGCACCGGCCGGTCTTCTGTTTCGGCCAGTCGGAGACGGTCGACGGTTCCGACGGCACGATCCACGGTACCTTCGCCATCGCCCGCGTCTGCATGGAGACGGTGCCGGATCGGCGCGGCAGGCTGAACTGACCCTTTTCTTTTCGGCTGCGAGCGCCTATCTCTCGGGGCATGAGACAGATCCTGTTCGTCTTCGCCATTCTGGGCGCCGTTCTTTCCGGCTGGGTGCCGGTGATCGCGGCGACGCTGAATGCCGGGCAACCGGCCGGCATGCATGCGATGCACCAGATGGCCGGTGACGACGGCGGCAGCGAGCACGGCAAGGCGAAACCCGCCGCCCATCCGCTTGCCTGTTCCGCCTGTTTTGCGATCGAGGCCGCGCGGCTGGAACCGATGAACCGCACGCTCGACATTTCGGGCCGCGTCTCGGCCGCCACGCCGCAGCTTGCCGGCCTGGCGCTTCCCCCGCTCGATCCGCCTCCCCGGGCCTGAACGACGCTTGAGTGAACAACCGGGTGCCTAGCACCCGGCCATCAACCGTTTTCAGAACTGGAAAAGACAATGAACGCAAAAACCCTGTTTTTCGGCGCAGCGCTGGCGCTCGCCTTCACCCTGCCCGCTTTCGCCCAGGAGGCCGACCATTCCGCCCATCAGGCCATGACGATGAGCGGCCCCAAAGGCGACCAGAGCGCGCCCAGCAAGGCCTTCGTCGAGGCCAATGCGAAAATGCATGCGGGCATGGATATCGAGTTCACCGGAAATGCCGATGTGGACTTCGTGCGCGGCATGATCGCCCATCACCAGGGCGCCATCGACATGGCGAAGATCGAGCTGGAATATGGCAAGGATGAAGGGATGCGCAAAGTCGCGGAAGACATCATCACCGCCCAGGAAGGCGAGATCAAGATGATGCAGGAGTGGCTGGCGCAGAACGCCAAGTAAAGAAGCAAAGCAAGGAGGCCCGCCGGCTGCCCGGCGGGCCTTCCGGATATCTATTCGCCGGCCGGCTGTGCCCGGTGGGCCGCCGAGGCCTCGACCAGCGAGGCCGCGATGACACGGGCCATCAGGAGGCTCGTTTCGCGAATTTCGGTGTTGCTGCCGTTGCGGGCAGACCGGATGAGGCGAAAACCTTCCCGGAGCATGATCTCCTGGGCCTTGTCGCAGGCCCAGACCTCAAGTGGAGATTCATCGAATGCAGGTGCGTTTGGCGTCATGTTTCCCCTCATGCCAAATCATTCAGCACAAAGCGGCACGCCGCGACTACCCCCGCGCACGTCGACCCCAGACTACCGATGTATGATTTTGCCGCTTTATAATAAGCTACATGATTCGTTGTAGAATCAAAGATATATTTGTGACGGCAATACCGGAATTATGGCCTTTCAAGGTCTTTCCTCTCCGCTTCCACTTCAGCGCGGCAGAAACATCCCTCGATATGGTCGTTGACGAGGCCCATCGCCTGCATGAAGGCATAGACCGTCGTCGGGCCGACGAAAGTCCAGCCGCGTTTCTTCAGGTCGTTTGACAGGCGCACGGAGGTGGGCGTCGTCGGGTTGGCGGCAATCGTCTCCCAGTCCACCAGCGCCGGCCGCTCCTCCGGCCCCGGCTCGAAGCTCCAGAAATAGCGGGCGAGCGTGCCGAACTCGTCGCGCAGCGCCTGCGCGCGCCGCGCATTGTTGATCGTCGAGACGATCTTGCCGCGGTGGCGCACGATGCCGGGATCGGCAAGGCAGCGGGCGATATCGTCCTCGCCGAACGCCGCGACCTTGTCGAAATCGAAGCCGGCAAAGGCGGCGCGGAAGGCCTCGCGCTTGCGCAGGATGGTGAGCCAGGAGAGGCCCGACTGAAACCCTTCGAGGCAGATTTTCTCGAAGAGGCGCAGGTCGCTGACGACCGGGTGGCCCCATTCGCCGTCATGGTAGCGGCGATAGTCCTCCAGATTGCCATGCCATGCGCAGCGCACGCGCCCGTCGTCGCCTTCCACAAGTCCCCGTGCCGTCATCGCCGTCTCCGTTGCCTTTTTGTTCCGGTTTACCACTCATCAACCACATTTGGAAAGCCGGCAATAACCCTACTCAAAGCTTTATCGGCATCGTGCATATCGAATGAACGGCCGTTTACCATTCGCTTCATCGGACAGTGCAAGCATTCTTTCCGAACCGGCGCCGCATCCTTCAATCGTGGCGGCGCATCCCGGCGACGATCAGTAGCGAGTACGTCCGATGTTGTTGATACGAACCCTTCTTGCAGCGACCCTTTTGTGCACCACCACGGTGGCGCAGGCGAACGACCGGTACATGAGCCGCCCGCCGATCGTCATCAGCCCCGATCTCACCGCGCCCTGGGTGATGCAGCTCACCGGCGAAGGCGTGCAGCCCGCCGTCAACACGCGCCGCATCCTCCAGCGCCAGAAGGTGCAGCAGCGCCGCGTCATCCGCCGCGATGGCGCCGCCCGCGTCGAGCAGGCTTCGGTGACGACGCATGCGAAGAACCCGATCAAGTCGAAGTTCGATCCAATGTACCTGCCGCAGGTCGTCTCCTACGAGAGCGAGCACAAGGCGGGCACCATCGTCATCGATACCAACAACCGCTTCCTCTATCTCGTGATGGGCGACGGCAAGGCGCGGCGTTACGGCGTCGGCGTCGGCAAGCCTGGCTTCGAATGGGCGGGCGCCCACACGATCACCCGAAAGGCCGAATGGCCGAGCTGGACGCCGCCGAAGGAGATGGTCGCCCGCGAGGCGGAAAAGGGCCACTACCTGCCGGCCTTCATGGAGGGCGGCCCGGAAAACCCGCTCGGCTCGCGTGCCATGTATCTCGGCTCTACACTCTACCGCATCCACGGCACCAACGCGCCCTGGACGATCGGTTATGCGGTTTCCTCCGGCTGCATCCGCATGCGCAACGAGGACGTCGTCGACCTCTACGAGCGCGTGAATGTCGGCACCAAGGTCATCGTGATCTGAGGCGAGCCGCCGTAAAGACAGACGCCGATCGAGCATCTCCGGTCGCCCCGCGGCCGGAGATCTTTGCTTTTATGGCAAGACTTCGTGCAACAACCCGAAGAAATCCGCCTTCACAATCGTCTTACTGCGCGTGGGCTGGCTTGAATTCGGTCAGGACTCGGCTAGCCTCTCGGAATTGAGGATTGAGAGGGAATACACCATGCGGAAATACGCATCGATCTTGCTGGCGGCCGCCGTCGCGGCCACGGCGATCATGCCGGCCACCTCGGCGGGCGCCTTCCCTGCCGCCCGTCAAGGCGGCCAGGTCGAGACCACGTCGGACGTCACGCTCGTACAGCAGTACCAGAGCAAGAAGCAGGTCGCGGCGAAATTCAAGCGCACCAAGGTGCGCTTCGTCACCGACCAAGCGCGCGGCACCGTGATCGTCGATACCAACAACAAGTTCCTCTACTATGTCGAGGGCAACAACAAGGCGACGCGCTACGGCATCGGCGTCGGCCGCGACGGCTTCGGCTGGTCGGGCGTGGTGAAGGTCGGCCGCAAGGCCGAATGGCCGAGCTGGACCCCGCCGGCCGAAATGCGCCGCCGCGAGGCCAAGAAGGGCCGCATCCTGCCCGTCACCCAGGCCGGCGGCGAGGACAACCCGCTCGGCGCACGCGCGCTCTACCTCTTCAAGGGCGGCCGCGACACGATCTTCCGCATCCACGGCACGAACCAGCCCTGGACGATCGGCCAGAACATGTCTTCCGGCTGCATCCGCATGATGAACAAGGACGTGGAGCATCTCTATGCCCGCGCCGACATCGGCACCAAGGTCATCGTCGTCGGCCCCGGCAACCGCCAGGGCAGCGTCAGCTACAACGACCGCGGCGTCGATTTCTTCGGCAACCTGTTCGGCTTCGGCGGCTGATCTCGCCACCCCATTTGAACGCCCCGATGCCGGCCTCGCGCCGGCATCGTCGTTTCAGCCGACCGAGCAGGAGACCTTGCCGGTGCGCTCGACGCTGTCGGCGTCCGCCCGGTTGAGGATCAGCTTGTAATCGCCGTCATAGGTGGTCTCGTCGTCCGTCATCTTCGTCCTGACGATGATATCGACCGAGCCGAACGGCAGGTCACCTTGGGTTTCCGCGTGGAGGAGAAGGCGGAGCTCGCCATCGTAGAGCCAGTCGTGGGCGAGATGCGACGGCGTGAGCGTCACGCGCTCCAGCCCCTTCGGCGCAACTTTCTTCGGCAGTTCGAAAGCCCCGCGGAAATTCAGAAGGCCGCCGCCGATGCTGTAGCTGAAACCGGCTTCCGCATCGAGCGTCAGGTTCTTGTCCTTCACCGCACAACTGAAACCGCCGGTGGCGAAGGCGGGCGAGGACAGGGCCGCAAGGGCGGCGAGCGAAAGCAGGAAGCGGCGCATGGCGATCTCCGGACGGGTTTGCACGCCGCTGCTCTAGCCGTTTACCGAAAAATTGGCTGTTTCGCGCGTGACAGGGTCAGGAAAGCACGGCCGGCTTTTTACCGCCATAGGCCCAGTCGAGCAATTCCACCGTATGCAGGATGGGGATTGCCGTGCCCGTCGCGATCTGCGTGATACAGCCGATATTGCCGGTGGCGATCAGGTCGGGCTTTATCGCCTCGATGTTCTTCACCTTGCGCGCCTTCAGCTTGGCAGAGATTTCCGACTGGAGGATGTTGTAGGTGCCGGCCGAACCGCAGCAGAGGTGGCCCTCCGCCGGATCGCGCACCACGAAGCCCGCCTTCTTCAGCAGCGTCTTCGGCGCCATGGTGATCTTCTGGCCGTGCTGCATGGAGCAGGCGGAATGATAGGCGACCGTCAGCCCCCGCGCCTCCTGTTGCGGCAGGTCGAGGGTCGACAGATATTCCGTGATGTCCTTGGCAAGTGCGGAGACGCGCGCCGCCTTGTCCGCGTAAGCGGGGTCGAGGCGCAACATGAAACCGTAGTCCTTGATCGTCGTGCCGCAGCCGGACGCGGTGATGATGATGGCATCGAGCCCGCCCTTCTCGACCTCGCCGAGCCACACGTCGACATTGCGCCGTGCCGCCTCCAGCGCCTGCGCCTCGCGGCCCATATGGTGGACAAGCGAGCCGCAGCAGACCTCGCCCGCCGGCGCCACGACCTCGACGCCGAGGCGGGTCAGCAGGCGGATCGTCGCCTCGTTGATCTCGGGCTTCAGCACCGGCTGGGCGCAGCCCGACAGGATCGCCACCCGGCCACGGCGCGGGCCTGCCGCAGGATGTGTGCCGGGCTTGGCGCTGTCGGAAGCCTTCGGCAGGGTGCGCGGTGCCAGTTCCAGCATGGCGCCGAAGGGTTCCAGCACCTTGACGCGCTTGAGGAGGCCCGCGAAAGGCCGGCCGAGCGCAGCGGCCTTCAACGCCAGGCGGAAACGGCCCGGATAGGGCAGCACGGCGGCGAGGACGTTGCGCGTCAGGCGGTTCCAGAACGGGCGCTTGTAGGTCTCCTCGATATGCACGCGCGCGTGATCGACGAGATGCATGTAGTCGACGCCCGAGGGACAGGTGGTGGTGCAGGCGAGGCAGGAGAGGCAGCGGTCGATATGGGTCACCACCTCAGCATCCGCCGGCCGGCCGTTCTCCAGCATGTCCTTGATCAGGTAGATGCGGCCGCGCGGGCTGTCGAGTTCGTTGCCGAGCGTCACATAGGTGGGACAGGTGGCGGTGCAGAAGCCGCAATGCACGCATTTGCGCAGGATCTTTTCAGACGTCGCGACATGCGGATCGGCCAGCTGCTCGGCGGTGAAATTGGTCTGCACGGCAATACTCCCTAGCGCAGCATGCCGTTCTTGCGGGCTGCGATGATGTAGTTCTTCTCGGCTTCGGTGACGTGCGCCGCCGCCAGCGCCTGTTGCCCGGCCGGCGTGATCGTCAGCACGTTGTCGCGCCGCAGGGGGTTGGCGGGCATGTAGCTGCCGTGGCGCGCCAGCTTGAGGTAGCCCTTCCTGATCAGGACGCGCATATCCGGCGTCAAAGGCGGCATCCCTCGCGCGCCGACGGTCGCGGACGGGCCGGTGTCGCCGCACAGCCACCAGAGCAGCGCCATCTGGCGCCGCGCCGCGCCGAGCACGGCGAGCGGCGCAGCCGGCAGGCTTCCCCAAGCGGCCTTGTCCTCGCGCGCCTGCCTGACGCGCTCCTTCCATGTCCGCCTCTGCTGCCGCGCAATCGAATCGCCTGCCAGCCGTCCCATCATCATGCTCCCTGTTTGCGGTCGATCAGGGGAGAGACGTAGAGGCCGGCCGGATCGAAGCTCGCCTTGACGCGCGCCGAGAGTGCCGCGACCGCATCGGCCTGCGGCTCGAACGTTTCCGTCGCGGCCATGACCTCCGGCCGGGCGCGCAGCAGCGTCGCATGCCCGCCGCCAATGGCCTTGATGTAGCGGCGCAGCAGCGCGGCCTCCGGGTCGGCTTCCATGCGCAGCCAGACGAGGCCGCCCTGCCAGTCGTAATAGGCGTCAACGCCGGTTTCGAGGCGAAGTGCGGCGACCAGCTGGTGGCCGGCGGTGGGGGCGACGGAGACGCGCCAGAGCGGACGCGGCGTGCCGTCGGCATAGGGCGCGGCATCGCGGATTTCGCGCCAGAGGCGGGCGGTGAGGTCGGCATCGAGGTGTGCGACGGGACCGAAACTGGCCATGGCAGCGGCAAGCTTTTCCGCACGCACGGCGACGGAGGCGGCGAGGCCTTCGAGGCGTAGAACCGTGGCGGCGCCATCCGGCAGGACGCCGCCGGCGAAACGGCCACGCACGCTTTCCGGCAGGTGGGCAGCACCCGAGACTTCCACCGACATCGACATGGCGGTCGCCATGGCCGCGACGGCTTCGGCGTCGTTGAGGTTCGAGACAACGATGGTGACGGCGGTTTCCGGCACCGGCAGGACGCGGAAGGTGACTTCCGTCATCAGCGCCAGCGAACCGTGCGAGCCGGCGAGCACCTTTGCGAGATCGAGGCCGGTGACGTTCTTCATCACCCGGCCGCCGGCCTTCACCACCTCGCCCTTGCCATTGACGAAACGCACGCCGAGCAGGCTGTCGCGCGCGGCACCCGCCACGAAACGACGCGGGCCGGAGGCATTGGTGGCGAAGACGCCGCCGATGGTGGGGATGCCGGAGGAGCCGAGCGCCCCGCGCAGGTCGCAGGGCTCGAAGGCGAGCATCTGACGGTTTTCCGCCAGCGCCGCCTCCACCACTTCCAGCGGCGTACCGGCGCGGGCGGTCATGGTCATCTCGGCGGGGTTATAGGCGACGATGCCGGTGAGGCCGCGGGTGGAGAGGATGTCGGCACCATCGGGTGCAGCGTTGAGGCCCCGCGTGCCGCCGCCGCGGATGGCAAGCGACGACCGCGACAGGGCGGCGACCTGGACGAGGCGCGCGGCGGCCTCTTCGGAGAGCGGTTCGTGGATCGGCGTCATGCGGCGGGGCGCCCTTCGAGCGGGAAGACTTTTGACGGGTTGAGCAGCCATTGCGCATCGAAGGCGGCGCGCACGGCCATCTGCTGGTCAAGGTCGACTTCGGCATATTGATGGCGCATCAGGTCGCGCTTCTCGATGCCCACACCATGTTCGCCGGTCAGGCACCCGCCGGCATCGACGCAGAGCCGCAGGATATCGTTGCCGGCGGCCTCCGCGCGCGCGGCATCTTCCGGGTCGTTGGCGTTGAAGAGGATCAGCGGATGCATGTTGCCGTCGCCGGCGTGGAAGACATTGGCGACGCGCAACCCGTATTTCGCGACGATCTCGGCCGTGCCGCGCAGCACATGCGGCAGCTGGCCGAGCGGCACGGTGCCATCCATGCAGATATAGTCGGCGATGCGGCCGGTGGCGCCGAAGGCGGATTTGCGGCCCTTCCAGATGAGGGCCGCCTCCGTCGGCGACTGGCTTTCCTTGACGACCTTCACGCCGTGGCGGCCGGCGATTTCGATGATGCTGGCGAGCATCGCGTCCATTTCCGCCTCGGAGCCCTCGACCTCGACGATCAGCAGCGCCTCGACATCCATCGGGTAACCGGCATGCGCGAAAGCCTCGCAGATCTCGATCGCCGGCTTGTCCATGAACTCGATGGCGACGGGGATGATGCCGGCGCCGATGACGTCGGCCACGCAGGCGCCCGCCTCCTCCGACGTGTCGAAGCCGAAGAGCACGGGGCGCGCGCCCTCGGGCTTGGCGATCAGCCGCACCGTCGCCTCGGTGACGATGCCGAGCTGGCCCTCGCCGCCGCAGACGAGACCGAGCAGATCGAGCCCGCCGGCATCGAGCCCCTTGCCGCCGAGATCGACGATCGTGCCGTCGATCAGCACGAGCTTGACGCCGAGCAGGTTGTTGGTGGTGACGCCGTATTTCAGACAGTGCGCGCCGCCGGAATTCATGCCGATATTGCCGCCGATCGTGCAGGCGAGCTGGGAGCTCGGATCGGGCGCGTAGAAATAGCCATCGGCGGAGACGGCGTCGGAAATGTTGAGATTGGTGACGCCGGCCTGCACGGTCGCCGTGCGGTTGGCGTAATCCACCTCCAGAATACGCGACATCTTGGAAAGGCCGATGACGACCGCGTCCTCCTGCGGGATCGCGCCGCCGGAAAGCGAGGTGCCCGCACCGCGCGGCACGACGGGCACGCCGTAGCGGTTGCAGTATTTCAGCACGGCGGCGACCTGCGCCGTCGTTTCCGGCAGCGCAACGGCGAGCGGCAGGCGGCGATAGGAAACGAAGGCGTCCGTCTCGAAAGGCACGAGCTCGCGCGGCTCGTGCACCAGGCAGCCCGGCGGCAGCAGATCGAGCAGATCGGCGACGATCTCCCGGCGGCGGGCAATCACCGCCGGCCGCGGCTCCAGAAACCCGATCTGATCCATGCGTCACCCCCTTCGCGTCAAGTGGTCTGTTTTCTTTACCACTTCCTATTGCAAGGCGCAAATGCTAAGCATTTTCTCCGCTTCGGCAACAATGGAATGCGATGGAATGACCAATCTCGGCGACCTCGAAATCTTCTCCCGCGTCATTGCAATGGGCAGCATGTCGGCCGCGGGGCGGGCCTTGGGACTGTCGCCGGCCGTGGTCTCCAAGCGTGTGAAAAGACTGGAAGAACGCCTCGGCACAAGGCTCTTCCAGCGCACCACGCGGCAGATTTCGCTCACCGAGGCCGGCCAGGGTTTTTATGACCGCATCGTCGGCATCCTTGCCGGCATCGAGGAGGCGGAGGCCTTCGTCTCCGGCCGCTCCGGCGCCGTGCGCGGCACGCTCCGCATTTCCGCGCCCACCTCCTTCGGCCGCATGCATATCGCGCCCAATCTCAAGGGCTTCATGGACACCTATCCGGAGCTCATCGTCAACCTGATGCTGACCGACGATTTTTCCGACATCGTCGGCGGCGGGTTCGATCTGGCGATCCGCATCGGCGAACTGTCCGATTCCTCGCTGGTCGCCCGCAGGCTGGCCTCGGTCCGGCGCGTGCTCTGCGCCTCGCCGGATTACATCGCACGCCACGGCATGCCGACCTCGCTGGAGGACCTGAACAACCATATCTGCCTGCCGCCGCATACGCAGGATGTCTGGCGGCTGGAGGGGCCGGAGGGCAGCGTCAACTATCGCCCGCAGGGGCCGCTCTACACCAATTCCAGCGAGGTGGTGCGCGAGGCGGTGTTTTCGGGCCTCGGCGTCGCGCTGCGCTCCACCTGGGATGTCGGGCTGGCGCTGAAGAGCGGCGAGCTGAAGCAGGTGCTGCCGGACTATGAGGGCTCGCGCAATGTCGTGCTCTCGGCGGTCTATCCGAGCCGGCAGTTCCTGCCGGTCAAGGTGCGGCTGTTCATCGATTATCTCGCCGATCTCTACGGCCCCCTGCCCTATTGGGAACGCTAAGCGCAATTGGCGCGGCGAAGACCTTGCGCTAGGCTGCGGGTCTCAAGCGGAGGGCGCGCGATGATCGGCAGGGTGACGGTGATCCTATTGGGATTGATGCTTCCGACGGCGGCATTCGCCAAGCCGCTCGATCCGTTGCTCGATGGTTTCGACGATGCCTGCGACTATAGCGATGCGCTCGGCGCCCTGCTCCAGTCGAGCTACGCCTTCGCCCGCAAGGAGGGTGAGATCGCGCTTCCGGCCGGTTACGAGGCGGTCTTCGGCGCCCCGACCGTCAAGCCCGACAACGAATATCTCCAGGTGACGCTGCCCGTGGTGGATGGCACCTGGCGCGGCGTGCCGGTCAAGGAGATCGAGATCTATATCACCGAACTCGCGAGCGGCTTCAGCTACCAGGCCGTGATCTTCCCGACGGAGGCGCTGAAGGAAGCGGAAGCCACCTTCAAGGAGCGCGGCGATGCCGCACAGAAGAAACTCGCAGCACAGGATGATTCCGGTTTCGGCTGGGACACCGGCTTCGCCGTCATCGAGGGCGCACCGCGCTACCAGTGCGACCTCTCCACCTAAGCTAGTGTTTATCCTCTTCGGCATGTTTATGCCGGATGGCGCGCACGAGCAGCCACATGCCGACAATGACGAAGGGCACGGCGATGCCGGTCAGCGTTTCCGGCTTTACCGGCACGCCGAGCCCGTGCGCCGCCTTCGCCACGTAGCCGAACAGCCCCACGACATAGTAGGAGATCGCCGCGACCGAGAGGCCTTCGACGGTCTGCTGCAGGCGGAGCTGCAGTTTCGCGCGGCGGTCCATGGAGTTGAGCAGCGTCGTGTTGAGCTGTTCGAGCTCCACGTCGATCCAACTGCGCAGCAGCGCTGTGGCGCGGGCGAGTTTGCGCGACAGGTTCGCCTGCCGCTCCTCGACGGACTGGCAGGTGCGCATGGCGGGCGCGAGCCGGCGTTCCAGGAAGAAGCCGAGCGTTTCGTAGCCGGGCACTGCGGTTTCCGCGAGCGTGCGGATACGCTCCTGCACGATGCCGTAATAGGCGCGGCTCGCGCCGAAACGGTAGAGGCTGAGGGCGGCGTTGGCCTCCAGTTCGGCGGCAAGGCGGGTGATTTCGGTGAGCAGTTCGTCCGCCTTGTCACGGGCGTGCTGCTTCATGGCATTGGTGATGCCGGTCAGCCCGTCCTCGATGCGGCGGATGTCCGGCGAGAGCGACTGGGCGAGCGGCAGGCCCATCATGGCGAGCGTGCGATAGGTCTCGATATCGAGCAGGCGCTGCACGACCGCGCCGCGCCCGGCCTCGTTCATGCCGCGGTCGATGACGAGGATCTGCGTCAGCCCGTCGCCGTTCTGGCGGAAGTCGGTCAGGATCACCGCCTGGCCGTTCTTGATCTCGCTATAACAGAGGCTCGTCGGGTCGAAGCTGGCAATAGCCTCTCTCGTTTCCGGCGAATCGGGCCGGATTTCCAGCCGGATACCGGAGATCAGCGTGCCGGGCGGCGAAAAGCTATCGCCGAACGGATGCACCGCCACCTCGGCGCCGAACTTGTCCGGCACCGGACCATCCCAGAAATAGGTCGAGAATTCCGTGTGCCGCTCCCAGCGCAGCGTGCCCTGCCCCCAGCTCAGCGCGTGGTGGCTGGAATCGCGGCCCGGCGGCGAGATGCCGCGTGAGCGTGACAGTTCCGCCATCACGGCATGATCGACCGCCGAGCCGCCCTCCGTCAGGAAGGCGAGCTGGAAGATGACGCGCGGCACCGGCACCAGCGCGTATGGTCTTGCGTGAATTTCCCCGAGCGCCTGCGCACGCGCGGTCGCCTGCGGAAAGGCGAAGCTGCCATTTGCCATGTCTGCACCGTCCCCTCATGTGCAACAGTTCTTTCTTAACAAATGTCAGGGGCCGGAAGATAGGACGCATTGACGCAGGCTGAAGACTCAAGCGTTGCGCAATTCCGGACGGAAAACCGGTTCCCACTTTCCTGGAATTGCTTTGGACTGGACAAGATTGTTGACCAGTTTCCGGCCGCGTTGATACTATCGCGGCCGTGACCGACACCGCCTTCGACCTTTTCGCCCGCATCAGCCACAGCCGCACCGCCGACGAGGTCGTGCGGCAGATCGAGTTGTTGCTGCTTGAAGGCATCCTGCGCGACGGCGACCGGCTGCCGGGCGAGCGCGAGCTTTCCAAGCGCCTCGACGTGTCGCGGCCTATCCTGCGCGAGGCCTTGAAGGAGCTGGAAAACCGTGGGCTGCTCGTCAGCCAGCACGGCGGCGGCACCTATGTGGCCGATATTATCGGCCAGGTTTTTTCGCGTCCCGTCGTCGACCTCATCGCCCGCCACCAGCGGGCGACGGAGGACTATATTGAGTACCGTCGCGAGCTCGAAGGCATCACCGCCGAACTCGCGGCGCGCCGCGCCACCGCCTACGACCGGCAGATGCTGACGCGCATCATGGATGCGATGCGCGCGGCGCATGCGACCGGCTCCTTCGATGCGGAACTCGAAACCGATGTCGAGCTGCACAACGCCATCGGCGAGGCCGCGCATAACATCGTTCTGCTGCACACGCTGCGCGCCTGCTACCGGCTGCTGGCGCAAGGGATCTTTTTCCACCGTCACCTCGTTTTCTCGTCCGAAGAGGCGCGCGGGCAGCTGCTCGCCCAGCACGAGGCGATCTACGCGGCCATCATGGCGGGTGACGGAAATGCAGCAAGAAATGCCGCACAGGCGCATATGGACTATATTGCTGTCGCAATCCGCGATGCCGAACGCAGCGGCGAATGGCAAAGGATTTCACAACTGCGCATGCAAAAGCGAGGCCATTCTCCACAGGCCTGACTTGCGCCGTAAATCTCGCGCAAGCATGATAGAATATAACGACTCAATGAGCCGTTCCCCATGAAAGGAATCAGGAAGACCTTGAACATTCTCGACCGCATCGTCAGCGACGTCCATCTCATGTTCCGTCGGCCCGTCCGGGAGCAATATGGTGCGCTGTGCTACCGCGTGAAGAAGAAGCGTTCGGGCGTCGAGGTTCTTCTCATCACCAGCCGCGACACCGGCCGGTGGGTCATCCCGAAGGGGTGGCCGATGGACGGCAAGAGCGCCGCCGGGGCAGCCGCACGCGAGGCCTGGGAAGAAGCCGGCGTGAAGGGCAAGATCGCCGAGGAGCCGATCGGCAGCTACCACTACATGAAAGGCCTTCCCGAAGGCCTGAAGGTCGATTGCCGGGTGCGCGTCTTCGCGCTCGCCGTCGATGACATCTGCAAGAACTTTCCGGAAAAGGGCGAGCGGCGCGCCGAATGGGTCGATTGCACGGAAGCGGCAAACCGCGTGCAGGAACCGGGCCTGAAGAGCCTCCTCCTCGCCTTCGAGGAAAAGATGCTCGCCGAGCTCGCGCCCAAGCCGAAAAACGGCACGACGGGCGCCTGATCCATCATTGCCATATTGCCGCCGATGCCTTGAAGCGATAGTGCGTCTGGGCAAAACGGAGCAGCTTGAATGGCCAATTCACAGGTCCAGCGCGGCAAGCCCACGCTGGACAAGGATCTCGAAAAATTCACCTTCACGGAACAGGCGACGCACTTCGTGCTGAAGTCCTGGACGGGTGTGGGCATTTCGCTGGTCTTCCTGCTGATCACCATGGCCGTCGCCGACAGTTTCGCCACCGGCACGCCGGGCGTGCTGGTGATTGCGGTCACCGCCGCCCTTGCCGCCTACATGGCCATGAACATCGGCGCGAACGACGTGACGAACAATGTGGGCGCCGCCGTCGGCGCGCGCGCCATGACCATGGGCATGGCACTCGTCATCGCCGCCATCTTCGAGATTGCGGGCGCGCTTCTGGCCGGCCAGGGCGTGGCCGCGACAGTCGCTTCCGGCATCGTCGATCCCGCCATCTTCCCGAGTCCAGAGGTTTTCGCCTGGGCGATGATGGCGGCGCTGGTCTCCGCTGCACTCTGGATCAACATCGCGACGCTCGCCAATGCGCCGATCTCCACCACCCACTCCATCATCGGCGGCGTGATTGGCGCGGGTGCGGCGGCCAGTGGCTTCCACAGCGTGCAATGGGACGCGATCGCCGTCATCGTGGTGAGCTGGACCGTCTCGCCGATCCTCGGCGGCGTCATCGCGGCGATGTTTCTCTATTTCATCAAGGAATTCATCATCTACCGCGAGGACAAGATCGCCGCGGCCAAGACCTGGGTTCCCGTGCTCGTCGGCGTGATGGCCGGCGCCTTCGCCGCCTTCATCGCCAATGGCGGCACCAACGGCTTCTATTATGTGCCGATCGGCCGGGCGCTCGTCGTCGGCCTCGTCTTCGGCATCGTCACCTATGTCGTCACACGGCCGATCATCCGCCGCCATGCGGAAGGCCTCGACAACCGCAACCAGTCGCTGCGCACGCTCTTTCGCATTCCGCTGATCTGTTCGGCAGCACTTCTCTCCTTCGCCCATGGCGCCAACGACGTGTCGAACGCCGTCGGGCCGCTCTATGGCGTTGTTTCGGCTTTGCACGCGAGTACCGCCGACGGCCAGAACGTGATCCCGCTCTGGGTGATGGTGATCGGCGCCTTCGGCATTTCGCTCGGCCTGCTGCTTTTCGGCCCGCGCCTCATCCGCATCGTCGGCAGCGAGATCACCAAGCTCAACCCGATGCGCGCCTTCTGCGTGGCCCTCTCGTCCGCCGTGGCCGTGCTCACCGCCTCGGCCTTCGCCATTCCGGTCTCCTCGACCCATATCGCCGTCGGCGCGGTCTTCGGGGTCGGGCTGTTTCGCGAATGGTACACGCGCAATTCACAGCGCCGCATCGACTATATCCGCAGCCGCGGCAACGGCATCGCGCCGGAAGAACCGACGGCCAATCCCGACGAGACGCGCCGGCGCTATCTCGTGCGCCGCTCGCATTTCATGACGATCGTTTCGGCCTGGATCGTGACGCTGCCCGTCTCGGCCATCCTGTCGGCCATCGTCTTCCTCGTGCTCAACGCGCTCTTTACTTGAGAGACCAGTCATGCGTGCCAATTACCGGATGCAGCGCCTTTTCGTCGGCGACGCCCTCGTTTCAGGCCATGCCATCGAGGCGTCGAAGGAGCATTTTCACTATCTGAGCAACGTGCTGCGCATGGCGGATGGCGATGCCGTGCTGCTGTTCAACGGGCGTGACGGCGAATGGCAGGCGACGCTTTCGCTGCCGACGCGCAAGCGCCTGCTGCTGACCCCGGTCGAGCAGACCCGCCCGCAGCCGGCCCCCTCCGACCTGCACTATCTCTTCGCGCCGTTGAAGGTCGGCCGGCTGGATTATCTCGTGCAGAAAGCCGTCGAAATGGGCGCAGGCGTGCTTCAGCCCGTCATGACCCAACATGTGCAGGGCAAGATCACCAGCATCGAGCGGCTGGAGGCCAATGCGGTCGAGGCGGCGGAACAATGCGGTATCCTCGCGATCCCCACTGTCGCCGCGCCGCGCAAGCTCGACGACCTTCTCGCCAACTGGCCGCGCGAGCGCCGCATCATCTTCTGCGACGAGGGCCATGGCAGCCAGAACCCGCTGCCCGCGCTGCAGGCGATCGAGGAACGCAAGCTCGCCTTGCTGGTCGGCCCGGAGGGCGGATTTTCCGATGAGGAGCGCGCGCTCCTGCGCAGCCTCGATTTCGTGACGGCCATTCCGCTCGGCCCCCGCATCCTGCGCGCCGACACTGCGGCCGTCGCGGCGATGGCCGTCATCCAGGCCGCGATCGGCGACTGGAGCTAAATTCGGCCAAAAAGTCGAATGGGTTTTTTTGAATCTGCCTTGAAAGGAATTCGCTTGCACCGCATCTAATTCCGGTCCAAGCACCCTCCTACGCCCAGCGGCTCCGCCGGGCGCATCCATTCAGAAGAAGACGCCCATGGCCCGTGATACCACCGACCAGACGCCGGTCCGCACCGTTCAAGACCTGGCGGAATACCTCGCCGACGGCAACAAGCCGAAGGAGAAGTTCCGTATCGGCACCGAGCATGAGAAATTCGTCTTCTTTACGGCCAATAACAGTCCCGTGCCCTATTTCGGCGAAGCCAGCATTTCGGCGCTTCTGAACGGCATGCAGGCCAAGACCGGCTGGGAGCCGATCGTGGATGCCGGCAACATCATCGGCCTTGCCGAACCCACCGGCATGGGCGCGATCTCGCTGGAGCCCGGCGGCCAGTTCGAGCTGTCCGGCGCGCCGCTGGAAAACCTGCACCAGACCTGCAAGGAATCGAACCAGCATCTGGCGACGCTCCGCGAAATCGCCGAGCCGCTCGGCATCCGCTTCCTCGGCATGGGCGGCAGCCCGAAATGGACGGCGGCCGAGACGCCGCGCATGCCCAAAAGCCGCTACGACATCATGACCCGCTACATGCCGAAGGTCGGCAGCCAGGGTCTCGATATGATGTACCGCACCTGCACGATCCAGGTGAATCTCGACTTCTCCTCCGAGGTCGACATGCGCCGCAAGATGCAGGTGTCGCTGAAGCTGCAATCGATGGCGACCGCCCTCTTCGCCTCCTCGCCCTTCACCGAGGGCAAGCCGAACGGCCTGCTCTCCTGGCGCGGCGATATCTGGCGCGACACGGACAACAACCGCGCCGGCCTCATCCCCTTCGCCTTCAAGCCAGACTTCGGCTTTATCGATTATGTGGAGTGGGCGCTTGACGTGCCGATGTATTTCGTCGTGCGCGACGGCAAATACCACGACTGCACGCATATCACCTTCCGCCAGTTCATGGCCGGCGCGCTGAAGGGCGAGCTTGCCGACTGGGAGCCGAACCTTGGCGACTGGACGAACCATCTCTCCACGCTTTTCCCCGACGTACGCCTGAAGCGCTTCCTCGAAATGCGCGGCGCCGACGGCGGCCCGTGGCGGCGCATCTGTGCGCTGCCCGCCTTCTGGGTCGGCCTGCTCTATGACGACGGCGCGCTCGATGCCGCCGAGGCGCTCACCCGCGACTGGGCAGTCGAGGAAGTCCAGGCGCTGCGCGATGCGGTGCCGGCACAGGGCCTCCGGGCCGATTTCCGCGGCAAGCCGCTGCTCGACGTCGCGCGCGAAGTCGTGTCGATCTCCCGAGAGGGCCTGAAGGCCCGCGCCCGCCTCAATGGCGACGGCGTCGACGAGACGATCTTCCTCGCGCCGCTCGACGAGGTGCTGGCGAAGAAGGCGACGCTCGCGGAAGATATGCTGGCGCTCTACAACGGCCGCTGGAACGGCTCGGTCGAGCCGGTCTTCACCGACTACCAGTACTGAGCCCTGCGCCCTGAAAAAGCGGTTTGCGCGGCCGAAATTCCCGTTATAGTGCAGGGACATGCCTGCTAACGGGAAGGGGTCCGCCCATGCTTTCGCTCTACGACATGATGATGCAGGCGCAGAACGGCAATGCCGTGGAGATCATGGCGCGGCAGTTCGGGCTGGCTCAGGAACAGGCGGCGAAAGCCGTCGCCGCGCTGATGCCGGCCTTTTCCGAAGGGTTCAAGCGCAACGCCGCCAATCCCTACGATCTCGCCGCCTTCATGCAGGCGGTGACCTCCGGCGAGCACGCCAAATATTTCGAGGATGTCAGCAAGGCCTTCACGCCGCAGGGCATGGCCGAGGGCAACGGCATTCTCGGCCACCTCTTCGGCAACAAGGACGTGTCGCGCGCGATCGCCGCGCAGGCCGCGCAGATGACCGGAATCGGCCAGGAAATCTACAAGCAGATGCTGCCTGTGATGGCAAGCACGCTGATGGGCGGCATTTTCAAGCAGTCCTTCGCGCCCTTCATGCCCGGCGGCACGACGCAGGCCAATCCCTTTGCCGACATGATGCAGCAATGGGCGGAGGCGACGGGCTTCGCCAAGAAGCCGACGCCGGCCAACCCCTTCGACAATCCCTTCACCCAGGCCGCGCAGGAATTCTTCGGCGGCGGCCAGAAGAAGGATGCGCCGGCCGCCAACCCCTTCACCGACAATCCCTTCGCCAAGGCCTTTCAGGACATGATGGCGAGCATGGGCGGCCAGCCGGCGGCGACCGCCAAGCCGAGCGAACCGGCCGCCTCGCCGGCGGATTCGCTGACGAGCTTCGTCAACACGATGTTCGACGCCGGCCTCGACATGCAGAAGGATTACCAGCGCAACATCGAGTCCATCTTCGAGACCATGCGCAACGGCATGGACACGGACGGCGGCAAGAAGCCCTGACATTTCGGCGGGAAAATTGAAAAAGCCCGACGCGGACCTTGGGAGTCGCACGCCGGGCAAGCGGCAGGGTTATTGGCTCTCACCCTGCGGGGAAGTGCAGCGTCGCCCCGGGAGGTAGGACGGCGCCAACGGAAATCAATCCATGCGGCCATTGCGCAGGTGACGGCGGGCGCGCTCGCGCGCCGCGATCGTCAGGTAGAGGCCGGCATCGGAGAAGAACGAGGAGGTCATGACCTCCCGGACGTCGCTGCGGCGCAGCCCCATATCGAGGAGCTGGTGGTCGTCGAGTTCGCTCAACCGGTTGATCACGCGGCGATTCTGCCAGGCGCGAGCAAAGCTGTAGGCGGCATTGCGGACACGGACGAGGACGCTCGGGGCCTGACGGCGCGTTGCGAGAATATCGATTTCCAGTCTGCGGTCGATCATGCGCATGGCATTTCTCCTTTCCGGCTCGGCGATCCATCGTCCTTCAATGGGGTTTCGCGCGGCGCCTGTGATCATTCACCGCCAGCAGGGGCCGGGCGGCGGTTCAAATATCCGGTTTCAAGAAGAGCCCTTTGCCGGGAGGTCGTGGCGAAAGCGGCAGATCCTGCCAAGCGACTGATCGGCTACGGCGTCAATCGTTCAACAATTGCTTTTTCGCAGAAAGCCATTGATCAGTCCAACGAATGTTTCTAATAGTATCAATCAAACAATCTTATGGGTGTATCCATGTCCGCTCCCTTAGACATCGACCAGCTCCAGACCTTCGTTGCGATTGCCGATACCGGAAGCTTCACCCGCGCTGCCGAGCGGGTCTTCAAGACGCAGTCGGCCGTGTCCATGCAGATGCGGCGTCTCGAAGAGCGCATCGGCAAGCAGCTCTTCATGAAGGACGGCCGCGGCAACCGGCTGACCGCGGAAGGCGACCGGCTGCTCAATTTCGCGCGCCGCATGCTGCGCCTCAACAACGAGGCCATCGCCGCCTTCGATGACAACCGCCTGGAAGGCATGCTGCGCATCGGCACGCCGGACGACTATGCCGACCGCTACATGCCCGAGATCATCATGCGGTTCGCCAAGACGCATCCGAATGTCGAGCTCTACATCGTCTGCGAACCCTCGGTGGACCTTGCGGAGAAAATGGCCAAGGGCGAGCTCGACATCGCGCTCGTCACCCACAATCCGCGCCAGCGCCAGTCGGACGTGGTGCGCACCGAGCCGCTCTGCTGGGTGATGTCGGCCAACCATCCGCTGCCGGAAAACGCGCCGGTGCCGCTCGCTGTCGGCCGGCGGGACTGCCAGTGGCGGCAGATCGCCTGTGCGGCGCTCGATTCCGTCGGGCGCGATTACCAGGTCCTGTTCACAAGCTGGTCGTCGACCGTCGTCGCCGCCGCCGTCATGGCGGGCATGGCCGTCTCGGTGCTGCCGGAATCGGCGCTGCGCCCCGGCATGAAGGTGCTGACGCAGGCGGACGGCTTCCCGCCGCTCGCGCCCGTGCAGATCGGCATCATGCGGCGGCCGGGCCTCTCGCCCTCGCTCTCCAATGCCATCACCAGCCATATCACCGCCTGTCTCGACAACATCACCCCGCTTTCGGCCGCAGACGACCTGCCGGAAGCCGAAGTGAAGGTGTTTCCGCGGATGCCGCGGGCGCGGCAGGGCAATATCCTGCCCGGATGGTGACGCAGCTCCCGCTCGACGGCATTCCCGCTGGCAAGGCCGGGCCGTCGAAGGTGACGATCCGGCTTGCCCGCGAAGATGAAGTCGAGACGCTCCGGCAGATCGAACGCTCCGCCGCGCAGGCTTTCAAGCTGATCGAAGCCTTCTCCTGGCTTGCCGTTGGCGAGGTGCAGAGCGCCGAACGGCACCAAGAGATGATCGCGCAGGGAACGAACTTCGTGGCCGCGGCCGACGGCGACTATCCCGTCGGCTTCCTCAGCGCGGAGGTAGCCGATGGCGAGCTGCATATCGAAGAGATTTCCGTCGACCACCTGCACCAAGGTTTCGGCATCGGCCGCAAGCTGATCCGGCGCGCCATCGACGAGGCCGCCGCGCGCGGGCTGGCCGCCGTAACGCTCACCACCTTCCGCACCATCCCCTGGAACTGCCCCTATTACGAGCGGCTCGGTTTCCGCACGCTGGACGAGGCCGATCTTTCGCCGCGCCTCGACAACTTGCTCGCCCTGGAGGCCGAACACGGGCTGGCGCGCGACACGCGCTGCGCCATGCGGCTCACCATCAACGAATAAACCCCAAGAAAAAGCCCCGGTGCGTTGCCTCACCGGGGCTGCCGTTCCTCACGATGCGCGAGCGATCAGTCGTAGGTGGCTTCCTTGCCATCGAAATAGATGGTGCTGGCCTCGCAGATGTTGATCGTCGTCTCGTCACCCTTGATGCTGGAGCCGTCCTCGGCTTCCCAGGTCACGTAGAATTCGATGTCGCAGGGGCCGTCGTAGTTGAACTCCATGTTCGCCGTCTCGTTGGCGCTGAGCTTGAAGTTCATCCAGTTGGCGCTCCATTCGCCGCCCTCGCCGGTGTAGAAACCGTCGATGATGTAGCCGGAGTCGTTCTTGATATCGAATTTCATGCCGGCGGCGAAGGCGACCGGCGCAGAGATGAACAGCGCCGCCGCTGCAAGCGCGGCGATCGATTTGGTAGCGATAAACTTCACGGGAATGATCCTGTTCGAGTGATGATGAAATCGCTGACCTGATGCCGCAATCTTTTGCTGGCCGCATGCGCGCGATGGTTCTGTTGCCCCTAACGAAACGGGGCCTGGCTCGCTAGAGCCTGGCCCCGTTTTCTCAAACGGATCAGTTATTTGCTTTATTCGAGGCGAGCAACCGTCAGGCGAGATTCTTCTTCAGGAAGTCCACGGTGCGCTGCCATGCGAGGTCGGCCGCCGCCTTGTCGTAGCGGGCAGCGGAGGTGTCGTTGTTGAAGGCGTGGTTGACGCCATTATACATGTGGATCTCGAAGGTCTTGCCACCCGCTTCCAGCGCCGCGCGATAGGCGTCGATGCCGGCATTGATGCGCTCGTCGAGCCCGGCATAGTGCATCATCATCGCCGCCTTGATGGCCGGCACGTCTTCCGCCGGCGGCTGCGCGCCGTAATAGGCGACACCGGCCTTCAGCTCCGGCGACTTGGTGGCAAAGCGATTGACGAGGCCGCCACCCCAGCAGAAGCCGATGGCGCCGACATTGCCGCTGGCGCCCTCGAGTTCGGCGAGGAATTTGAGGCTCGCCTCAGCATTGGCCACCGTCACCGCCGGATCGAGCTTGCCGATCAGTTCGCGCGCCTGGTCCTCGTTGTCCGGCGTGCCGCCGGACGGCGACAGGAAATCCGGGGCGAGCGCGATGAAACCTTCGAGCGCCATGCGGCGCGCCACATCGCGCGTATGGGCGTTGAGGCCGCGGTTCTCGTGAATGACGATGACGCTGCCGAGCGGGCCTGTCGCCTCCGTCGGGCGCACGACATAGCCCTTCATCTCGCCGCTGCTGCCGCCATAGACGACATCCTTGGCAGTGAGGCGCTGGTCGTCCGCGGCGATCATCTCGGCGCTGGCAGAATTGGCCGCAAGCAGCGGCGCGATGGCGGCTGCGGCAGCACCCGAGCCTGCAAGCGCCGTCAGGCGTTCCATGAAGCGGCGGCGGTCGAGCGTCAAGTGGGTATATTCGTCATAGGCATTGATCATTGCCTGCGTGATCTTCGGTTTGTCCATGGCGGATCCTCCGGTTGACTTTTCGGAAGATAAGATAGGCCGCCGAGGCGCTGCCGCGGAACACAACTGCGTTACCGTAAGGTCAGGTCAAGGCGAGCCAGGTGGCAAGCCAGATCCAAAGCAGGCCGACGACGGCCAGCCCCGCGATGAACAGCGGCCGGCGGTAGCGGATGCGGTTGCTGGTGACATGCACATAGGCATGCGCATAGCGCAGCGCCACGAACAGCCAGCCGCCCGCCACCGTCACCGGATTATCGGCATCGACCAGATAGAGCAGGATGCTGACCGCATAGAACAGCACCGGCAGCTCGAACTGGTTGGCGAGGCAGTTCTTGACGATGAGGCTTTCGGCCGGCTCCTCGCGGTTCTCACGGAACTGGGCGACGGTCGCGCGCCCGTCCTTGACGGCGCTGACGCGGCGGAGCGAGAGCAGCAAATAGAGGCAGAAGACGAGCGCGACATGCGCGATCATCGGCCAGATCGTGGCTTCCGTGGGAGACATGGGATCCTTCGGCTTGTCGTTGCGACCGATGCATAGGGGTTTCCGGCCGAAGCCTCAACCGGAAAGGGCCATTCCGACAAGCCAAAGGGGAAAGCGTGTTATTGCGGGGTCAGGACTTCCGTGCCGGAGCCGTCCTTGCCGCTGAGCGTCCAGGCGCCATCGAGCGTACCGTCGGGCTTGACATTGTAGACGATGAGCCCGACGGCATCTTCAAGCACATAGCCTGCAGCGAAAGCGTCGCCATAGAGCATGCAGATGCCGTTCGACGTGGTTGAACCCGTATGCCATTCGATCGAGCAGGTCGTCTCGCTCGTCAACGCGATCGTTGCAGTGCCGCTATAGGACGAACCGTCGAGGTTGGTGCCTTCCACATTGTAGGTGCCGGCATTGACCGTCTGCGCGTGTGCAGGCGCGACCAGCGCAAGGCCCAGAAGGGCGCCAGCCAGTATCTTCTTCATGATGTCCCCCAGATGAAGCCGGCGAGATTGCCGGTGCCCGATCCTAGCAGGAATCACAAGTCCGTGAAGACGGAAATGCCCGGCAAGGCCGGGCATTTTCAGGCTTATCAGCAGATGCCGAACAATCAGACGGCGCCCGGATAATTCGGGCTTTCGCGGGTGATCGTCACGTCATGGGCGTGGCTTTCGCGAAGCCCCGCGCCGGAGATGCGCACGAAGGTCGCCCTCTCCTGATAGTCCTTGATGTCGTGGCCGCCGACATAGCCCATCGAGGCCTTGAGACCGCCGGCGAGCTGGTGCAGCACGCCCGAGACCGGACCCTTGTATGGCACCTGGCCTTCGATGCCTTCCGGCACGAGCTTCAGCGTGTCGCGCACTTCCGCCTGGAAGTAGCGGTCTGCCGAGCCGCGCGCCATGGCGCCGACGGAACCCATGCCGCGATAGGCCTTGAAGGAACGGCCCTGGTAGAGGAACACTTCACCCGGGCTTTCATCCGTACCGGCGAGCAGCGAGCCGATCATGACCGCCGAGGAGCCGGCGGCGATCGCCTTGGCCAGGTCGCCGGAGAACTTGATGCCGCCGTCGGCGATGACCGGAATGTCCTGGGCATGCGCCGCCTCGACCGAGGCCATGATGGCGGCAAGCTGCGGCACGCCGACGCCGGCGACGATGCGGGTGGTGCAGATCGAGCCCGGGCCGATGCCGACCTTGACGGCGTCGGCACCCGCATCGATCAGCGCCTTGGTGCCGCTGGACGTTGCGACGTTGCCGGCCATGATGCGCACCGAGTTCGACAGCTTCTTCACGCGGCCGACGGCGTCGAGGACGCGCTGCGAATGGCCGTGCGCGGTGTCCACCACGATGAGGTCGACACCGGCATCGATGAGGCGCTCGGCGCGCTCGAAACCATCGTCGCCAACGGAGATGGCGGCGGCGGCGCGCAGGCGCCCCTGTGCATCCTTCGAGGCGTTGGGGTTGAGCTGCGACTTCTCGATGTCCTTGACCGTGATGAGGCCGACGCAGCGGCCGTCGCCATCGACGACCAGCAGCTTCTCGATGCGGTGCGAGTGCAGCAGGCGCTTGGCTTCCTGCTGGTCGACGCTTTCCTTCACCGTGATGAGGTTTTCACGGGTCATCAGTTCGTAGATCTTCTGGTTCGGATCGGAGGCGAAGCGCACGTCGCGGTTCGTCAGGATGCCGACGAGGCGGCCAGCCTTGCCGTTGCCGCCGTTTTCGACGACCGGGATGCCGGAAATGCCATGCGCCTTCATCAGCGACAGCGCGTCGGCGAGCGTGGCGTCGGGGCCGATCGTCACCGGATTGACGACCATGCCGCTTTCGAACTTCTTGACCTGGCGGACTTCCTCGGCCTGTTCGGCGGGCGTCAGGTTGCGGTGGATGACGCCGAGGCCGCCGGCCTGCGCCATGGCGATGGCGAGACGGCTTTCCGTCACGGTATCCATGGCGGAAGAGAGGATCGGCAGGTTGAGCTCGAAATCGTGGGCGATGCGGGTCGCGATGTTCGTCTGGCCCGGCATGACCTCGGAGTGACCGGGCTGCAGGAGAACGTCGTCGAAAGTGAGAGCTTCGAGACCGGTTGCGGTTTCTATGATGCGCGCCATGGGCCAAGTTCCTTTAAGGGTAAAGCTTACGCACCAAGGGGAACATTGGGAGTTGTCCACCTCGGTCGCTTGCAAGAAATTCTTGGAAGTTGGCGAGGGCTGGTAACACGTTCATGACGGGTTGGGAATAGCAAAAGCGGCCCGGCGGCCCGCATTGCCGCGTTGACGATTTTTTAGCCGTGCCTGCTGGCGTTCTTTTAAATCTTCGCATGTATAACCGTTTTCGTGGCCAGGACAGAAAGGCCAACGGCAAGAAACAACCAGAGAAAACGGGGAATAACAATGTCTGCACTGAAGAAGAGAGCACGCGCACTCGAAAACGAATTCGCCTACCAGCAGGAATTTCAGTTCAAGGCTCAGGCCCGCCGCAATGCTCTTATCGGCCTGTGGGCCGCCAATACCATGCGCCGTCCCGATGGTGAGCAATATGCCCGCGAACTGGCCGTGGCCGATGTCGCAGCACCCGACGGCGCCTTCAACCGTATTCGCGCAGACTTGCGCTCGGCGGGCGTCAACTGTCCCGACGAAGAATTGCGCGACCGCATGGTCGTGATGCTGAAGGATGTGGCCCGCGAGATGCGCGGCGGCTACTGACCGGCTTTCTTGACGAAACGGCCCGCCCATGATGAGGCGGGCCGTTTTTGATTCAAAAGCAATTCCAGCAAAAGTGTGAAGCGGTTTTGCGTTCGGAATTGCGAGAAATAAATCAGATATCGAACTGGTAGCTTACGGGCACGAAGCGATAGCCCTCGCCGGCCTTCTCGACGAAACCGGCTGCCGGGAACGGCATGTGGTAGCCGATGAAGGCGAGCTTGTCGGTTGCGATCATGTCGAACACCTTCTTGCGGGTGGCCGCCGCCTGCGCCTTGTCCATGTCGAAACGCACTTCCCAATCCGGCCGCTGGAGCGACAGCACGTAATGGTTCGCCGTGTCGGCCGTGAGGATGATCGCCCTGCCCTCCGATTCGACGCGGAAGATCATGTGGCCCGGCGAATGGCCGAAGGCATCGAGGCCTGTGATGCCGGGCACGACCGCGCCGCCATCCTCGATGAAGGTGAGCTTTTCGGCGAGCGGCTGCACCTTGGCGAGCACGCCCTGGTGGCCTTGCTCGGCCGGCGTGCCCATGCGCTCAGGATTGACCCAGAAATCATATTCCGTGCGGCCGGCGACATAACGCGCATTCGGGAAGGCCGGCTTGCCGCCTTCCATCAGCCCGCCAATATGGTCGCCATGCATGTGGGTGATCACCACGACGGAAATCTGGTCCGGCGTGTAGCCGGCATATTTCAGCCCTTCGAGCAGGCGCCCCATGCCGGCCTCCCGGCCGCCCTCGCCCATGCCCGTATCGAACAGCACGACCTCGCTGCCGGTATCGACCAGCGTCGGCGCGAAGCTGTTGACGAAGCGGTCGGCCGGCAGGAAGTTTTCCGCCAGCAGCGCACCCACGGCATCGGCCGACTGGTTGATGCCGAAGGTTTCGTTCGGCGCGCCGGAGGGGCGCATGCCGTCGCGTACGACGAGCACGCGGAAGCTGCCGAGCTTGAAGCTGCGTGTTTCAAGGGGGCTTACTCTCATATCGGTGGCGTCCGTGTCGGATTGGGCGAAGGCTGTTGCGCGGTTGAGCAGCAGCGGTGCGGCCAATGTGCTGACGCCGGCGGCCAGAAACAAGGAGCGGCGCGAAATTGTCGAAGTGTCTCCCATGGAGTGTCCTCTTTTTGTGAAAAGCTGTTCATGAAAAATCTGCATGGCCGTTTGTAGGGCACGGCATCGGCATGAAGATGACATGCGTCCATCTAGGGCGCTGTCAC
This sequence comes from Shinella sp. BE166, assembly GCF_051201095.1. Lineage (NCBI taxonomy): Bacteria > Pseudomonadati > Pseudomonadota > Alphaproteobacteria > Hyphomicrobiales > Rhizobiaceae > Shinella > Shinella sp. BE166. The sequence continues at coordinate 106,875 of NZ_JBPEHL010000014.1, read as the reverse complement.
GATCCGGGCACGCCCCATCACGGCCTTGTGAAGCCAAGGGTTTGACAGACGGCAACAAGGGGCGCAGAAGACGGGCGGGCCTGCACGAGGGCCTCAAACCCGATTGCCTGATGAACCGTATCGTCCCCCTCATCCTCGCCGTCGCGCTCTTCATGGAGCAGATGGACTCCACCGTCATCTCCACGTCGCTGCCGGCGATCGCCGCGGATCTGGGGGTGGGACCGATCACGCTCAAGCTCGCGCTCACCTCCTACATGGTGTCGCTCGCGACCTTCATTCCCTTGAGCGGCTGGATGGCCGACCGGTTCGGCGCCAAGCGCATCTTCCGCCTGGCGATCCTCGTCTTCGTCGGCGGCTCCATCCTCTGTGCCGTCGCAGACAGCCTCGTCGCCTTCGTCGTGTCGCGCTTCCTGCAAGGCATGGGTGGCGCGATGATGACGCCGGTCGCCCGCCTCGTTCTCGTGCGCAGCACGTCGCGCTCCGAGCTCGTCTCGGCCATGGCGCTGCTCACCATTCCGGCCCTCGTCGGCCCGCTTGCCGGCCCGCCGCTTGGCGGCTTCATCACCACCTATTTCTCGTGGCACTGGATCTTTCTCATCAACGTGCCGGTCGGCATCGTCGGCTACATCCTCTCCGGCATTTACCTACCGGAAATCCGCGCCGCAGCCCCGCCGCCGCTCGACTGGCTCGGCTTCTTCCTCAGCGCCGTCGCCGCCTCCGGCACGATGTTCGGCCTGTCGGTCGTCAGTCTCCCCGCATTGCCGCCAATCATCGGCATCGTCTCGACCCTGGTCGGCCTCCTCTGCGGCGTGCTCTATGTGCGCCACGCGCGGCGCCATCCCGCCCCGCTGCTCGACCTCAAACTCTTCCGCGACAGCGCGTTTCGCGCGGCCTCCGTCGGCGGCACGCTGTTTCGCATCTCCGTCGGCGCCGTGCCCTTCCTCATGCCGCTGATGTTGCAGGTCGGCTTCGGCCTGTCGCCGTTCCAGTCCGGTCTCGTCACCTTCACCGGCGCCGTCGGTGCGCTCACCACGAAGTTCCTCGCCAAGCGCGTTTTGACCTTCGCCGGCTTCCGCACGACCCTGATCATCGCCTGCCTCTGCGGCACGGCGCTGACCTTCGTCAACGGCCTCTTCACGCCCGCGACACCCTTCTGGTTCATGGCGCTGGTGCTGCTCGTCGCGGGCTTCGCGCGCTCCTTCTTCTTCACCAGCGTGAATGCCCTCTCTTTCGCCGACATTCCGGACGAGGACGCCAGCAAGGCGACGTCGATGAGTGCGGTGCTTCAGCAGATCAGCCTTGCCATGGGCGTCGCGGTGGCCGGCGCGATCCTCGAAATCGAGACCTCGCTCACCGGCTCGCCGCTGGAGCTGCGCGATTTCCAGATCGCCTTCATGGTCATATCGGCGATCACGCTCACGGCCGTCATCCCCTTCATCGCCATGGCCAAGAACGCGGGCGCCACGGTCTCCGGCCATCGGCTGGAGGCAGAGGAAACGGCGGCGGTGAAGTAGGGTTTATTCCGGCTGTTCGCAGACGGCAGCGAGCTTGTTGCCGTCATGGTCGCGGATGAAGGCCGCGTAGAAATTCGCATGGAACGGGCGCAGGCCCGGCGCACCCTCATCGGTGCCGCCCTGCGCAAGCGCTGCGGCATGGAAAGCATCGACCGCCGCGCGGGTCGGGGCAACGAGCGCGATGGTCACGCCGTTGCCGAAGGTCGCGGGCTCGCGGTTGAACGGCTCCACGACCCAGAAGCGGGCGCGCACGTCGTCGTCCGCCGCATAACCGATCTCGTCCGACCCCTCCTTCTGCCTGCGATAGCCGAGGAGCGGCAGTATGGCGTCATAGAAGCGGCCGGCGCGTTGCAGGTCGTTGGTGCCGACGGTGGTGTAGAGCAGCATCAGGCGTCTTCTTCCGTCGCCGCCGCCTCGTCGTCCCTCGCCTTGCGGCCCTTGAACCCCTTGGCGAGCAGGAACATTTCCACCGATTCGGCGCGCGAGGCGCCGGGCTTCACATGGATGACCTGCTTAAAATTCTGCTTCAGCAGGTTGAGCAGGTCGCGCTCCGTGCCGCCCTGGAAGGTCTTTGCCAGGAAATGCCCGCCCTCGGCCAGGACCTCGATTGCGAAGTGGGCTGCGACCTCGCACAGATGCATGGTGCGGATATGGTCCGTCTGGCGGTGACCGGTGGTCGGCGCCGCCATGTCCGAGATCACCAGGTTCGGCGTGCCGCCGACTGCCTCGATGAGCTTTTCCGGCGCATCGGGCTCCAGAAAGTCCATCTGGAGGATGCGCACGCCCGGAAGCGGGTCCATCTCCAGAAAATCGATCGCCGCGACGCGCGGGTCGGCATCGGTGGAATCCGTCACCTTGGCGGCGATCTGCGACCAGCTTCCTGGCGCCGCACCAAGGTCGATGATGCGCCGGGCGCCGGCGAGGATATGGTGCTTCTCGTCGATCTCCAGCAGCTTGAAGGCCGCGCGCGCGCGATAGCCTTCGAGCTTGGCGCGCTGCACATAGGGATCGTTGATATGGCGCTCAATCCAGCGGCGGGACGACGCCTTGAGCTTGCCCTTCTTGACCTTCTGGCCGAGCTTGCGGCCGATCGGGGGCTTGGTCATGACGCCTGTCCTTCGGGCTTTGCCGGGTTGCGGGGGCCGCCGCGATGGTTGCGGCGGTGGCGGCCACGGCGCCAGACGCCGTCATCGGCCATCATGTCGGTGAGCAGGCCTTCGCGCAGGCCGCGGTCGGCGACGCGCATGCGGCGCGATGGCCAGCGCTTGCGGATCGCCTCCAGAATGGCGCAGCCCGCCAGCACGAGATCGGCCCGGTCCGGCCCGATGCAGGGATTGGCCGCGCGGGCGGAAAAATCCCAGGAGAGCAGCCGTGCCTGCATGGCGGTCACTTCGTCGTCGGACAGCCAGACGCCATCCACGCGGCGGCGATCGTATCGCGGCAGGTCGAGATGCACACCGGCCAGCGTCGTGACGGTGCCGGACGTGCCGATGAGGTGGAAATCCTCCGGGGCGGCGCGCGCGACATCGCCCGGGCAATCGAAATTCGCCAGCATGCCCTCGACTTCCGAGACCATGCCCGCAAAGCTCTCGGGCGTCACATCGCGCCCGCCATGGCGTTCGGAAAGCGTGACGACGCCGACCGGCAGCGAGGTCCAGTGCGTGATGTGGTTGGCAAGCCGGCTGGAGCGGTTGTCGCCGATGCGGATGACCGCGATTTCGGAAGACCCGCCGCCGATATCGAACAGCACGACCGACTTCGCCTCCCGCCCGACGAGCGAGGAGCAACCGGACACCGCCAGCCGCGCTTCCGTCTCGCGGTTGATGATCTCCAGGTCGAGGCCGGTCTCTTCCAGCACCCGCTCCAGAAACGCTTCGCCGTTGACCGCCGCCCGGCAGGCTTCGGTGGCGATGAGGCGCGCACGGCGGATGTTGCGGTTCTTCAGTTTCGCGGCGCAGATCTTCAGCGCCTCGACGGAGCGGTCCATCGCCTCGTCGGAAAGCTGTCCGCTTGCAGCCAGGCCCTCGCCGAGCCGCACGATGCGCGAAAAGGCATCGACGACGCGGAACTGGCCGGGCCGGGTCGGCTGGGCGATGAGCAGGCGGCAATTGTTGGTGCCGAGGTCGAGCGCCGCATAAAGCGGCGCGTCGTAGACGTCGCGATCGGCCGGCCGGTGAGCCGCCGCGTCACGCCGCGGTTCCGGCATGTGGAAGGCGGGCCGCTCTCCATTGGCCTGCTCGACCGCCGGGTGCTGCACGACGGCCGCTTCGGCAACGAGCGGCACGGCGCGCGGCGCCTTCTTGCCACGGTTCTTGCGGCGATTGCGGCGGCCTTCGGCCGTGCCCTGCTCGGGAGGTTCCCGCTGGCCGACGGGCGCAAGCGGGCGCACGTTTTCGCTGCCGGCAGTTTTACTGCGCCGGCGGCGCTTGTTCCTGCGCGTGGAATCACCAGCCTCATTGGCCTTGGGGCGCTCAGCCGATCCGGACACACCGGTCGCCTGGCCTGCGGACAGGGAAACGGCAGAGGGACTTGTTGCGCCCTTCTGTTTTCCCTTGCGACGGCGCGACCGCTTCGGACGCCCCGTATCTTCCGCATCTCGCGCCCCGGAAACGGACGGCTTCACGCCGCTGTCGGGGTCGTTCACGTTGCTGCCTATGGCGCCGCGCAAAGCTCATAAAGCTGCAAGCAGGCGCTCTCTCGATCTTCGTTGGCGTGACATTACCAGCGCCCGGCCCGTTCGCCAAATTCTTTTTATGACGGACCGACGACACCTGCGGCCGAGAACACACCCGAGAAAGCCCGGCAACGATTTTCCCAAAAAAACCATTTGCATCTCCCCGCCTTTTGTTTATAAGCCCGCCTCACAGGCGCCGGCCCAGCCGGAACCGTTGCTGGGGAATAGTTCAACGGTAGAACGACGGACTCTGACTCCGTTAATCTTGGTTCGAATCCAGGTTCCCCAGCCAATCTTTTCAATGACTTAGCCGTCATTCGCTTGAAATTCCTTGTTGCAAGCCATTGCAACACGCTACAAAGGAATTCCAAGGGGTTACACAGCGATTCCCAATCAATACGACCTGTTGCGACTCAGATTCTTGCAACATGGAATGCGACAAGGCCCACTACGCGAGCCGATCGCGCAATCGCACACCTGGACCGTTTCCGTTCTGATCGATGAAGATGATGCCGGCTGCCTCAAGGGCTGCCCGCAACTTGGCCTGGGTGGTGGAATTCAGGCCGCCGCGTTCGTTCTCAAATCGTGTGATCGTAGCAGTTGTGACGCTTGCCATTTCAGCCAAGTCACGCACCCCGATTTTTAAAGCTGCTCGCGCCATCCTAAGTTGGCTGGAATCCATAGTTATTACCTTGTAGCAAATAAATGTTACGGGGTGTTGACTTTGGATTTGCCACCCTGTATCAAGTACCTATTACACGGTAACAAGTCAACACAAAGGACCACCAGCAATGGCCACGACCACGCACGACTCGATCACAGACAGAAGACTCGAACCCCGCAGGCTGCTCCCGAGAAGACAACCACCATTCATTTACGAGCAAGCGGCTGCCACCGAAATTCCCAGAATGGCCGCCTTGGCCGAGCAGCTTCAGGCCAGCATGGTCGAGTTGCAACCGATGCCGGATGAGGCCATGAACTCGATCAGCGACGCACACACAGCCGTCGTCGAGGCGCTCGCCGCCGCGCCGGTTACAAAGTCCTCAGAACTGGCGGACAAGCTTCGCGTGCTCGCCTACCTCGTCGAGGGAGACGAAGGCGGCGCGCTGGTCCTTGAGACCGTAATGCTCCAAGCCGTCCTCCACGACCTCGGCGCGTACCGGATCCGCGAGGCGATCGCCTGCGGGTTCGGCTTCGTCGAGACGATTTATGGCGATCTGCTCAAGCTGCGGGCCGATGAGTACGCGCAGCTCGAAGCCGCCTAAGCTTTCAGCCTTCCGTTTCACCGCATGTTGCGGAAGGCCTTTGCCGCGCTCCCCAGGGGGTTGAGCCGGCCTTTTATCCCGTCGAAAGACGGGTGGCGCGCGTAGCTTGGTAACAACGTCGCGCCGGGTGCCGCTGCTCTGGTCGACTGGACACGTCCAGAATGCGGCGGCACCCACCATCAATTACCAGGGAGGCCGCCGCCCACCGAGCGCTGGCATTAGAAGCCGCTCGCCCTCACCAGGGCGAGCGGCTTTTACGTTTCATTTTCCAGGATTGCCTGCCGGACGTCTTGGCCGCCTCATCGCCGGAACAAATTCGCGGCCTTTTCATTCTTGATGCTCTAATTCACAGAAAAGGGAGCACCCCCATGAAAACGCTTGCCGACATTTTCGAGCACACACTGCAGGACGTCTATTACGCTGAAAACGCTATCACGAAGGCGTTGCCGAAGGTGGCAAAGGCTGCGAAGAGCGCCGAGCTCAAAAAAGCGGCCGAGGCGCATCTTGCGGAAACAAAGGAGCAGATCAAGAAGCTGGAGCAGGTCTTCCAGTCGATCGGCAAGAAGGCTTCCGGTGAGAAGTGCGACGCCATCGAGGGGCTAATCAAAGAAGCCGATGGCCTGATGAAAGAGGCGGAAGGCATCGCGCTCGATGCCGGCCTGCTCGCTGCCTGCCAGGCTGTGGAGCACTATGAGATCGCACGTTACGGTTCGCTCCGCGAATGGGCCAAGGACCTCGGCCACGACGAAGCGCACAAGCTTCTAAGCGAGATCCTTGACCAGGAGAAAGCGACCAACAACAAGCTGACGAACCTCGCCGTCACGTCGATAAACAAGACGTCGGCCGCCAAGAAGGCTGCGTAGTCGCTTCTTGCCGGCACCGGACTTTAATAGCCGCTCGCCCCATCAAGGCGGGCGGTTTTTCTGTTTTTCGCACGATGAAATCTTGAATCGCGAAAATTCCAAATCCATATCGGAGGCGCCAGATTCGCATTTGAAAGGAGGATTCCGATGCTGGCTGAGATTTACTTCGCTACCCCACTTTATGTGCGCTTTTCCAATGGCACTGCCCGCACTTTCCACGGCGTCCACGATGCGCTCGACTTTCTCGAAAACGAATGGCCACTACGCAACGGAGAGCGCTATAAGCGCGCTTGCGAAAGGTGCCGCGCCGCGCTGCAGTTCCGCACGCCTGCCCACGTGGCGCGCGAGGCGTTTGTTGCTGCATGCTTGGAGGCCGGGATGCCTGTTGAGGGGCTCCCGCCCGTCTGGCACCGCTCCGGGCCGTCTGCGCCACCAGCTATGAGCGCCTAACCGTGCAGCCGTCCAGCTCCCCCGAGTCGGGCGGCTTTTTCGTTGAATGCCATTCGCCAAAATGACGACAAGCATCTCGACGACCCTGCGACACGGCGGGGGGATGGCGCACCTTGAGGGAGACGATGGATGAGATGAAGTTCAAGATCGGTGACCGATGAGAACGCGCAAGTGGCTCCAGAACATCCTACACCAATCCTGCGAGGGGCCTGATGAGATTGATCGGATTGCCTGCTCTGCTAAATATTTTGCATGATCAATGAATCACATAAGCGGATCTTGGCTCTTCGCGCGCAAGGCCTGACCTACGCGGCCATATCGAAGGAGCTAGGGATTGCCCTTGGCACAGTCGGAGGGGTCTGCAAGGGATACGCTCCACTGCCGGGCGACCAGCCCGTGCCTGAGGGTATGTCCCTGCTGACGGCTCGCGAAATCGAGCGGATCACGGGCTTTTGGCCGTGTGACAGGAATGCGGAGCAGATCTCTCGACGCGCTGCAGATATATTGGAAGACCGACGACGCAAGGGTACGATGCTGGAGCTTGGCAACTGGCTTCGAAAGCTGGGGTTGGTTCCGTGAGGCGCACTGATGAGTTCTAAGATGGCAGTAGAGCGAGACAAGCGCATCGTCGCCCTTCGCGACCAGGGTTGGACATTCAATGACATTTCCCGTGATCTGGGAATCTCCGTTGGATACGTAAATATCCTCTACTATCAAAACTGCGCGAAGCCCGGCGACGAGGACGTTCCGGATGTAATGTCGGTGACTACGGCCCGAGAGGTCAAGGCATTGCTGGGCGTCTGGCCATCGCCGGCGACGGCCGAGGAAGTGGCAAGGCGAGCGATGGATTTGTTTCGCATGTGCCGTAGGCGGCGAACCCGCGGAGAGGTGACCCAGTGGCTGGAGAGTCAAGGTCTCGGGTGGGGTGCGCCTAACGGGTGGAAGCCTTAGCGCCTAAGGGGTGAAAGCCTTAACCCGCGCGGCCAAAGCTGCGGAACGTCTCCAGTCCCGAAGTGCAGACCCACGGAACAATGCTCTCCAATCAAGGTTATGTCAGCGCGGCCGGAACAGTGCTTCCCACCAAGCCCCTCCCAGCCGGCCGCTTTAGGGGCTGTGCCATTTACTGGCGCAGCCCTTTTGTTCTTGCGCCTGCCGTCTCGACAACCCTGCATCACGGTGCGAGGATGGAGCAACACGACGATGTAGCCATGCCCTCAAAACCAATCTTGATCCACAAGCTCACGCCAGCCCAGATCGACCTTATCGATCGCTTGGCCTCCAGCGACGTCGTCCAAATGGACGGACTCGCCTACCCGGATTTGGTCGCCTATCAGGAATTGGAGAAACTTGGTTTCGCCGAAATGCGCATTGAGCCCCGGAAGAAAATCAAGATCGCGATCACCAATCACGGGCGTCAGGTGCGTGCGGCCAGGTACATCTCCAGCAAGCCCGTCGTTCGCCTTACGGGACCGCAATTCCTTGCAATGTGCCTCCTCGCGAAAGGGCAGCGATCCTACAACGATATCCCCGCCTCCATGAAGGAGAGTGTGCGGCGCTTGCGGTTACGCGGCTGGGCAACCGTGGAGGAGGATGCCGCGGGACGGTTCTGGACCGCGTTGACTGCCGACGGATGGCAGATTGTGGATCTGCTGGACTAGGGTCGCTGGGCCGCGCACCGGTACCGCACTGAATTTATTCACGAACCGTACCGATTTCGCTGATCCCGGCCTTCACATACACCCAATTTCTATATTCTATAGCGGCGGGCTCTGAAGGCCCTCCCAGTGTCATGAGCCAATGTGCCACTCGAATTGCCCCGCTTCGGCGGGGCTTTTTTGTGTCAACCTCGAACGCCCAGTGGATCGTCGGTAGGGTAGCAAGAACCAGCACCCGGCGTCGCCTCACGCGTCGTCCGATTTTCCCCAACCCAACTCACGGCACAGCGCTTCCCCCGCGCGCATCGCTTCTTGTTGCGTCTTAAAGGGACCCGCCAAATAATGCGACCTGCTACGGAATTCGACTAGGAGACCTTTGCTCAGGACGTCATAGACAATGTGCATGCCAGTTTCATATTTCATCAGATCACCTCCAGCCTTTGATACGGCCGGCAGCGTGATCGGATCAAATCAATGAGCTCGTTAACCCAAAGAATTGAGGTTAATCAGGAAGCAGGCGACGGGCTCCAGGTTCCAACTTGACTCCTTCTGAAATGAGAACAAAATAGGAACATAGTCCGCCGATCGGACGCAGTTCCTAGAGGTTCCCATGTCCAGCAAAGCCGCTCCGCAGCAAGATGTGGACGCCGTTATCGAGGCCTACGGCGGTGATGCACGGGCCGCGGTGCGCGAATTGCTGGCCGACGCGGACTTCCTGCGCGATCAGCTCTATACGGCCTCTGCGCTCGTTTCTAAGGGATATGCCCGCGGATGGAGGCCTCGCTATGAACGACCGTGATGCGTCAACGGCGCGGCATAGACATTACGGCCGGCACTCCGATTGATCCGGCGACGCGCACCGGCCTGAACGTTTATGTGAACAGCCGCCAGCACTCAGTCGCCTTCCAGGACATTCCAGAGTGGTATGAACTCGGCGCCCGGTGCTTCCGGTGCAAACACGCTGGATATCTTGATCGCTGGGAACTGGCGCGTCGCTTCGGCAAGAAATGCATGATCATCACTCTGGAGCCGAAACTGCGGTGCACGCGGTGCGGAAACCGGGAGGCGAATGACTTTGTGTTGGTGAAGATGGGGCGGTGAGGTGAACCGCGAGCGAAAACAAAAAAGCGCCGAGATAGGCGCTTACGCGGGTCGATGTGCGAAACCTTATCCGAATTTTTTCGGCCTATCGCGTAACTTGTTTCTTGCTTCGCGATGCATTGCCCTCGTTGCGGCCTCGCACGATTTTCTTTCTGAGGTCGACATAACCCGAACAACTGAGTAGTCGACCGGCTTCGGGGGATGTGAAACCCCGGTGATCAAAGCCGAGAAGCTCGTGGCAAAATTTTGCAAGATCGCTCCCATATGATTTCTCCAGCTGTGCTTGGGTATCAGTGTCGAGTCGGATCCGAACATCATTTCCATCTCTCGAGGCAATCGTGCTCATACCGATAACACGCCCACCTTTCCCGAGGATGAACGACCGGAGGTCGGCCAATGTTCCACCTAGAGTAATAACATCGTCTACTATGACATATAGGTCCTTCTTGTCAATTTCGCCGTAAAAGGTTGACCTATGCGCGACCCGTACCCAACCGTCCAACTTGTCCTTTGAAAAGTCCTTCATTTGAAAGACGTTCTCATCCACCGGCCATCCTAGTTCGTGGCCTAACCAGTTGGCGTAACCAATAGCTAATGCGTTATTTGACTCGCTGACCTGCGCAGCCGGCGCTATCAGCTTAGGCTTGACACCATGGCGCTTTTCAAGTTCACGGAGATTTACAACAGTCTTTTCTATGACCAAGTCGTCAAGAAGTCTCAGTGCCGCGTCCATGTCCCGCTGCCCCTTTGCAGCGGAATAGAGAGCGTGATCCGCTAAGCAGACGACTTTAGCATCTGGCGACTTCCACTTACAGTTTACGAATACGTCCGGGAAGTCACCCTCCCATGGTGCTCTTGCCATGGATCGAATCACACAATTACAACTTAGCGGATATAGCACCTGGCAGTCTGCGTTCTCAAGGCTCAAGCGCCGGCCAGTTCCCCTATTTCAAATCCCCGCCCTTTCCAACGCCTCTTCTCCGCCCTCACAGACCTCGCCCCACCTCTCCTCGCGGAAAATTCGCCGATATGCCGCGAGGCCATCCTGGACGAAGGCGGGCCACAATTCGGCCGGCACCTGCACGGCCCGGCGCCCGTCTCGCAGCAGCGGCGGCCGAGCCTCGAGCTTGCTGTCCGGTCGCTGGACGACAGTGCATCCGCGGATGGTCCACCCGTCGATTTCGACATCGAATATCGCCTTGGCGCCGCGAGAACCTTTGCGCATGTTTCCGATTCTGATCATGTCATCTCCCCATAATTCGCCACCGCAACCCGCAGCAGCTCCGCCTCCATCATCGCGGACAACGCCGCCGCCCTAGTCTCGCCAGGAGCGCCGATCCGGGGCACTGAAAGGCCATAGCCATCACCGCGCCGGATAAGTGCGCAGCCCGGAAGAACAAGGCCGCCGACTGTGGCCGTGAACGTCGCTGCTATCCGTCCGCGAGCCGGATGCATGTCAGTGATTTTGATCATGGGGAACCTTCCGTCCCTGCGCGCATTCCGGCTGCGCAACAGGGAACACCGTGATGGATTTGCAGAAACTCACCCTCGAAGAAATCGTCGCGCGGCTGCGTGAATTGGCCGATGAGATCCGTGCGCAGGCACAGGCCGAGCCGGCGAAGGCTGCATAACCACTAATTCTCGTCCGTGCGCCCATACCGGCGGGTGTTCGTCCACTCGGTCGGCGTTGCCGGCTACCTATTTTGGACACTTGACCTACATCCCGCCACGCTGTTTTCTAACGCGGAGTTGGGGGACTTGTGATGGCGTACGATTGGACCGGAGAACGTACAAGGCGTCTAAGAACCGCGCGGCGGGCCGTTGCGGCGACCTTTTTCATCATGCCGCTGCTGGCGGTTGCCGCCGCGCTATTCAATTTCGCCGGTTGATGACTTAGTCCGAATACGCCGACTCTACCGCCGCCTTCACCCGCTGACCCAACTGCGACGCGGCAGCGTCCACCGCTTCCTGGGGCGAAGAGATGTTGCTGATCGTCACCGGCGCGTGAACGTTGACGACCGGCTGCTGACGGTTGACGTCACGCACCTCCTGCACACCACGAGACGGCTGTAGCAGTTGTCCGATTGTGCCGGCGTCGAGAGACAGGGGCTTGCCTTGCAGTCCGGTGAGCAATTGCTCCACCGTCGCTGGCGAGCCGCCGGAGGGCATCTTCTCGGGACCGGCAAGGAATGCGTCCTGCGATGCTGACCGTCCACCGTCGTCGTCCGCCGACGGCTGCAGCGGTACGATATGCTGTTTGAACAATTCCGACGGCGTTGTGATCCGGTCAGTGAGCCAGTTATTGAGCTTTCCCGCACCCTCCCGGTTTTTCTTGTAGAGCTCCTGGATACCTTCCTTCGAATCCGGCATGCCGGCGTAGGCGTCGACCATCTGGAAGGCCGCAAGGAGGCCCTTCCATCCCAGCCCCCAACCGCCGGGTTTGTCGTCGGGTGCCGGCTTGGGCTTGCCGTCGCCCGGAACGGTTGGAATCGGCACATCCTTCAGGATGCCGCCAATCTTGCCGACGGCTTTGAGAATGCCGATGGCCGTCGTAACGCCAGTGATCCGTGCCAGCGCGGTAGCGAGGGTGGTAATCGCACCGGCAACCAGCGAGATGCCTCCGGCGGCAAGCATCAACTTCAGACCTTTTCCGGCCACGTCGCCGAGGAACTGCGCGATCGGGTTGTCCGCCAAGGATTCTTTGAAGTCCTTGATCGCCTTCCCGTATCCCTCGAACTTGGCGAAGATGCCGCCCAGGCGGTCAGCAGATCCCCCTGGATCGACCTTCCCGAAAAGTAGATCACCGAGCCCCTCAATGCCCTCCTTGATGCCGCCCTTGTAGCCAAGACCTTGCATGAACCCTTTCAGGCCGTAGCCGAGATCATCGAAGACGGAAGCGCGTTCCCCGAGCGTATCGAGAACCCCTCCGATAGCGGCGGTGCCCTCTTTAATCTTAGGCAGCCAGCCTTCGCCCATGTCCTCGAAGACATAGGCGATCTTGTTGCGCAGGATCTGCAGCGCGTTCCCGGTAGTGTCGGCGCGTGCGACAAATTCCTTGAAGGCCGAGCCGGTGTACTTGCTACGATCTGCTACAGCGTCGAGCGCCTGATCGAGCAGCCCTATGTTGCCGACCAGGGGCGCAAACGCCTTCGCTTCGTCCCCAAAAAAGTCAGATAGGAGCGAGAGGTGTCGATCCTTTGACTGCTTTGAAATGGCCGTGAGAACAGTCTTCAGCGCCTTCGGCGCATCTTTCTGCATCTGCTTGGCCAGGAGCGGAAGATCCAGGCCGAGTGCACGGGCGGCGTCCTTCTGTCCTTTTTTGGCCGACGCCCCTCGCGTCATAGCTTTCACGACGTTTTGCATCGCGGTGCCAGCGGTGTCCGCGCCGGCGCCTGCCGCAATCATGGCCGAGCCGATGGCCGCAATCTCTTCCTTCGCGAATCCGCCCATTTCGGCCAGAGCGCCAACGCGCAGCATGTAGTCAGTAACGTCGCTGGCCTTCGAGGCCATATTATTCGAGAGATGGTTGATCGCGTCGGCCATGTCGCCAGTCTCGGCCACCGTAAGACCGAACTGCGTTTTCAGCTTTGCCAGGCTTTCACCGGCCTCACCGGCCGACATGTCAAAGGCGATAGCGACCCGGCCGGCCATCTGTGAGAAAGCCTGGAGGTCATTGGTCGCAACGCCGGATTCGGCCGCTGCCGCGTACAGCGCGGCAATTTCCGTGCTCGCCATCGGCAGTTCGCGCGACATGAGCTTGATGGAGCGCGCGATCCCGGCAAGCTGCTCATCCGAACCGTCGACGACCTTTTTCACGTCCGCGAAGGCCGACTCGAACTTAATTGCCGCGCCGACGGTCGCGCCGAGTCCTTCCCGCATGCCGAGATAGCCGGCGCCCAGAGCGAGCGCCGAACCGATAACGCCCCGCATCGGGGCGAGCATGGACGTCGTTTGTCGATTCAGGCTTGAGACAGCGGCGTTTACCCGACGAGCGGGGCCGGTCACCTGGTCGAGCAGCGTTAACTTTAGAACGCTGGAAAGTTGAGCCATGACCGGCCTCCGTTCTTACTTCTTCAGCTTTGCCATATGCGCGGCCAGGTGTTCCGCGAGGCTATCTAGAACCGGCTGGCCGTCGACCTCGTCGATTGCATCGATCACTGCACGGGGTTGGCCCGAGAAGTGCCCGGCAAGATTCAGCAAGTCTTCCGAGAATGCGCCGAGGTGTCCTTGAGCGAACGATCCTGCCGCCCGAAGAATGTGCGGATAATCGCCAAGACGGACCGGTTTCCATGTGAGCGAGGAAACGACTGAGGGGCCGTTGGCGACGGGGCGTGTGAGGGTGATGGTGGTCATGAGGTCTCCATGAAAAAGGAAGGCTCGCACGATGGCGAGGCCGTGATGGGGGAGAAGGCGCTGCTGCCGATTTCCTTTTTACCTCACCGCGACCGCGTGACTTTCAGCGACGCCCGAAGCGCGCACCCGCCTGAGTTTCAGCGGTTTCCAATCTGGATAGTCGCCTGAATTTCAGCGATTCCTGAAATCCAAAAGGAAGGAAATGGTCCAGCAAAAAACTTGCAGCGAACGAGGATTCGGGCCGTCCTACCCGCAAGGGGGTGGGGTGGGCTTAAAGATCGTTTTGGGAGGGGGGGGCTATGCGGCCCTGCCTTGTTCGAAGCAGATCAGCGGCAAAGGTTGGACAGCAGCGGCGCCACCCATGCTGGAACGCCCTCGAGTGGGTTGGCGCACAATTCATCATGCACGCTGCTGTTCACACGCCGCTCCGCAAGGACGCCGGGCTCCATCCGATGCTCCATGATCAATTCATTGAGCTCGCTGCGCAACCGGATAGCCGCCGCAGCTTTGTCAGCTGACACCTGAATGGCGCGTGAGGCATCTGGAACGACGTCACGGATGGCCGCAATCGCGGTTCCGAGCGCCGCCTCGGCTTCCTGGCGCTTCACGGCGATTTGTGCGAGAACGTCGGTCAATACTGGATCCTCCGGTTGATCAAATGCGCCAGGGTCTCTGGGAGGTCACGCGCCTCGTCGCGGTCCAACCAGTCCCGCACTCGCAGCAGTGGCGGGAGTTCATCAACGGCGCGGAACACGCCCTGGTTTTCGGTGCGCAACTGATAATTTTGGTGATACAGCCGGTCAGTTTCCTCGACTGCCGTAAGTAGCGCATCAATCTTTTTCGCGGCTTCGGCGCCGTCTTTGATCAGTTTGCGCTTAATGTCGGCGAGCGCCTTATCAGCTGCAGCATGGCCATCGATGAGCGACTTCTCGCGGGCCGCGATCTCGGCACGGGCAAGGCGGTTCGCCAATTCCGCTCGAATCGCCGTGACGCGGTCGACCTGGATGCGAGCTGCGTCGATGGCGGCCTCGGCTTTCAGAATCGCAACGTCATCGCCCTCGAGCAGGATCACGGTTCGCTGTTGGTGGGCGTCGTCTAAATTTCTCTGCGCAACGGCGATGTCGGCCTTATCCAAGGCCGCGCGGATGTCTTCAGCGGACGCCGTCGGCGCCAGCCGTCTGAACCAATCAAACATTGAGTTTCCTTTGAGTTATCGCGGCCGATACGCCGCACGATAGGATGCCGGTTCGACGTCCGGACGCTTCATTGCCCAGGCAAATGCTGCCCCGGCCGCAAAAGAGGTTAGGTTGATGTCACGAAATTGTTCGGAAACGTCCATCCGTGCGTGCCACATCGCATCGGCTGCGTTGCCATGCGCTGCATGTGAGGCCGCGACCATCAGCGCTTCCGCCTCAGCAACGTCGAGATCGCCAGCCTTCACCAGCCTTGCCAACTCAGGCTTCATGCGCTTGGCCCATGTGGCGAACGATCGTGAAGGCGGCCGCGGCGGCTGCCGCAGCGTGCGAGACTTCGTGGCTCCGGTATTCCTGGAATGCCGCGGTGTAGGCATCGTCGGCGTTCTGCTCGATGCTGCCCGCGCCCCGTATCCAGGCAGAAGCCCAACCCATGCGGAGCGCTGTGGCGATTTCGGCATCGATGGCCAATCCGTGAAGGGCCTCTCGGATTGCAAGCCCCGCTTCGGGAATTTCCCCGTCGTCGTCTTCAAGAGATCGGACTTGCGAGCCAGCGTCGGCTGGGACCGGAACCGCTGAAATTTCTAATGGCTCCCAGTCGACAACGCGGCGAATCTCGTCGCTGCCGTGGGGACCGGCTTCAGTTTCGTAGCCGTGGATGGCATAGCCGACGCTGATATTTCGGATAATGCCGTCTCGGATTTTCGAGACGATGTCAGCATCGCCGGGAGCGTTGGAAAGGCGCACGCGGGCGATACCTAGGCCATTTTCAATCCGGGCGGTGCCAGGCACGACCGAGCCGATAATGGCGCCGAGCGAGCCGTCGCGATGGGTGTCGAGAAGCGGTGCACCGGCATTCAGGCGATCAAGGCGAACGGCCTTAGGCGTCACTTCTAGCACTTCGCTATAGTTCTCGCCGGTTCGCCAGTCACGTCGGCGGACGGCCGCGCCGGTAGTCCAGACTACTTCGACGCTGTTCTCGCCCTCGTCAAAGGAAGCGACGCGCAATTCCGCGCCGCGTGTGAGTTTCTTAGTCATTGAAGGCTCCGAATGGGACATGAGCGGCGCAGATCTCGTGGACGCGCTCGCCGGGGAGGGCTTCCTCGATGCGAAGGCACTGCGCGACGCCGAGGATGGCAGCCCAAATCTGGGGGGTCTGCAGGAGGTCGATCGCCCGAGCACGGGCTGCGAGGACGATGGCGAGGATGGCATCCGCGTCGTTTGAATCCTCTAGCTCACCGCGGGCAATGATGATCGAATTGACATAGTCGGTCTGCTCAATGCGACGAGCGTTAAGCACGTCATCGATGATGTCGCGCCAATTAGCGACCGCGAGGACCTCACCGTCAGGCTCCGCAAGCACGCCTGCCAAGAGGCAGACGACGACGTGGAAGGGCGTCACGGACGCACTGCGGGCGCTGTGTGGTGTAACGCCGCCTTCGTGGCCTTTGCACCGCACCCGGTCGATCCGCTCGCCATACGCGTGCATTACAACTGCGTGGGCTGCCTCATGGAGGCAAGCTTCCCAGAAAGCCGGCAACCATTCATTCGGAGCAACAGCGCGGTAGAGTTTGGGGTCGGTCTTTTCGAGATCGCGGAGGAATGCCGCGTGCTCTTCGCTGATCTCGGGTTCGTCACTCACCAGCAGCCCTCCGGATTTCGGTGAGGTTGATCGCGATCGCGCTCGGCAACAGGTCCGCGTCGCGAGCGACGTGCGTTGCGCCGCCTGGGGCGACGTCGACGAAGACGATGTCGGCCGTCATGGCGTTGATCCGTGCCGCAGCCGGCAGCGCGAGATGCGGGCGTGCATTGCGATGGCGTAGGATGTGCCCTGCCACGAGCAGCGTGGCCGCTTCGGCCGGGGTGAATACGCGGGTGCGTCCGTCGCGGACGCCGATCTCGAAGGCCGGCGCGCGGGCCATCCACGAGCGTACCGTCGCGGGCTCGACACCCGCAACGACCGCAATTTGGTCCGTGTTCATTTGTTGTTCCTTTCGGATTGCGGAAGATGCGCAACAGGTGGAGCGCAAAAAAACAGCGCCGAATGGCGCTGCTTCAAGGTTGCGGCGGGGATGAGCGATGCCCGATGCCGCTAATCGGACAAGCTGAACTGGCCCGCGTGCGGCGGACGAGCGCGCACGCGGAGATCGACCGGCAGATGTCCGTCCACCGGCGATTGGGGAAACTGGCCGCGGAGTGCGGGCGAGCGCACTCAACGCGGAGATCACGCGCCCGTGGGAGAAAGGACCGGGTGGCGATTGGGGGATAGAAAAAGCCGCCCATGGGGCGGCTCTTTTTGTCTTCATATATATATACGGTCCCGCGCAGCACTTTAGGGACACGTCACGCGGCGATTTGCTCAAGTTTCTTTAGAGCGACGTTGATCCGCTTTATCCCTTGCCGCTCTGCTGTCTTGCCTTCGTATCCAAACGCCTCGCCGATCTGTTGCGCTGTTGCGTCCGTGATCGCCACGTCGAGCACATCCGCGTCCAAACCCAAGGCGAGCCGCACAGCGCTCCTGCGCGCACTACGATCCATCTCGACGACTGCATCGTGCTCGCCGATATCCGGTCTGGTCCCGTTGCCGCGTGGCCGGGTTATGCCGCCGAGCCACCCGGCGCCCTCGGCGATCGGCGTGTTGTCATTGCTTGGCAACAAGAACCGGATCGAAGCATCTGACCGTGGTGGTGGTGCCTTGTATCCCTTCGGCTGCCGAGTCCGCTCTGCTGGAAGCTTGCGCTTTCCCTTGTGGGTCTCCCCATAGGAAACGAGCTTGCCGCCGCGAAAAAGGAGATTGCCCAGTTGAAAGCCATTCTCCGACAAGCCGAACATTGCCTCCCGCCGCTCAATCACCTTCCATCCGCTCGCCGTGCGTTCGGAGACGACCGCGCACCGCAGGCCATCTGATGCGGCGCTTAGCATCTCGTTCTCGCCGGGGCGAAATTCGTGGCGCATGTCTGGGTCGGCCTCGCAAGCAGCGACCTGCGGCTCGTTGTCGTTCGCCACGACCATGCGCGGCGGCGACATCATCTCGGCATAGCGGTATAGCGTGCGAGCGGCATCCGGGCTTTCCAGCCGCGACAGGCGTTCTGCCGTTGGCCACGCGAGGACCGGCTTGTATTTCTCAGGCAGGGTGGCGAGCCATGCACGGCGTTCCGCGAGATCCGAGAAGCGGCTCTGCTCACTCTCGATATCCTCTGCACGGATATCGACCTTGTTCCTGAATATCCTGTCCGGATGCATCGTGGAACGGTAGTAGCCGCGTGGAACGGGCTGCCCTGGCTTCCACGCTGAATTGTCGTTTGCTGCTACTGGTGTCATGCGGCTGTCCTCCTCAGTTGTTTCAATGTCTCGCTGCACCGTTGCACCGCTATAGGGATATGACCGGTGCGTGCAGTGTGGTGGGGATGAAATCCCCCCACACACAAAGACTGCTTTTGAATGAAAACTGCACCGACCGTGCAGGTTGATTTCATTGCATTTTCTGCGTTTTTTTGCGGTGCGGTGCAGGCGGTGCAAATGTCGGTGCAGCACCACCAAGCCGGTCTGTAAGACTAGGTGCTGCACCGATCGAACCGTGCAGTTCGATTAGCCCGTTTTCCGCCTCATCCGTTCGGCGAATTCGGTTGATTGCTGCTCGGCGTGACGGCGTGCCTTGGCATCCACGACTGCCTCGTGGCCGGCCTCGGTGAGCTTCCACTTCCGCGCTTCGAACTTCAGAAGTTTCTGAGTTTTGGCCTTGTCGGCGACCGTTTGCACTCGCCTGCGATCAAAGTCATCGTCCTTTCGCCATCCGAGGCGCTCTGCGACATCCCTCGTGGATTGGGTTGTATCCCGATCGAACTCGAGCAGCACGGCATCCATGTCGCTGAATGCCTGCCGCTTCACCACGCCGACTTCTTTCTCGGACATGTCCTTGGCAAGGACGGTCGGCACCAGTCTGCCGCGGCTATCGACCAGATCCGGCGCCGTTACCGATTCCAGCTTGAAGACCACCGGTTCGAAATCCGGCCCGCGGTGCTTTCCCTGCCAGTGAAGCCGCACCAACCCGTCGGACTTGGTCAGCGTGAGATTGCCATCCACCTCGGCAATGAACGCGCCGCCGCCACGGGGCAGGAGGCTGTCACTGCTGGCGTTCTTGGTCGGATGGGTAGCGACCAGCACAGCTGGCTCGCCGGGCAGCGTGGTCAACGTGCGGAGGTTCCGTGCATGGCGGCCCGCATCAGTATTCGAGTTCTCGTCCGCGCCGAAAAAGAACGCCGCGCTGGTATCGACGATGACGAGGCTGGCGCCGCCTAAAGCTTCCACGTCCTTGCGTATGAGCTCGATCGTCTCGGCAACATTCGTGGTGCCCTTCAGAAAGTGAACGTCAATTTCCTCCGGATCGAAGCCAAGATGGTGAGCGGCGGCGAGCCATCGCATTTGAACGTCGTCAGGATTTTCGCCTGCCAGATAGACGACTCGGCCCGGCTTCACGTCCCTACCGCCCACTGGCATGCCCAGCGCCGTCGCTGCCGCGAGGAGCAGCAGGACAGCCGTCTTTCCGGTCCCGGTCGTGCCGGTCAGGCTGTAAAAGAAGCGCGACTGGAACACGCCGTCCAGCGCATAGTCCGGCGGCACGAATCCCTTGACGAATGCCCCGCTCGATATGATGCCGGGGTATGGATTGTTGTCGTTGGCCGGCGTCATGAACCGCAGGCGATGAGCTACGCGACGATCGACGTGATCAGCAATCCCGCCCTCGAGCCGCGTTGCGGCTGCGGTGATGGCGGTGGCATAATCAATCTTCGGCCCGCGGCCCATCTCCAGATCGATGATTGCGCCCTGGAACTCCATTACGAGATCGGAGAGCTCGACGCGGCGGGGCTTTGCCGATTGCAATGGAGCCATTATGCAGCCTCGCTATTGCCGGCAAACACCAGTGGCAACCAGTGCGGCTTCGCGTACCGGCGTGTGATGCTTTCAGCGATCGGCATGTCCAGCACGCCGCCGTCGAAATTGTAGACCAGCCAGTTAGTAGGCCTCGGCACGATGTCTTCGGAATCGAGAAGGCGGCCCATTGCGGCGATGGCGGCCTCAGACATGTCGGCCCAGAGGATGATGTTCTGGTCTTCCTTGCCCCATGTCGCATTGCCGGAGAAGCCAGGAATGTCCCGTGCCATTTCGAAGAGGGTTACACCGGAGCGGCGACGCATATAGGTGGCGATGCGGCCCTCAAGCGCGTCGGTGACGTGCTCTTTAGAAAGCAGGCGGGCCGCGAAATTAAGTTGCGGTTCGGACATGGCGCAGGGCCTCCAATGCGATGCGGTCGACAACGACCGGCGGGAAGGTGACGATGCTCTGGCCGTGGTGCTTAGGGCCGTAGACGCGCCAGCCGGCGTTGCCTTCGACCAGCTTAAGGTCACGAATGCGCATGCCGTCGTCTGTTTCCAGATCGAAGCGCGCAACACAGTTGCCGCCTGGCGGAGCCGGGCGGATGGATATGATTTTCATGGGTGTCCTTGGGTTAGGCGGCGCGCGCTATGGCGCTGTTGTCATTGGCGGCGAGCGCAATGAAATCCCGAATTTCGGAGCAGTCCCTGAACCACTCACCCTTAACGCGATGGTCACGGAAGCGACCGTGGAGCTGAAACTCATCCTCAGCCCCGCCCGGCATCAGCCCAACGATGTTGAGGCGCTTTGGATGCCCGGTCTGAAGGGACGACAATCGTTTGCGAGGTTGTCTTGAGAGGCCAATTTTCACATGCTCGCCGTCGCTGATGAAATACACGAATGAGGAGCGGCGAGATGGCGCTCCCTCCTCAATGCTCTCGATCGTGTGGTCGCTGGCGGATGCCGGATAAGCGCTATAAAAGTCGGGAGCCGCGCAGTCCTTCGTATCGGTAGCCGTGAAAACCCTCACTCGAATAAGGTCATCCGCCGTTCGATACGGCACGAAATAGCCCTCATGGAGATGAAGGACGTAGACACATGCGGGACCGTCGATGGATTCCTGAAACACCTCAGCGGCGATCATGTGGCGGCTCATGCCGACGCCCTCGCACCAGCTTCCTGGCTGGCGATCCACGCTGTAAGCGTACTCTTCCTGGCGCGGATGTTCTGGCCGATTCGATAATGGGGGATCCGCCCCTTCTTTATCGCGTAGAAAACGGCTCGCTTGTCTTCCTTGATGAACTCGGCGATTTCGTCTGCGCCCTTCAGGACGTCGTCACATAGGTTATCATTCGCAGGGGTCATGGCGTCTCCTCTTCCGAGCGCAGGACGGAGTCCGAACGTCGGTTTTGTCGTGTTGAATGAGAGAAGGTTCGGTGGCCGACCGACTGGCCGGGTTGAGTTAATCGAAGCAGGCCTCTTGTCCTGCGGCCCGATGACTGGTGTCATCGCTGCGGGCACCACCCCGCGTATTAGGCGCCCACCACAGAACGCCTATCGTTCCCTTCTAATACAGTTTGACAATTTTGTCAATCCCTGTGGGAATGTTTTGTAGCATGTTGCATTTAGTCCGTTGGTCATGTAGGAAAGCTTCAACGGAGGATCACATGTCCATACGAGAACGCAAATGGGTGTCTGGCGGCGCGGAGAAGACGGCGTGGGTCGTCGATTACTTCGACCAGAACGGCAAGCGGCACATCAAGACATTCCAGAAAAAGAAGGATGCCAGGGACTTCGACGCTGGCACGCGGATCCAAGTCAAGGATAAGATCCATGTCGCCGATCGCGATACGGTCACCATCACCGCCGCGGGCAAGCTATGGTACGACGCGTGCGTTGGAGCCGGGCTAGAGGTCTCCACGACGAAGCAGTATGAGCAGCATCTCCGTCTGCACATCAATCCGTTTCTCGGTACGGTCAGGCTGAACGAGATGACTGTGCCCAAGGTCAGGCAGTTTCTCGACGATCTTCGCGACAACGGCCGATCGCCTGCAATGCAGCGCGCGGTGCGCGTCAGTCTAGGCGCCCTGCTCTCTGACGCACAGGAACGTGGTCTGGTCGTAAGGAACCCGGTCAAGGAGATGGGCCGCGGCAAGGCTCGGTCGCGTTCGGCCGCTCGCCACGAGGAGCCAGTTGTGGTGGGCGTCGACCTCCCCTTCCCTGAAGAAATCCGACAGGTCATGCCAACTCTGACCGGCAAGACGCGCGTTTTCTGGATGACAGCCATCTTCACGGGCATGCGGTCGTCGGAGCTTCGCGGTCTGCGGTGGAGGGATATCGATTTCAAGGGAGCGGAAATCAACGTCAGCCAGAGGGCGAACATGTGGAAGGCAATGGGGTCGCCGAAAACAAAGGCAGGCCGCCGCACGATTCCGCTTGTCGAGCATCTTGTTAAGGCACTCACAGACTGGAGGCAGGAGTGCCCCAAGGGTGACCCAGATCTGGACCTTGTCTTCCCTACTGGCATAGGCACCGTCGAGGATCACAACAACATTGTCACCCGCTGGTATCAGCCACACTGGGTTGCGGTCGGCCTGACGAAACCTTCCAGCAAGCTGGACAAGGATGGCAAGCCGATCATGCAGGCGAAATATACGGGACTCCATGCCCTGCGACATTTCTATGCCAGTTGGTGCATTAACACCCCGGCTGATGGCGGGCTCGGATTGTCCGCAAAGGTGGTGCAGGATCGGATGGGGCATTCGTCGATTCAGGTAACCTTGGATACCTATTCGCACCTCTTCAAAAAGGCTGGTACGGGTGAAGCCATGAACTCGGCTGCCGCCGCACTTTTGGGCTGACTGCGACAAGACTGCGACAAGACGCCAAATAGGACAATATAATCAATGCGATATAACGGACTCTGACTCCGTTAATCTTGGTTCGAATCCAGGTTCCCCAGCCAATCTCTTCTTCCGTATATTTTCCCTTCGATTGCCGGAATGCTGTTAGCATTCGCGAGGCTTCGCGCGGAAATTCCGGTTGCAATCGGGGGCCGAGTCACTAGTTGACTCAGGGAAGAGCGGATCTGCGCCGAGAGTTGTTGTCGATGATGTGCATGCGCCGGTGGTTTGCCGATAGATTTGGCGAGGCTTTCGCTTGAGCGACGTGGGGGCGCCACGGCAGGGGTTTCGCGGCGAAAGCGATGGGCGGCCGGCGGCCTCAAGGGCGTTTTTGCGGCGGCTTCGGCTTTGGACCGGGCTGGTCCTGTTTCTCTATGCGACGATGCATCTTCTGAACCAGGCGTTCGGCATTCGCTCCGTGGAGGCCATGGACATGGCGAGCCTGGTGCTTTTCGACCCGTGGCAGAGCGCGCCGGGGCGCGTGCTGCTTTACGGCTCGATGAGCATTCATGCCGCGCTCGGCTTGCGGGCGCTCTATCGGCGGCGGCATTTGCGGCTGCCGCCGGTCGATGCAGTGCAGCTGATCCTCGGCCTTGCGATACCGGCCGTGCTCTTCGCCCATGCGGGTTCGATCGCCTATCTGAAAAGCGTCTATGACGCCCGGGTCGGGTTCGACAAGATCATCTATGCGCTGTGGGTCGCCAACCCGCAGATCGGCCTGCCGCGGCAGTTGCTGCTGATCCTTGCCGTGTGGATTCACGGCTGTCTCGGCGTGCGGGCCTG
Source organism: Shinella sp. BE166 (assembly GCF_051201095.1). Taxonomy (NCBI): domain Bacteria; kingdom Pseudomonadati; phylum Pseudomonadota; class Alphaproteobacteria; order Hyphomicrobiales; family Rhizobiaceae; genus Shinella; species Shinella sp. BE166. The sequence continues at coordinate 83,249 of NZ_JBPEHL010000014.1, read as the reverse complement.
GCTTCGAACCAAACAATGGTATGCGCGCCATGTTCCGGTCCTGATGTCGCTCGCGACGCTGGTGCCCGTGCTGGCGATCCTCGGCTTCGTCAATGCCGGGCTCGACATGCGCGAGCTCGCCTCCCTGGGCATCGACTACCTGTCGCCTGGTGCTTACGAAGCCCCGGGTTCGGCCGCCGCCAATGCGACGGCGCAGGCCAATGCGATTGCCGACCGCATTACGCTCGGCTACCTCGCGCTGCTTGGCGGCATCCTCGTGCTGCGTTTGGCGCGCGACTGGCATTCCTCGCGGTTCAGCTCGGTCAAGATCACCTATCCCGGCCCGCGCACCGTCTCCGTCCCGGTCGGTTTCAGCGTGCTGGAGGCGAGCCGCTGGTGCGGTATCCCGCATGCCTCCGTCTGCGGCGGCCGCGGCCGGTGCTCGACCTGCCGTGTCGAGATCGTCGCCGGCGGGGAGGCCTTGCCGGCAGCGGCAGGCGACGAAGAGCGCCTGTTGCGGCGGATCGGGGCGCCGCCATCGATCCGGCTCGCCTGCCAGATCCGGCCCAAACACGACCTCGCCGTCGTGCCGCTGGTGCATTCCGCCACCGCGGCGCAGGCCAAGGGCGGCGCGTTCCCGCAGGTTGCCTCGGCCCGCCGGGAAACAGAGGTGGCCGCACTTTTCGTCGATCTGCGCCAGTCCACCCGGCTTGCCGACGACCGCCTGCCCTATGACACGTTCTTCATCGTCGAGCGTTACATCAAGGCGGTCTCCACGGCCGTGCGGGAAAGCGGCGGCCATGTCACCAATATTGCCGGCGATGGCGTGATGAGCGTCTTCGGCGCGGACGGCCCGACGCATGATGCGGCGCGCGACGCGTTTCGCGCCGCGCTGCGCCTGTGGGAGGGCATCGATGCCCTGAACGAGGATCTGCAGCAGGAGCTGAACGAGCCGTTGCGGGTCGGCATCGGCCTGCATGTGGGGGTCGCGGTCGTCGGCACGGAATGGACGGGCGGCCTGGAGGGCATGCCCTTCCTCGGGGATACCGGCAATGTCGCGGCGCGCCTGGAGGCGCAGACGAAGCGGCTGGAAGCCACGATGGTCGCCTCCCGGGAGGCGATCCTGATGGCGGCCGGCCCGGAGCAGGTTTTCGACTTCGCGCCCGTGCTGCTGGCCGGCAAGCAGGAGCCGATCGAGGTCGCGTGTTTTCGCGAAAGCGAGGAGCTTCGTTTGCTGCTCGGTGCTCCTGTGGCCGGCTAAATCTCCACCACAGAAATCTACGGCACTCTTGTCAGCGGTTTGCCCGACTGGCAGGTTGCGCATGTCGATTCACACCTGCACGGAGGGGACAACCCATGGCGCACAAGTTCGAGATCTACAAGGACAAGGCTGGCGAGTTTCGCGTTCGCTTCAAGTATAACAGCGAAGTGATGTTCTCCACCGAAGGCTATTCCAGCAAGGCGAGCGCCCAGAACGCCATCGATTCGATCAAGAAGAACGGCCCCGGCGCGCCCGTCGAAGACACGACGACAGCGCAGGCCTGATCAGGTCTAACCCTCGAAAAGCCCGCCATCGGCGGGCTTTTTGCCGTTCAGAAGGTTGGCGGCGTGCAGGCGCTGATAACCTCGCAAGGCACCGGGCCGACGCAGCGGAAACGGTGCGGCCGGCGGCTTTCGAAATAATAGGCGTCACCCGGGCCGAGGATGCGGCGCTCGTCGTCGACGGTCACCTCCAGCCGGCCGGAGAGCACGATGCCGCCCTCCTCGCCATCGTGCACCAGCGGCACCTTTCCAGTATCCGCGCCGGGCTGGTAGCACTCTTTCAAGATTTGCAGGCTGCGGCCGAAGAGATTGTCGCCGACCTGGCGGAAGGAGATCGGGCCCTTGCCGATCTCCACCAGTTCATCCGACCGGTAGAAGGCCTTTTTTGGCCGGTCCGGCTCGAAGGCGAAGAATTCCGCAAGGCCGATGGGGATGCCGTCGAGGATGCGCTTCAGCGCACCGACGGACGGGTTAGAGGCGTTCGATTCGATCAGCGAGATCGTCGAATTGGTGACGCCGGCGCGTTTGGCGAGCTCGCGCTGCGACAGATTGTGGGCGAGACGCAGATGGCGCAGCCTGCCCCCGATATCGACCGACATGATCTTTCCTGTTCTAGATGTTCGGAATATCGCAATTCTTGACTTCCATATCCTTTCTTTTCAAGAGCTTGACGTCAACCAGAAAAGGACTTGTTCGGCATCGCAAATCATGGCGTCTATCGCCCAGCCAGAGGAGATCTGCCATGAACGCCCATAACAAGCCCAATGCACCGGTGCTGGACAGCTACTGGATGCCCTTTACCGCCAACCGCCAGTTCAAGGCGGCACCGCGCCTGCTCGCCGCCGCCGAAGGCATGTATTACACGAGCGCCGACGGACGCCGCGTGCTGGACGGCACGGCCGGCCTCTGGTGCGTCAACGCCGGCCATGGCCGCCGGCAGATCGCCGCCGCTGTGGAGCGTCAGCTCACCCAGATGGATTTTGCGCCCTCCTTCCAGATGGGCCATCCGATCGCCTTCGATTTTGCCGAACGGCTGGCCGAAATCGCGCCCGGCCCGGACGGCGCCAAGCTCGATCGCATCTTCTACACCGGCTCCGGCTCCGAATCGGTCGATACCGCGCTGAAGATCGCCATTGCCTACCAGCGGGCGATCGGCCAGGGCACGCGCACGCGCCTGATTGGCCGCGAGCGCGGCTATCACGGCGTCGGTTTCGGCGGCATTTCGGTCGGCGGCATCATCAACAACCGCCGCGTCTTCCCGCAGCTTCCCGGCTCCGACCACCTGCGCCACACCCATGACCTGTCGAAGAACGCCTTCGTGAAGGGCCAGCCGGAGCACGGCGCCGAGCTTGCCGACGATCTGGAGCGTCTGGTGGCGCTGCATGGCGCGGAAACCATCGCGGCCTGCATCGTCGAACCCGTTGCCGGCTCCACCGGCGTGCTGATCCCGCCGAAGGGTTACCTAGAAAGACTGCGCGCGATCTGCGACAAGCACGGCATCCTGCTGATCTTCGACGAAGTCATCACGGGCTTCGGCCGCCTCGGCGCATCCTTTGCCACCAACTATTTCGGCGTCACGCCGGATCTGGTGACGACCGCCAAGGGCCTCACCAACGGCGCGATCCCGATGGGGGCGGTGTTCTCCAGCCGCAAGGTGCACGACGCGCTGATGCATGGGCCGGAAAACGCCATCGAGATCTTCCATGGTTACACCTATTCCGGCCATCCGGCAGCCTGCGCCGCAGGCATCGCGACGCTCGATATCTACCGCGACGAGGGCCTGCTCACCCGCGCCGCCGAGCTTGAGGATGACTGGCAGACCGCGATGCATTCGCTGAAGGGCCTGCCGCATGTCATCGACATCCGCACGATCGGCCTGATCGCTGGCATCGAGCTTGCTTCGCGCGATGGCGCACCTGGCACGCGCGCCTATGACGTCTTCGTCGATTGCTTCGAAAAGGGCCTGCTCATCCGCGTGACCGGCGACATCATCGCCTTCTCGCCGCCGTTGATCGCGGAAAAGCAGCACTTCGAGGATATCGTCTCGATCCTTGGCGATGCGTTGAAGCGCGCGGCGTAAGTATTTTACGCAATTCCGGACGGAAAACCGCTTCACACTTTTCCTGGAATGGCTTCGACTGCAATTTGCGAAAAACGCTGTTATAGCTGGGCCCGTAGCAGTACGGGCCCACATTCATGACAGCATCCGCCAAGACCGAACCGAAAATCATCTTCCGCCTCCAGTTCGAGCCGGAGGGGCGCCTCGGCCGGGGCAAGATCCAGCTTCTCTCGCATATCAAGGATACCGGCTCGATTTCGGCGGGCGGGCGGGCGATGGACATGTCCTACCGCCGGGCCTGGCTGCTCGTCGACGAGATGAACCGGCTGTTTCGAGCGCCTGTGGTGGAATCGCAGCGGGGCGGAAAACAGGGCGGCGGCGCGGTGCTGACACCCTTCGGCGAGGCGCTGATCGCGCATTACCAGGCGATGGAGGAGAAGGCGCGCGCGGCCCTTGCCGACGATATCGACTGGATCGTCGGGCAGCTCGCCGACTGAGTAGAGCGTTTCCGCTTTTCTTCGAATCGCGAAAACACTCTATCTTTTTGTTTTTACGCAATTCCGGACGCAAAACCGCTACGCACTTTTGCTGGAATTGCTCTATTCCAGCGCCACCGTCTTGATGACGGCGTGAACGGGCAGGCCCGGCACGAGGCCCAGGCGCTCGACGGAAAATGCGGTGATGCGGGCACGGACAGGATCGCCGCCGCAGGCGATGCGCAGGCTCGCCATGCCCTCGCCGTCCGGCTCGATCGCTTCCACGATGCCTTCCAGAATGTTGAGTGCGCTGAGGCCTTCCGGGCGCACGGTCGCGACCATGACGTCACGGGCGGGAATGCGCAGCCGCACCGTCTCGCCGGGCGAAACGGCAGCGCCCGGCACGAGGATGGTCGCACCCCCGTCGAGCCGGATGGTCGCGAGGCCGTGGGTGGCGTCGCGCGCCTCGACGTGGCCGGAGAGCACGCTGCCGGCCTCGCGGCGATCGGCGGCGGAGGATAGACGCGGGCCGCCCAGCACGTCGGAGGCAGCGCCGACTGCCTCGATGCGGCCGCCCGCCATGAGCACCACCCGGTCGGCGAGGCGCGCGACCTCGGCCACCGAATGGCTGACATAGACGATGGGAATGCCGACCTCGTCGCGCAGGCGCTCCAGATAGGGCAGGATTTCCGCCTTGCGCTCCTCGTCCAGCGCTGCGAGCGGCTCGTCCATCAGCAGCAGACGGGGGGACGCGAGCAGCGCACGGCCGATGGCGACGCGCTGCTTTTCCCCGCCGGAAAGGTTGGCCGGCTGTCGGTCGAGCAGGTCGGCGATACCAAGCAGGTCAACGATGCGTTCCGGACTTTCGGCGCGAGCGCCCTTCGGCGAGAACCAGCGGCCGTAATTGAGGTTCTGGCGGACCGTCAGGTGCGGGAAGAGGCGCGCTTCCTGAAAAACGTAGCCGAAGCGGCGGCGGTGGGCGGGAACGAAGATGCGCCGCGCGGTATCGACCAGCACCTCGTCGCCGAGCAGCACGCGGCCTTCCGCCGGGCGTGTCAGGCCGGCGATGATGCGGACCAGCGAGGTCTTTCCCGAGCCGGAACGCCCGAAAAGCGCGGTGACGCCGCCATCGGCGCTGAAGGCGGCATCCAGCGAAAATTCGCCGAGCCGGTGGTGGGCTTCGACGACGAGGCTCATTCGAGGTTCACCTTGCGGCCGATGCGTTGCGCCAGCACTTCGGAAGCCAAGAGCGCGACCATGGAAATGGCGATCGCGACGAGGGTGAGCCGCATGGCGCCGGCATCGCCGCCGGGCACCTGGGTGAAGGTGTAGATGGCGGCCGACAGGGTCTGCGTCTCGCCAGGAATGTTGGAGACGAAGGTGATGGTCGCGCCGAACTCGCCCATGGCTTTCGCAAAGGCGAGGATCATGCCGGCGACGACGCCGGGAAGAATCAGCGGCAGCGTGACGGTGAGGAAGACCCAGAGCGGGCTGGCGCCGAGCGTGCCGGCGGCCTCCTCCAGCTTGCGATCGACGGCCTCGATGGACAGCCGGATGGAGCGCACCATCAGCGGAAAGCCCATGACGCCGCAGGCGAGCGCCGCCCCCGTCCAGCGGAAGGACAGCACGATGCCGAACCATTCGTCGAGCACCGAGCCGATGGCGCCACGCCGGCCGAACAGCACGAGCAGCAAAAAGCCGGTGACAACGGGCGGCAGGATCAGCGGCATGTGCACGATGCCGTTCAGGAGCGACTTGCCCCAGAAGCGGCCGCGGGCGAGCGCCAGCGCGACCAGAACGCCGAGCGGCAGGCTGACGAGGACCGCAACCGCCGAGACCCTGAGGCTCAGCCGGATCGCCGTCCATTCCTCGTCGCTCAAGGCAAGCCAGTCCACGTCGGTTCCTTCGAAATGCCGGAAGCCCCGGAGATTGAACCGGGGCCGGACCGTCGACAAGACCCAAACCTCATGTCCGTCATGGTCGGGCCTAACCCGACCATCCATGCCACGGATGCCGTGTGCGGGGTTTGGGACTTCCCGACAAACGAAGCCCCGGGTTTAGCGCCCGGGGCTGTCGCGAGGCTCGTCTTACTTCAGGATCGAGAAGCCCTGTTCGGTGAAGAAGGGGGCGGCCTTGTCGGACTTCAGGAAGTCGAGATAGGCGGCCGCGGCGGCGCTCTTCGATTCGTTCAGGATGGCGACCGGGTAGATGATCGGCGGGTGGCTGTCTTCCGGGAAGGTGCCGACGACGGCGACGCCCGGATCGGCAGCGGCATCCGTCTGGTAGACGATGCCGTAGGGTGCCTCGCCGCGCGAGACGAGCGCCAATGCTGCGCGCACGCTTTCGGCGCCGGCGACCTTGCCTTCGACCGACGACCAGACGCCGAGCTTTTCGAGCGCCGCCTTGCCATATTTGCCAGCCGGCACGGTCTCGACCGCGCCCATGGCGAGCTTGCCGTCACCGACGAGGCCGGCGAGGTCGAAGCCTTCCTTGATCTCGACGGTCGATGCCTTGTCCTTCGGTGCGACCAGCACGATGCGGTTGCCGAGCAGGTTGACGCGCGTGTCGTCCTTGATCAGCTTCTTTTCGGCAACGTAATCCATCCAGGCAAGGTCGGCCGAGATGAAGAGATCGGCGGGCGCCGCGGCCTCGATCTGCTTGGCGAGCGCCGAGCTTGCGGCATAGGAGACCGTCGTCTCGTTGCCGGTTTCCTTCGACCAGGCGGCATTGGCCGCATCGAGCGCGTTCTTGAGGCTGGCGGCGGCGAAAACGGTGACCTTTTCCGCGGCGACGGCCGGCAGGGCAAGCGGGAACGCCGCGAAGGCGGCGACGACGAGTTTCAGAAGCAGACGACGGTTCATTCCTGTTCTCCCTTATTCCTGCCTTCGGGCAGCGTGATATCCCCTTGAATATATCGGCGCTTCCGGCTTTGCCAGCGCTATATTTTCAAAAATACAGGGAAACAGACCACCGCCAAACGGCCGTAAAGACCGCCCGGCGAAGTCGTGGGATTCACAGGGAAATTTGACCGCCTAGAACAGCGCGTCGTCGAACAGTTCATCGTCGGTCTTCGCGGCTGCCGGTGCCGCGGGCGCTTCCATCAGGGTCCCGAAGATGCGGGCATGCACCTCGCGTTCGGAAACCATGGTGTAGGTGCGGGAAATCCGGCTGCCGAGGTCGGCCAGCGCCTCGTCGAGGCCGGACAGGTCGGGAAGCTCGTGGCCGATGAGGTCGCCGGCGCGGGCCGAGCAATCGGCGAGCACGTCGCCGAGTTCAGCGTTGAAGTCAAGGTCGGCGATGGTGCGGCCGGCCTTGGCGGAAACGTCCGCGCCGCAGGCACGCAGCGCCGTCATGTCCTCTTCCATGCGGTCGCCCGCGCGGCGGATATGGTCGAGCGCCTCTGCCAGATTCGCATCGAGCGAGCCGCCGGCGCTGGCGCCTGCCTCGCTCAGCCTGCCGGCATCGTCTTCCAGCGATTGCAGGGCGACGAGGATATGTTCCGCCGTCTCGTCGAGACGCGTGGAGAAGGTGCGAAGCTCCGCCGTCACGACGTTGATCGCGCGTCCCTCCTCGCCGAGCTTGCTGCAACGCAGGTTGGTGTTGAGCGCCATGTACTGGATGTCGGTGCGCACCAGCTTGATCGTCTCGACGCCCTTCAACAGCTCGCGCACGGTCTCGACCGTGCTGTGGCCGAGCGCATTGGCCTTGTCGGCCGCCTGTTCGATATCGCGCACGACGGCACGCGCCGCGGCAATGTCGGCCTCCAGGATGCGCATGGCGCGGTCAGCCGACTTGCCATCGGCGGCGTCCATGTCGCCGTAGAGCAGCATCAAGCCGTCAATATCGGCACCGAAACTGCGGATCGTGCTGACGACCGTCTTGCATTCGCGGGCAAAATCGCGGGCTATCTCGCCGAGTTGCGCGTGGACGAGATGGCGCACGAGCGCGGTCAAGCGGCTGGCCGCCTCAGTATCGAGCGTTCCAGCGGCCAGATAGTCGTCCAGAAAGGTGAAGGCGGATTGGCAATGTTCGATGCGCTGGCGGGTAATGTCGCCGATCTGCATGGCCGAAAGCGTGGTCGCGACCTTGGTCTGCACATGGCGGGCCGAAGCGCCGACCTTGGCGGCGAGCTGGGAAAGGTGGCGGCGCTGGGCCGTGAGGTCGCCGGCATTGCGCGACAGGTTGCCGGCAATATCCGGCACGCTGCGGCGGAACCGTTCGAGCGCCTCCCCGCCCCCGGTCGAGGCGGAGCCGATCACGCTGCTCAGCGTGCCGATCTTGGTGCCGAGCGCGTCGACCTGGGTTCTGCCGTATTGAATGCGTTCAAGGATTTCTTCCGCAAAGCCGGAAAAGTCCGGAATGGCGGCGCCGGTGATCTTGGCGGTCGTGGCGAAGGTGCGGAGGTAGCGCAGCGTCTCCTGCATATCGGCAATATAGGCGCCGAGCGACTTTTCCGTCACCGCGACATTGCCGAGGCGCTGCTGGCGCATCTCCTCGATGCCGGGAAGTGCCGTCAGCTGGTCGACGGTCGCCACGAGCTGGCCGATCGTCGCCTCGGCGGCCTCGTCGCCCAGCGAGCCGGAGAGGTTCTCCAGCGATGCAACCAGACGGTTCAGGACATCGAGCACGTTGAGCAGGACGACGCCGCCATCGAGGAACCGCTGCTCGATGCGCGAGCGAGCCCCTTCGAGGCGCGACACGAGTTCCGTCTCAGCCGTTTGTCGCTCCACGCGCTTTGCGCTTGTTATTCCTGACACGCCATACCCCACTCACAAGAACCCGTGAGCGGCACCCTAGGGCGAACAATGTAACGCCCAGTAAATTCGCAATACCTTATCTAATGGAGTCCCGCCGCGGCAGGTCGATTTCGGCGCCACTACCCGAAGATGCAGGCATCCCTAGAATTAGGGATTTATAAATGATATTACTTATATTAAATTTACTAGATTTCTTCATTAAAACAAAGGCTTATTTAATTTTACTCCCCATGCGTGAGGCGGCGTAGATACGTGCCGTTATCTACCAATAGATGAAATTAGCAACCGCGCTTTACCCTTCATTAAGCGTGACTTGGGAATCTGGCGCGGGAAATACTTTGTCCCGGAACGATTATCGAGGCCTCCATGTCATCAACCCTGCCGGGTGAAACGTCGTTAACCTTACCAACGACCCTCACCATCAAGAATATAGTGGCAGTTCGAGAGTTGATCTTGGACTGTTTGAATATAAACGCGTCCGCGACCCTGGATATTGATGAGGAAGCGCAGGTCGATCTCAGTTTTGTGCAGCTCATTACGGCGGCTCGCAAACAGGCAGAGATGAAGGCGGGGCGCATTCTACTTGCCCGGCCCGCTGCCGGAGACCTTTACGACGTGCTGAGGCGCGGCGGCTTCCTCGATGACATGACGCCGGACGCCGCGCATTTCTGGTTGCATCAGGAGAGAATTGATGACCGCGAAGATCTTGACCGTTGACGATTCCGCCAGCATCCGGCTGACGACGCGCGTCACCCTTTCCAATGCCGGCTATACCGTGACCGAAGCGGTCGACGGCGTCGACGGCCTGAACAAGCTGAAGGGCGGCGAATACGACCTCGTCGTTACCGACCTGAACATGCCGAACATGGACGGCCTGACGATGATCCGCGAGCTGCGCAAGCTGCCCGCGCACACCGGCGTTCCGGTCATCTTCCTCACCACCGAATCCGACGGCGAGCTGAAGGCCCAGGCGAAAGCCGCCGGCGCCACGGGCTGGCTCACCAAGCCGTTCGATCCGGAAAGCCTCGTCAAGATCGCCAAGAAGGTGCTGGGCAAATGAGCAACCCGGACCCGATCTCAGTCTTCCGGACAGAAGCCGCCGAACTGCTGGAACAGATCGAGTCCGGCCTTCTGGATCTGACGCGCAGCCTCGACGACCGCGACCAGATCGACGCCGTCTTCCGCGGCCTGCATACGCTGAAGGGTTCGGGCGCGATGTTCGGCTTCGACGCGCTCGCCGCCTTTACCCACCATTGCGAGACCGCCTTCGACCGGGTGCGCAAGGGCGACGTGCCCGCCACGCACGAGCTGGTCTCGGCCGTGCTTTCGGCACAGGACCACATGCGTGCGCTCTTGGAAACGCCGAACGGCGACCATGATGCAATGAGCGCCAGCCTGCTCGACAACCTGCACCGCGCCGTCAATGGCGCAGGCTCCCCTGCCCCGGCAGCGGTTGCCGCCGTAGCTGCCACGCCCGTCAAGGAAGATGCCGGCGGCATGCGTGAATGGCGCATCCGCTTCCGCCTCCCGGCCAATGCCATGGCAAACGGCACCAATCCGCTCGGCCTGCTCGACGAAATGCGCGATCTCGGCGATTGCAAGATCGTCGCCGACATTTCACAGGTGCCGGATCTTGCGACGCTCGAGCCGCGCGACATCCATCTCGGCTGGGACGTGACGCTGAAAACCGAGCGGCCGCGCGCCGACATCGAGGACGTCTTCATCTTCGTGATGGACGACATGGAACTGGAGATCGCGGAGGTCGCTGGCGAAAAACCGGCCGCGGCACCGAAGCCCGCCGAAGTGCCGGCTGCCAAGGCCGTGGTCGTCGCGGAGCGCGAGGCACCCGCGATCCAGGCAGCCAACGATTCCAAGCAGAACAAGTCGGCCGAAAACGTCCGCGTTCCGGCCGAACGGCTCGACGAGATGATGGACCGCGTTGGCGAGCTCGTTATCGCCCAGTCCCGCCTCACCCAGCTTGCCGGCACCGCGGCCGATCTCGGCCTGCGCTCCGTCTCGGAAGAAATCGAGCGGCTTTCCGGCGAGTTGCGCGACACGATGATGGTGCTGCGCATGATGCCGGTCGCGAGCCTCTTCAGCCGCTTCCGCCGCCTCGTGCACGATCTTTCGCGCGAAACCGGCAAGGAAATCGAACTCATCACCGAGGGCGAGACCACCGAGGTCGACAAGACGGTCATCGACCGGCTCGCCGATCCGCTCGTCCACCTCGTGCGCAACTCGATCGACCACGGCCTCGAAAAGCCGGAAGAGCGCCTTGCCGCCGGCAAGGAGGCGAAGGGCCAGGTCATCCTTTCCGCACACCAGACGGGCGGCGAGGTCATCATCACCATCAAGGACGACGGCCGCGGCATCAACCGCGAGCGGGTTCGCGCCAAGGCGGAATCCTCCGGCATCATCCAGCCGGGAGCGACCCTCACCGACCAGGACCTGCTCCAGCTGATCTTCCAGCCCGGCTTCTCCACCGCCCAGGCGGTCACCAACCTGTCCGGCCGCGGTGTCGGCATGGACGTGGTGAAGAAGACGGTGGAGGCGCTGCGCGGCACGATCGACATCGTCAGCAAGCCGGGCGAAGGCTCGACCGTCTCGCTGCGCATTCCGCTGACGCTTGCCATCATCGAGGGTCTTCTCGTGCGCGTCGGCCAGGGCTGCTACGTCATCCCGCTTTCGGCGGTGGAGGAATGCCTCGAACTGTCGCTCGAAGACGATCTTCGCTCGCGCGGGCGCAGCTTCATCTCGCTGCGCGACAGCCTCGTGCCGTTCCTTCGGCTGCGGGAACTGTTCAGAACCGGCACCGAGCCCGATCAGCACCAGAAGGTCGTCGTCATCTCGACGGGCTCGGAGCGCGTCGGCCTCGTCGTCGACCAGATCATCGGCGACCACCAGACAGTCATCAAATCCATGTCCAAACTGCACCATGACGTCGTCACCTTCTCGGGCGCGACCATCCTCGGCGACGGCAGCGTCGCCCTGATCCTCGACGTCACGCACCTCATCGCAGTCGGACAACATCAGGAGGCGCAATTGCGGGCGGCAGGATGAGCGAAGCGGCACGAAAACTCGACTACGAGACGATCTGGGGCGGCGAGGAAGAGCTCTCTGTCCTCACCTTCAACCTGAACGGCGAGACCTTTGCCATCGAGGCAATCGTCGTGCAGGAAATCCTCGATCTTTTGCCGGAAACCCATGTTCCCGGCAGCAAATCCTTCGTTTCCAGCGTCATCAACTTCCGCGGCAAGGTCATTCCGCTTGCCGATATCCGCCTTGCCTTCGGCATGGACGCGACGGAAACCACCATCGACAGCCGCATCGTCGTCATCGAGCTCGATCTCGACGACGAGGCGACGCTGATCGGTCTGCGCACCGACAAGGTCAACGAAGTCACGACCCTGCCGAAACTTGCGAGCGAGCCGCCGCCGAGCGTCGGCATGCGCTGGCGCGCCGACTACATTAATTGCCTCGTCAAGCGGGGCGGCGAATTCATTATCGTTCCCAATTTACACGCGATTTTTTCCTCCAAGCGAGATCGCACCGGTGCGGCCCAAGTGCCGAACTAGGACATCAGGAGAGACCCATGCGCTTCACCATTAAACTCAAGTTATTCCTGGCCTTTGGTTTCATCATGGCCATGCTGGCGGGCACCGCCGGCTACGGCATCCTGAGCCTCGGTGGCCTCAATGCAACGCTCGGCGACGTGCTCACCGGCCCGGCGACGCGTCTGCGGCTGGCACAGGAACTCAACGTCCTGCAACTCCAGCAGATCCGCCAGCAGAAGAACATGCTTTCGGCGACCAGCAATGCCGAGACGAACAAGTATATCGATGTCAGCAACAAGGCCCGCGCGGATTTCGACGCCGCCTTCGAGCAGGTTCTCGCCAAGGCGACCGAACAGGGCAAGGTCCTGTGGTCGAAGCTCCAGACGCACAGCACCGATTTCCGCCGGGAAGACGACCGCATCCGCAGCATGATGCTCGCCGGCGACAGCGCAGGCGCATTGCGCGTCTCCACCACCGACGCCCGCACCGTGACGAACGAGATCGACGCGCTGCTGGATGAGGTGGTGACGCTCGAACAGACGCGTCTGCAGGAAGCCGACGACAATGCCGAGGCACAATATACAAGCACGCGCACGATCATGATCGCCGTCGCGTCGGCCGCCTTCCTGATCGCCGGCTTCGCCGCCTTCTGGATCGTCTTCTCCATCAACCGCGGCATTTCCCGCGCCGTCGGTGTCGTGCAGAACGTTGCGGATGGTGACCTCACCCGCTTTGCCGAGATTTCCACCAGGGACGAGCTCGGCGACCTGCTCGGCCATGTCAACACGATGATTGAGCGCCTGCGCGGCGTCGTCGCCGATGCGCTTTCGGCCTCCGACAACGTCTCGTCGGGCAGCCAGGAACTGTCGGCCAGCTCGGAAGCCCTCTCGCAGGGTGCGACCGAACAGGCATCGTCCGCCGAAGAGGCTTCCGCCTCGATGGAAGAGATGGCCTCCAACATCAAGCAGAACGCCGACAACGCTGCCCAGACGGAAAAGATCGCCCGTCAATCCTCCAAGGATGCCGAAGCCTCCGGCCAGGCCGTCGGCCGCGCCGTCACGGCCATGCGCACCATCGCGGAAAAGATCTCCATCGTGCAGGAAATCGCCCGCCAGACCGACCTGCTCGCGCTGAACGCTGCCGTCGAAGCGGCCCGTGCCGGCGAACATGGCAAGGGTTTTGCCGTCGTCGCCTCGGAAGTGCGCAAGCTCGCCGAACGCAGCCAGGCGGCAGCAGCCGAAATCAGTGCGCTTTCCGGTGAAACCGTCTCGGTCGCCACCGAGGCCGGCGAGATGCTGACCCGACTGGTTCCCGATATCCGCAAGACTGCCGAACTGATCTCCGAGATCTCGGCCGCCTGCCGCGAACAGGATATCGGTGCCTCGCAGATCAACGAAGCGATCCAGCAACTCGACAAGGTGACCCAGCAGAATGCCGGCGCCTCGGAAGAAATGTCGGCGACCTCTGAAGAACTCGCCGCCCAGGCGGAAGAGCTCCAGGCCTCCATCGCCTTCTTCCGCGTCGACAACGCCTCCCGCAAGGAGCCGAACCATGCCGACAAGCTGCGGGCAACCGCAGCGAAGATGGCAGCGCCCGCCAGGCGCCCGGCCAACACCTCGGCCCACCGCCCGGCACCGGTTGGCACCAAGGGCCGCGGAAACGGCTTTGCCCTCGACATGTCGATGGGCGGCCCGGACGCCGACGACGCGGACTTCCGCGAAAGCGCCTGATCTGGAAACGACGGCGGCTCGCCCGGCGACGGGCGTGCCGCAAATTCGACCCGGCGCGTGTAGGCGACGGCAAAAGGGCCGCTTTCCCGGCCCGCGGAAGGGTGAGTGTATCGGTCTTCTCGCATTAGGGCGTCCGCAATCGCGGCGCCCCTGCCCTGAACACGGCATCTGCGACAAAGGAGACCATTCGAGATGCGCCTTACCATCAAACTAAAGCTAGCGATCGCCTTCGGCATCATCATCGCGATGATGGCCGGCACGTCCGTCTACGCGATCATGAGCCTCTCTTCCCTCAACCAGGCGATCACCGACATGATCGCTGGTCCGGCTGCACGCCTCGAGGCAGCACAGAACCTCGGCAGCATCCAGCTTCGCCTGGCACGCGCCCAGATGAACCTCGCAACGTCGACGAACACGCGCGACGCCGCGACCTTCCTGGAGGCAAGCGACCGCAACCGTCAGCGCTTCACGGAAACCAACGAGTGGTTGATGAATGCCGCAACGACAGAGGCCGGCAAGCAACAGTGGCGCGACGTCGCCGACAAGCAGAAGAAGCTGCTTCAGATCGACGATCAGGTACGCGCCGCCGTCAGCAACGGAAACTCCGCAGAGGCTATCCGGCTTGTGACCGGTGATGGCCGCCGATTTATGGACGAGATTGAAGAAGTCATCACTGCCCGCATTGACGCCAACAAAGGCCAGATGAAGGAAGCGGATGAGCAGACCAACGTACAATATGCGACGACCCGCAACCTGATCCTGGGCATTTCCGGCGCTGCCTTGCTGCTTGCTATCGGTGCTGCCGTTTGGATCGCGCTTGGTATCAACAATGGTCTTCGCAAGATCCAGTCCGTCGCGGAAGCCGTCGCCATAGGTGACCTCAACCAGAAGGTCGAGATCAAGACGAATGACGAGATCAAGGACCTGGTCGATACGATCAACGTGATGACCGGCAACCTGCGTAACACCGCGACGATTGCCGACCAGATCGCCAACGGTGATCTCACCGTCACGCCGAAGCCGCTCTCCGACAAGGATACGCTCGGCATCTCGCTGGAAAGTATGGTCGAGCGCCTGCGCGGCGTGGTCTCCGATGCGCTTTCGGCTGCCAACAACGTCTCCTCCGGAAGCCAGGAACTGTCGGCCAGCTCCGAGCAGCTTTCGCAGGGTGCAACCGAACAGGCGTCCTCTGCCGAAGAGGCCTCCGCTTCGATGGAAGAAATGGCCTCGAACATCAAGCAGAACGCCGACAACGCTGCCCAGACGGAAAAGATCGCCCGCCAGTCCGCCAAGGATGCCGAGGCTTCAGGCGAGGCCGTGGGCCGCGCTGTCGGCGCCATGCGCACGATTGCCGAGAAGATCTCGATCGTGCAGGAAATCGCCCGCCAGACCGACCTGCTCGCCCTGAACGCCGCTGTGGAAGCGGCGCGTGCCGGCGAACATGGCAAGGGCTTTGCCGTCGTCGCGTCCGAAGTGCGCAAGCTTGCCGAACGCAGCCAGGCGGCCGCTTCCGAAATCAGCGCGCTGTCGGGCACGACCGTGTCGGTCGCCACCGAGGCCGGCGAGATGCTGACCCGCCTAGTGCCGGATATCCGCAAGACCGCGGAACTGATCTCCGAAATCTCGGCTGCCTGCCGCGAGCAGGACATCGGCGCCTCGCAGATCAATGAAGCGATCCAGCAGCTCGACAAGGTGACCCAGCAGAATGCCGGCGCCTCAGAAGAAATGTCCGGCACCTCGGAAGAGCTTGCCGCCCAGGCCGAGGAACTCCAGACCTCGATCGCCTTCTTCCGCGTCGACCGCGCCTCCAGCGCGCCGTCGGTCGCCCAGCGCCGTCCGGCGCCCGTAACACGCACTGCCGCCAAGCCCGTCATGGCGTCGGTTCGCAAGCCCGACAACAGCGTCAACGCCCAGCAGGCCCGCGCCCGCGGCTTTGCCCTCGACATGTCGATGGGCGGCCCGGATGCCGACGACGCAGACTTCAGGGAAAGCGCTTGATCATGGCCGGCACATCCTCCGAATCCCAGTACGTCACCTTCAGTCTCGACAACGAGGTCTTTGCCGTGCCGGTCTCGGTCGTCCGGGAAATCCTCGACCATGAGGATGCCTTCAAGATCCCGCATGGACCGGAGTACCTGCTTGGGCTTCGCGACGTGCGGGGCCAGGGTGTGCCGGTCATCGATCTTCGTCTCCGCCTCGGCATGACGAAGACCGAGAAGACGCCGCACACGCGGGCACTTGTGCTCGACGTGCCGATGGGGGAGAAAACCCTCACCCTCGGCCTCGTCGCCGACCGGGTCTTCGAGGTCATCCCCTTCCGCACGGAGGAGATCGAGGGCGCGCCGGATATCGGCGTGCGCTGGTCGTCCGACTACATTGCCGGCGTGGTGCGCCGCAACGGCGCCTTTGTCGTCATCGTCGATCTCGCGCGCCTGTTTTCCGGCGCCGAGGTTGCCATGATGGGCACGGCCAATCGCCTCGCCGCCACCGCATAAATTCAGGAGTACGGGCGTGGGAGCAGCATTGCGGACGCAAGGGACGGAAGACGGCTTGAGCAGCCGGAACTTCGAGGCCCTGTCGCGCTACATTTATGATTATAGCGGCATCAAAATGCCGGTGACGAAGCTGACGATGCTAGAAGGCCGCCTGCGGCGGCGCCTACGGGCAACCAGCATCTCCAACTTCAACGATTATTGCGACTACCTGTTCAAACATGGCGGCATCGAGAAGGAAGCGATCTTCCTGATCGATGCCGTGACGACCAACAAGACGGACTTCTTCCGCGAGCCGAAGCATTTCGAATATATGGCCGAGAAAGGCCTGCCGGAAATGGTGGCGGCCGGGCACAAGCGGCTTCGGTTGTGGAGTGCCGCCTGCTCGATCGGCGCCGAGCCCTATACGATGGCGATGGTGCTGCAGGATTTTGCCGATGCGACGTCCGGCATCGACTACCGCATCCTCGCCACGGATCTTTCGACGGACGTGCTGCAGGCGGCGCGCCGCGGCGTCTATCCGCGCGACATGATCCAGCCCGTCTCGGCCGAGATGCAGCGGCGCTACGTGATGACATCGCGCGATGCCGCGCGCGGCGAGGTGCGCATCCATCCGCGCCTGCGCTCGACAGTCGGCTTCGCCCGCATGAACCTCATGGACAGCGCCTACAAGGTGGGCGATCCCATGCACATGATCTTCTGCCGCAACGTGCTGATCTATTTCGACAAACCGACGCAGGCGAAGGTGCTGTCCCGGCTCTGCGACTGCCTCGTGCCCGGCGGCTACCTCTATGTGGGCCATTCCGAAACGGTCACCGGCATCACCCTGCCGGTGCGCCAGGTCGCCAACACGGTTTTCAAGAAGATCTGATGCCCCTTCCGGTGAAGAAAATCCGCGTTCTCATCATCGACGACTCGGCGAGCGTGCGCCAGGCGCTGACCCATGTGCTGGAGCAGGATCCGGAGATCGAGGTGATGGGGGCGGCCTCCGACCCCTTCATGGCGGCCAAGAAAATCCAGGAGGAAATGCCCGACGTCATCACGCTGGATGTGGAAATGCCGCGCATGGACGGCATCACGTTCCTGCGCAAGCTGATGTCGCAGCGGCCGATTCCGGTCGTCATGTGCTCTTCGCTGACGGAAGAGGGCTCGGAAACCTTGATGCAGGCGCTGGAGGCCGGCGCCGTCGACATCATCCTGAAGCCGAAGATCGGCGCGGCCGACCACCTCGCCGAATCCGGCACGCGCATTCGCGAGGCCGTCAAGGGTGCGGCCGTCGCCCGCATCGGCTCCCACCGCCGCGCGGCCGTGCCGACCGGTCCCACGGCGAAACTCACCGCCGATGCCGTGCTGCCGCCGCCCTCGGGCCGCGCCATGGCGAAGACGACGGAAATGGTTGCCTGCGTCGGTGCGTCCACCGGCGGCACCGAGGCGCTGCGCGTCATGCTCGAACAATTGCCGGCCAATTCCCCCGGCCTCGTCATCGTGCAGCACATGCCGGAAAAATTCACCGCCGCCTTCGCCAAGCGTCTGAACAGCCTTTGCGAAGTCGAGGTCAAGGAGGCCGTGCATGGCGATCCCGTGCTGCGCGGCCATGTGCTGATTGCACCCGGCGACCGGCACATGATGCTGGAGCGGCAGGGCGCGCGCTACCATGTGGCGGTGCGCGAGGGCCCCCTCGTCTCGCGCCACCGGCCCTCCGTCGACGTGCTGTTCCGCTCCGCCGCGCGTTCGGCCGGCGGCAACGCCATGGGCGTCATCATGACCGGCATGGGCGATGACGGCGCGCGCGGCATGGCCGAGATGCACCAGGCCGGCGCCTATACGGTGGCGCAGGACGAGGCGACGTCCGTCGTCTTCGGCATGCCGAAGGAGGCGATCGCGCATGGCGGCGTCGACCGCATCCTGCCGCTTGACCAGATCGCCCGCGAAATCCTCGCCGCGGACCGCCGCCGGTAAGCGATTTTCACCTGCCGTTAACCATAAGTGGCGAGGATGACGAAGCACCATGCAAGGTGTTTCTTCAGGAGCGATGACCGGCTCACGAACCGATCCGGGGATCATCATGCCTGTCATCACCTTCGCCAACACCAAGGGCGGCGCCGGCAAGACCACCGCCGTGCTGCTGCTTGCGACCGAACTCGCCCGCCTCGGCTACCGCGTCTCGGTGCTCGATGCCGATCCGCAGCACTGGATCACCCGCTGGTTCGAGAATTCCGAAGGCGCGCTCGGCAACCGGCTGAACGTCGTGCCCTATGTCACCATGAGCTCGATTGACCGCCAGCTCAGCGACGAGAAGGCGCGCGCCGATTTCGTGCTGATCGACCTGCCGGGCTCGCGCAGCTCGCTGCTCGCCAAGGCCGTCGGTTATTCCGACTACGTGCTGATCCCCGTGCAGGGCTCCGCCATGGACGCGCAGGGCGGCGCCAATGTCATCGAGCTGCTGCAATATCTGGAAGACAAGGCGAATATCCGCATCCGCCATTCCGTCGTGCTCACCCGAGTAAATTCCATGGTGACGACGCGCGCGATGAATGCCGTGAAGGACCTGCTTGCCGCGCGCCGCGTGCACCTGCTCGAAACGCCGATCATCGAACGCTCCGCCTTCCGCGACATGTTCGGCTGCGGTGGCACGCTCTATTCGATGGACGCCAAGCGCGTCAGCAACCTCGACAAGGCGCAGGAGAACGCCCGCGCGCTGGCGCTCGAAGTGCTCCAGCAGATCCCGGCCACCCGCCAGGCCCAAGCGCCGAGCCTGCGCAGCGTCGCCTGACGGCCACTCCCCTCCCCTTCGTCATGGTCGGGCCTGACCCGACCATCCATCCACGCCGCGAATGCTGCAAGGATCCTCGGGTCGAGCCCGAGGATGACGCAAGAGTGTGCGGCACGCGGCTTGTCGGCAAGCCAATTGCGTCAGCGATTTCAATATTTTGGGAAAAACATGGCCCAGAATTGGAAAAGCCTGCCGCGGGAGGAGGTGCGGCAGGCTTTCCGATAGAACCGAATGACGACTGGGAGGAGGAGTGTCGCCATTCCCGCAGTCGGCCCTGGGAGGAGGAGCGGGCCTTCTGCAACATCGAAGCTTCGTGGGAGGAGGTACGTTGCTTCGATAAGTATGACTATACGCGATTCTTGCTCAATTGATAGGCATTGTTTTGCAAGGCAGCTATGCGCTATGCGCTTAACGGGTACCTCAACTGGGTTGAATTATCCCCGCGGCGGGCACAGCCTTCGCAGATGCAAAAACGCCCGCCGGAGGCGAGCGTCTTCGAAATTCTGCTATTTTTCGGCGTGTTTATCAGAAGCCGACGGCAGCGCGGGCGACTGCCTTGATTTCCGAACGCTCGATGCCGAGATCGCGCAGTTCGCGGGCGGTCATGCGGTCGAGTTCGGTCACGGTCTGACGGTACTTGCGCCAATTGTTGAAGGAACGTGCCATGTTCATGATGATCCCCTTTCGTGAGGCTCTCTGTTCGGCACCGGTCCGTGGCGCCGCGTCTTTCGATGGCCCCTTTATAGGCTTATGCTGCACTGCGGAACAGCGCTAAGCTG
The DNA here is from genome assembly GCF_051201095.1 of Shinella sp. BE166. NCBI lineage: Bacteria > Pseudomonadati > Pseudomonadota > Alphaproteobacteria > Hyphomicrobiales > Rhizobiaceae > Shinella > Shinella sp. BE166. The sequence goes on along the minus strand of NZ_JBPEHL010000014.1, from coordinate 63,108 downwards.
GCAGGCCACCCATGCAGATCGCGCATGGGTCTGGTAAGCCTCCGTTAACGGAAACAGCCCGCCGAGGGGCTTCAGGCCGCCAAAACGGCCTGTTCCTCCCGCAAAAACGCGGAAATTCGCCCCAAACCTTCGCGCAACACCGCTTCGCCGTTCGTGTAGCCGATGCGCAGGTGGCCTTCCATGTCCATGGCGCTGCCGGGTGTCAGCATGACGCCAGTACGCTCCAGCAGCTTGATGCAGAAGGCCTCCGAGGTGAGCGGCAGGTCGTATTTCAGGAGCGCCGTCGTGCCCGATTTCGGCTTGATCCAGGAGATCAGCGGCTCGCCGTCCACCCATTCGGCGAGGATGGCGAGGTTCGTCCGGGTGATCGCCTGGCTGCGGGCGAGGATCTTGTCGCGGTTTTCCAAGGCGATCGCGGCAAAATGGTCGTCCAGCATGCCGACGCTGATCGTGTTGTAGTCGCGGTGGATGGAGACGGCATGGAGCAGGTCCTTCGGGCCGACGATCCAGCCGAGGCGAAGTCCGGCCAGCGAATAGGTCTTCGACATGCTGCCGGTGCTGATGCCCTTTTCATAGAGGTCGGCGATCGAGGCCGTCATGCCGTCGCCCTCTTGGTCCGTGCCGCGATAGACCTCGTCGCAGAGGATCAAGGCGCCGCAGGCCCGCGCGATCTCGACAACCTCGATCAGGAAATCCCGGTCCATCAGCGATCCGGTCGGATTGTTCGGGTTGTTGAGGCAGATGAGCTTGGTGCCCGGCGTCGCGAGGCGGCGCAGTTCTGTGAGGTCCGGCAGGAAGCCGCGTTCGGCGGTGAGCTTCAGGATCTGCACATCCGCGCCAAAACTTTCCGGAATGGAATAGTGCTGCTGGTAGGTGGGCAGGACCGAGATGACGCGGTCGCCCGGTTCCACCAGCGTCTCGTGCACCAGCGCATTGGCGCCGATCGCGCCGTGCGTGACGACGACGTTTTCCATCGCCTGGCTGTCGTACATGGCGGCGATGAGACGGCGCAAGCGCTCGCTGCCCTCGATCGCGCCATAGGTGAGTTTCATCGGCAGGAGTTCGGAGAGGATCGTATCCTTCTTGCCGGCCATGTCGAGCAGTTCTTCCACCGTCAGCGATTCGACGCAGGTCTCCGCGAGGTTCAGTTCGCAGTGGTTCTCGTAGCGGTTCATCCAGATCTCGACGCCGAAATCGCGTATCTTCATGGCGGGGTCCTTTCGGGTTAGAAGGCGGCAGGCGGACAGGCCGCCCTTTTGATGACGGAACGATATGAGCAATATATTGCACAGTCAAGAACGCGGCGACGTGCTCGCCCATGTCTCCGGCAATCTGCGCCGCTTGCGCCAGCAGGCCGGCCTCAGCCAGGCGGCGCTGGCGGAAGCCTCCGGCATCAGCCGGCGCATGATCGTGGCGGTCGAAGGGGGCGACGCGAATATCAGCCTGTCGAGCCTCGACAAGCTCGCCGCCGCGATCGGCGTCGGCTTCGTCGATCTCGTGCGCGACCCGGCCCGCGCGCCCTCCGCCGAGATCAACGAGGTGACGTGGCGCGGCAAGGATGGTGAGAGCACCGCGGTGCTGCTTGGCTCCGCGCCGGCGACGACGGAGGCGCAGATGTGGCTCTGGTCGCTCGGCTCCGGCGAACGCTACGATGCCGAGCCGGACCCCGCCGGCTGGCACGAAATGGTTTTCGTGACCGAGGGCACGCTGCGGCTCGAACTCTCCGGCATGGCGAAGGATTTTCCGGCCGGCAGCTTCGCCGTCTACGGTACTGACCAGGCCTATGCCTATGTAAACCCCGGCGAAACGCCGGTGCGCTTCGTGCGCAACGTGGTCAGCTGACAGCCAGCGTCCAGGCCATGCCGGCAAGCGCCGACAGGCCGAGCGTCAGCAGCACGGACGCCTTGAGGCGGAAGAGCGCGAAGGCGGAGGCGGCCGCGAGCAGCGCCGAAGGCAGGATGAGTGTTGCCGGCACCGGCAGTTCGAGCCGCAGCGGCCCGGCGGCGAAAACCGTCACCTCGCGAAACAGCGTGTGCACGGCAAACCAGACCGCGAGGTTGAGGATGACACCGACGACGGCAGCGGTGATTGCCGACATGGCGCCGGAAAGAGCCGCATTGCCGCGCAGCTTCTCGATGAACGGCGCACCGAGGAAAATCCACAGGAAACAGGGCACGAATGTGACCCAGGTGGTGAGGATCGCGGCGAGCGTCGCCGCTGTCAGCGGGTTCAGGCTGCCGGGATCGCGCCAGGCGGCGAGGAAGCCGACGAATTGCAGCACCATGATCAGCGGCCCCGGCGTCGTCTCCGCCATGCCGAGGCCGTCGAGCATTTCGCCCGGCTTCAGCCAGCCATAGTGCTGCACGGCCTCCTGCGCGACATAGGCGAGGGCTGCATAGGCGCCGCCGAAGGTGACGACCGCCATCTGGCTGAAGAAGGTGCCGATCTCGGTAAACACGCTGTTGCCGCCGGCGATGAACCAGATCAGCGCCACCGGCCCGAGCCACAGACAGGTGAGCGCGCCTGAGATTTTCAGCGACCAGCCCAGCGCCGGCCTTGCATGGGCCGGCGTCGCCTCGCCGAGCAACGAATCGCGATCCTGCAGCACCTTGCCGTTGGCCGAGGCGTGGCCATTCGACGTGCGGAACAGCCGGGAACCGGATCTGGAACCGGCATAGCCGACAACGGCGGCCACCAGGATGATCAGCGGGAACGGCACCTTGAAGGCGAAGATGGCGACGAAGGCGGCCGCGGCGATCGTGATCATCGCCGGATTGGTGAGCGCCCGGCTGCCGATGCGGAACACCGCCTGCACGACGACCGCCAGCACCGCTGCCTTCAGCCCGAAGAACAGGCCCTCGACGAGGCTCGCATCGCCGAAAAGCACATAGATGTAGCTCAGCGCCAGGATCGACAGGAAACCGGGCAGGATGAACAGCAGGCCGGCGACAAGGCCGCCCAGCGTGCGGTGCATCAGCCAGCCGATATAGACGGCGAGCTGCTGGGCCTCCGGCCCCGGCAGCAGCATGCAATAGTTCAGCGCATGCAGGAAACGGCTCTCGCCGATCCAGCGTTTTTCATCGACGACGATGCGGTGCATCAGCGCGATCTGCCCGGCCGGGCCACCGAAACTCAACGTCGCCACGCGCGCCCAGACCTTGAGCGCCTCGCCGAAGGGCACGCCATGGCCGTGCGCCTCGGGCGGATGGCCGGGCTCGGCCGCTCGTTCTGTCATCTGCATGGTTCTCCCCGTTGCCGTCGCGATCGATCGCAGCGACACCCTGCCCTGTCAAGGCGACGGGGGCTTGACGGACGATGTGAATGGCATTATTAAACCAATAAGTTAATTAACTGAATGGATAAATACGTGAGCGACCCGCTGAGCCTGACCTTCGCCGCCCTTGCGGATCCCACGCGCCGCGCGATCCTCGCCCGGCTTTCCGAAGGCGATGCGACGGTGAACGACATTGCCGCGCCCTTCGAGATGAGCCTGCCGGCCGTCTCCAAGCACCTGAAGGTGCTGGAGGGCGCCGGCCTGATCACCCGCAGCCGAAGCGCGCAGTGGCGCCCGTGCCATCTGGAGGCAGCACCCCTGAAGGATGCCGACGGCTGGATTTCCCGCTACCGCCGCTTCTGGGACGCGAACTTCGACCGGCTCGACGACTATCTCCGGGAATTGCAGGCCGGCGACCCGGACAAGAAAAGCTGAGGAGACAAACCATGCAGCAGACCGCCGAACCCATCGGCCTTTTCATCGAACGGCTGATCGATGCGCCCTGCCCGCTCGTCTTCAAGGTCTGGACGACGCCGGAGCATATGGCCCGCTGGCTCGGGCCGAAGGATTTTTCGGCCCATGCGATCCGCCTGGATTTCCGCCCCGGCGGCGCCTGGTCGGCGGTCATCCGCTCGCCGGAGGGCAAGGATTATCCGATGGGCGGCACCTATCGCGAGATTGAAGAGAACCGCCTTATCGTCTTCACCTTCCGCTGGACCGGCGAGGACGACCCGGACACGCTGGTGACCGTGACCTTCGAGGACAGGGACGGCAAGACGCGCCTCACCTTTGCCCAGACACCGTTCGACACGGTCGAATCCCGCGACAGCCATGCCGAGGGCTGGGGCGAATGCCTCGACCGGCTGGTCGCCTATATCCTGCAAGCCTGAGGAGAAATGGGATGAAAAAGACCTATCACGGCCGCTGCCATTGCGGCGCCATCCGCTACGAAGCGGTCCTCGATCTCGACGAGGGCCTGCGCCGCTGCAACTGCTCCTTCTGCCGGCGCACACGCATGCTGAAGACCTTTACGCCGCGCGAGGATTTCAAGCTGCTCTCCGGCGAGGACCATCTCGTCAGCTACCGCGCCGACAAATCCGGCTGGCCGGAGGGCGATGTCGACCACTATTTCTGCAAACGCTGCGGCATCCGCCCCTTCTCGCGCGGCTACCTCAAGGACTTCATGGGGCACTTTTATTGCATCAATGCGGGCACCCTTGAGGACGTCTCCGAGGAGGAGATGAGCGCCGCGCCGGTGATCTATGAAAACGGCCTGGCGGACGATTTCTTCAACCCGCCGCCGTACACGGCGCATCTTTGAGATAGCCGGCCATCGCCTCCAGCATGGCCCGCCAGCCTTCGCGGTGGTCGTCGGCCCTGTCGCGACCATCGAAATAGAGGCCCTGCTCGACGAGCCGCATGCGCGTGCCGCCGTCCGCCGGCTCGAAGGTTACCACCACCGTGCCGGAAAAGCTGAGAATGCCGGCTTCCTGCAGGGTGCTGGCATAGACGATACGCCTGTCCGGGGTGATCTCCAGATAGCGGTTTTCGTTGAGATAGGTCGAGCCGTCCTTTGGGCCGAAGCGGCAGAGGTCGCTTTCGCCGACCGTGAAGCGGAAGCGCTCGAAGCTCATCTGCCAGTCCGGACCGGGATCGCCCCAGGCCAGTTGGGCCGTCTTCTGCGACCAGGCCGCAAAGACCGCAGCGACCGGCGCGGCAAAGGTTTTGGTGATGTCGACGGTTCCCTGTTCGATGCTCATGGCTTTCTCCCACCCGGGTTGCTGACGGTTAAACCATGGTGGAGATTGCCGTTCCTTCGTAGAGACGTTCTCGACAGATTCGGGGCAAATGTGCCAAACTCGTGTCATGCCGTCCCGCCCCAAGCCCACAAGCCCGCTGACCATCGCCATTCTCTCGCTGCCGGAAAGCGGCACCATGGCGCCCTACGGCCTGCACGAGGTGCTGGGGGAAGCCGGCCGCGGACCCAATGCGCTGCGCAGTCTGCGCCCGACGCTTGTCGCAGCGGAGACCCGCGCCTACGAGACGGGCAGCGGCGTGCGGGTGATGCCGCAGCAGGGGCTTGAGGGCGGTACGGCGGATATCGTCGTCGTCTGCGACATCCATCTCGAACCCGGCCTCTCGCCAGAGGGGCGCTGGGGCCAGGAGATCGCCTGGGTCCAGCGGCATATCGCGGCGGATGCGCTGGTCTGCTCGGCCTGCAGCGGCGCGGTGCTGCTGGCGGAAGCCGGCCTGCTCGATGGCGCGGACGCGGCGTCGCATTGGATCATGGCCGACCTTTTTCGCGACCGTTATCCGAACGTCAAATTCCGGCCGGAACGCATTCTCTGCGACAGCGGGCGTGCGGGGCGACTGATCACCACGGGCGGCGCGTCGTCCTGGCAGGATCTGGCGCTCTATCTGATCGGCCGGTTCTGCGGGGCGGAGGAAGCCGCCCGCATCGCGAGGCTCTTCCTGCTTGGCGACCGGGGTTACGGCCAGCTTCCCTTCGCCTCCATGACCCGGCCGCGCCAGCACGACAATGCGGTAATAGCCGATGTGCAGACCTGGCTTGCCGACCACTATGCGAGCAGCAATCCGGTGACGGCGATGGTCGCGCGTTCGGGCCTGGCGGAGCGCACCTTCAAGCGGCAGTTCAAGGCGGCGACGGGCTATGCGCCGGTGGACTATGTTCAGGCCATGCGCATCGAAGAGGCCAAGCAGATGCTGGAGACCGAGCCCATGGCGATCGAAGAGATCGCGGTCGCGGTCGGCTACGAGGATCCGACCTTCTTTCGCAAGCTCTTCCGCCGCCGCGTCGGCGTGACACCCGCGCAGTACCGCCAGCGCAACCGCCTGCGCACCCTGGGCGACTAGTGGCGTATTTGCCCCGAAGGCAGCCTGTTTGCCTCTGACCCCGTCGGCCCATTGCCTCCACACTCGGCTCATCGAAAACGAGGAGACGAGAGATGGACTTCTATTACACGCCCACCGCTTGCAGCCAGGCGGCCCATATCCTGCTGGTCGAAACCGGCCTGCCGTTCCGGCCGCACAAGGTCGATATCTTCCGGCATGTGCTGGAGGATGGCAGCCCCTACGAGGCGGTCAATCCGAACGGCTACGTGCCCGCCCTGGTCTTCGACGACGGCACGCTCCTGACGGAAAACGTCGCGCTTCTCGACTGGATCGCCATGCAGGGTGACGGCCTCGTCCCCGATGGCCCGCTCGGCCGCACGCGCCACCTGCAAATGCTCGCCTTCCTCTCGACCGAGGTGCAAAAACCCTTCGTGCGGCTGTTCTTCACGGACAATGCCGAGGAAAAGGCATGGCTGGGCGAGACCCTTGCGCGGCGTTTCGAATGGATCGCCTCCCGCATCGAAGGCGACTTCCTGTTCGGCCGGCGTTTTTCGGCGGCCGATGCCTTCCTCTATGTCATGCTGCGCTGGGCGGCCATGTGCGGCATCGCCGTGCCGGACACGCTTCGTGCGCTCGGCAGTCGCGTCGAGGCGCGGCCCTCGGTGCGGGCGGTGCTTTCGCGTGAGGCTGTCGCGCCGCTTGGCGCGGCGGCGTGAACCCGACGAAAAGCGTTGCGCCGGCCCGATGATCGGCTAGGGTCTGCCGGCCGGCGCAGAGCCCTTGCGACACGACCAGTTCCCGCCACTGTCGGAACTGGTCGCTGGCCCGTCGCAGACAGGCTGCACTGGCACCGAACGAGGCCCTAAAATCGGCTTCAATATTTCATCGGGGTCCAGAAAATGGCAGAGTTTCCGCAAAAGGCGAAGGTCGTCATCATCGGTTTGGGTGGCATCGTGGGCGCATCGATCGCCCACCATCTCATCGAGCGCGGATGGGACGATATCGTGGGCATCGACAAGTCGGGCGTGCCGACCGACATCGGTTCGACGGCGCATGCCTCGGACTTCTGCTACACGACCAGCCACGACTATCTTTCGGTCTGGACCACCCAGTATTCGATCGATTTCTTCGAGAAGATGGGCCACTACGCCCGCATCGGCGGCCTGGAAGTGGCGCGCACCGGCGACGACACCTGGATGGAAGAGATCAAGCGCAAGCTTTCCTCCGCAAAGGCTTTCGGCACCCGCGCGCATTATGTCTCGCCGGCCGAGATCAAGCAGATGTTCCCGCTGATCGAGGAAGATCAGGTGATGGGCGGCATGTTCGATCCCGACGCCGGCCTCGTCGTGCCGCGCTCGCAGACGGTTGCCGGCAAGCTGGTCGATGCCGCAGAAAAATCCGGCAAGCTCCAGGTCTATGGCAACACGCCGGCCCAGTCGCTGATCGTCGAAGGCGGCCGCATCAAGGGCGTCGTCACGCATCGCGGCACCATCATGGCGGACCATGTCATCGTCTGTGCCGGCATCTGGGGCCGTCTCATTGCCGAAATGGTGGGCGAAGACCTGCCGGTCATGCCGGTCGATCATCCGCTGACCTTCTTCGGCCCGTACAACGAATTCGAGAACACCGGCAAGGACATCGGCTTCCCGCTTCTGCGCGACCAGGGCAACTCCGCCTATATGCGCGACACCGGCGACCCGAAGACCACCGAAGGCGGCCAGATCGAGTGGGGCTACTACGAGACCACCAATCCTCGTCTCTGCCACCCGCGCAACATCCTCGAAAAGCACGAGGCGCGCCTTTCGCCTTCGCAGCGCGACCTCGAAATGGAACAGATCATCGAGCCGCTGGAGCGCGCCATGGAGCTGACGCCGATTCTCGGCGAACTCGGCTACAATGAAAGCCATTCCTTCAACGGCCTGCTCCAGGTTTCTGCCGCCGGCGGCCCGTCCTGTGGCGAGAGCCAGAAGGTGCGCGGCCTCTGGTACTGCGTCGCCATCTGGGTGAAGGATGGCCCCGGCTACGGCAAGCTGATCGCCGACTGGATGACGGACGGACGCACCGAAATCGACCACAACTCGATCGACTATGCCCGCTTCTACCCGCACCAGTTGACGGAAGAGTTCATCGAGGGCCGCTGCTTCGAGGCCGCCCAGAAGATCTACTTCCCGGCCGTGCACACCCGCGAACCCTATGCATCGGGCCGCGGCGCCAAGCGCTCGCCCTTCCATGAGCGCGAAAAGGAACTCGGCGGCTACTTCATGGAGCTCGGCGGCTGGGAGCGTGCGCATGGCTACAAGGCCAACGAGCACCTGCTGGAAAAATATGCCGACAAGGTTCCGGTGCGTGAGAACGAGTGGGACAGCCGCCATTTCTGGCGCGTCTCGAATGCCGAGCATCTGGCGATGAGCGAGGATTGCGGCATCGTCAACCTCTCGCATTTCCACATGGTGGACATCGAGGGGCCGGATCATGTCGCACTGCTGGAATGGCTCTGCGCCGCAAAGATCGGCGGCGACGGCAATATCGGCAAGGGCATCTACACCCACTTCCTCGACGACGAGGGCATGGTGCGCGCCGACTTCACCGTCATCCGCATGGCGGACCGTTGCCGGCTGATCAACGGTGCGGACGCCGGCCCGCGCGACTTCCACTACATGAAGCGCGTTGCGGAAGACCGCGGCCTCGACGTGACGATCACCGATGTGACGGAGAAATTCATCACCATCGGCATCTGGGGGCCGAATGCCCGCGACACGCTGAAGAAGGCCGTGTCCGACCCGGCTGCCCTCGATCCGGAAAATTTTGCCTTCGCCCAGATCAAGCAGATCGAGATCGGCGGCAAGAACGTCACCGCCTTCCGCATATCCTATGTCGGTGAGCAGGGCTGGGAACTGCATATGAAATACGAGGACGGCCTCGCCGTCTGGGATGCGCTGCGCGCCACGGGCGTCATGGCCTTCGGCGTCGAGACCTATGCCAACTCGCGCCGCATGGAAAAGAGCCTGCGCCTGCAGAACGCCGACCTGTTGACCCAGTACAACCTCATCGAGGCCGACCTCGCCCGCCCGAAGGTGAAAGAGGCGGACTTCCGCGGCAAGGCGAAGCACCTGGAATACAAGGCGCGCGAGCACCAGCCCGCCATGCTTTGCACGCTCGTCATGACGGAGAACACCGACAAGGCCGGCGTGAAGCGCTACCCCGTCGGCACGCTGCCGGTCATGGACCCGCAGACGGGCGAAGTGCTCGTCGATGAACTCGGCCGCCGCTCCTACACGACCTCCATCGCCTTCGGCCCGACCATCGGCAAGAACATCGCCCTCGCCTACCTGCCCTGGGCCTATTGCCAGGAAGGCCGCAAGCTGAACGTGGAATATTTTGCCGAGACCTATCCGGTCGAGGTGGTCAGCATCGGCTACAAGCCGCTGTACGACCCCGAGAACCTGAAGCCGCGGACGTAAGGTTTCTGCCTACCCGAAATTAAGGGTGTGCCAGCATCGCGGGCACGCCCTTTTTCTTGGCGCACCCCACTCCATTTTCTCCCTTGCACTCTCCTCTCCTCCGTCATCCTCGGGCTTGACCCGAGGATCCAGGCGGCTGCGAATGTGGCGTGGATCCTCGGGTCAAGCCCGAGGATGACGGAGGAGAGGTTGGGAGGGCTTTACCACGCATGATGGTCTGGTGTTGACCGCCATCGCTGCTATCGAACCACCGCCCCATTCTCCGCCACAAGCCGCCCCGCCTTGAACACCCGCCGCGGCTTCGGCACTGCCACCACGGCCTCCGGCACATGTTCAGCAGCGAGCGTGACGAAATCGGCCTTGGCGCCGAGCGCGATGCCGTAGCCTTCGAGGCCGAGGGCCTTGGCGCCGGCGGTGGTGACCACGTCGAAGGCGGCGGTGAGTTCGTCGTCGGTGTAGAAGCCGGAGCGGTAGCCGATCATCATGGCGCGGCTCAACATGTCGCCGTCACCATAGGGCCACCAGGAATCGCGGATATTGTCGCTGCCGCTGAAGACGTTGACGCCCTCGCCACGCAGCAGGGCGACCGGCGGGAAGACGTGGTCGCCGGGGGCGTTGGTCATGATCGAGACGCCGGCCTTGGCGATCCTTGCGCCGATGCGGCGGGCGGAATCGGGGTCCAGATCACCGAGGCCGTAAGCGTGGCTGATTGCCACCCTGCCCTGCATGCCGAGCGCCGCCGTGCGGGCGCAGATTTCCTCCACGGTGAAGGCGCCGAGCGAGCCGAAATCGTGCAGGTGGATATCGACGCCGACGCCGCGTTTTTCGGCCACGCCGAAGACGACGTCGAGATGGCCTTGCAGATCGCGGTCGAAGCTTGCCGGGTCGAGCCCGCCGACGAGATCGGCACCGAGCGCGATCGCCTCGTCCAGCAGTTCCGGCGTGCCGGGGCTTTTCAGGATGCCGTTCTGCGGGAAGGCGACGAGCTGGATGTCGATGACATCGCGGTATTCCTCGCGGATCTTCAGGATCGTTTCCAGCGACTTCAGCCCGACCGAGCCATCCACCATGACATGGCTGCGCATCTGGAGGGAGCCGTTGGCGACGCAGAGTTCGAGCTGTTTTCGCGCGCGCTCGTCCATGGGTGCGGCCTGCGCCATGTTCTGCGCCTGGAAGGCGACGCGCTCATGCACGTCAAAACCATTGGTGCAGGCTTTGTGCGGGATCCACTTGTCACCGTAGAAGCTGGTATCGAGGTGGATATGGCCCTCGACGAAGGCGGGCACCAGCAGGACACCGGCAATATCGACCGTAGCGGACGCCCTCGGCATCGTGCCGGCCGGCTCGATTGAAGCGATGCGCCCGCCGGCAACGCCGATATCCTTCAGCGATCCATCCGCCAGCGTCGCATTGATGAAAAGCGTTTCGATCCCGGCCATGATATCGCGTCTCCGTTTGCGCACAGCTCGATCCGCCGCCTGCAGGGCAGATCAAGAATTGTGCGCAATAACGCGCGAAAATCGTATGCAGTCAATAGGCGGCGGCGACCGCCGCGTTACCGAGCACGAGGATCGGCGTGCCGTTCTGCACGCGGTTGAAGAGATCCACCACGTCCTGGTTCATCATGCGCACGCAGCCCGACGAGACGGACTTGCCGATCGTCCACCATTCCGGCGAACCGTGGATGCGGTAGAGCGTGTCCTCGTTGTTCTGGAAGATGTAGAGCGCGCGGGCGCCGAGCGGGTTCTTGAGGCCCGGCTCCATGCCGCCATTGGCGATGCTGTAGGGCTCCAGCTCCGGCTGTCGGGCGACCATTTCATCGGGCGGGGTCCAGCGTGGCCATTGCCGCTTGTACTGGATGACGCCGCGGCCGGCCCATTCGAAGCCGGCGCGGCCGAGCCCGACGCCATAGCGCATGGCCTGGCCGTTTTCATAGGTCAGATAGAGGAAGTGGCTTGCGGTATCGACGACGAGCACGCCGGGCCGTTCGCCGGTCGGGTTCGGCACCATCTGGCGATAGAAGCGCCGATCGATCTTCTGGTAGGGAATGGCCGGCAGCTCGTACTGGCCATCGAACTGCGCGCCGTACATGCCGGCATAGATGCTGGTATCGACCGGCTCCGGCTCTATCGCGACCCGTTCGCGCACCGGCGTGGTGCAGCCGGCCAGAACCGTGGTTGCCAATCCGGCGCTGCCGAGCAGGAAGGAACGGCGGCTTACGCTTTCACCCGTCAATGCATGTCCTCACACTTCAATCGTCATAGGGGTCGGCCAAGGCCGCATCGGGCCGGCTGACCGGATATTTCGTGCGCGAGATCTGGGCCGCCAGGCCCTTCGCGCCCTGCTTCTTCAGAAGCGTGCGGAAGCTCGGATGCATGCCGCCGTCCACATAGGCGAAGCTCGAAACCGGTGTGGCGCCGGCAAAAGCCGCATCCAGCTTCTTTTGTTCCGCGCCGATCTTCGCCATCAGATCATTTTCTCCGGCAGCCGCCGGGCATTGCGCCAGCGGATCGCTCGGCTCGCCGTCGACGAACTCCCTGTTGAAGACGTAGCGGCCGCCGCAGACGGACACCTTCGGCTGGCTGCGGGTGAAGGCGAAGGCGTCGTAGCCCTCCTTCAGCGTGCGCCAGAAGGGCATGTTGGGATCGCCCTTGTGCTTGGCCATGTTCTGCGTCGTCATGCGGAAGGGATAGGCCTGCACCTGGAAGCGCTGCTGGCCGCCATCGAGCGCCTTCTGCACGATGGCGTAGATTTCGCCCACGCCCTGGTCGGTCATGGCGTAGCAGCCGGAGGACGAGCAGGCGCCGTGCACCATCAGCGCCTCGCCGGTATAGCCGAGCGCCGATTCCAGCCGGTTCGGATAACCAAGGTTGAACGAGACGTAATATTGCGAATTCGGGTTCAGCATGCCTTCGGAGACATGGTAAAACCCTTCCGGCGCCTGGCGGTCGCCGCTCTTCGTCTTCGGGCCGAGCTTTCCGGACCAGCGGCACATCGGATAGGTCTTGAAGAGCGCATATTTGCCGCTCGCATCGACCTTCCAGACTTCGAGCTCGCTTTCCTGCTTGAAGATGCGCACCAGCACGGGGCTTTCCGGCCGCATCTTCTTCTTCGACATTTCAGCCTTCACCTTGTTGGAAAGCTGCGGCGCCTCGGCCAGCGACGCGACATCCATGGCCATGCAGCCGGCAAGCAGGCCGCCGGCAATGGTCGCGGCGGCAAGCCGCGCGAGGAGCGAAAGACGCGGACGGGCGGTTTCAAGAGAAAAGCGATTGCGAAACATGGTGCGTTTTCGGTTGTTAGGGATCCGGGGGGCGCCGCAACGGAAGCGGCGCATCTCGGGCTTAGACTCCAAGCGATTGCTTAGAACTTCGTTAATCTTAAGGCCCCTTTGGCCTCACTCGTCGCTTTGGCGCCCCGAATCCGGGGCAAATCCGATTTTCGCGAGCATAAAACCTCAAGTGGCTGGAGCATCAAGACCCTTATCGCCGCTTTCTTGCGCGAAGCGATCACGAAGGCGCACGCGGCGAACAACAATTCGTCAACGGCCCTATTCGAAGTCACCGATGCCGTGGTGATGCGCGGTACGCACGCCGCCGGGCGGGTGCAGCGTCACCGGCACCACCAGCATGCTGCCATCGTCGAGGGTGACGGAGATCATGCGCTCGCCTTCCACGTCCAGCGTCTCGTCGAGTTCAAGGAACAGCGCGCCCGGCGCCATGAACATTTCGGCCTGCCGCGGGATGACCAGGAAGGCCTCCTCCACGGAAAGGGCTTCATCCTGCCGCTTCACCATCGGCACGCCAAAACCGTCGACGGAGACATCCAGGATGCGCTTGTCAGCGGTGCCGGCATTGTAGAGCGTCAGATAGGCCCGCGCCGGCGCGCCATCCGCACCCGCAACGATATCCGCATGTTCGATGACGAGACCCGCCAGCACCGCCTCATGCGGCACGATACGGCCCGAAGCGCTCATCGGCGCGGCAATGGCGGCGCTGGCGGTCAACAACGAGAGCAGCGACAGAAGGCATGCTTGATTTGGCACGATTCTCCTCACATTTGTGTGGGATCACTGTAAGGCCATTGCGCGCGGCTTCTCTTCAGGATTTCGTGAAGGTCGAAAATGTCGCGGGTAGCGGATTAGGAGACGAGCATGCTGACGATCGGGGATCTTTCCAAGGCGACGGGCGTCAAGGTTCCGACCATCCGCTATTACGAGCAGATGGGGCTGCTCTCCCACGCCGAACGCTCCGAGGGCAACCAGCGGCGCTATTCGAACGGCGAGCGCGAGCGCCTCGCCTTCATCCGCCATGCGCGCGATCTCGGCCTCACCATCGATGCCATCCGCGCGCTGATCGAGCTCAGCCAGCATCCGGAACGCCCCTGCCAGGATGCCGATCGCATCGCCGCCGAGCAGCTTGCGACCGTGCGGCAGAAGATCGCCCGCCTGCGCAAGCTGGAAGCCGAGCTGGAGCGCATCACCACGCACTGCCATACCAACCAGGTGCGTGACTGCTACGTGATCCGCGCGCTCGCCAACCACGATCTCTGCCACGACGAGCACGACTAGGTGCCGGCAAGCAGCTTCAGCTTCTGGAGCTGCGTCTCGCGCGGCTCGTGCATGTCCAGCATGCCCTGGAGCCGGCCATCGGCGCGGATAAGGAACAGGCCGGCGGTGTGGTCCATCGTGTAGCTGTCCGATGCAGTCGGCACCTTCTTGTAGAAAGCCGAAAAGGCATCCGCCGCCGCCTTCGTCTCAGCCGCATCGCCGCGCAAGGCGATGATGCGCGGGTCGAAGGAGGTCATGTAGAGTTTTAGAAGCTCCGCCGTGTCGCGCTCGGGATCGATGGAGATGAAGAGCGGCGCGATGCGGTCTGCGGCAGGACCGATATCCTTCAACAGGCCCGTCAGCTCGAAGAGCGCGGTCGGGCAGACATCCGGGCAATGGGTGAAGCCGAAGAAGACGAGATAGGGTTTTCCCGCCAGATCGGCCGAGCGGAAGGGTTTTCCGCCGACCGTCTGCAAGGTGAAGACCCGCTCTTTCGCCCCGCCGCCGACCGGCGCCTTTGCCGCGACCGTCGCTCCGACGATCGCGGCAAGCACGGCAAGGCCTATGACTGCCCTGCGCTTCATTTGATCGGCCGGAGCAGGCGCAGCGCATTCAGCGTGACGAGCACGGTGGCGCCGGTATCGGCAAGGATCGCCGGCCAGAGGCCGGTGATGCCGACGATGGTCGTCACCAGGAACACGCCCTTGAGGCCGAGCGAGAGCACGATGTTCTGCACGATGTTGCGCATCGTGCGCTTGGAGAGATCCGTCATCAAGGCGACGTCGCCGACGCGGCCGTGCAGGATGGCGGCGTCCGCCGTTTCCAGCGCCACATCGGTGCCGCCGCCCATGGCGATGCCGACATTGGCGGCGGCAAGGGCCGGCGCGTCGTTGATGCCGTCGCCGATTTTGCCGACAACATACCCTTCACGCTGCAATTCGCCGACGATGCGCTGCTTGTCCTCCGGCATGAGCTCGGCGCGCACCTCGATGCCGAGTTCGGCGCCGACGGCCTTTGCCGTGCGGGCATTGTCGCCGGTGAGCATGATGGTCTTGATGCCGGCATCCTTCAGCGCCTTGAGGCCGGCGGCGGCGTCCGCCCGCGGCTCGTCGCGCATGGCGATGGCGCCGGCGAGCACGCCGTCGACGACCAGCATGGAGACGGTCTTGCCGTCATCGTTGAGCGTTGCGGTGGCGGCCTTCACCGCGTCGGAAAGTACAACCCGCTCGGCCGTTGCCTTGGGCGAGCCGAGGAAGATTTCCTTGCCCTCGACGGTGGCCGTGACGCCCTTGCCGCCAAGTGCCTTCGAACCGTTTGCCACCGGGGCGACGATGCCGTCTTCGGCCGCCTTGCCGAGAATGGCGAGCGCCAGCGGGTGGCTGGAGCCGGCTTCGAGCGCTGCGGCGAGGCGCAGAACTTCATCGGCCGGCGTGGCGAAAGCGAGGATGTCGGTGACCTTGGGCTTGCCTTCCGTCAGCGTGCCGGTCTTGTCGAAGGCGATGGCGGTAAGCTTTCCAAGGCCTTCCAGCACCGCGCCGCCCTTCATCAGCAGCCCGCGACGGGCGCCGGCGGACAGCGAGGCGGCGATGGCGGCTGGCGTCGAGATGACCAGCGCACAGGGGCAACCGATCAGCAGCACGGCGAGGCCCTTGTAGACCCACTCGCTCCAGATGCCGCCGAGGAAGAGCGGCGGAATGATCGCGACGAGGGCCGCGACGACGACCACGCCAGGCGTGTAATATCTAGAGAAACGATCGATGAAGCGCTCGGTCGGGGCCTTGGATTCCTGGGCTTCCTCGACCAGCTTGACGACGCGGGCAATGGTGTTGTCGGCCGCCGCCGCGGTGACGCGCACGCGCAGCGCCGCATCGCCATTCACCGTGCCGGCGAAGACGGTGTCGCCGACCTCCTTTCGCACCGGCGTGCTTTCGCCGGTGACCGGCGCCTCGTCGATGGCGCTGTCGCCGTCGATGATGGTGCCGTCGGCGGAAATGCGGTCGCCCGGGCGCACGAGGATGACGGCGCCGACGGCGAGCTGCTCGGCCGGCACTTCCCGCGTCTTGCCGTTTTCTTCGAGCAGCGCCGTCTTCGGCACGAGGGCGGAGAGCGAGCGGATGCTGTCGCGCGCCTTGCCGGCCGCGACCCCTTCCAGAAGCTCGCCGACGAGGAAGAGGAAGACCACCGCGGCGGCCTCTTCGGTCGCATTGATGATCACCGCGCCAACGGCGGCGATGGTCATCAGCATCTCGATGGAGAAGGGCGTGCCGGCAAGGGCCGCCATGATGGCGCGGCGTGCGATCGGCACGAGGCCGATGAACATGGCGATGACGAAGGCATATGTCTCGATCGCCGGGAAGAGATGGCCGATGCCATAGGCGACGACCAGCGCCGCGCCCGCGAGAATGGTCAGTCGTCCCTTCTTGCCCTTCCACCAGGGACCTTCGGACGGGCCGTGATCGTGGCCATGCAGGCCCTCGACGGCAGCCGCCTTCGGCTTGTGGTCGTGGCCGGCATGGTCGTGATCGTGGTCATGGCCGTGCGAATGATCGTGGTCGTGTCCGCCGCAGCAGCCGGCGCCGTGCTCGTGTTTCGCCGCCGGCTTTTCTGCGGCGGCTGCCGCCGGCGTCACCGCGTAACCGAGACCAGTGACCTTGCGGGCGATCGCTTCCAGGTCGCTTGCCGCATCGTGCTGCACGCGCATAGTGCCGGCGGTCACGGAAACGGACACATCGGAAACGCCCGGCATGCGGCGCACGGCGGTGTCGATCTTGCTGGCGCAGGAGGCGCAATCCATGCCGCCAACCCGGAAACGCGTCTCTTTCACATCGGACATCGTACAATCCTCTTTATTCTGTCGATGCTGTTCTACGACCTCTAGCGACTAGAGGTGCAAGAGGGAAATTCACAAATTTTCGGACAAAGAGGCGCATTGAAATTGGCCGTGCGGCCATGGTAGAGAGCCGCCACTGAATGCAGGTTTCATCTGCTGGTTGGGGAGGACGCCATGTCTTGCGACGCCCTCTTCCAATCGGGGATGGGCGCTCTCGATGCCCCCCGAACGGAAGAACGCTTTTTGATCGGTGCTCTTGCGGCACAGTCGGGCTTTTGTGCCGTTTTGCCGACAGGCTCCCTGCGGGCGGCCCACAGCGCAAAAGCGCTGCCGCATCGCCGTGTCCGCACGACCATCCCGTAACATCGATTTTTCCCAGTTCCGGATAGCGTGAAGCAGGAGGTTTTCGCCTCCGCTATGCGCGTTTCCGTCGGCATTGCCACCAATCCACCCGCAAAAGAGGTCCCGCCATGTCCCTCACCACGCCCTATTACCTGATCGACAAGTCGAAGCTTCTGGCCAACATGGAGAAGGTCGCGCGGCTGCGCGAACTTTCCGGCGCCAAGGCGCTGCTGGCGCTGAAGTGCTTCGCGACCTGGTCGGTCTTCGATTTCATGCGCGACTATATGGACGGCACGACCTCCTCGTCGCTCAACGAGGTGCGCCTCGGCCATGAGCGCTTCGGCAAGGAAACGCACGCCTATTCCGTCGCCTATGCCGATTACGAGATCGACGAGGTCGTGTCCCACGCCGACAAGATCATCTTCAACTCGATCGGCCAACTCGACCGTTTCGCCGACAAGGCGGCCGGCATCGTGCGCGGCTTGCGCCTCAATCCCGGCATCTCCTCCTCCAGCTTCGACCTCGCCGACCCGGCCCGCCCCTTCTCGCGGCTCGGCGAATGGGACGTGCGGCAGGTGGAGGCCGTGATGGACCAGATTTCCGGCTTCATGATCCACAACAATTGCGAAAACGGCGATTTCGACCTGTTCGACCGCATGCTCGGCACGATTGAGGAGAAGTTCGCACCACTGCTCAAGAAAGCAGAATGGGTGAGCCTCGGCGGTGGCATCCATTTCACGGGCGAGAACTATCCGCTGGAAAAGTTTGCCGAGCGGCTCAAGCGGTTCTCCGGCGCGTTTGGCGTTCAGGTCTATCTGGAGCCGGGCGAGGCCTCGATCACTAGGTCCACCACGCTGGAAGTGACGGTGCTCGACACGCTCGATAACGGCAAGCACCTCGCCATCGTCGATGCGTCCATCGAGGCGCATATGCTCGACCTGCTGATCTATCGCGAGAGCGCCAAGATTTCCCCCAACACAGGCCTCCACCGCACCATGGTCTGCGGCAAGTCCTGCCTCGCCGGCGATATTTTCGGCGAGTTCAATTTCGAGACCGAGCTGAAGGTTGGCGACCGCATCTCCATCCAGGATGCGGCCGGCTACACCATGGTCAAGAAGAACTGGTTCAACGGCGTGAAAATGCCGGCGATCGCCATCCGCGAACTGGATGGCAGCATCAGAACGGTCCGCGAATTCACCTACGCGGACTACGAAGAAAGCCTCTCCTGAGGCTTCTACCGGGTAGAAGGAGATATCCCCCGAAATGAAGAAAAACGTGCTCATCATCGGCGCCGGCGGCGTCGCACAGGTCGTGGCGCACAAATGCGCCCAGAACAACGACGTGCTCGGCGATATCCATATCGCTTCGCGCACCAAGGCGAAGTGCGACAGGATCATCGCGTCGGTCCATGAGAAGAAGGCCATGAAGCAGG
Source organism: Shinella sp. BE166 (assembly GCF_051201095.1). NCBI lineage: Bacteria > Pseudomonadati > Pseudomonadota > Alphaproteobacteria > Hyphomicrobiales > Rhizobiaceae > Shinella > Shinella sp. BE166. The sequence continues at coordinate 44,367 of NZ_JBPEHL010000014.1, read as the reverse complement.
CCGGCGTGCTGGAAGGCCATGCGCTGGATGCGCTGGACATCGAGGCGACCAAGGCGCTCATCCAGTCCACCAAATCCGAGATCGTCATCAATGTCGGCACCGCCTTCCTCAATATGTCGGTGCTGCGCGCCTGCATGGATACGGGCGTCGCCTATATCGACACCGCGATCCACGAGGAGCCCGGCAAGATCTGCGAGACGCCGCCGTGGTACGGGAACTACGAATGGAAGCGCGCGGCCGAGTGCGCGGAGAAGGGCATCACCGCCATCCTCGGCGCCGGCTTCGATCCGGGCGTCGTCAACGCCTATGCCAAACTCGCCAAGGACGAATATCTCGACACGGTAACGGACGTCGACATCGTCGACATCAATGCCGGAAGCCATGGCAAATATTTCGCCACGAACTTCGATCCGGAGATCAATTTCCGCGAATTCACCGGCGTCGTCTATTCCTGGCAGAACGGCCAGTGGCAGACCAACAAGATGTTCGAGATCGGCAAGGACTATGACCTGCCGGTCGTCGGCACGCGCCGCGCCTATCTCTGCGGCCATGACGAGGTGCATTCGCTGGCGAAGAACATGGACGGCGCGAATGTGCGGTTCTGGATGGGTTTCGGCGATCACTACATCAACGTCTTCACCGTGCTGAAGAACCTCGGCCTGCTCTCCGAGCAGCCGGTCAAGACCGCCGAGGGACTGGAGGTCGTGCCGCTCAAGGTGGTCAAAGCGGTACTGCCGGACCCGTCGTCGCTGGCGCCGAACTATGAGGGCAAGACCTGCATCGGCGACTATGTGAAGGGTTTTAAAGACGGCAAGGAAAAGACCGTCTTCATCTACAATGTAGCCGATCACAAGGAAGCTTACGAAGAGGTCGGTTCGCAGGGCATTTCCTACACCGCCGGCGTGCCGCCGGTCGCCGCCGCTATGCTGGTCGCAACGGGCGAATGGGACGTGAAGACGATGGCGAATGTCGAGGAACTGCCGCCGAAGCCGTTCATCAATCTGCTCAACCGCATCGGCCTGCCGACGCGCATCCAGGACGAGGACGGCGACCGCGCCGTCTCCTTCTAAGCCCGAAATGCCGGCCGCGCCTCGCGTGCGGCCGGCCCCTTGGAAGCGAGGTCGGCATTCACTACAACAAGCGACCGCCAACACTTGGGCAGCGGACGATGAATCGGTATCCCATGTTCAGCCCGCAGCTTCTGGTGAGCTTCGTGGCCGTCGCAGAGACCAGCAGCTTTACCCGCGCGGCGGACCGGGTGTCGCTGTCGCAATCGACCGTCAGCCAGCAGGTGCGCCGGCTGGAGGAGCTGCTCGGCAAGGCGCTGTTCGAGCGCACCTCGCATGAGGTGCGGCTCACCGAAGAAGGCATCAAGCTGCTCGGCTATGCGCGGCGCATCATCGCGCTCAACGAGGAGGCGCATGATGCGCTGACGGGGCCGTGGCGCGACGGCGTGTTGCGGCTCGGCATGCCGGAAGATTTTACCGTGCCGACGGTCGACCTGCTGGCGGCCTTCAAGCGGGAGCACCCGCATCTGAGGCTCGACGTCACCAGCGGGCTCAGCCCCGACCTGCACCGCGCCTATCTTCAGGAAGAGCTCGATCTGGTGCTCGTCAAGCAGCGGCGCGTGCACCTGCCGCGCGCCGCGCGGCCGGAGCCGCTGCTCTGGCTCGACAGCCAGGAGCATCCGGCCATCGAACAATCGCCGGTGCCGCTCGCGGTCTTTCCGGTGAACGGGCTCTACCGCGAGGAACTGTGCCAGACGCTGGACGGGCTCGGCATGCGCTGGCGCGTCAGCTATAGCGGCGCGGGGCTGGCGGCCATTGCCGCGGCCTCTGCGGCAGGGCTCGGCGTCAGCCTGCTGCCCGCAAGCTGCCGGTTGCCGGGGCATCGGGTGCTGGGCGCGGCCGAGCACCTGCCGCCGGTCGACGATTTCGAGCTTGCCCTGTTCTACCGCGATACGGCCCCGGCGGTGGCGCTGGATCTCGCCGAACGGCTCATTGCCTTCTGCGGTCTTTCGCGCTGACATTGGCGAATCGAATAGCCAGCATTGCCAAATGTCGCTGCCATGCGGCAGCCCCGTCTCCTAGAATGCGTCATCCCTTCCATGCTTGACCAGGAGACGATGTTGCAACATGCCATATCGCAGAGCCGCAGGGCTTTTCTGAGCCGCACCGGCCAGTTCACCACCGCCGCCGCCGTCGCCGGATTGACCGGCGGCATGAGCCGCAAGGCCGCGGCGCAGACGACCGATTGTGCCCCGGAGAACGCCGTGAGCGCCGTGAAAGACAGCCATTACCTGCTCGCCGACGTGCGCCTCGAAGAGGGTTTCGAGCGGGACGGCGATGTCGTCATCGCCACCCGCACGGCGCTTCATACGCTGGAAATCAAGGACGGCAAGATCGCCGCGCTGTATGGTGCCGGCGCGACGCTGCCGACGGGCCTGCCGACCTACCAGGCGAACGGCCAGCTTGCGCTCCCCACCATGCACGACATGCACATCCACCTCGACAAGACCTTCTACGGCGGCCCCTGGCAGGCGCCGCGCCCGCGCCAGGGCAAGACGATCATGGACATGATAGCGCTGGAGGAAAAGCTGCTGCCGCAATTGCTGCCGACCTCCGTCGAGCGCGCCGAGGGGCTGATCGCGCTCCTGCAGTCCAAGGGCAGCACGATCGCGCGCAGCCACTGCAACATCGATCCGGTGAGCGGGCTGAAGAGCCTGGAACACCTGAAGCTGGCGCTGGAGAAACACAAGGACGACTTCGTCTGCGAGATCGTCGCCTTTCCGCAGCACGGCCTCCTGCATTCCAAGGTCGACGGGCTGATGCGCGAAGCCATGCAGATGGGCGTGGAGTATGTCGGCGGCCTCGACCCGACCAATGTCGACAGCGCCATGGAAAAGTCGCTCGATGCGATGTTCCAGATCGCGCTCGACACCGGCAAGGGCGTGGACATCCACCTGCATGAGACGAGCCCAGCCGGCGTGGCGGCCGTCAACTACATGATCGATACGGTGGAGAAAAACCCGGCACTGAAGGGCAAGGTGACGATCAGCCATGCCTTCGCACTGACGACGCTGACACCCGAACAGCTGGAGGAGACCGCCGCGCGGCTGGCGGCAAACGGCATGACGATCGCCTCCACCGTGCCGATCGGCGGGCTGATGATGCCGCTGCCGCAGCTTTCCAAGGCCGGCGTCTTCGTGATGACCGGCACCGACAGCGTCATCGACCACTGGTCGCCCTTCGGCAGCGGCGACATGCTGGAAAAGGCCTATCTCTATGCCCAGCTCTATCGCGGCTCGGACGAGTTCCACCTGTCGCGTTCGCTCGCCATTTCCACCGGTGGCATCCTGCCGCTCGACAATGACGGCAACCGCGCCTGGCCGAAGGCCGGCGACGAGGCGGGCTTCACGCTTGTCGCCGCTAGCTGCTCGGCAGAAGCGGTCGCCCGCGTGGTGCCCCGCAGCGCGACGTTCCACAAGGGGCGGCTGGTCGCGGGCGGCGTCGGCAAGGCCTAATCGCCAGCACTGAATGCAAAAAGGCCGGCTTGAAGCCGGCCTTTTTGTTATTCGGCGAAGAGTTTCCAGCGTGTCGGCTTGAAGCGGATGATGGTTCCGGTCGCAGCCTGGGCATCAAGGGGAATTTCGATCTCGACATGGTGGGATTCACCCTGCCTGGAGATGTCGAGGTCGGCGATGCGGGTGCCGGCAAGGCGACGGGAGGTAGCGACGCGGCCTTCCAGCGCCGGTGTCGCCGGGTCGGTGACGAGGGTGACGTCCTGCGGGCGGAAGAACAGCGTGCCGCTGCCGCTCTGGATGTCGTTCGCCTTCGGGGCGATGCCGATCGGCTCGTCCTGGAAGCGCACGGCATTGTCCGCGACGGTGACCGGCAGGCTGGCGCTATCGCCGATGAAGGAGAAGACGAAGGGCGAGTTCGGCCGGTCGTAGACATCGTCGGACGAGCCGACCTGCTCGATCTGGCCCTGGCTCATCACCACCACGCGGTCGGCGAGTTCGAGGGCTTCTTCCTGGTCATGCGTGACAAAGACGGTGGTGTGGCCGGTGCGGTCGTGGAATTCGCGCAGCCAGCGGCGCAGTTCCTTGCGCACCTTGGCGTCAAGCGCGCCGAACGGCTCGTCGAGCAGCAAAACCTTCGGCTCGATCGCCATGGCGCGGGCGAGCGCCACGCGCTGGCGCTGGCCGCCGGAGAGCTGGTTGGGATAGCGCTTTTCGAGACCGGAGAGCTGCACCATGTCGAGAAGATCGCTGACCCGGCGACGAATTTCCGTCTTGGGCGGGCGTTCACCGCGCGGGCGCACGGTCAGGCCGAAGGCGATGTTATCGGCGACCGTCATGTGGCGGAACAGCGCGTAGTGCTGGAAGACGAAGCCGACATGGCGCTCCTGCACCGTGCGGTGCGAGGCGTCCTCGTTGCCGAAGAAGATCTTCCCGAGGGTGGGCTGTTCGAGGCCGGCGATGAGGCGGAGCAGCGTCGTCTTGCCGGAGCCGGAGGGGCCGAGCAGCGCGATCAGTTCGCCGGAACGGATGTCGAGCGAGACATCGTTCAGTGCCGGGTAGCGGTCGAATTCCTTGCGGATGTTGGAAACCCTGACGTCCATGGAGGGCTTTAGCCTTTCAATGCTTGCGGCCGGCAGCGATTTCCGCGCCGTAGTGAAGTTCAAGGACCGTCTTGACGACGAGCGTGACGAGGGCGAGTGCCGCGAGCAGCGACGCCACCGCGAAGGCGGCGACGAAATTATACTCGTTGTAGAGGATCTCGACATGCAGCGGCATGGTGTTGGTGAGACCACGGATATGGCCCGACACCACCGAAACCGCGCCGAACTCGCCCATGGCGCGCGCATTACAGAGCAGCACGCCGTAGAGCAGGCCCCATTTGATATTGGGCAGCGTCACATACCAGAAGGTCTGCCAGCCCGACGCGCCGAGCGACAGTGCCGCCTCCTCGTCGCCCGTGCCCTGCTCCTGCATCAGCGGGATCAGCTCGCGCGCGACGAAGGGGAAGGTGACGAAGACGGTGGCGAGCACGATGCCGGGCACGGCAAAGAGCACCTCGATGCCATGGCTCTTCAACCACGGCCCGAGCACGCTGCCCGCGCCGAACAACAGCACGTAGACGAGGCCGGAAATGACCGGCGAGACCGAGAACGGCAGGTCGATCAGCGTGGTGAGGAAGGCCTTGCCCTTGAACTCGAACTTGGCGATCGCCCAGGCCGCTGCCACGCCGAAGACGAGGTTGAGCGGCACGGCGATGACGGCGACGAGCAGCGTCAGCCGGATGGCGGCCAGCGTATCCGGGTCGTTCATCGAGGCGAAGAATTCGCCCGGCCCCTTGCGGAAGGCCTCGATGAAGACGGCGGCAAGCGGCAGCAGCAGGAAGAGCGCCAGGAACAGGAAGGCAGCGGTCATCAGCGCGTAGCGGGCGAAGGGCGCTTCCGTCGTCGGCGAGCGCAGGCGGCGGGATGGATTAGGCGCCATGACCGTACCTCCTGCGGCTCCAGGCCTGGATGAGGTTGATGACGAGCAGCATGGCGAAGGACATGCTCAGCATGATGGTGGCGATGGCCGTCGCCGCACCATAGTTGAACTCCTCCAGCCGGATGACGATGAGGAGCGGCGCGATCTCGGACACATAGGGAATGTTGCCGGCGATGAAGATGACCGAGCCATATTCGCCCACACCGCGAGCGAAGGCGAGCGCGAAGCCCGTCAGGATCGCGGGAGACAGGCCGGGCAGCAGCACGCGGTAGACGGTCTGGAAACGGTTGGCGCCAAGTGTGGCGGCCGCCTCCTCCACCTCGCGGTCGATCTCTTCCATGATCGGCTGCACCGTGCGCACCACGAAGGGCAGGCCGATGAAGACGAGCGCGATGACGATGCCGGTCGGGTTGAAGGCCGCCTTGATGCCGAAGACGTTCAGCACCTGGCCGACCCAGCCGTTCGGCGCATAGAGCGCGGCAAGCGCGATGCCCGCCACCGCCGTCGGCAGCGCGAAGGGCAGGTCCACCACCGCGTCAACGATGCGCCGGCCGGGGAATTCGTAGCGCACGATGACCCAGGCGACGATGACGCCGAAGACCACATTGACGAGCGCCGCGATGAAGGCCGTGCCGAAGGACACTTCCAGCGCGTTGATCGTGCGCTGATCGGTGAGGATAGCCAAAAACTCCGCCCCGGAAAGCGAGGCGGAGCGCCAGACGAGGCCGGCGAGCGGGATAAGGATGATGAGGGTCAGATAAGCGAGCGAAAAGCCGAGCGTCAGTCCGAAACCCGGAATGACACTCGGCTGTCTCACGCGCCACCGCACCGAAGCAGCAGCAGATGTCGTCAAAGGACTTAGTTCCCCGGCTTGTAGATCTGGTCGAACACGCCGCCGTCACCGAAATGCTCGGGCTGTGCCTTCACCCAGCCGCCGAAGATCGGATCGTCGATCGTCACCAGCTTAATGTCCGGAAGCTGTTGCAGCAACTCAGGCTTCACCAATTCGCGCTTCGACGGACGGTAGAAGTGTTTCGCCGCAATGTTCTGGCCTTCCTCCGAGTAAAGATATGTGAGGTAGGCTTCGGCCTGCTTGCGCGAGCCCTTGGCATCGACATTGCCGTCAACCACGGCGACCGGCGGCTCTGCGAGGATCGAGATCGGTGGAGCGACGATGTCGAAGGCATCCGCGCCGAACTCGGCACCGGCCAGATAGGCCTCGTTTTCCCAGGCGAGCAGCACGTCGCCGATCTGGCGCTGTGCAAAGGTGGTCAGCGAACCGCGTGCACCCGTGTCGAGAACCGGCGCGCGCTTGAAGAGTTCGGCGATGTAAGCCTTGATCTTGTCCTGGTCGCCGCCGTATTCCTGGTTCGCCCAGGCCCAGGCTGCAAGGTAGTTCCAGCGGGCACCGCCCGAGGTCTTCGGGTTCGGGGTGACGATCTGCACGTCGCCCTTCACCAGGTCGCCCCAGTTATGGATGCCCTTCGGATTGCCCTTGCGAACCAGGAAGACGATGGTCGAGGTGTAGGGCGAGGAATTGTTCGGCAGACGGCCGCGCCAATCCTTGTTGATCTTGCCGGTCTTTTCGACGATGGCGTTGATGTCGCTTTCGAGCGCCAGCGTTACCACGTCCGCTTCCAGTCCGTCGATCACCGAACGCGCCTGCTTGCCGGAGCCGCCATGCGACTGCTGCACCGTCACGTCTTCGCCGGTCTCAGCCTTCCAATGTTTTGCGAAGGCCTCGTTATATTCCTTGTAGAGTTCGCGCGTCGGGTCATAGGAGACGTTGAGCAGCGTCGTCTGTGCAAACGCTCCCGTCACCCCCCCGAGCACAAGCCCGACACCCACCACGAGAGCCCCAAATCGTTTAGCCAATATCGACATTCTCCAACCTCCTGGATCGTTATCCCTCATAAACCCTAGTGAATTAGTAGAGTTAGTCAACAACGCCCCGGCAACTCGCAAAACGGGTTCCAAACGAGCCGTAAAGGCGCAATGGAAGACCTGCGGAGTCCCGCCGCAGGCGAACGGTTCATCCCACGATGCCGATGACCACGCAAAATGCATCCGCGGAAAACCGCTGTTTTTGCCGCGCCGCCCAAACTTTTTTCAGCAGGTAGGCTTCAGCGGTGCGAGACGCGGGCAAGCCCCTGCGGCGCGATGTCGAGCACGGCCCGGTAGGTCTGCCGCACGGTTTCGGCGAAGGTGAACGGGCCGGGGCGCAGGCTGGAGGCGATGGCGCCGACCACCGACAGCCCGCACAGCGCCTCGCCATGGCTGAGCAGGCGGCCGCAATCGTCGACCGTCAGCGTCGCGGCATCGCGGCCGATGAGCCCGGCGAGCGCGCGGGCGGACGGCATCTCGCGGCAATCGATGGTGTTCTCGTCGGCGGATCTGGGATCGCAGGGCGGCACGAAGCGGGTGCGGCCGGTCTCGAACTCCGCGCCGAGGCGGCGGTGCACATCACGGGCGATGCGGACGGAGAAGTGCCGGTGCAGGCGCAGGAGATGACGGCGATAGTGGTTGCGCTCGGCCTGGGGGAGGTTGCGCCAGACGACGGACAGCCGGGCGGAGGCTGCATCGACGACGGTCTGCCACTGGCCGCCGTCGCGCGCCTCCGCGGCGCTACACTCGTTGCGAATATAGCGGAAGGCATCCTTCAGCGAGCGGGTGGCCGGCGGTTCGCCGAAGGCCATGCCCTCATGGCCGCGGCCATGCGGCTGCGGCAGGCGGCCGGAGGCGGCGGCGACGTGAATCTCGCCGGCAAAACCGCGCGCCCGCAGGTCGAGGAGGATGGCGGCAAGGCGCGGGCCGTTGCCGACCAGCGTCAGCGGCGACGGGTCTGCCTGCTGCGACAGCCGCTCGGTGGCGGCTTCCGCACCCCGCCAAGAAGCGGCCTCGCGCTCGGCGATGCCGAAACCGGTGGCGACGACGACATGATCGAATTCGGCGCTCTCGCCATCGCGGAAGGCGACGCGCAGGCCTGTTCCGGCCACGCCGATATGGCGCACCGCGCCGCGGAAGGTGCGGATGCGCACGTCGCGGCGCAGGCTCAGCGCCTCGCCGAAGCGGGCCATCACATAATCGCGGAAGACCGCGCGGGGTACGTGCAGATCCTGCGGCCCGCGCAGCGCGGCAACGGCGCCACCCGCAAGCAGGCTACCCTTCAGCCACTCGGCGAAATCATCCGGGCGATCCGGCAGGACGGAGAGGTCGCGGGCCGGCTCCGTGGTCAGCGCCTTGCCCGCAGGACCATCACCGAAAGCGCCCGGCGCATCCTCGGCATCGATCAACCAGGCCTCGAAGGGGCGATGAACCCGCCGCATCAGCGCGATCGTCGTGGCAAGACCCGACGGCCCGGCGCCGATGACCGCAATGCGCACCGCCGGCACCGACGAAGCCCCCTCTTCCCTCACGGCCCTATCGAAGAACATGCCCTGTCCTTTCCCTCACGGTGAACGAGAAGCCAGACCACCATGATAGCGCGGCTCGATATAATTTTCTACCTTTTTAGTAGAATAATGGAAGCCCGCTTACTGCCGGGCGAATCCGGCGTGCCGGCGGCGGTTTCCGGGGGCTCATGAAGGAAATCCGCCAGCGTTGTGCCGTCGAGGATTTCGCCGGAAGCGGCGGCGACCTTGGCGAAGACCCGGCGCACCGCGCAGAAGCGGTCGTCGCGGCAATCGGCGCAGCGCTGGTCGCCATCATTGGCAAGGCAGGCGAGCGGCACGAACGGACCCTCCAGGATGCGCAGCACCTCGCCGAAAGCGATATCCTCCGGGCGCCGCAGCAGCCGGTAGCCGCCGTGCTGGCCGCGCCGGCTCACCACGAGGCCGGCATGTTTGAGGTCGAGCAGGATCTGTTCGAGGAATTTTTTGGGGATCGCCTCACGCGCCGCGATCGTGCCGATCTGCACGGTTTCGCCGGGACCGGCCCGGGCGAGCGCCAGGAGCGCGCGCAGGGCATATTTGGATTTCTGTGCGATCATGGCGGGGTGCCACGCGTTGCAGGCGCGGAACCGGCTTGCCATTCCTGGCGCCGGCGCCGCCTGCTCATCCGGCCGCGACCAATGCGCCGATGCGGGTGGCAACCGCGCGGGCCTGGACGCGGATATCGGGAACCGCGGTGATCTCCCAATGGCGGCCGGCAGTGAGCGGCCCGAGCGCGAAGAAACGCGCGTTGCTGGTGTCATCGGCGGCAAGAACGCTGTCCTCGTCGTCGACGGCGATGCCGAGGCCGTGCGGATCGGCCCGCACGAGGCCCTTTTCCGAGAGGCTCTTCAGCAGGGGCGAGGCGCTGACCGTACATCGGTCCAGCCCGGTGCAGTTGACCACGAGGTCGGCCGTCACCGACGCGCGCCCGCGCAGATCGACGGCCAGCCGGCCGTCTTCCCGGCGTAGCGCCTCCAGCCGTCCGCGGTGGATGACGAGCTGGCCGGAGCGGCGAAGGTCGTCGATCTCCTGCGCAACGGCGGGCGCCATGCGGTGGCGATGGACATTCCAGAAGGAGGCGGCATGGCGCAGGAAGCGGCTGCGCTGCGCCTCGCTCAGGGCCTGCCAGAATTCATGCGTCGTGTGGCGCAGGCCATCCATGACGGCCCGCCAGTCCGGCGCGGCGGTGGCCTGGGCGCGCAGCGCCGCGAGCATGGCGCTGATTTCGCTTTCGCCCGGGACAAGCACGGTCTCCACGGGATCGGCGCGGTGCGCGAGGTGCGCCTGCGGCAGGAGGCCATGCCGCGACACGGCATGGAGGGTGCCGCGGAAACCACGGCGCTTCAAAAGCAGCAACTGGTCGACGGTGGTGAGGCCGGTGCCGACGAACAGCACGTCCGCATCCGCGGGCAGGCGCTCCCACCAGGCATCGGCCCAGGGATCGTGCACGACGGACCCGCGCACCGCGGGCGACAGCGCCTCTTCCGGCAAAGGCAGGCGGCGCGTGCCCGCACCCGTACACAGCGCCGAGGCGCGCGCGGAAAGACGCGTGCCATCCGACAGCGCGAAACACAGCCCGCCATCCTGCTCCGCTTCGGCGCTGAGCGCTTCTGCGTCGACAAGGGTGAGGGCCGCGCGATTGCCGGTGCGCTTCAGCGCGGCATCGAGGGAGTCGCGGACGTAGTTGCCGTAGATCCGGCGCGGCACGAAATCGTCCGCCGACCAGGGATAGCCCTCTTCGGCCAGCCAGGAGAGGAAGTGATTCGGACGATCCGCGAAGAGGCTCATGCGGCCGGCCGGCACGTTCAGGAGGTGGCACTCCGCCTTGGTGGCATAAGCGATGCCCCTGCCCTGCGCAGCGGTTTTCCCGACCAGGCTGACCTTTGCCGTCGGCGGCAGCTGGTCGATGAGGTTGAGTGTCAGCGCAACGGCCGAAAGGCCGGAGCCGATGACGGCCACATCCGTTTTGAGCGTCATGCATTCCCTCCTGCGAAGACCGTGGCAGGCAGTCTAATCAGATTTATCCAGTAAATCTATAGACTATTATCGGCCAAAATCCGCAAGGGAAACGATGCAGGCGTGGAGCGGGTTCCGTGAAGTTCCCACCCCCTTTTTAGCGGCTGCCAACCAGCATGCGGTAGCGTAACTGGTCGATGACCACGGCGAGCACGAGCAAGCTGCCGAGCAGAACCATCTGCATGTAGGAGCCGATCTGCATGATGTTCATGCCGTTCTGCACCAGCACGATGAAGAAAGCGCCGAGCACGACGCTTTCCACCCGCCCGATGCCGCCGCGCAGGGACACGCCGGCGATGACGCAGGCGGCGATCGATTCGAGCGCGATGGTGCCGCCGAGATTGGTCTCGCCGCTTTCGACGCGCGCCGTCAGCAGGATGCCGGCCAGCGAAGCGAGCAGCGCGCAGACGACATAGGCGATGAACAGCGTGCGGCGGGTATTGATGCCGGACAGATGCGCCGCCTTGATATTGCCGCCGACGGCATAGATCTGCGCGCCGGTGCGGGTGCGGTTCATCAGGATCCACATGGCGGCGATAGCCAGCAGCGCGACGAGCACCGGCACGGGCACGCCAAAAATGCGGCCGAAGCCGAAGAATTCGCCGAACTCATAGGGCAGGCCCGAAACCGGCACGCCGCCGGTGATGAACAGCGCGATGCCGGCACCGACCGACTGAACGCCGAGCGTCATGATGAAGGGCGAGACGCTGAAGCCGGCAATGCCGATGCTGTTGAGCGTGCCGATCAGGAGCGCCGAGCCGAAGCCCGCGGCAAGACCCAGCGCGATGACCAGCCAGACGGCATCCGGGAACATGCCGGACGCCGCGACCATCGCTGTCGCCGAAACGACGGAGGTCAGCGCGATTGCCGTGCCGACGGACAGGTCGAAGCCGCCGGTGATGAGCACCAGCATCTGCCCGAGCGACACGAGGATGAGATAGACCGATTGGCGCGCGACGTTCGTCAGGTTCTGCACCGACAGGAACTGCGTCGAGGCGAGCGTGAAGATGATGAGGGCGGCGACGAGGAAGAACGGCAGGACGCCGGCGCGCACGAAGACGGTACGCAGGAAGGCGAGGATCGGCGAGCCGGCCGAAGCCTGTGTCTCCGCCACCGGTTGGGCGCTGGTGTTCATGCGTCTGGCCTTTCATGGGAGAAGAAGGAGGCGAGGATGGTTTCCTCGTTGATGGCGTCGCCTTCCAGCTCCGCCGAGATGCGGCCGGCCGAGAAGACGACGAGGCGGTGGGCGAGGTTCATGGCTTCGGGCAGATCCGAGGAGATGACCACGACGGCCTTGCCGGCCTCCGCGAGTTCCTTGATGAGCCGGTAGAGCGCGGCACGCGTGCCCATATCGACGCCGACGGTCGGTTCGTCGAAAATGTAGAGGTCGTAGTCGCGGCCGAAACCCTTGCCGAACAGCGCCTTCTGCTGGTTACCGCCCGACAGCGTCGAGATGGCGCGGCCCATGTAGTTTTCGGGAATATCGACACGCCGGGCGATGCCGTCGGTGATGGTGTGCAACTTTGCCGGCGAGAGCGCGCCGAGGAAGCCGGACGCTTCGCCGCGTTCGAGGGCGCCGAGATCGATGTTGCGGCGCGTCGTTGCCGAGAGCATCAGCCCTTCGGACTTGCGGTCCGGCGGCAGGTAGAAGACGCCGTCGCCGACGAAGCGGCGGGTCGGCGCATGGGTGACGTCCCTGCCCTTCAGCGTCACGGTGCCGGCCTTGATCGGCAGCAGCCCGACGGCAGCCCGCCAGGTGCGCGACTTGCCGCTGCCGACGAGGCCAGCCACGCCAAGCACCTCGCCTGCCCGCACATCGATATCCACGCCGCCGACACCCCAGGCTTTCAGGCCGCGGATCGACAGCAGCACGTCGCCATCCGGCTTGCGGGCGATGGTCGGATAGATTTCGTCGATGGCGCGGCCGGTCATCATCTCGACCAGCGCCTTGGGAGACAGCGCATCGGCACCGACCGTGCCGATCAGCTTGCCGTCGCGCAGCACGGTGATACGGTCGGCGATCTGCGAGAATTCCTGGATGCGGTGGGAAATATAGACGATGCCGACGCCGCGGGCCTTCGCCTCGCGCACGATGCGGAACAGCGTTTCCGTCTCGCGTTCGGTCAAGGAGGCGGTCGGCTCGTCGAGGATGAGGATGCGGGCCTCGGAATGGATCGCCTTGGCGATCTCCGTCATCTGCTGCTCGGCGCGCGAGAGGCTGACGACGGAGCGGCGTACATCGATCGGGAAGCCGAGATCGGCGAAGAGCTTTTCGGCGCCGCGGCGCATGGCGCCCTTGTCGGTAAAGGGGCCACGCTTCGGCTCGCTGCCGAGATAGATGTTTTCCGCCACGCTCATGGTCGGCACAAGCGAGAATTCCTGGAAGACGGCGGCGACGCCGTTCTTCTTGGCGTCCCCCACCGAGGCGAAGGACACCGCGTCGCCACTCAGCACCAGCGTGCCCGCGGTCTGCGGATAGACGCCGGACAGGATGGAAATCAGCGTCGACTTGCCGGCACCGTTCTCGCCGAACAGCACATGCACCTCGCCCGGCATCAGCGTGAAGGAAACGCCGTCGAGCGCCTTCACCCCGGGAAATGTCTTGGTAATGCCCGTCATCTCGACGAGCGGCATCGCGGAACCGGTCACCCTCGTCCCCTCTCCTATGGCGACCCCGGCGAATGCCGGGGCCGCATGCGGCCGTCTTGGGTTCAGTTAGTTCACGCCGAAGACCGGCTTGAAGCCGTCCGGCGGCAGGATGTTGGTCTGCGGCACGGTCTCGACATTCGACGGATCGACGACGAAGATCTTCGGGCCGACATGCTTGGTGAGTTCCTTGCCTTCCAGCGCGCGCACCGCCTGGTCGATGGCGATACGGCCCTGGATGACCATGGAATCGGCGGGGGCCGCGAGGATGAAGCCGCGCTTGATGCCCTCGTAGACGCCGGGCGTCATATAGAAGGCGAGAAGCTCGACCTGGCCCTTGAGTCCGCGTTCGCGGATGAGGCCCTGGGCGGCTTCCGCCGTCACCGCCGTGCCGGCGATGTAGCGCACGTCGGGCTCTGCCTGCAGCACGTCCTCGACCAGCTTCAGCTGGGCTTCCTTGCCGGTATCGCCGAATTTCGGATCAAGCACCTGCACGGCGGAGCCGGCAACGGCTTCCATGAAGCCCTTGTTGGCGGCTTCCACCCAGCCCGCACCGGCCGGGCCGGGGAACCAGCCGACCTTGACCGGATCGCTGCCCGCCGGGTGCTTCTTGGCGAGGTAGGCGCCGGTCTCGTGGCCCATCGTGTAGAAGGAGACGAGCGACTTGGCCGTCACGTCCGGCGAGGAAATGCCGTTGATGACGTCGATGACCGGGATGCCCTTCTTAGTGACTTCCGAGACGAGGTTGTTGAGGCCATCGAACGAGATGGCGCCGATCACCACGGCCTGCGCGCCGCCGGCGACGCAATCCTCGATCTGGCTGATCTGCTTGGCGAGTTCGGTATAGCCGCCGGCATCGACGAGGTTCATCTTGACGCCGAGGTCCTTCGCCTGTTCGGCGACACCGTAATCGACGCCGAGCCAGTAGGCATCCTTCATATGCGGGAAGGAAACGCAGATGTTCCAGGGCTTTTCCGCCTTGGCGAGCGGTTCGTATTTCACGTCGACCGGCTTGCCATCGGCGGCAAAGGGCGGTTCGATCGCCTGGGCGTCATAGGGGTACCAGGTCTCGGCCATGGCCGCGCCGTTGAGCGCGAAGGCCAGGGCCGTGGTGGCGAGTGCAGTTCTGACGAGCTTATTCATTATCGTTCCCTCTCTTGTTTTGATGAATGCGTTTGGTGTCAGTTGAAGGTCGCGCGCAGCCTCTCCAGAAGTGCCGCGCGGTCCTTGCGGGCGGCGAGCGCTTCTTCCATCGCCACCTTGACGAAGCGGGTGGGCGTGTGCGGCTGGAGCTGGCCGATCAGGTCCATGTCGGCCGAGATGACCGTGCCGACCATGAAATAGCCGCCGCCGGAGACGGCATCCCGGTGCAGGATGATCGGTTCCGTGCCGCCCGGCACCTGGATGGAGCCATAGGGGTAGCAGCTGTCGACGATGTTCGACGGGTCGGAGCCGGCGCCGAAGGGCTGTTCGCGCTCGACGAAATCGAGCTTGCGGCCGCCCTTGAAGCGATAACCCATGCGGTCGGCCTCGTTCGCCACCTTCCATTCGTCGGCAAAGAAGTTTTCCTGCGATTCCTCGGTAACGCGGTGCCAGTAGAGGCCGGGCAGCACGCGCAGTTCCGCCGGCATACCGGGTTTGCGGCGCAGGTCCTCGGCAACCGTCTTGCCTTCGTTGGCAAGGCTGCCCTTGCCGACCGGCAGTTCGTCACCCGCGGCAATCGGCCGGCCCTTGAAGCCGCCGAGGGCGCCGATCGGATAGGTCGAGCGGCTGCCAAGCGCTTCCGGCACGTCGATGCCGCCGGAGACGGCAATGCAGATGCGGGCGCCGGATTTCAGGAAGTCGAAGGTCAGCGTCTGGCCGGCCTTGACCTTGATGGCGGTCCAGCCGGGTTGGGCGACGCCATCCACCTTGGCCGGCATGTCGGCGCCGGTGATGGCGACGAGCGCGTCCTCGGTGAATTCGAGCTTCGGGCCGATGAAGACGGCTTCAAGGCCGGCGGCACCCTCGTCATTGCCGACAAGAAGGTTTGCAGCGCGCATCGCATAGCGGTCCATCGCGCCGCCAACGGGGATGCCGAGGTGGAAATAGCCGGGGCGGCCGAGATCCTGGACGGTGGTCGCGAGACCGTGGTGGAGAACCTTAATGGCCATAGAGCATGCCCTCCAGCTTGGCGTTTGTGCCGTCGATATCCTTCTGGAATTCCCGGAGGTCGAAGCTCACCTCGCGGATCGGCGGGGCGAAGCGGCCCTTGTCGACATCCTCGACCGCCTGGTCATAGGCATCGCGGTCGATCGGCTTGAACTTCACGATGTCGCCGGGGCGGAAGAACACCATGAAATCGCGGAGATAACTGGTCGTCTGGGTGGGATCGAAGATCGGCATCGGCGTGATGCCGAACATCTGGTAGCCGCCGGCACCGCGCACCGAATAGATGCAGCCGAAGCAGCCGCCATGGCCGACCGTGAGTTTTGGCGTGTCCGTGCGCGGGCGCAGGTACTTCGGCACCTGGATCTGCCGCTGGCGCTCGACCATCTGGTACATGAAGGGCAGACCCGCGACGAAGCCGACCATCGACACGAACCAGGGCGAACCGGAATGGGCGCCGACGAAATCGTCGACCGAGCCGTAGTCGTTGATGCGGGCGGCATAGTCGAGGTCGGTGCCCGTCGGGTCCTGGTGGCGCTCGCGGAAGCGCATCAGCGTCTCGTGCGTCCAGGGATCGTTGTAGAAGACGGGGATTTCGACGATGCGGGTCTTCAGCACCGGCTCGGCCTTGGCGGCCGCACCCTCGATCGACTTCACTTCCTTCAGGATGTCGTCGGGATGGATGATGTCCGGGTTGAACTTGATCTGGAACGAGGCATTGGCCGGGCAGATTTCCGTCACACCCTTGATGCCGCTTTCGCGCACGCCCTTCGCCATGGAGAGGCTCTTGAAGAAGGCTTCGAGCGACATGTCCTCGCTGCATTCGACGAAGAGGTGCTCATCGCCCCCGAATGTGTATCTGATGCTCATCAGGCAACCTCCGCAGTCGCGCCGGCTTTCGCGGCGAATTCGGTTTCAAGCCATGTTTCGAGGAAGCGGGTGTCGAAGGCGCCACGCCGGACGCTGTCATCCTCGGCAAGTGCCAGATGCAGCGGCACCGTCGTCTTGATGCCCTCGATCGTCAGGCCTTCCAGCGCGCCCTTCAACTTCTTGAGGCAGGCATCGCGCGTCTCGGCCCAGACGATCAGCTTGCCGACCAGCGAATCGTAGAAGGGCGGGATCGTGTAGCCTTCGTAGAGCATCGTATCGAAGCGGATGCCCTCGCCCTCCGGCACGACGAGTTTGGTGATGGTGCCCGGCGCCGGCAAAAAACCCTTGGCCGGATCTTCCGCATTGATACGGCACTCGATGGCATGGCCTTCGGCCTGCACATCCTCCTGGCGGATCGACAGCGGCGCGCCGCCGGCAATGCGGATCATCTCTTCCACGAGGTCGATGCCGGTGATCATCTCGGTGACCGGATGCTCGACCTGGATGCGGGTGTTGACCTCGATGAAATAGAACGCGTTCGTCACCTCGTCGTAGAGATATTCGACGGTTCCGGCGCCGCGGTAGCCGACCTCGCGGGCAAGCGCCACGGCGCTGTCGCAAAGCCGGGTGCGCACATCGGCCGGCAGCAGGAAGGACGGAGCCTCTTCCCAGACCTTCTGGCGGCGGCGCTGCAACGAGCATTCCCGCTCAAAACAATGGATGAAATTCTGCCCGTCGCCGAGGATCTGCACCTCGACATGGCGCGCCTTGGTGATGACCTTCTCCAGATAGAGGCCGCCATCGCCGAACGAAGCCAATGCTTCGGCGGAGGCCTGCGGAAAATGGCGTTCCAGGTCGGCGAGGTCGGCGGCGATGCGGATACCGCGACCGCCGCCGCCTGCCGCCGCCTTGATCATGATCGGGAAACCGGTCTTCGCCGCCACGGCCCGGGCTTCCTCGATCGTTGCAAGGCGTCCTGCGCTGCCCGGAACGGTGGGAACACCGGCCTTGGCAGCAACGTCGCGGGCCGCGACCTTGTCGCCGAGCAGGCGGATCGCATCACCCTTGGGACCGATGAAGATCAGCCCGGCAGCTTCCACCGCATCGGCGAAATCGGCGTTTTCCGACAGGAAGCCGTAGCCCGGATGCACGGCATCGACGCCGGCCGCCTTGGCAGCGTTCACCACCGCCTCGATGTTGAGATAGGATTTCTTCGGCGCCGGCGAGCCGATATCGACGGCCGCATCGGCGAGCTTCACCGCCAGCATGTCGGCATCCGCGGCGCTGTGGACCTGTACGGTGCGAATGCCGAGCGCCTTCGCCGCCTTGATGATGCGCACCGCGATCTCGCCGCGGTTGGCAACGAGGAGCGAGCGGATCGTCATGCCTCCACCTCGGCGATGACCTGGCCGGCCATGACCGGCTCTTCATTGTCGACGAGGAAGGTGATGTTCTTGCCGTCGACGCCGGCCGGCACTTCCTGGAAGGTCTTCATGACCTCGATGAGCCCGATCGCATCGCCGCTCGCCACGCTGGCGCCATCCGCCTTGAACGGTGGCACATCCGGCGAGGAGGCCCGGTAGAAGGTGCCCGGCAGGGGCGATCTGATCTCGATCTTGCTCATGTCTCTCTCCACTTAAGATGTTAGTGCCCAGCCACATCGGAGACGGGCGTTATGCGAATGCCTTCGGCCACGAGCGCCTCGCGCATCTGGCGCACGATGTCGAGCGCGCCGAGCGTGTCGGAATGGAAGCAGATGGATTCGAAGTCGATGGCGATGTCGTTGCCCTTGACGGTCTTGACCTTGCCTTCCTTGCAGGCGCGCACGACCTTGCGGGCGATGGCCGCGGGATCCGGCCGGCCGGCATCGCGGGTGAAGACGATGGAGCCGCTGTCGTCATAGTCGCGGTCGGCGTAGAATTCGCGCACGACCGGCTGGCCGACCTCCATCGCCGCGCGCCAGGTAGCGGAGCCGCCCATGCAGAAAATGTAGGCGTTCGGCTCCACGGTGCGCATGTATTGCACGAAGATCTGCGACAGTTCCGGATTGACCGCCAGTTCCATGTAGAGCGCGCCGTGCGGCTTGACATGCTGGAGACGGGCGCTGTGGCGGTGGGCAAATTCCTTGATGGCGCCGACCTGGTAGACCATGTCGTTGACCAGTTCCTTGGCGGTGCCGGCGATCTTGCGGCGGCCGAAACCCTGGAGATCGTTGTAGCCCGGATGGGCGCCGATGCCGACGCCATGCTGGGTGGCAAGCCGGACGGTCTGGTCCATCAGGCTCGGATCGCCGGCATGGAAGCCGGCGGCGATATTGGCCGAGCTGATCAGCGGCATGAGGGATGCATCATCGGTATCACCGACGCGCCAGCGGCCGAAGGCCTCGCCCATGTCGCAGTTGATGTCGACTACCTCACGCAATGTCTCTTCCCTCACATGCTTTTGTCGGACGAGGAAACGCTAGGCCATCTATCTTCATTTGAAAAATTCTATTTTCACATATATCAATTCTGATAATCAGAACACGATGCCCATTTTTATTGCGCTGCAAAAACAAGATAAAACAGATGGATAGACAATGAATGCCCAGGATAGAGCTGCTTAGTGCCCATTTCGATATCGCCTGTTCTGATTTTTTGATACCGCTTCGCGAGAAACCAGATAGGGGCGCACAGCCTTGACGATCAGCCTCAGACAGATCCGCTACTTTGTCGCGACCGCCGAGCTCGGCCAGATCTCGCAGGCCGCCGTCGACCTGTCGATTTCCCAGTCCGCGGTGACCACGGCAATCAAGGAGCTGGAGCGCACCGTCGGCGTCAGCCTATTCCTGCGCACGCCGCATGGCATGGACCTGACGTCGGCCGGTCGGCAGTTCCTGTCGCATGCCTATGAGATCCTGAAGAAGGTCGACGAGGCGACGCACTTGAACGTCGTCAGCAGCGAGATCGAGGGCACGCTGACCGTTGCCGCGACCTATACCGTCATCGGCTATTTCCTGCCGCTGCATATCGAGCGGCTGCGCCGGCTGTTCCCGAAGCTGGAAATCCAGCTTTTCGAGCTCAATCGCGAGTCGATCGAGGAAGGGCTCTTGAGCAACCGCTACGACATGTCGGTGCTGCTCACTTCCAACATCCTCAATCCGGCGCTGATCACGGAAAAGGTACTGAGCTCGACGCGCCGCCTCTGGCTTCCGGCGCAGCATCCCCTGCTACAGGCCGAGACGGTGGGACTGCGCGAGATCGCGGAAGAACCCTACATCATGCTGACGGTGGACGAAGCGGCGCATTCGGCGCTGAAATACTGGAGCGCCACGCCCTACCAGCCGCGCGTCATCCTGCGCACCTCCTCCGTCGAGGCGACGCGTTCGCTCGTCGCCAACGGCCAGGGGGTGGCGATCCTGTCCGACATGGTGCACCGGCCCTGGTCGCTGGAGGGCCGGCGCATCGAGACGGTCAATATCAGCGATCCGGTGCCGGCGATGGATGTCGGCCTCGCCTGGCGCCGCAACATGGAACTCTCCCCGCCGATGCTCGCCTTCCGCTCCTATTTCCAGCAGGCCTTCCACCTGCCGGAGCGGTAAAACTTAGCGGCGAACGCGCGGATAGCTGGACGAGAAGATCTCCTCGACCGGCGGATGGCCGTAGGTGCGCTCGGGATAACGCGCGACGAGGCCATCGAACTGGCGCTGCGCCCTCTCCTGCTCCGCCTTGGCGTCGAAGCCCGGGATCTTACCGTCGACCATGACGAAGCGGCCATCGATGATGACATGGGTCACGTCGCGACCGGAGCCCGACATCATCAGCGTCTGGATCGGATCGATGACATGGCCGATGCGATCATGGCCCATGTCGATGACGATGATATCCGCCCTGGCGCCGGGCTGGAGCCGGCCGAGATCGGGCCGCCGCAGCGCATCCGCGCCGCCCAGCGTGCCGGCGTCGAAATAGTGTTCCGAACGCACGCCGTCGATCGAGCCGTCCATGACACGCGACAGCAGGATGCCGACCTGCATGTTCTGGATGAAGTCGCTCGGCCAGGTATCCGTGCCGAGGCCGATGCGCACGCCCATGGCGCGGAATTTCGAAAAACTATCCATGAAGCCGGCGTGGCGGGCCGAGACGATCGGGCAATGCACCAGCGTCGCACCGGCATTCTTCAGGATATCGAGGTCGCGGCCGGCGCGGTCGACATTGCGCGTGCCGGCGACGAGTTCACCATGCGGCAGCAGCATGCGCTCGTTGAGCACGCCGAGCGATTCCAGCCATTCCAGCGGCGTCATGCCGTAGGCGCTGGTGATGCGGTCGAATTCGAGCTCCGACTGGCAGCAATGCTGGCGGATCGGAATATCGAGGTCGCGGCCGGCATCTGCCGTGCGGCGCAGCAGCTCCGGCGTGCAGGTCTCGATACGGTCGGGCGCCAGCATCGCGCGCACCAGCGGCGAGGCCTCAGCCTCGATGCGCTCGGCGAAGGCGAGCGAGGCGGCAAAGCTCTGGAAACCGCGCTCCTCGTCGTAGTGGAAGGCGATCTTACCGTTCTCGTCGACATAGCTGTTGCCGGTGCGATAGGCCGGGCCGAGATAGACGCGGAGGCCCAGTTCGTGCGCCGCATCGGCGGCAGCGGAGAATTCGGCATCCGTTTCACCCCATTCGCGGTAGAACAGCGAGGCGATCGGCAGCGCGGTGGTGACGCCGTTGCGGATAAGCTGGGCGAAGGCATAGCGCTTCTGGAAGGCCAGTTCTTCCTGCGTGTACATCTCGTAGGCGCGGTCCATGTAGCTCTTCGGCCAGACCCGGCCCTTCTTCCAGGACGGCTGGTTGTCGAAGGCGAGCACCGTCGTGTCGAGGTCGGACAGCGCGTCGAGATCGATGAAGCCGGGCGAGAGGATGGCATTGCCATAGTCGATGCGCGTCGCCACTTTGCCGGGATAATTATGCCCGACAAAGACGACCGTGTCGCCTTCGAAGACCACGACGCCATCATCGAAGATGACGTGGCGGCCGTCCCGGTGGCCGACGACCCAGCGGGCGGTGAGGAGAACCGGGCCGTCGATGCGGCCGGATGCGGGAAGTGTCGTCATGATGCTCGTTCCATCCTTCTAGCCTTCGGTGCCATTTCCGCTGTCGGGGCCCGCATGCAATGGCTTTAATCCATGGGATGCAATTATTGTATGCATATCTTCGCGAAGCAAGCCGCATTTCTTCGAGGGTAACGAGGCGTCGCCATTGGCGAGAAGAAATATGCGCCGGAGGCTGGTCTTCGGCCCCATACGATCCCGCGCGCGGCGCGCGAACCGGTGGACAGAATCGGCCTTTGTGTGCAATTTGCGCGATATATTTTATGACTATGGAGACTGCCGCATGGCGAAGAAAGTTGACGATCAGGGCCGCGGTCGCTCGCAGGCCGTTCATCGTGCGCTGAAGCGCGCCATCCTCGACCAGGCGCTCTCGCCCGGCTCGAAGCTGCCCGAGGATTCGATCGGCGAACGGCTCGGCGTCAGCCGCACCCTCGTGCGTGAGGCGCTGGTGCGGCTCAGCGAAGAAGGCCTTGTCGACCTGCGCCCCAACAAGGGCGCGACGGTGGCACGGCCGACACTGGAAGAAGGCCGCAACCTGTTTTTGACGCGCATGGCGCTGGAGCGCCTCGTCGTCGAGACGCTCGCCGGCAAGCTCACCAAGGAGCAGATCGACATCCTCGCCGCCCATATCGCGGCGGAAGATGCCGAAAAGGAACATGCCACCTCGATCCGGCTCGCCGGCGAGTTCCACACGATGCTGGCACAGATGACCAACAATGCCAGCCTCATCCGCTATGTGAACGAGCTCGTCGCGCGCAGTTCGCTGATCCTGGCGCTCTACGGCCGGCCGCATTCCTCGGACTGCGCCGTTTCTGAGCACCAGGAGCTGCTCGACAGCCTGATCGCCGGCAAGGCCGAGGACGCCTCGAAGCTGATGGCCCACCATCTCGATTCGATCACCACGCGCGCGCTGCTGCCGCGCGAAGACGACCGCAACATCAAGGACGTGCTCACTGCCTATGCGGCAGCGGAAGGCCTCGCCTGACCGGCTCGCCGTTCAGGCGCCGTTCGGCATGCTCAAGCGTTCAGCCGGCGCATCGACGACCATGCGCCGCACCCAGTTGACGAAGTTGCGGATATCGGGCTCGTTGCGGCGGGCGTGTTTGACGTTGAGATAATAGGCGCGGCCCGACGGCATGCGCGCGTCGTTCCAAACCTGGAGCCCGCCCTCCGAAACCCGCTGCTCGGCCAGGAAATGCGGCACCAGCGCGATGCCGAGGCCTTGCTCGGCCATTTCCACGGCGAAGAGATAATGGCTCGCGCCGAGCACGGCGGCATTGTCCAACAAGTCCTTGCGGTCGACGAGTTCGAGATAACCCTGCCAGTCCGCCATGAAACCGCGCTCCTCGACCTCCGTCGTGATGAGCGCATAACCGCGCTTGCGATCGGGCGGGATCTGCTCGCCCGTGCCCACGGCAACCAGATCCTCGGGCAATAGCTTCACGCTCCAGAACCCGTCCTTGATCGGCGTGGTCGTGAAGAAGATGTCGGCGATCGCGTCGCTGAGATCCGGCTGGTAGGCCTGCAGCTTGATCTGCATGCGACAGTCGGCGGCATGCGCATAGAGTTTCACCCGGGGGATCAGCCAGCCGGAGCCGAAGGACGTGCACACCGCCACGCGAAGCGCCGGCGTCGTCTCGCTGATGCTCTTCTGGATGGAATGCTCGATCTGGGCGAAGGCGAAGGACAAGGACTTTGCAAGCTTGGTGCCGCGCTCTGTAAAGGACAGGTCGCGGCCGGTCTTTTCGATCAGGTCCTCGCCGATCTGGGTGCGCAGATAGCGCAACTGATGGCTGATCGCGCTGCGGGTAATCGCCAGCTCATCGGCCGCCTTGGCAATGGAACGGTGGCGAAACACGCATTCGAACACCTGTAAGGCCCTGATATTACATTGCATTCTTACATCACCTCATCCCTTGGCGTTCCGGGTCGCGTTGGGCGTGGGAAGGCACCTGCCATCTCATCTGAGCCAGCCGGCCACAGCCTTCCCTCTTAAATTGATAAATTAGAATCCCGTTCAAGAGTACCTACGCAAACGCACAGATAGAGCGCAATTCACCGCACGAGAGGGATGGAACCGTGAATTCTCCTCATCACGGTGAATAGCTGTCACAAATCAGTCATTTCGCACCCGTGCGTTGTGCAGATTCCGGATAGCCGGGGTCGGATCAGAGCTTTTTTGGGTTCAAAGACCCGGTCGGCATCCGGGGCAGCCAGCAAAATGGGCAGGACGACTCAGAAAAAGCTGTCACGGACGTGACATAAGCTTGGCAACGGGCTCGCCGACGACCGGAAAAGCGAGGCCCGCCGACGCATTTTTCCGCGCTGAAGCAAGGACAGAGAACCCGCGGACGGAATTATGTTTTGCGTATCTTCAGCATTTTTCGTGCCGATGCATAAATATAATTACGTTCTGACTCATAATATTGCAGTTTAGGTTTATACTTTAAAGAATTACTTCCTGATTTATTCGTATAAATTTCCTTGTGAAAACTTCAGATTGCAATAACAGGAAAAAATAACTGTAAATTTCCTTACTAAACAAATACACCTCCAAGGTGCATCGCGAAAGAATACTGCTTTTCCGCTTGAAAACTCGAAAAATTATCGAATTTCTAACCATTCTACACTACATCCTGTACGCGCTCCGACGATGTCGTCGGGCAATTGCACTCATGTGCGGCATGACTTCATGACGGCAGAAATGAGTTCGGCGCGGCGGAAGAGACATGTCCACGTCAGGAAATGTCCATCATGAGAATCAAGACCCAATTCATCATCCTCGCCTCGGCGACGGGCGTCGCCATCGCCGGTCTTGTCGGCAGCCTGTGGGGTTATGACGGAGCGGCGAGCGATGTGACGAGCGCCTACGACCAGAAATACCGCTCCTATCTTCTGGCCGACGGCTTTCGCCAGTCGTCCGACGACCTGACCCGCCTTGTCAGGACCTATGCCGAGACCGCGGACCCGTCCTACAAGGAGCAGTATAACGCCGTCGTCGAGATCCGGAACGGCACGCGCGCGCGGCCGAACGACTACCATCGCATCTACTGGGACTTCGTCGCGGGTGGCGAGGCCAAGCCCCGCCCGGATGGGGCTTCCATTTCCATTCACGACCTGATGAAGCAGGCCGGTTTCACCGATGAGGAATTCGCGCTTCTGGACGAAGCCGGCAAGCGCTCCGACGCGCTGATCAAGCTCGAAACCGAAGCGATGAACCTCATCGAAAATGTCGCGACGCTCGGGCCGGATGCCCAGCGCAAGGCGACGCAGATGTTGAACTCGCCGGACTATCACCGCTTCAAATCCGAGATCATGAAGCCGGTCGATGCCTTCTTCGTGAAGCTCGAAGAGCGCACCCAAGCCGCGGTCGACGAGGCGAACGCACGCGCCTCGTTCTACTGGGCCATGACGACCACCGCGATGTGTGCGCTGGCGCTGATGCTCGGCATAGTCGGCTACGTCACCTTCAAGCGCATCATCGGCGGCATGTACCGGCTTTCCAGTTCGATGGCGCTGGTTGCCGATGGCCAGCTGGAAACGCAGATCGACCTTGCCAAGAACGAAGACGAAATCGGCGACATGGGCAAGGCGCTCGAAGTCTTCCGCCAGGGCGCCATTGCCAACCGGCGGCTGGAGCAGGAGGCGGAGGAAGCCCGCAAGCGCGCCGAAGTCGAGCGCATCGCCATGCAGGAAAGAGCCGAGGCCGCCGCCACGGAGCAGCTGCGCATCGCAACCTCCGGCCTCGCGGCCGGCTTGAAACGCCTCGCATCGGGCGACCTCGCCTTCCAGCTCAACGAGGCCTTCGCCCAGGATTTCGAAGCGCTGCGCCAAGACTTCAACCAGTCCGTCGCCCAGCTCGGCACCACGCTGTCGGAAATCTCCGGCTCGATTTCGAACCTCGATACCGGCACTCGCGAAATCGCTGCCGGCACCGACGATCTTTCCAAGCGCACCGAGCAGCAGGCCGCTTCCCTGGAAGAGACCGCTGCCGCCCTCGACGAAATTACCGTCAACGTCGCCAATTCCTCCAAGCGCACCGAGGAGGCGAAGAACGTCGCCGGCCGCGCCAACCATTCGGCGGCCGAATCCGCGCAGGTGGTGTCCCATGCGGAAGAGGCGATGCGCAAGATCGAGGAAAGCTCGCAGCAGATCTCCAACATCATCGGCGTCATCGACGAGATCGCCTTCCAGACGAACCTGCTGGCGCTGAACGCCGGCGTGGAAGCGGCCCGTGCGGGAGAGGCCGGCAAGGGCTTTGCCGTCGTGGCGCAGGAGGTGCGCGAGCTCGCCCAGCGCTCCGCCCAGGCCGCCAAGGAGATCAAGGGCCTGATCCACAACTCGTCGGCGGAAGTCGAAAACGGCGTAAAACTGGTGCGCGACGCGGGCTCGGCCCTGAAGACCATCAGCGGCTTCATCGTCGAGATCAATGCGCATATGGAATCGATCGCCACCTCCGCCAAGGAACAGTCGGTTGGGCTTGCCGAGGTCAACACGGCGGTCAACGCGATGGACCAGACGACGCAGCAGAATGCCGCGATGGTCGAACAGTCGAACGCGGCTTCCAATACGCTCGCGAACGAAGCCGTCCGGCTGCGCGAACTGGTCAGCCAATTCAGGCTGGAAGGCGGCGCCCTGCATTCGACCCGCGCGGCGCGCGGCAACGAGGCGGCCGTCGCTTCGCCTGCCCGCGCGCTGGGCCGTCGTGTCGCCTCCGCCTTCAGTGGCAACGCGGCGCTCGACACCAAGGCGGACTGGCAAGAGTTCTGAAAATAACAGCCCGCTCTGCATGAACAAACCCACCCGCGCACGTCGCGGGTGGGTTTGGTTTTTTAACGATCAGAACCGCGCGTAGCCGTCGCAGCCGCGTTCGGCCTGGCGGCAGCCCTTCTGGCGGTAGAGCCGGCGGTAGTTGCCCTCTTCGTAGCGGATGCGCTGCTTTCGCTGGTGTTCCCGCAGCGCCGGCGAGACCGAACCGGAATAGCCGGGGCGGATGTCCGGGGCGCTTTGCGTGGTGCAGCCTGCAAGGACGAAGCCGGCGGCCAGCGCGATCATCAGCAGTTTGGGAATGGCCGGGATAGAATGCATCTCACCTCTCCTTGCCCGCGTGCCACGGTTTTGCCTTCGAATGGCACCTTTGCGAACAATTTTCTTTAAAACGCTGTTAACTGCGTACCGTACAGATTGCCATGGGCCGGATGACTCCAGAATGAACGTCGTGCTCAGCGATGGTTCAGGTCACGGCAGTCATATCTTCAGACGAACACCAGGTTCGTTTCGAAATCGAGGAAAACTCATGAAAACCGTTGGTATCGTGCTCGCATCCCTCTTTCTTGCCACGGCCGCCTATGCGGACGACATTTCGCTCGGCACGCCCGGTTACGGCGGCAGCGGCTGCCCGGCAGACAGCGTTTCGGCGACGCTGAGCCCGGATGGCAAGGCGCTCAGCCTGCTGTTCGACGAATATGTCGTGGAAGCCGGCGGCGAGACGGGCAAGTCCTTCGACCGCAAGACCTGCAACGTCGCGATCCCGGTTCATGTACCGCAGGGCCGCAGCGTCTCGGTGCTGGCGATCGACTATCGCGGCTTCAACCAGCTGCCGCGCGGCGCCCGCTCGCAGTTCAACGTCGAATATTTCTTCGCCGGCACACGCGGCCCGGCCTTCCGCCAGACGTTCACCGGTCCGAAGGAAAAGGACTACCTGATCTCCAACAAGCTGACGGCGGAATCGCTGATCTGGTCGGCCTGCGGCGAGGACGTCAACCTGCGCACCAATTCCAGCATTCGCGTCAACACCACGCGCGGCCAGGAAGCCATGGCGACGGTCGACACACAGGACGTCAAGGCGGCGATCATCTACCAGCTGCAGTGGCGCACCTGCCGCTAAGCTCGCATAAAGTCGGGCGGCGCTGATCGCTGCCCGACCATTTCCAAGGAATCTTTGCATGCGTCTCCCCCTCCGCCTCGCCCTTCTCGCCGCCGCTTCGGTTCAACTTCCGGGGCTCGCGCTCGCGGCAAATGGCTGCGCGGATGGCACGTTCTCGTCCACGCAATCGCCGGATGGCAACGCGACGAGCATCCTGTTCGACGATTTTTCCGCCATGGCGGGTGGAGCGTCGGGCGTGCGGCGCGCCACCAGCTCCTGCAAGCTCAGCGTGCCCGTGACGCAGAAGGACGGGCACTCGGTCTACAACGTGGATTATCGCGGTTTCGCCTCGACGGAGGACGGCCAGACCGCTTCCCTTCGCACGATGCAGGACGGCAAGCAGATCCTGAAATACGAGATCAAGGGGTCGTTGCAGGACGACGTCGCCATCTCCGACAGGGTGGGCGTTTCGGGGTCCGATACGCTCGACCTCGCCGTGATCCTCGATGCGACGGGGCCGCTCGACGAAAACGGCTTCGAATCCACCCTCTCCATCGACTCGATCGATTTCGCGCGCATCGGCTTCACCACCACGGCGTCGGTCGTTGGCTCCATGAACCAGATCGCGCGCCAGCGCCAATCGATCACGCTCGACCTGATGGACACCGCGCAGAACCTGCTCGGCCAGACGAGCCGCTTCGACGAGGGAAGCTACCTCGCGGCCTTCGCCAGCTCGGATGCGGCGGCAGGCTTCAACGGGCGCTGGGAGGCCGGCAATGGCGTGAGCGTTCTCGGTGGTGCGGCCATCGTCAACCCGAACCGCACCGAGGTCGCGCTCGACACGCTGGCGCTGCTTGCCGGCGCCGTGCGCTACACCACGCCCGCCACCACCTGGCGCGCCTTCGGCGAGGCCGGCGCCTGGGGATCGCCCGATGTTTCGGCCTCTCTTTCGCGCAGCTACGTGAACCTCGATTCGCTGGTCTTCGCCAGCGGCACCGCCTCCGGCTCGCTGTTCAGCGCCTATGGGCGGCTCGGCGTGATCTATGCGCCGGACGATGCCAACGAGATCGCGCTTTCCACCCGCTTCACCCGCTCCTGGCTCGACCTCGACGGCTATGACGAGGACGCTTCCGGCAAGAACCTGTTTGCGGCCCATATCAAGGGCGGCCGCTCGCACTCCGACACCGTGAGCGCCGAACTGGCCTGGAGCCGCAGGCTGGATGACAGGCTCGACTATACCCTGCTCGGCGCGGTCGGCCGGACCTTTGCCGGCAGCAATGGCGTCAAGGCCTCCGTCGACTGGGTCGGCGATGTCAAGGGCAAGGCCGACGACCAGAATTTTGCGACGGTCGGCGGGCGCGTGGGCTGGAAATTCGACCAGCGCTGGCAGCTCGACACCACCGTTTCCGCCACCTTCCGCGAAAACGACAAGCCGGACTGGAACATCGGCGGGCAGCTGAAGGCGTCGTTCTGACGCCTTCCCGTCCTGAGGTGTTTTGCGCCTCTTGAAAATATATAGGACTCCTATATATTAACGGCATGGAAACGCCGAAGAACCCCCTTTCGATCGACACCCGCATTCGCGAAGGCCTTTCGCGCGTGGGCATGGTCCTGCGCGTCGATGAGTGGAACCGGGCGAAGGCCACCGGCCTGAACCCGACGCAGCTTTCGATCCTGACACTGCTGGAAGGGCGCGAGAAGGACGGGCTCGGCGTCAAGGAGATCGCCGCCCATCTCGGCGTCTCGCAGCCGACCGCGACGGATTCGATCAATGCGCTGGAGCGCAAGGGTTTTCTCGCAAAGCGGCAGGGCGCGGCCGACAAACGCGCGGTCAGCGTGGTGCTGACGGCCGACGGAGCCTCGGCGCTCAACGCGACCGACACGGGGGAAGGCCTTGCCGCCCAAGCGATCGGCGCCCTCGACGACGGCGAGCAGGAAGACCTGCTCGTCACCCTGATCAAGATGATCCGGCGCCTCCAGGAGGCCGACGCGATCCCCGTGCAGCGCATGTGCGTGACCTGTCGCTATTTCGCGCCCTTCGCCCATGCGGATGCGGCGCGGCCCCACCATTGCAAATTCGTCGACGCGGCCTTCGGCCAACGGGAACTCCGCATCGATTGCCGCGATCACGTCGAAGCCGATCCCGCCTCCCGGGCTGCCACCTGGGATGCATTCCAAACGGGATAATTCACCCCCCCCTCCAGGCAACGAAAGGACAATTCGCATGTTCGGCAGATTTTTAACCGGCGCGCTCATCGCCGGAACGGCATCGCTATGGCTGGCGACGGCCTCGGCCCATTCCATCAAGGCGGAGCCTACGGAGGCTGTCCAGGCCTCCTTCGACATCATCGAGACGACGATCGCCACGAAGGGCGACAGCGCGATCTTCACCACCCGCGTGCGCGGCGAGGCCGGCAAGGACAAGCCCGATGCGACGGGCACGTTCGAAGGCTCCAGCGTCTATGCCTATGTCTGGCCGACGAGCCTCGATAGCGGCGAGATCGGCTTCGACAAGGGACAGGGCATCGTCGCGCTCGCCGTCACCTTCCATCCGGATTTCGACGATGCGGCCTTTGGCGGCAAGAACCGCCATGTCTGGCATCCGCACTGGGTGGTTCTGGCCGAGGACAAGGCCTGCGGCGGCGGCCTTAAGGTCATCGACATTCCGGAAGGCGCAAAGCCGAAGGTGCCGGAGACCTGGCCCGGCGTGCCGCTCCTGATCGACAGCCCGGACTATCCGACCAGCTTCAAGGGCGACACGGTCGACGTCGCCATTCCGCTGTCGCTGATCGGCGGCATCAAGGGTGCAGCCTATGACGGCGTGACCGCCGGCCTCAAGATCAACGGCAACCTGCATGCGCCGCTGCTCTGCGTCAGTAACGTCTTCAAGGTGGCATCCGGCAATCTGAGCCTGCCCGGCAAGGTGGCGCCTGCCGAATGATTGAGCGTCGGCCCGGCGACTGCCATCGCCGGACCGACAATTCCTCCCCTCCAGGCAATGGAAAGAAAGAACATGACAAGGATTACCCGTATCGACCCCCGCCAGCAAGGAGGCGACCATGTCCCAGCCTGATGCCCGGCCTCTTGCCCCGGAACTGGCCGTCAGCGCCTGGTTCAACACGCCCGGTCCGCTGACGCTGCAAGGGCTGCGCGGCCGGCCGGTTTTCCTGCACAGTTTCCAGCTGCTCTGCCCCGGCTGCGTGGCGCAGGCCATTCCGCAGGTGCAGCGCATCGAGCGCGTCTTCGCCCATACCGACCTGCAGGTGATCGGCATCCACACGGTCTTCGAGCATCATGCGGCCATGTCGCCGGTGACGCTGCAGGCGTTCCTGCACGAATACCGGCTGAAATCGCCCGTCGCCGTCGACCTTGCGGAAGAGGGTTCCGACATTCCCGTGACGATGCGGCGCTTCGGGCTGCGCGGCACGCCGTCTTCCGTGCTGATCGGGCGCGATGGCACCATCCTGCACCAAGTTTTTGGCGTGGAGGACGACATCGCCGTGGGTGCGCGGATCGCCATGGCGCTCGCCGACCCCGTTCCGGTGCGGGCTGGCGAGACGGCGGATGCGGACGATGGGTGCGCCGACGGCCGTTGCGCGGCACCGTTGCTCTCATGACGGGCGTTGCCCTGCTCAGCCTTCGCGTCGGCGCCGTAGCGCCGCTTGGCACGCGCGGCGTGCCGAGCGGCATCGCGAAATCGGCGGTGGCTGGGCCACTTGCGCTCTCGTTGACCGGCTTCCGGGGTGACGAGCAGGGCGATACGGTGCGGCATGGTGGGCCGGAAAAGGCCGTGCACCACTATCCCTTCGAGCACTATGCCGCCTGGGCGGGCGATTTCGGCGCGCATCCGCTGCTGGCCTCTCCCGGCGGTTTCGGCGAGAACATTTCGACCGCCGGGCTCACCGAAGACACGGTGGCGATCGGCGACGTCTTTGCGCTCGGCACGGCCGTCGTCGAGGTCAGCCAGGGCCGACAGCCGTGCTGGAAACTGAACGAGCGTTTCGGCCGGGCCGAGATGGCGCGCACGGTTCAATCGACCGGGCGCACGGGCTGGTATTATCGCGTGCTCCAGCCCGGCATCGTCACGCCCGCGGACCGCCTGACCCTGCTCGACCGTGCGGCGCCGGAATGGACGCTCGCGCGCATCTGGCGCGCCTTCTATATCGACACGCTCAACCGCGAAGAGCTTGCCGGCATCGCGGCGCTGAAACCGCTTGCCGCCGGCTGGCAGACCCATGCCGCCCGGCGGCTGGAAAGCAACCGGGTCGAGGACTGGACAAGACGGCTCACCGGCTCCACCTAGGCTCTGCGACGCAACCGCCCTTTCGGCCGGATGCCGCGCGGGTTAAGACTGATCTTCACCGTCCAGTCGCCGGGAGACGCTGCATGACCGACGCCCAGCCCATCATTCTCAGCCGTGACGAAGCGGGCGAATTCCTGCTGCCGGCGGAAATGCTGGCCGAGCGTTTCGGCTGGCCGACGCAGACGCTGCGCGACATGATGCGGCGCGGCTTCGTCGCGTCGCGCGTCGAGCGCGGCGAAGGGGAGGATGCGGGCCGCTGGCGGCTCACCGTGCGCTGCGGCAACCGGCGCTGGCAGGCGATCGTCGAGGCGGACGGCACCGTCGGCACGCAGCGCATCGAAGTCATCCCCTCCGCGCCGCCGCGCACGGGGCGCTGACATTCAGTCGCCGAGCAGCTGGCGGTCGTCGCCATCGCGGCGGCTCACCAGTTCCTCCTTGATGCTGCGCAGCGTTTTCAGCGCCTTCGCCCGGTCGGTATAGGCGACGAGATTGGCCAGCATGTCGATGACCGCCAGATAGGCATAGCGCGTCGAGGTCGGCCGGAAGATGTTCTTGCCCTCCGGCAGATCGACGGAGATGACCACGTCCGCGGCGGTGGCGACCGGCGAGCCGCTCTGGGTGACGACGATGGTCGGGATGGCGCGCTTGCGCAGCAGGCCCAGGCAATGCACCAGCGCCGGATCACGCCCCGTGAAGGACGAGCCGAACACCACCGTGCCCGGCAAGGCGGCTGCGGAGATCATCGCATTCATATTGTGGTCGTTCGAGGCATTGACGCGGCAGCCGAGCCGGAAGAGCCGATTGTGCAGCTCGTTGACGATCATCGCCGAATTGCCGCTGGCGCCGAAGGCCTGGATGAAATCAGCCCCGCGCAGCAGGCGGGCCGCCGTGTCGAGCGCTGCGAAATCGAGCTGGCGGTGCAGCTGGAACAGTGCGTTCTGCGCCTTGGCGATGATGTCCTCGGCCACCTCGTCCGCCGTCTCTGTCGGCACTTCCGGCTTGACGTAGCGCAGGCCGACATAGGTGAGCCGGGCGAGCTGCACCTTGAAATCCGGATAGCCCTTGCAGCCGAGCCGGCGGCAGAAGCGGGTGACGGTCGGCGGCGACACGCCGGCGCGCTCTGCAAGCTCGCCGATCGACGAGTTGACGACGAAATCCACATCCTCCAGGGCAAGCTGCGCGAGCTTGCGATCCAGCCCGGAAAGCCGGCCGTCCTCATCCGACAATGCGTGAAAAAGGTCCATCGGCTCTCCGCCCTTGCGCGATGCGTGAAAACGAATTTCTTATGCGTCAGTCATAACACAGTGCGGCTTCGCATCAATGGGTTCGGCATGAGGCTTCGCGGATGACGCGCTTCTTCTTTCAGCGTAAATGGCGGTATAGCAGACCCTACAGCCATTCCTGCCTCGCTCCAGAGGTTGCGGTGTGTCCGATTTTTACAAGCGCCCGAGAAATATTTTTTCATAATTTCACATTGAATGGCTGCAATGCCGAGGCGACTGTAGACGGCGCTGAAATTCTGCCCCTCTTCGCCCCATCGCATTTTCAGGCTGTTTTCACCGCTCGTGCGCTGCAGCATCAAGGGTCGGCTTCGGAACGGTTTGATATTCATAGCGGATTCGGAATGCTCGCTTCGCCGCGGACCTCTCGGCAAAATTTGGCTGCGTGAAAATTCCTCTCTTTTTCAACCGAAGAGAAAACAGATTACACATTGAGTTGCCTTTCGTGCGACCAATCTTGACTTTCTGTGAAATTATCGCACTATCAGGAAAATAAATTACATCGCAGAAGCGGTGAAACAAGCAACGGGAACATTTTTGGAAAGCCTCACGGCCGAACATGTCAACGCCCTCACCGGCGGCTGATGGCGGCTGGGTTTTTCTGCGAGCTTCAACCCATTCGGACGGATCAACATGCGCATTTTCACGGCCTCGCTGGCGACCGAGACCAATACATTCTCCCCCGTTCCGACGGACATGAACGCCTTCAAGGCCGCCTTCTATGCGGGGCCGGGCGAACATCCCGACACGCCAACGCTCTGCTCCTCCGTTGTGCCGATCCTGCGCCGGCGCGGGCGCGCCGAAGGCTTTACCGTCATCGAAGGCACCTCCTGCTGGGCGGAGCCGGCAGGCCTTATCCAGCGCAAGACCTACGAGACGCTGCGCGACCAGATCCTTGGCGAACTCAAGGCCGCGCTGCCGGTGGATGCGGTCGTGCTCGGCCTGCATGGCGCGATGGTGGCGCAGGGTTATGACGATCCGGAGGGCGACCTGCTGTCCCGGGTCCGCGCCATCGTCGGCCCGAAGGTGCTGGTCGCCGCGGAATTCGATCCGCACAGCCACCTGACCGCGCTGCGCGTCGCCAGTCTCGATCTCATGGCGACCTTCCTCGAATTCCCGCATACGGATTTCGAGGAGCGCGGCGAACATGTCGTCGACCTTGCTCTGCGCACGCTGCGCGGCGAAATCCGGCCGGTCATCTACACCTTCGACTGCCGAATGATCACCCTCTACCCGACGAGCCGCGAGCCGATGCGCTCCTTCGTCGACCGTCTGAAGGCGATGGAGGGCCGCGACGGCATCTTGTCGATCTCCGTGATCCACGGCTTCATGGCCGGCGACGTGCCGGACATGGGCACCCGCATCCTCGTTGTCACCGATGGCGACAAGGCGAAGGGCGACGCGCTGGCGGAAACGCTCGGCCACGAGCTCTACGCCCTGCGCCGGCAGGCAGCGATGCCAATGCTCGACACCGAGGGCGGGCTCGACCGGGCCTTGGCGGTGCGCGCCGAAAGGCCGGATGTACCGGTCGTCATCGCCGATGTCTGGGACAATCCGGGCGGCGGGGTGGCGGGGGATGCGACCCATATCCTGCGCCGGATGATCGAGCGCGGCTTCGAGAATGTCGCAGTGGCGACGATCTGGGATCCGATTGCCGTATCCTTCTGCCATGCGGCGGGCGAAGGGGCGGAGCTTGCCCTGCGCTTCGGCGGCAAATCCGGGCCGGAAGGCGGCGAGCCGCTCGACCTGCGCGTGACGGTGCAGGCGGTGTTCGATGCCGGCTGGCAGAGTTTTCGCAACAGCCGCGTGACGCTCGGCGCCGCCGCCGTGGTGCGCCCGCTCGGCACGACCATCGACATCGTGCTCATCACCAGCCGCACCCAGACCTACCAGCCCGACATTTTCGCCAACCAGGGCATCGACTTCATGCGGAAAGCCTTCCTGCTGGTGAAATCGACCAACCATTTTCATGCCGGCTTCCAGCCGGTCTCCTCCGAGATCGTCTATGTCGCCGCGCCGACCTCCTACCCGACGGACCCGGCCACCACGGCCTATCGCAAGGCGAGCCTCACGCTCTGGCCGCGTGTCGTCGATCCGCTCGGACTGGAAAGCTGAACCACCTGCCGGACGGGAGCCGGCATCAACGTTGAAAAAAGAGAGGGTTACACGATGAAAAGTGCATTGGTTCTCATGACATTGGCCGCACTTGCCGGCACCAGCAGCCTGGCGATCGCCCAGACCACCGACGGCGTATTGACCGTCGCGACCATCGGCGAGCCGCCGACGCTCGACGCCATGCAGACGCCGACCGACATCGTGCTGACCATCGACCAGCATATTTTCGAGACGCTCTATACCTATGACACCGAGTGGCGTTCCGTGCCGCTGCTCGCCGCCGCCATGCCGGAGATTTCCGAGGACGGCCTCACCTATCGCATCGCGCTTCGCGAAGGCATCAAGTTCCATGACGGCAGCGATCTCGACGCCAAGGACGTGACCGCCTCGCTGACGCGCTGGATGGCGGTCAATTCCAAGGGCAAGCAGGTCGCCGAAGTGATCGAGAGCCTTGCGGAAGACGGCGCGAACGCCGTCGTCGTCAAGCTGAAGTCGCGGTATGCGCCGCTGCTCGCCACCTTCTCGCAGGCCTCCATCATCATGCCGTCGGAAAAGATCGCCGACACGCTGACCGACTTCGTCGGCACCGGCCCCTATGCGCTGAAGGAGCGCAAGCCCGACCAATATACCCAGCTCGTGCGCTTCGACGACTACAAGTCGCCGGAGGGCGAGCCCAGCAACTATGCGGGCAAACGCGAGGCGATCGCCAAGGAAATCCGTTTCGTGCCGGTGCCGGACGCCAATACCCGCGTCGAGGGGCTGATCTCCGGCCAGTTCGATTTCGCGGATTCCCTGCCGGTCAGCGCCTATGAGCGCGTCGAGGCGAGCGGCAATGCCAAGCCGGTCATCTACGAAAACACCGGCTGGGCCTCGCTCAACATGAACATGAAGGAAGGCCTGCTCGTCAAAAAGACGTTGCGCCAAGCCGTACAGGCCGCACTCAACCCGAACGACATGATGCTCGCCGCCTTCTCCGACGAACGCTTCTTCAGCGTCGATGGCTCGATCTTCCCGAAGGGCTCTCTCTGGCACACGGAATCCGGCGTCGCGCGTTATGGCGAAGGCGATCTGGAGGCGGCCGCGAAGCTGCTCGAAGAGGCCGGCTACGACGGCACCCCGCTGCGCCTAATGACCAGCCGGCAATACGAATTCCACTACAAGATCGGCGAGGTGGCAAAAGCCTATCTCGAAGCCGCGGGCTTCAAGGTGGACATGCAGGTGGTGGACTGGGCGACGCTGACCACACGGCGCGCCGACCCGAAGGAATGGGATATCTTCATCACCCATTCCAACTTCCCGGGCGACCCGACGACGATCAACACGATCACCGACAGCTATCCCGGCTGGTACGTCTCGCCCGAGAAGGCCAAGGCCGTCGCGACCTACATGGACGCCGTCTCCGACGCGGACAAGCAGAAGGCCTGGGAAGGCATCCAGGCGGTGATCTACGACGATGCGCCGCTCTTCAAGGCCGGCAATTTCAATGCGGTCACGGGGGTTTCCACCGGGGTTTCCGGCTACACGCCCACCTACTGGCCGCATTTCTGGAACGTAACCCCGAAGAAGTGAGGCCCTAGATCATGGTTCGGATCGCTCAGGCACTGTTGAAACGGCTGGGGGGCATGGCCATCGTGCTCGCCCTGGTCGTGACGGTGGTTTTCGTCATCGTCCGCGTGACGCCGGGCGATCCGGCCGCCGTAATGCTGGGGTCGGATGCGACCCCGGAGGACATCGCGCAACTGCGCACCAAGATGGGGCTAGATGCGCCGCTGATCGCCCAGTACGGCCAGTTCGTGCTGGGCATCCTCAAGGGCGATCTCGGCCAGTCGATCTTCCTCGACCAGCCGGTGACGACGGCGCTTGCGGCACGCGCCGAGCCGACCTTCTTCCTCACGCTGTTCTCGATCCTGATTGCAGTGGCGATCGCGCTGCCGGTCGGCATCTTCTCCGCCGTCAGGCGCGGCACGCTGTTCGACCAGGTCGTCGTGACGCTCACCATGGTGGCGGCGAGCGTGCCGAGCTTCTGGCTCGGCCTCATCCTCATCCAGGTTTTTGCCGTAGGCCAGGGCTGGTTTCCGGCCTCCGGTTATGGCGGGCCGGATACGTCCTTCCTTGAGCGGCTGCATCATCTCGTGTTGCCGGCGGTGGCGCTCGGCATCGTCAATTCGGCGCTGATCACCCGCTTCACCCGCGCCGCGATGCTGGACGTGCTCGGCGACGACTATGTGCGCACGGCACGCGCCAAGGGAGCGAGCGAACGGCGTGTGATCCTCAAACATGCGCTGAAGAACGCCCTGATCCCGATCATCACCGTCATCGGCCTTTCCATCGCCATGCTGGTGGCGGGCGCGGTGGTGACGGAAACCGTCTTCGGCCTGCCTGGCGTCGGCAATCTCGTGGTCTCGGCCGTGCTGCGGCGTGACTATCCCGTCATCCAGGGCGCGCTGCTGGTCGTCGCGGCGATCTACGTGCTCATCAACTTCATCGTGGACATGCTCTATATCCTCGTCGATCCGCGGGTGCGCCTATGACGACCGCCTCCCTCCCCCTGCCCTTCACCGCCAGCCTGCGCCGGCTCTTCCGCAACCGCGCCATCCTGTTCGGCGCGATCATCCTGGCGATCGTGCTCTCGGCGGCGATCCTTGCGCCCTGGATCGCGCCCTATGCGCCGAACAAGCTGTCGATCGTCAACAAGCTGAAAGCGCCGTCCTTCGCGCATGTCTTCGGCACGGACGAGTTCGGCCGCGACATCTTTTCGCGCGCCATTTTCGCCGGCCGCATCTCGCTGCTCGTCAGCCTCGGCGTGGTCTCCATCTCCACCGTGCTCGGCGTGCTCTTGGGGGTGACCGCCGGCTTCTTCCGCAAGCTCGATGCGCCGATCTCCCGGCTGCTCGATGCCATGATGTCCTTTCCGGATATCCTGCTCGCCATTGCGCTCGTCGCCGCCCTCGGTCCGTCGCTGACGACCGTCATCCTGGCGCTCGGCATCACCTATGCGCCCCGGCTCGCCCGCATCGTGCGCGGCTCCACGCTGGTGCTGCGCGAACTGCCTTATATCGAAGCCGCCGTCGCCATGGGCCTGCCGACCTGGCAGATCCTGACGCGCCATGTGCTGCTCAACCTCGCCTCGCCCATCCTCGTGCAGGCGACCTTCGTCTTCGCCTCGGCGATGCTGGCGGAAGCGAGCCTTTCCTTCCTCGGTGTGGGCGTTTCCACCGACATGCCGACCTGGGGCACCATGCTCGCCTCCGGCCGGGAATATATGAACAACGCCCCCTGGCTGATGGTGTTTCCGGGACTGGCCATCGTCTTCTCCGTGCTCGCCCTGCAACTGCTCGGCGACGGGCTGCGCGATCTGGTCGATCCGCGCCTTGCGAAGGAAAGCTGACATGACGGACACTGTGCTTTCGGTCGAGAACCTGACGACGTCGTTCAAGACCGCGGAAGGATGGCGCGCCGTTATCCGCAACATCAACCTGACGGTCGATGCCGGTGAAACCGTCGCCATCGTCGGCGAATCCGGCTCGGGCAAGAGCGTCACCGCGCTCTCCACCATGCGCCTGCTGCCGCCCGGCCGGGCGCGCTGCGAAGGCCGCATCCTGCTCGAAGGTCGCGATCTTTTGCAGGCGAGCGAGGCGGAGATGCGCGCGGTGCGCGGCGGCGTCATCGGCATGATCTTCCAGGAGCCGATGACCTCGCTCAACCCGGTCTTCACCATCGGCAACCAGATCGCCGAGGCGCTGGTGCTGCACCGCGACCTCTCGTGGAAGGCGGCCGAAGCCGAGGCGCTGCGCCTGATGGAGCGCGTCCGCATCCCCGCCGCCAAATCCCGCCTGCACGAATATCCGCACAAATTCTCCGGCGGCATGCGCCAGCGTGTGATGATCGCCATGGCACTCGCCTGCCGGCCGAAACTGCTGATCGCCGACGAGCCGACGACGGCGCTCGACGTGACGGTTCAGGCGGAAATCCTCCACCTGCTGCGCGAGTTGCAGCGCGAGGAGAACATGGGCGTGCTGTTCATCACCCATGACATGGGCGTGGTGGCCGAGGTGGCCGACCGCACCGTGGTGATGTTCCGCGGCGACATGATCGAGACCGGCCCAACGCAGGACATATTCGCCGCACCGAAGGCGATCTATACGAAGGCGCTGCTCGCCTCCATTCCGCGCCTCGGCACTATGGGCGATGCGGCCGCGCCGCGCCGTTTTCCCGATGTCGATCCCGCGACGGGTCTCGCGACCGACGGCCGCGTTACGCAACCCGTTTCAGCGGACGCCAAGCCGATCCTCACGGTCGACAAACTCTCCGTGCGCTTCGCGCTGCCACAGGGGCAGATCCATGCCGTCGAGGACGTCTCCTTCGATCTTCGGCCGGGCGAGACGCTGTCGCTCGTCGGCGAATCCGGCTGCGGCAAGTCCACCACCGGCCGGGCGATCATGCGCCTCGTCGATCCGAGCGCCGGCTCCGTCGTCATCGACGGGCAGGACGTGACCAAGGCCGGGTCAGGCGTATTGCGCGCCATGCGCCGCACCTCGCAGATGATCTTCCAGGACCCCTTCGCCTCGCTCAATCCACGCATCACCATCGGCTCGGCCATCGCCGAACCGATGCTGGCGCACGGCCTGCTGGGGCGACGCGAGGCGAAGGAGCGCGTCGCCGAACTGTTGGAACAGGTCGGCCTGTCCGGGACGATGGCGGGGCGGCATCCGCATGAGTTTTCCGGCGGCCAGCGTCAGCGCATATCGATTGCCCGCGCGCTGGCACTCCAGCCGAAATTCATCGTGGCGGACGAGGCGGTCTCGGCACTCGATGTGACCGTGAAGGCGCAGGTGTCCAACCTGCTGCTCGACCTCCAGGAAAAGCACCGCCTCGCCTATCTCTTCATCTCGCATGACATGGCGGTGGTCGAGCGCGTCAGTCATCGCGTCGCGGTGATGTTCCTGGGCGAAATCGTCGAGATCGGCCCGCGCGCCGCGATCTTCGACAATCCGCAGCACGCCTATACGCGCCGCCTCATCGCCGCCGTGCCGATGCCCGACCCCACCCGCCGCGGCCACCAGCCGCCGCCGCTCAACGAGGAGATCAAGAGCCCGCTGCGCCCGCACGGCTACGTGCCGCCGAAGCGCGCCTATCGTGAGGTTTCGCCGGGGCATTTCGTGCAGGAGGCGGCCTAGAACAGCCGCATCGCCGCGGTGCCGGCGATGATGAGGGAGACGGCGATCATCAGCGGTTTCGTCGGCAGCCGCTTGACGATGAGGGCACCGAAGGGGGCGGCGAGCACGCCGCCTATGATCAGGCCGACCGCCGAGGAAAGCTCCGACCAGCCGAGCGCCAGGATGAAGGTGACGGATATCACCACCGTCACGGCGAATTCGGTGAGGTTGGTGGACCCGATGACCTTTTTCAGGTCGTGACCGCGCCCCAGCAGGGTGCTGGTGACGATCGGCCCCCAGCCGCCGCCGCCCATCGCATCGAGCAGGCCGCCCGCGCCGCCGACATAGGGGATGATCCAATCGCGCACGTCGCGCGGCCAG
Organism: Shinella sp. BE166; assembly: GCF_051201095.1. NCBI lineage: Bacteria > Pseudomonadati > Pseudomonadota > Alphaproteobacteria > Hyphomicrobiales > Rhizobiaceae > Shinella > Shinella sp. BE166. The sequence continues at coordinate 3,578 of NZ_JBPEHL010000014.1, read as the reverse complement.
GAGGGGCTGAACGCCTTGTAGAGGATGAAGACGCCGACGGCGATGAGATAGACGGAAACGAAGGGCTCGATCGCCTTGGCATCGATGCTGGAGAGCAGATAGGCGCCGATCGCCCCGCCGATCATGCCCGCCGGCGCTAGCCGCGCCACCAGCCGCCAATCGACATTGCGGTGATAGGCATGCGACAGGCCGGACGCCGCGGTGGTGAAACATTCGGTCGCGTGCGTCATGGCGCTGGCGGTTGCCGGCGGCACCCCGACGGCCAGCAGGCTCGTGGTGGTGAGCACGCCGAAGGCGAGACCGAGCGCGCCATCCACGATCTGGGCGAAAAAGCCGATGACGACAAAGAGCAGAAGGTCCGCGGTCAGGTAATCCAGCATCGGCCTCTCCTCGCCTGTCACGCGAAACGCTAGACGCCTTTCCGACCGCTTTGGTTCCACTGCGGAACTATTTTCACCATCTGGGATTGTAGGAAGAGAACGCGCACAAGGCAGGTTTCGATATGGACAGCGATCACAACTGGCAGATGCCCGTCGTTCTGGCGAATCCCGAAGCGCAGGCCTTCGTCATCGTGCGAAGCTCCGTCGAGGCGGCGGCCTATCTCCTGCAATTCTGGCCGAAGCAACACGGCATAGCCTTCTACAAGGCGATCCGCCTCTGTGCGGATGCGCTCGACGGCGACGCCGAGGACAACGAGGCACGCGACGCCTTTCTGGAAGCCGCACACGAGGCAAAGATCGCCATCACCCTGCACTGAGACGCGGGGAACGGCATTCGGCAGCAAAAAATCTCAAACAGGACCATGCACGCGCCCATGCACATGTTTCGGCGGCTGGTCGTTCTCGTCGGGATTAGGGTCGGGATTTTCGTCCGGCAGGCGGTCGGGCTCCGGCTCCTCGATGGGCGGGCTGGGATTGTCGATCGGCGGCAGGTCGGGAATGGGGACCGGACCGGGCGTGGGCTCGTTGGGGATGATGGCCATGATGCCCTCCTGTTCACTCCCAGAAACCGGCGACAGTGGCGATTGTTCCTCTCGATGCGTTTATGCCCGCTCGGCCGTCGCCTGCCACGCGGCCTGCAACGCTTCGAAAAGCTGGGCATATTGGGAGGCGCTGCGCTCCCAGGAGAAATCGGCTTTCATGGCCTGACGTTGCAGGTTGCTCCAGGCCTCGCGGTTCTCGAATGCCTCGCAGGCCCGGCGCACCGCCTCGCGAAAACTGTGCGGATCGACCGGGTGGAACTGAAAACCGGTGGCAACCGCCCGCGCCATCGCCGCCTCGTTGGCGTCGATGATGGTTTCCGACAGACCGCCGGTCCGCCCGACAAGCGGGATTGCGCCATAGCGCATGGCATAAAGCTGCGTCAGGCCGCACGGTTCGAAACGCGACGGCTGCATCAGCACGTCGCAGCCCGAAACGATGAGATGCGCGAGTTCCTCGCTATAGCCGATGTGGACGCTCACGCGGTCGGGATAGCGCCAGGCGCAGTCCCGGAGTGCCGCTCCGATGGCCGCGTCGCCCTGCCCGCAGACGACGAGCTGGCCGCCGTGCTGGACGATTTCCTCGGCCACCTCGGCAAACATATCCGCCCCCTTCTGCCAGGTCAGCCGCGTCAGCGCCGCAAAGAGCGGCCCATTTGCATCCGGCAGGCCGAAATGCCGGAGCACGGCCGCACGGTTCTCCTGCCGGCGCGCCAGCGAGCGGACGTCATAGGGTCTGGGGATCAGCGGATCGGTCGCCGGATTCCAGATATCGGCATCGATGCCGTTGACGATGCCGTAAAGGGCTGCGCGCCGCGTCTGTAACACGCCGTCGAGCCCCATGCCGAGCTCCGTCGAAAGGACTTCGCGCGCATAGGTGGGGCTGACCGTCGTCACGATATCGGAGCAGACGAGGCCGCCCTTCAGGTAACCGATACCGCCGTAATATTCGAGGCAATCCATGCCGAGGGCTGCGTCCGGCAATTCAAGGCGGGGTGCGATATCGATGGAGAACTGCCCCTGGAAGGCGAGATTGTGGACCGTGCAGACCACGGGAAGCGAACTCTGGAACCGATAACGCAGATAGACCGGCACGAGCGATGTCTGCCAGTCATGCACATGGACGATATCGGCGCTGCCCAATGGCAGGTGCCCAAGCGCGATGCGCGCGCCGGCAAGCGACAAGGCGGCGAAACGCAACCAGTTGTCCGGATGGTCGTAACCGGCGCCATCGAGATAAGGCCCGCCGGTGCGCTGGTAGAGTTCGGGGATCTCCAGGATCAGCAGGTCGAGCCCCTCCGTGGTCGCGCGGGACACGACGGCCCGGTGCCCGAGCAGGCCCTCCAGGCAGCCGATTTCCACCCGCTCCGGCAGGCGGTCCAGCACCTGCGGATAACCCGGCACCAGGGTCAGGACGTCGATACCCAGCGGGCGCAGGGCCTTCGGAAGGGCGCCTGCCACGTCTGCCAATCCCCCGGTCTTGATGAGAGGAAAAACCTCCGAAACAATCGACAGAACGTTCATGGCCTGTCAGATACCACTCCGCTGAAGGGATCGAAAGCCCCCGCCGGGTGGCGAGGGGCGAAGCGACGGCATAGCGAAACGGTCAAGCGGATGCGCGAAAGGTTTCCGCCGGCTGCGGCTTGCGCGTCGAGCGCGCCAGGAGCGCCACGCGCTGGAGGGGAAGCGGCTTGACGGGAGCCACGGTCTTCACCGTCTTTACAGGCATTCTCGACCGGACGCGCTCGATCGCCATCTCCCAATGCCGCGCATCCTGCCCATGCGGCCGCCCTTCCGATTGCCAGATGAGGTAGGCCTCGGTGCGAACCAGATCATTAAAATCAGCCATCTGAATGTCCCTTTCTGAAAAGACCGCCCATCGCGCCACCACCCGTTTTCTTTCAAGGAAGGCCAAAACGGCCCCTTTCGGGTTTGATGTTCGCAACTCTGACAGCCCTATTTTGAAACCGGATGACGGGCTGTTTGTTCCCAAGAAAATAGACGTTTTGCCGCTGACCTGAGACCCATCGTCCCTCCAATTTTCAGGAGAGTCTTGGGTTTTCAATCTGACCTTATGCGGCCTGTTTTTCCATAGCCATTTTCATTGCGAATTCGCTGGGTGTGATGTTGCCCAGTGAAGAATGCGGTCTGTTGCGATTGTAGTCCTCCTTCCATGCTGTGATTTCGATCCTCGCCTGCGTCAGTGACGAGAACAGTGTTTCGTTGAGGCATTCGTCACGGAAGCTGCCGTTGAAACTTTCTACGAAGCCATTCTGCATGGGTTTGCCCGGTGCGATATAATGCCATTCGACATGCGTGCTTTGGCACCATTCCAGAACGGCCATGCTGGTCATCTCCGTGCCGTTGTCGGAGACAATTGTTCGTGGCTTGCCTCGTTGGGCGATGACGGCATCGAGTTCCCGCGCAAGCCGCCGGCCTGAGAGCGACGTGTCGGCGACCAGCGCCAGGCATTCGCGGGTAAAGTCATCGACGACGGCCAGAATCCGAAAGCGACGACCATCTGTGAAAGCGTCGCTGACGAAATCCAGGCTCCATCGCTCGTTGGCACGCGAGGGCAGCGCCAGAGGGCGTCTCGTCC